>NZ_JBICKS010000019.1:0-810289 GCF_043104415.1 Delftia sp. WSY_16 | reverse complement strand
CATGCAGCCTTGCGGGCTGTGACCTAACGTCGCCTCGAAGGCGCCCTGGCCGTGGTGCTGAGCGCACCCAAGATCAGCCAGCCGTGCAGAGTGACTGCCCTTGATCAGGCGCGAACGAGACCGAGGCCTCGTCTGGTGACCTCTGTGGGCAGAGGGAGAAAAGCTCAGCCTTCGTGGCACGATGACGGCCCAGTCCTAAAGGGGAGCTTCACCAGGTCGGGTGCGGATGAGGAGCGAAGCATCTGGCGATGCCGCCAGCCCTGAAGCTTGGATGACCACCATGTGGCTGCAACTGATAGGTCACGAGGTGGCCGTGAGCAGCAGCAATCGCTGCGGAGCAGTTGGCAACTGCAGACTTTCTAACGATGGCCTCAGGCTGATCTACGCCCTTCACTGTGCAAAGCGAGAGTGACAGGGACGACCAACACCGGCCGTTGAAGACTTCCATTGTTGGACGACCGCTTCACCGTTTGGAAGTGGCCAGTCGATTCTTCGGTGCGCCGTGCTTCGCCTCGAAGGCCCCATTTCGCGCTGCACCGCTGATTCCTGTCGACTCCATGCCGTCGCTCCGACTGGTTTCAACGAAGGTGGAATCAGCCCACGATGGTGTTCGCGCCGAGCGTCCGCACTCAGGCGTTGGTGCGCAGGTTGGTGCACTGACGATGTAGGATTTGGATACAATGAAAATAAGAAGCATTCTTGTTTGCCGCTGCATATTGCCCCGGTGCCTTTCCTCCTGCTTCACTCGTGCCGCTTTCCCATGCCCGCCGCCGACCGCGCCCTTGTTCCCGATGTCGCCACTCTCTACTCCGACCACCACGGCTGGCTGCTGGGCTGGCTGCGCAAGCGCCTGGGCAATGCCTTTGATGCGGCCGATCTGACCCAGGACACCTATGTGCGCCTGCTGGGCCGCAGCGGCGCCGAGATCCAGGCCATTCGCGAACCGCGTGCCCTGCTGATGACCATTGCCCAGGGTCTGGCCGCCAACCTCTACCGCAAGCGCTGCGTGGAGCAGGCCTATCTGGACGCCCTGGCCCTCATGCCCGAGGCCGTGGCCCAGTCCCCCGAGCACCGCGCCATCGTGCTGCAGACCCTGGTCGAGGTGGACCGCCTGCTGGCCCTGCTCCCACTGCCCGTGCGCCAGGCCTTTTTGCTGTCGCAGATCGACGGCATGAGGCAGGCCGACATCGCGGCTGAACTGGGCCTTTCCGTGCCCACCGTGCGCCGCCATATCGCGCGGGCCGTGGTGCAAGTCTGCTTTCTGGACGACGACGGCGCATGAGCCTGCCCATTCCTCTTGCGGTGCGCGAGCAGGCCGCCGAATGGCTGGTGGAGCTGCAGTCCGATGATCACAGCGCCGGCACGCGCGAGATGCTGGTGCAGCGCCTGCAGCACTGGCGCGAATCCCATCCCGACCATGAGCGCGCCTGGTTGCGCATAGAGGCAATGGGCGCACGCCTGCAGCCGCTGTCCGGTACGCCGGCCAGCGTGGCCCTGGCCCAGGCCGCGCGCACGGCACGCGGGCGCGGGCGGCGCTTGGCGGTGCGCAGCCTGGCCGTGCTGCTGTTCACGGGCGCGGGTGCCGGTGCCGTGGCATGGAGAGGTCCGGCATCCTCGGGCGACTGGCTGGCCGGCCTGGGGGCGGACCTGCGCACGGGCACGGCCCAGCGGCGCAGCCTGCGCCTGCCGGACGGCACCCAGCTGCAGATGAATGCCGACAGCGCGGTCGACCTGGATTTCAGCCCGCAGCAGCGCCTGGTGCGCCTGCGCGGCGGCGACATCGAGGTGGCCACGGCCCAGGGCCTGAAGGATAGTGCGCCGCCCTTGCTCGTCGAAACCCGCCATGGCCGCATACGTGCCCTGGGCACGCGCTTCGTCGTGCGCCAGCGCGGCCAGGGGCCCAGCCGGGTTGCGGTCTTTGAAGGCGCCACGGAGATCGCGCCCCGCGAACGGCCCGGCCACCTCCATCTGCTGCAAACAGGCCAGCAGGCGCAGTTTGACGCTCAGGCCACCACGCCGGCCGGGCCCGCCGATCCGGCCCTGGCAGCCTGGACGCGCGGCATGCTGGTGGCCCAGGACATGCCGCTGGCCGAGTTCCTGGACCAGCTGTCGCGCTACCGGCCCGGCCACCTGGGCTGCGATGGCGCCGTGGCGCAGCTGCCCGTCAGCGGTACCTATCCGCTGGCCGACACCGACCAGGTGCTGGCCATGCTGCTGGCCACCCTGCCGGTGCGCCTGCGCACGGCCACGCGCTACTGGGTGGTGGTCGAGCCGGCCTGATTTCCTGGCTCTTGTCGATCCTGGCTGATCGCTTTTCGCGTCTCGCGGGGCAATGGAGATGAAGCGCTTTTTTCTGCGCCCGCATTCCATTGCCAACCATCCAGGACCGAGGGACACGCACACCATGGGCCATCACCCGACTTTTCGCGCCACACGACTGGCATTTCAACTGCGGCAGGCCTTGCGCCCCGCCGTTCTGGCACTGCCGCTGGTGGCGGTGCTTGCCCCGGCGCAGGCCCACGCACAGGCACAGCCCCACGCCCAGGCACAGCCCCACGCCCAGGCAGTGCAGCGCTACGACATTCCTGCCGGGCCGCTGACCGCCACGCTCAATCGCTTTGGCGCCCAGGCGGGCATCCTGCTGTCCTTCTCCACCGCCCAGACCGCAGACAGGACCAGCCCCGGCGTGCAGGGTGATCGAACCGTGGACCAGGCCCTGTCCGCGCTGCTGGCCGGCACGGGCCTGCAGGCCCTGCCGCGCGAGGGCGGCGGCTTTGTGGTGCGACCGTCCCTGGCCGTGGGAACGCCCACCGGCGCGGCCACGCTGGCCGAGGTGCGCGTCACCGCCCAGGCCGAGCGCAGCGCCGTCACCGAGGACACGCAGTCCTACGCCGCCAGCGAATCGCGGGCCGCCACGGGCCTGTCCCTGTCGCTGCGCGAGACACCGCAGTCGGTCAGCGTGATCACGCGCCAGCGCATGGACGACCAGGGCATCGTGCTGCAGGAAGACATCGCCCGCCAGACCACGGGCCTGAGCTATGCGCAGTACGGTCCCACGGGCGGCGACACCAACCAGTTCTTCGCGCGGGGCTTTCAGATCAAGAACTTCCAGGTCGATGGCGTCAACCGCCTGTTCAGCGACTACCCGGCCATCTTCCAGACCAGCGACATGGCCATGTTCGACCGCGTCGAAGTCGTGCGCGGCGCCTCGGGGCTGATGAGCGGCGCGGGCACGCCCGGCGCCACCATCAACCTGGTGCGCAAGCTGCCCACGGCCGAGTTCCAGGGCAGCGCCAGGCTCACGGCAGGCTCCTGGGATTTCGCACGTGCCGAGGTGGATCTGTCATCTCCGCTCAACGCCTCCGGATCGGTGCGCGGGCGCATCGTGGCCGTGTCGCAGAACCGCCATTCCAAGGTCGACTACGAGCAGGACCGCAGCCGCTCGCTGTACGGCGTGGTGGAGGCTGACCTGTCGCCGTCCACGCTGGCCACCGTGGGCTTTTCCGCGCAGGACTACGACGCTTCTGGCGTAGGCCGTGGGGGCCGGCCTTTCTTCTACACGGATGGCACGCGCATCGATTGGAGCCGCTCCGCGTCCTCGGGCGCGCGCTGGGCCTCGGCACGGCGGGACTACCGCAGCGTCTTCGCCTCGCTCGAACACCGCATGGCCAGCGACTGGCGCCTGAAGGCCATCTACACGCTCGACCGCAGCAGCTATGACGAGATTCCGGGCTGGACCAATGAACAGCCTGTGGACCGCACCACCGGCGCAGGTGCCGGCCTGTGGGCCGCCTGGTGGACGGGGCGGCCTCGGCAGGACACGCTGGACCTTACGGCTTCCGGTCCCTTCCAGCTGCTGGGACGCCAGCACCAGGCCGCCTTCGGCGCCAGTGTGGCACGCACGCGCAACGACAGCGGCTCGCATGGCCGCTGGGCCTTCCCCGGCTGGGACAACACCATAGACAACCTCTTCACCTGGGATGGCCGCACGCCGGTGCAGCCCGACAACCCGGTACTAGGCCGCAGCGCGGCCGTGGAACGCAGCAGCAGTGCTTACGGATCGCTGCAGCTGCGCCCCACGGACCGGCTGTCCGTCATCGCGGGGGCACGCATCACGAACTGGAAGCGTCGCGACAGCTACACCGATTTCGCCAGCGGCGAGACCAGCGGCAGCGCCATGGCCGAAAACGGCAAGCTCACGCCCTTCGCCGGCCTGGTGCTGGACGTGGGCCGCGACTGGTCGGCCTATGCCAGCTATACCGATATTTTCCAGGCGCAGAGCAGCCTGGACATCCACGGCAAAAAGCTCGATCCCCTACTGGGCCGCAGCTACGAGCTGGGCCTCAAGGGCGAGCTGCTGGACAAGCGCCTGCAGGTGGGCGCCGCCGTCTACCGCCTGCTGCAGGACAACGTGGCCCAGGCCATCACGGGCAGCTACGCGCCCAATGGCGAGCAGGCCTACCGTGCCGTCAAGGGCGCCGAAACGCGTGGCTTCGAGGTGGAGATGACCGGCGAAATCCGCCGCCACTGGAACGCCTCCGTCGGCTTTGCCCGCAACATCGCGCGCGACGCCGAGCGCAACCGCCTGAACCCCGAAATCCCGCGCAACACCCTCAAGCTGTTCACCACCTACCGCCTGCCTCACATAGGCCACGGCCTGACCGTGGGCGGCGGCGTGCGCTGGCAAAGCGGCACCTGGAGCGACCTCTCCTTCCTGGGCCTGCCCAACGTCAGCCGTGTCGAGCAGAAAAGCTATGCTGTGGCCGACCTGATGGTGCAATACGCCATCAATCCGAAGCTCACGGTCTCGGCCAACCTCTACAACGTCTTCGACCGCAAGTACCAAGGGGTTTCGACCTCGTCGTACTACGGGGAGGCGCGGAATATGCGCGTGGCGGTGTCTATGAAGTTCTGAAATGTTTTCAGCTGCGCCCCGTGTGAACGTCGTCAGCATCAGTGGATGTGCTGTCCGCCGTTGATGGCGATGTTTGCGAGGGTAGAGCTGTCAGGGTGTCATGGCGAGCCTGGCCGTCCATCCGTGTTTCGGGACTGCAAGTTTGAGTGGGGGTGAGACGATCACTGGCACGGGGCGAGCGCCCGGAGAATGTCCTAGCCTTCGAGTAGCCCCACCATTTGGGCCAGCGCTTGTCGCAGAGGCTAAGGACTGCTTGGCGCCATGCAGCGTGAGTTCGCCCGGCAGCGGGGGGCGGCAGCTGCCGAGGCAAAGCCGACACCGACAGGCCAGCGACAAACGACTGCAACGGGTCGGTAGCTGCCACACAAGAGCCCATGGCAACGCGCGACGCCGCCGCACATCGGCCCTGAGCCCTTGCGCCTCGGCCGATAGCTCGCTCCTCAGCCTTGCTGGCCAAAAAAACTAAAGTGCAGTGGCGCGTTTTCCGTACAGACGAAAGTTCAGTGGCGCATCTCTCTAAGGATCGATGGCGCATGGCTTGCGAGGACGTGAGAAATCAACGAGTTATCTGCGTGACGCGCGGCGTGTTCAGTGGCGTTCCGCACGGAGCTTGCGCAATGGAGCCGCACGGCCGCTCTCATTTTTTTCAACAACAATTCAACAATAGTTGTATTATTGATGCATGCAAGAAACCCAAGTCATCCGATCGCTTTCGGCCCTGGCCCATGAAGCGCGCCTGCGCGTTTTCCGCGCCCTGGTAGTCGCCGGCCCTGCGGGGCTTACGCCCAGCGCCTTGGCCGAACAGTTGGGTATCGCACCCAATGCGCTGTCGTTCCACCTCAAGGAGCTGTCCCATGCCGAGCTGGTCAGCCAGGAGCGCCTGGGCCGCAATGTGCTGTACCGGGCGTCCTTTGCGGCGATGAACGACCTGCTCGCCTACCTCACCGAAAACTGCTGCCAGGGCGCCGCATGCGCCACGGTGGATGCCTTGCCCTGCAACTGCTGAACGGAGTCCACGATGAAACGCTTCCATGTCCATATGCACGTCGACGATCTGGCCAAGAACATCGCGTTCTATTCCCAGCTGTTTGGTGCCGAGCCCGCCCGCGTGGAAAGCGACTACGCGAAGTGGATGCTGGATGAGCCCCGGGTGAACTTCGCCATTTCGACGCGAGGCGAGAAAGCCGGCCTGGACCACCTGGGCTTCCAAGTGGATGAGGCCGAGGAGCTGGATGCGCTCAAGGCACGCGCCAGGGCCGCCGACCTGGCGATGCTCGACGAAGGCGCCACCACCTGCTGCTATGCACGCAGCGACAAGCACTGGATCACCGATCCCCAGGGGATTGCCTGGGAGCACTTTCATTCGCTGGAGAACATTCCCGTGTTTCACGAGGCCCCTGATGCAGCTGTCGGAGCCAGCGGCGCGTGCTGCGCGCCGACGGCCCCGCGCCAGGCGGCCGCATCTGCCTGCTGCGCCCCAGGCACCGTAGCTTCCTCTTCCTCCAAGTCCTGCTGCTAAGCCACCATGTCTGATTCCATCACCCCCCTGAATGTCCTGTTCCTGTGCACTCACAACTCGGCGCGCAGCATCCTGGCCGAAGCTTTGCTCAACGACATGGGCAATGGGCGCTTCAAAGCGTATTCGGCCGGCAGCAGCCCCCGCGCGAATCAGCAGCCCAATCCCTTGAGCTTGCAGGTGCTGCAGCGTGCCGGCGTATCTGTGCAGGGGCTGCGCAGCAAGAGTTGGGATGAGTTCGCGGCTCCGCAGGCGCCGCAGATGGATCTGATCATCACCGTCTGCGACAACGCAGCTGGCGAGGTCTGCCCGATCTGGCCCGGCCACCCCGCCACCGCCCACTGGGGATACGCCGATCCCTCGCAGGGAGACGCATCTGAAGAGGTCAAGCTGGAAGCATTCCGACAGACTCTGCACATGATGCGCCGTCGTCTGGAGCTGCTGGTCAATCTGCCCGACGACAAGCTGGAAAAGGCAAGGCTACAGGGCACCGCCCGCGAACTGGCCTCCCACTGACGCCCCCTTCGTCCACGAATGCGCGCCTTCTGAAACCCGAATCTCCCAGCACCATGCTCATGGCAGTCCTGATCTTCATCTCCACCCTTGTGCTGGTTATCTGGCAGCCGCGCGGCCTGGGCATTGGCTGGAGCGCCTCGCTGGGCGCGGTCGTTGCCCTGCTGGCCGGCGTGGTGCATCTTTCCGACATTCCAGTGGTCTGGGGCATCGTGTGGAATGCGACCGCCACCTTTGTAGCCGTCATCATCATCAGCCTGCTGCTTGACGAGGCCGGCTTCTTCGAATGGGCCGCGCTGCACTTCGCACGCTGGGGCGGCGGCCGGGGCAGCAAGCTGTTCGCGTTCATCGTGCTGCTGGGTGCGGCTGTGTCCGCCTTGTTCGCCAATGACGGCGCCGCCCTGATTCTCACGCCCATCGTGATGGCCATGCTCGTGGCGCTGGGCTTTTCGCCCTCCGCCACGCTGGCATTCGTCATGGCGGCAGGCTTCATCGCCGACACGGCCAGCCTGCCGCTGATCGTCTCCAACCTGGTCAACATCGTCTCGGCCGACTTTTTCAACATCGGCTTCAACGAATACGCCTCGGTAATGGTGCCGGTCAATCTCGCCTCGGTGCTGGCCAGCCTCGCCATGCTGATGCTGTTCTTTCGGCGCGGCATTCCCGCAACCTATGACCTGGCCCAGCTCAGGCGCCCGGCCGATGCGATCCGCGATCCGGCGACCTTTCGCGCGGGCTGGGTGGTCCTGGTCCTGCTGTTGGTCGGCTTCTTCGGGCTGGAGCCGCTGGGCGTGCCTGTCAGCGCGGTCGCGGCCGCAGGTGCCGCCCTGCTGCTGGCCGTGGCGGCACGCGGCTGCGTCATCAGCACCCGCAAGGTACTGCATGGCGCGCCGTGGCAGATCGTCGTGTTCTCGCTGGGCATGTATCTGGTGGTCTACGGATTGCGCAATGCCGGGCTGATCACCTCTATCGCATCCGTTCTGGACCGCTTTGCCCAAGGCGGCGTCTGGGGCGCAGCCATCGGCACGGGAGTGCTCTCGGCCCTGCTGTCGTCTGTGATGAACAACATGCCCACCGTGCTGGTGGGTGCGCTGTCGATCGATGCCTCCAGTGCCACCGGCGTGGTCAGGGATGCCATGGTCTACGCCAACGTGATCGGCTGCGACCTGGGCCCGAAGATTACGCCCATCGGTAGCCTGGCCACGCTGCTGTGGCTGCACGTGCTGGCCAGCAAAGGCATGACCATCGGATGGGGCTACTACTTCAAGGTCGGTACGGTTTTGACGGCCCCCGTGCTGCTCATCACGCTTTCCGCCCTTGCGCTGCGCCTGAGCGTGGCTGCCTGAATTCCCTCACAGAACCCATCTGCCATGAGCACCATCACGATCTATCACAACCCCGCCTGCGGCACATCGCGCAACGTGCTGGCCCTGATCCGCAACAGCGGCGAGGAGCCCGCCGTCATCGAATACCTCAAGACACCGCCCGACCGGGCCACGCTGGAGCGGCTGCTGGCGGACCTGGCCCTGCCTGTGCGGGAGGTTCTGCGGCAAAAAGGTACGCCGTATGACGAGATGGGCCTGGGCGACCCGGAATGGACCGATGCCCAGCTGATCGACGCCATGCTCCGGCACCCTATCCTCATCAATCGCCCCATTGTGGTGACGCCACTGGGCACGCGCCTGTGCCGGCCATCCGAGGTGGTGCTGGACATACTGCCGCGTCCCCAGCAAGGGGCATTCTCCAAGGAGGACGGCGAAGCCGTCATCGACGCGGCAGGACAGCGTGTGGCAAAGCACTGACTTGCCAGATCCGGCCCCTGCGTGGCCAAAGGTGGCGAGGCAGCAACGACCTGCCGCTGTGGCGCGCCGAAGCCTCAGCGGCGCCCCGCTCCTGAGCCTGCTCACAACCCGGGGCGGCTCACGATCCCTTCGGCCGCTGCCTTGAAGTTCTCCATGACTTCATCGATCGGCTGACCCATCTGCGCATGGACGATGGCGCCGTCCGCCACCAGGGTGAGCGCAGCGCCCACGGACACGGAACGGCCACCGAACAGGCGATCCAGCACGGACGACATTTCCTGCTTGTGCCGCCGGACCGTCGCCAGGATCTCAGGGTCGGACGAGCCCAGTTCGGCAGCGGCATTGAGAAAGGCGCAGCCCCGAAAGTCGGGCTGGCCGAACCAGCTCCTGAGGGTGGTGGACAGGGCATCCAACGCTGACGAGCCCCCGGCGGCCTCCTGCGCCAGGCTGGCCTGGAACCAGGAAATCCACCGTTCATGGCGGTAGTCGAGGTACGCCCGGATCAGGTCGTCCTTGCTGGCGTACTGGCGGTAGAAGGTGACTTTGCTGACCGACGACCGCTCGATGATCCGGTCCACGCCCGTGGCCCGGATGCCCTCTGCGTAGAAAAGGCCATGGGCTGCCACCAGGATGCGCTCGCGGGGCGGCAGTGACTCGAGAGATGGCTGGGAAGTTTTCATGAAGACATTGTAGACAGATCGTTCCACCTCCGTTAGAGTGGTGCATGTAGACAGATCGTTCTACATCTTTTCAAAGGTCACATCATGGAAACTCGCCCACCCCTGCCCCCGTTCTCTCTCGCAAGCGCCGTCCAAAAGGTCCGTTTGGCCGAGGATGGATGGAACACACGCGATGCGGCCAAGGTCGCGATGGCCTATACCCCCGACACGAAATGGCGCAACCGGGCGGAGTTCGCCAACAGCCGCGCCGAGGCCCAGGCCCTTCTTGAGAGGAAGTGGAAGAAGGAGCTGGACTACCGGCTGATCAAGGAGCTTTGGCTGTACGCGGAAAACCGGATCGCAGTCCGCTACGCCTATGAGTGGCACGACGATGCCGGGAACTGGTTCCGGTCGTACGGCAACGAGAACTGGGAATTCGAGGCCGACGGTCTCATGCGCCGGCGCTTCGCATGCATCAACGACATGCCCATCCAGGAATCGGAGCGCAAGTTCCACTGGCCGCTGGGGCGTCGCCCCGATGACCACCCCGGTCTGTCCGACCTGGGCCTGTAGGCAAAGCCCCGGGCCACGTCCCCAGGCAGCCAGCCGCTGCCGCGATGGCCTGGGCGGGAAGGCGCTCCGCCTTACCGACTCAGCGCCTTGCGGACCTCCGCCTGGAACGCCTCGCTGTTGCGAAGGCGCAGGTACTCCTGGTATGCGGCCCGATATTCCTGCGTTTCGACTCCGTAGGAGATCGATATCTCCGCATGGCGGTCCAATCCGGCGCGGCGCCAGAGTGCGAGATCGGCGATGACTTCGGCGCGGGAAAGCGCTGCGTCCGATGTGGCTGCCGAGGCGTCTTGCGGCTGCGAATGGGCTGCGAAGCAGCTTGAGAAGGCGATGGCTGCAAGCGCCGGCTTCAGGATGCGTGCGGCTGCAGCAACGGTGGGGGAGGGGGTTGTGTTTGACATGGTTTGACGGATGGGGGTGGGTGGAGCCGGGCCATGGCCTGGGCCGCATGTCCCGCAGGGGTGTTCGGTTGCTTTGCTGTGCGTGGAAAGGGGGCTCCTTTCGGGAAGTGGCAGGTTCAGGGGGCAACGCTGGCGGGAAGACCGTGGCTGGCGGTTGCCAATGCCCTGGAAGGCAGGGGCTCCGGCGTCCAGCCGCCGCCCAGCGCCTTGAAGATCGCGACCGTCGAGCGCGCCGACTCCATCCGGGCCTGCGCCTGTGCATCCAGCACGCCCAGCAGGCTTTCATCCGCCTGCAGCACCTCGATCAGGCTGACCACGCCCTTGTCGTAGGCGGCGCCTGCGGCCTGCCGGGCCCGCGTGAGCGCATCCGCGCCCCTGGCGAGCACGGCCATCAGCTCCTGTCGCCTGTCCAGCGAGACCAGGGCGTTCTCCACTTCTTCCGTGGCGCGCAGTACCGACTGCCGGTAGGCGGCAAGGCTTTCCGCCTCCTGTGCCTGCGCCTGGTGGATCTGGGCGTTGATGCGACCGAAGTCGAACAGCCGCCAGCGCAGGCCGCCCACAACGCTGGCCTGCGATGCGCCGGCGCTGAAGAGATTGCCCGCGGAGATGGAGGTGGCGCTGCCGATCAGGCCGCTGATCGACAGCTTCGGGTAGTACTCGGCGATCGCCACGCCGATGTGTGCGTTCGACGCTGCCAGGCGCCGCTCCGCCGCGATGAGGTCCGGGCGTCGCCGCAGCAGATCGCCGGGCGCCTCCGCCAGGGAAAGGGTTGGCAGCACGGGGACCGGGCGGGATTCGGCCAGCTCTGCCCGGTGCGTGCCGGGTGCCGTGGCCAGCATCACGTCCATGGCGTTGAGCGCGGCTTCGAGCGCATTTTCCAGCGGCGGGATGGTTGCTTGCGCCCGCGCAAGTGCCCCCTCGACCTGGCGCAATTGAAGCTCTGATGCCAGGCCTTTGCCAAACCGCAGTTCGACGATGGAGCGCAGTTGCTCCTGGGTCCGCACTTGCGAGCGTGCCACTGCCAGCCGCGCCTGCAGGCCGCGAATCTGGATATAGATGTCCGCAGTCTGGGCGGCCACCGCGAGCCGCACGGCAGTGGCGCCGGCTTCCGATGCCTGGTACTCGGCCAGGGAAGCCTGCCTGGCCTTGCGCAGGCCACCGAAGAGATCAAGCTCCCAGCTGGCTCCGAGGTTGACCTCCTGGGCGCTGCCGTAGCGATCGAATCCCGGTATGGAGTCGAGCACCCGGCCCAGCGGAGTCTCGACCGACTGATAGCTCCTGGCCGTTTGCGCCGAGACCTGGGCCGACGGCAGCAACGCAGCTGCCGCCGCGTCGAGTCCGGCGCGTGCCTGAAGCACGCGGCCAGCGGCCTGGGCAACATCCAGGTTCTGCTGCAGTGCCGCCGTGACGAGGCGCGCCATTTGCGCATCGCCAAAGGCTGCCCACCAGGCTGCAAGGTCCGTGGGGGAGTCCGGCGAGGGAGGCTTGCCCTCACCCAGAACGCGGCCCCCCATGTAGGCCTGGGGCAGGGCCGTGGCGGGCGGCTGGTAGTCAGGGCCTACCGCACACCCTGCACAAAGGCTGGCGAGCATCAGAAAAACGGGGGCGGCAAGACGCGGCATGTTCAACAGTCAGAAGCGTGGCGACGCTGTAACTATATTCCAAAATGGTCACTTGCATAGTATTTTTTTGATGGAGTAAGCTAGGCCGCATGAGCACCACCAACGTCTATCCGACCTCTGCGCGCGGCCCGGTCGAACACGATGTCCGGCAACAGATCGTGACTGCGGCGAAAGCGCATTTCAGCCGCTACGGCTACGAGAAAACCACGGTGTCCGACCTTGCCAAGGCCATCGGCTTTTCCAAGGCCTACATCTACAAGTTCTTCGAGTCCAAGCAGGCCATCGGCGAGATGATCTGTTCCAACTGCCTGATGGAGATGGAGGCGGAGATCCGCCAGGCCGTCGCCAGCACGGATGCGCCTCCCGAGCAGCTGCGGCGCCTGTTCAAGGCGATCGTCGCTGCCACGCTGCGGCTTTTCTCCGAGGACCGCAAGCTGTACGAGATCGCCATTTCGGCGTCGGCCGAGCGCTGGCAGGCAGCGCAGGCCTATGAGGAACGCATGCATCAGCTGCTGCTGCAGGTGCTCGACGCCGGGCGCCAGCGGGGCGACTTCGAGCGCAAGACGCCGCTGGATGAAACCGGGCGCGCCATCTTCCTGGTCATGCTCCCCTATCTGAACCCGGTGATGCTGCAGCACAGCCTCGACCATGCGGACGAGGCGCCCGCACAACTGGCCGGATTGGTGCTGAGAAGCCTGTCGCCCTAAATCCTGCAGTCGTGACCATTGACATAAATGGTCACTAATCACAGAATCGGGTCCTGCTCATTGATCGGGACCCCCTCATGCTTCGGCACCGCCATCTGTCCATCGCCGCTGTCGGCGCACTGTCACTTGCACTCGCAGCCTGCGGCAAAAGCCCGCCGCCGGATCCGCGCACCCAGCCACCCCTCGTTCGCACCGTCCTGGTAGCGCCAGGCAATGCTTCCGAGCGCGTCTTCACCGGCACCATCGCGGCCAGGGTGCAGGGCGATCTTGGATTTCGCGTGGCCGGCAAGGTGCTCGAGCGCCTGGTGGATACAGGCCAGACGGTCAGGCGCGGCCAGGCATTGCTGCGCCTCGACCCGGTGGACCTGAAGCTGGCCGCCCATGCCCAGCAGGAGGCCGTCGCAGCCGCCAGGGCACGGGCTCAGCAGGCCAGCGACGAGGAGCAGCGCTACCGGGACCTGCAGGGAACGGGTGCCGTTTCGGCCTTGGCCCATGAACAGATCAAGGCGGCCGCGGATGCCGCCCGCGCCCAGCTCAGGGCGGCCGAAGCGCAGGCCGCCGCAGCGCTGAACGCCAGCCGCTACGCCGAACTGCTGGCCGATGCCGATGGCATCGTGATGGAAACACTTGCCGAGCCTGGCCAGGTCGTCAGTGCCGGCCAGGTGGTCGTGCGCCTCGCCCATGCCGGCAGGCGCGAAGCAGTCGTCCAGTTGCCCGAGACACTGCGCCCCGCGCTGGGCTCGGCGGCCCAGGCCCGCCTGTTCGGCAGGGAGGAGATGGTCATCCCCGCCAGACTGCGCCAGCTGTCCGATGTGGCCGACCGGGCCACCCGCACCTTTGAGGCCCGCTATGTGCTGGACGCCGGCGCGGCGGCCAGCGCTCCGCTGGGCAGCACGGTCACGCTCAGGATTGGCGGGACATCGACGTCGACATCGACATCGACGGCCGGCAAGTCAACCCTGCAGGTCCCCATCGGCGCCATCCTCGATGAGGGCAAGGGCGCCGCTGTCTGGGTGGTGCAGGGCGATCAGGTCAGGCGCCAGCCCGTCACCGTGGTTCAGGTGCAGGACGGCAATGCCCAGGTGGCGGGTGCGCTCGACCAGGGGGACCGGATCGTCGCGCTCGGCGCGCATTTGCTGAGCGAGGGTGCGCAGGTGCGGCTGGACAGCGAGGCGCCGGCGCCTTCAACGGCAACAACGGCAACAACGTCCACGGCGTCCTCCGTGTCCAAGGGAGCGTCCCGTGAGTGAAGGCCGTTTCAACCTGTCGGCGCTTGCCGTCCGTGAGCGCTCCATCACGCTGTTCCTGATCCTGCTGATTTCGCTGACGGGTGTCTTTGCCTTCCTGAAGCTGGGCCGGGCGGAAGATCCGGCCTTCACCGTCAAGGTCATGACCATCATCACGGCCTGGCCTGGCGCCACCCCGCAGGAAATGCAGGACCAGGTGGCAGAGAAGCTGGAAAAGCGCCTGCAGGAGCTGCGCTGGTATGACCGCACCGAAACCTTCGTCAGACCGGGGCTGGCCTTCACCACGCTGACCCTGCTTGACTCCACACCCCCCGGCGAGGTGCAGGAGGAGTTCTACCAGGCCCGCAAGAAGCTCGGTGACGAGGCCCGCAACCTGCCGGCGGGCGTGATCGGCCCGATGGTGAACGACGAGTACGCCGACGTGACCTTTGCGATCTACGCCCTCAAGGCGCGCGGCGAGGAGCCCCGGGCGCTGGTGCGCGATGCCGAAGCCTTGCGCCAGCGTCTTTTGCATGTGCCGGGCGTCAAGAAGGTCAACATCGTCGGCGAGCAATCCGAGCGGATCTACGTGGAGTTCTCGCACGAGCGCCTGGCCACGCTGGGCATCAGTCCGCAGGACGTCTTCGCGGCATTGAACAACCAGAACGTCCTCACGCCTGCCGGGTCGGTGGAGACCCAGGGTCCGCAGGTGTTCATCCGCATCGACGGGGCGTTCGACGCGCTGCAGAAGATCCGCGACACGCCCATCGTGGCCCAGGGCCGCACGGTCAAGCTGTCCGACATCGCCACCGTCCAGCGCGGCTACGAAGACCCCTCGACCTTCATCATCCGCAACGGTGCGGAGCCGGCCTTGCTGCTGGGCGTCGTCATGCGCGACGGCTGGAACGGGCTGGACCTGGGCAAGGCGCTGGACAGGGAGATGGGCGCCATCAACGCAGACATGCCGCTGGGCATGGGCCTGACCAAGGTGACGGACCAGGCCGTGAACATCAGCGCCTCCGTCGATGAGTTCATGCTCAAGTTCCTGGCCGCGCTGCTGGTCGTGCTGGTGGTGTGCTTCGCCAGCATGGGCTGGCGCGTTGGCGTGGTGGTGGCTGCGGCCGTGCCGCTGACGCTGGCGGCCGTGTTCATCATCATGGCTGCCACGGGAAAGAATTTCGACCGCATCACGCTCGGCTCGCTGATCCTTGCGCTGGGCCTGCTGGTGGACGACGCCATCATCGCCATCGAGATGATGGTGGTGAAGATGGAAGAGGGCTACGACCGCGTGGCCGCGTCCGCCTACGCCTGGAGCCATACCGCGGCGCCCATGCTGTCCGGAACGCTGGTGACGGCGGTGGGCTTCATGCCCAACGGATTCGCACGCTCCACGGCGGGCGAGTACACCAGCAACATGTTCTGGATCGTCGGCATCGCGCTCATCGTGTCCTGGGTGGTGGCCGTGGTGTTCACGCCCTATCTGGGCGTGAAGATGCTGCCCCCTCTCAAGAAGGTCGAAGGCGGACATGCGGCAATGTATGGCACGCCCCGCTACGAGCGCCTGCGGCGCGTGCTGGGCAAGGTGATCGCCCGCAAGGGCATGGTGGCCGCAGTCGTGGGCGGGCTCATGGTGGCTTCCGTGCTGGGCATGTCCATCGTGAAGAAGCAGTTCTTCCCCATCTCCGACCGGCCCGAGGTGATGGTCGAGGTGCAGATGCCCTACGGCACCTCCATCGGCCAGACGAGCGAGACCACCCGCACGGTGGAAGCCTGGCTGCTGCAGCAGCCCGAATCGGAGATCGTGACCGCCTATATCGGCCAGGGCGCACCGCGCTTTTTTCTGGCCATCTCCCCTGAGCTGCCCGACCCGTCGTTCGCCAAGATCGTCGTGCGCACCGCCAACCAGGCGCAGCGCGACGCGCTCAAGCTCAGGCTGCGCGAGGCCATCGCCCAGGGACTGGCCCCGCAGGCGCAGGTGCGCGCATCGCAGATCGTGTTCGGGCCGTACTCCCCGTTCCCCGTGGCGTATCGCGTCTCCGGCCCCGACCCGCAGCGGCTGCGCGACATTGCCGGCCAGGTGCACCAGGTGCTGCACGACAGCCCGATGATGCGGACCGTGAACTCCGACTGGGGCGTGCGCACCCCTGTCATGCGCTTCACCCTGGACCAGGACCGGCTGCAGGCCATGGGCCTGACCTCTGCGGCGGTCGCGCAGCAGCTGCAGTTCCTGCTCAGCGGCGTGCCCGTGACCTCCGTGCGCGAGGACATCCGCACCGTGCAGGTGATGGCGCGTTCTGCGGGCGGCACCCGCCACGATGTGGCCAGGGTCGGCGACTTCACGCTCACCAACGCCACTGGCCAGCGCATACCGCTGTCGCAGCTGGGCGAGGTCACCGTGCAGATGGAGGAGCCCGTCATGCGCCGCCGCGACCGCATGCCCACCATCACGGTCCGCGGTGATATCGATGACAGCCTGCAGCCGCCCGATGTCTCGGCGGCCCTCACCCGGCAGCTGGAGCCCATCAGGAAGGCGTTGCCTGCGGGCTACCGCATCGACGAGGCCGGCTCCATCGAGGAATCCGGCAAGGCCATGACGGCCATGCTGCCCCTGTTCCCGATCATGATCGCCATCACGCTGATCATCATCATCTTGCAGGTGCGGTCGATATCGGCCATGGTCATGGTGTTCCTGACCAGCCCCCTGGGATTGATCGGCGTGGTGCCGACGCTGATCGTCTTTCAGCAGCCCTTCGGCATCAATGCACTGGTGGGGCTGATCGCGCTGTCGGGCATCCTGATGCGCAACACGCTGATCCTGATCGGGCAGATCCAGCACAACGAGCAGGAGGGGCTTGCGCCGTTCCAGGCGGTGGTGGAGGCCACCGTCCAGCGCGCCCGGCCCGTGATCCTGACCGCGCTGGCGGCGATCCTGGCCTTCATCCCGCTGACCCAATCGGTGTTCTGGGGAACGCTGGCCTATACGCTGATCGGCGGCACGCTGGCCGGCACGGTGCTGACGCTGGTCTTCCTGCCCGCCATGTACTCGATCTGGTTCAGGATCAGGCCCGGCGAATCCCCGCGCTGATCCACGGCAAATGCGCCAGCGGCCCGGGCCGATTGGCCACAATGGCGCATCCCGTTCCAGGCTCAGGAGGCCATGCATGTCCGATATCCGCTGCGGCGATTCCACCCACCATCGCACCTCTTGGGGCCGCCGCTGCGCGCGCGCCGCCGCACCCGTGCTGGCGGCGCTGCTGCTGTCGCCGCTGGCCCAGGCAGCGCTCAAGGTGGGCGACACCGCGCCGCGCTTCACCACGCCGGCTGCGGTGGCGGGCAAGGCCTTCGATTTCGACATGGCCGCCACCCTCAGGAAGGGGCCGGTGGTGCTGTATTTCTTCCCCAAGGCCTTCACCCAGGGCTGCACCATGGAAGCCCACGCCTTTGCCGAGGCCACGCCGCGTTTCGCGGCCATGGGCGCCACGGTGGTGGGCATGTCGCATGACGACATCGATACGCTCAAGCGCTTTTCCACCGAGGCCTGCCGTGACCAGTTCGCCGTGGCATCGGACCCGCAGGCGCAGACCATCCGCGCCTACGACGCCTCGGCCGCCGCCAACCCCCAGCGCGCCGACCGCATCTCCTACGTGATCGGCCAGGACGGCAAGGTCCGCTTCGTGCACATGGGCTCGGACCCGGACGAGCATGTGCGCCAGACCGAGGCCGCGGTCAAGCGGCTGACCGGAAAGTAGCCCGCCGCGCGGCCCCTGTCAGGGGCCGTTGCCCTCGCTGGCCAGGATCTCGGCGTATTCCTCGTCCGTGAACAGCCTGGAGCGTGTGTGGAAGGCCTTGCCCGTGCTGCCCTCCAGCGAGAAGGTGCCGCCCTGGCCCTCGATCACGTCGAGGATGAGCTGGGTGTGCTTCCAGTATTCATACTGCGACTTGCCGATATAGAAGGGCGCGCCGCCCACCTGGCCCAGCAGCACGTCCTGGGCGCCTATCGTCAGCTCGCCGGGCAGGTAGCAGTTGGCGGCGCTGTTGTCGCAGCAGCCGCCGGACTGGTGGAAGAACACCGGCCCGTGCTGGGCCTGCAGGTCGGCGATCAGCGCCAGCGCGGCGTCGGTGGCAATCACTTTGTCAACCATGGGTTGGTCCTTTCCTGGGCGGCCGGCCGCGCTGTGCGCCGCCGGCCGCATTCACCTGGGAAGAACTTCAGAAGAAGCCCAGCTTGTTCTCGCTGTAGCTGACCAGCAGGTTCTTGGTCTGCTGGTAGTGGTCCAGCATCATCTTGTGGGTTTCGCGGCCGATGCCCGATTCCTTGTAGCCGCCAAAGGCCGCGTGCGCCGGGTAGGCGTGGTAGCAATTGGTCCACACGCGCCCGGCCTTGATGGCGCGGCCCATGCGGTAGGCCACGTTGCCGTTGCGGCTCCACACGCCCGCGCCCAGGCCGTAGAGCGTGTCGTTGGCAATGGCCAGGGCCTCGGCCTCGTCCTTGAAGGTGGTCACGGCCAGCACGGGGCCGAAGATTTCCTCCTGGAAGATGCGCATCTTGTTGTGGCCCTTGAACAGCGTGGGCTGCACGTAGTAGCCGCCTTCCAGGTCGCCGCCCAGATGGGCCTGGCCGCCGCCGGCCAGCACCTCGGCGCCCTCCTGCTTGCCCAGGTCCAGGTACGACAGGATCTTGGTGAGCTGCTCCTTGGACGCCTGCGCGCCCATCATGCTGTCGGTGTCCAGCGGGTTGGCATGCCGGATGGCGGCCACGCGCTGGAGCACGCGCTCCATGAAGCGGTCGTAGATGCTTTCGTGGATCAGCGCGCGGCTGGGGCAGGTGCAGACCTCGCCCTGGTTGAAGGCGAACAGCACCAGCCCTTCGACGGCCTTGTCGAGGAAGGCATCGTCCTTGTCCATCACATCGGCGAAGAAGATGTTGGGCGACTTGCCGCCCAGCTCCAGCGTGGCCGGGATCAGGTTGTTGGCGGCGGCCTGGGCGATCACGCGGCCCGTGGAGGTGGAGCCCGTGAAGGCGATCTTGGCGATGCGCTTGCTGGTGGCCAGCGGCATGCCGGCCTCGCGGCCGAAGCCGTTGACGATGTTGAGCACGCCGGGTGGCAGCAGGTCGGCAATGAGCTCGGCCAGGATCAGGATGCTGATGGGCGTGGACTCGGCCGGCTTGAGCACCACGCAGTTGCCTGCGCCCAGCGCGGGCGCCAGCTTCCAGGCCGCCATGAGGATGGGGAAGTTCCAGGGAATGATCTGGCCCACCACGCCCAGCGGCTCCTGGATGTGATAGGCCACCGTGGTCTCGTCGATATGGCTGAGCGCGCCTTCCTGGGCGCGCACGCAGCCCGCGAAATAGCGGAAATGGTCCACGGTCAGCGGGATGTCGGCATTCAGCGTCTCGCGGATGGCCTTGCCGTTGTCCACGGTCTCGGCATAGGCGAGCAGCTCCAGGTTGGCCTCGATGCGGTCGGCGATCTTCAGCAGGACGTTCGCACGCTCGGCCGCGCTGGTGCGGCCCCAGGCGTCGCTGGCGGCATGGGCGGCGTCCAGCGCCAGTTCGATGTCTTCGGCCGTGGAGCGCGCGGCGCGGGTGTAGACCTTGCCGCTGATGGGGGTGACCACGTCGAAGTACTGCTCCTTGACCGGAGGTACGAACCTGCCGCCGATGAAGTTGTCGTAGCGGGCCTTGTAGGCGATCTTGGCGCCAGCGGCGCCGGGTGCTGCGTAGACGGTCATGCTGCTTGTCTCCTGAGGATGCTTATGGGTCTGTTGTGATCGGGTGTGGATCGGGATATCCGGCCATGGCCGGACGGCAGACATGATTCAAAAGCCGTGCCAGCCTGCAGGCCGCAGGGCAGGTGCCCGCAAAGGCACGCGGGACGGAGCTGCTTCGGGTATTCCCGTGCGCGTTCGCCCTGTGCCGTGACGTTGCGCAACAGGACAACTGTCCAGAAATGGAACAGTCGGGCGCCTGACCCGCCACTTGGCTTGCCCGGTGCCCGCCGGCCCCGCATACTGGCCCGCAACGCGGCGCAATGACGCCCGAGCAGGAGACAGCATGCAATCGAGAGCCTCCCTTGTGGCCTTGCGCCAGGCCCGTCACAGCCTGATGGAGTCGGGCCGCTGCCCCAGCGGCCTGGTGGACGAGCGCCTGGCGCGCTCGTGGCAGCGCTGCATCGAGCAGGGACTGCGTCCCACAGGACGGCTGGGCGCCGCCGACAATCTGGAGCAGCATGCGCTGGGCGTGCTGCGCAGCCGCCACCATGCGCTGCTGGCGCATTCACGGCCCGTCATGGAATACCTGTCCGAGCAGGTGCGCGGCAGCCAGAGCGTGGTGGTGCTGGCCGGCCCCTGCGGCACCCTGGTGGATACCTGCGGCGACCCTTTCTTTCTGGGCAAGGCCGAGCGCGTGGCCCTGGCCAGCGGCGCGTCCTGGCATGAGGCGCAGCGCGGCACCAATGCCATCGGCACGGCACTGGCCGAGATGGACTCCATCGAAATCCAGGGCGGCGAGCATTTCCTGGAGCGCAACGGCTTTCTCACCTGCGCGGCCGCGCCCATCCTGTCGGGCACGGGCCAACTGCTGGGCATCCTGGACATCTCCAGCGAACATGGCCGGGGCAGCCCGCACACGCTGGGCCTGGTCGGCACGGCGGCCCGCATGATCGAAAACCGCCTCATGGCCTGCGACGGCCAGCGCCACATCCGCCTGCACCTGCACGCGCGGCCCGAAGGCATTGGCACGGTGGGCGAAGGCATTGCGCTGATCTCGGGCGACGGCTGGGTGGTGGGTGCCAACCGCGCCGCTCTGGCCTTGCTGCGCCTGTCGCACGCGCAGCTGGGCAGCGTGGCGCTGGACCAGGTGCTGGACGCCAGCCTGCAGGAGCTGCTGTCACGCCAGCACCGCCAGCCCGATGCGGCCCAGCCGCTGCGGCGCCATGACGGCACGGCGCTGTTCGGCCAGCTGGTGCCGGACCGGCGCACCATCATGGCGGGGGCGGCGGCGCAGACAGTGCAGGAGGCGCTGGGAGCGCGGCAAGCGGGGGAAACACGGCAGGCCCCCCGCGATGCGCTGGCGCGGCTGGACACGGGCGATGCGCGCTGGCGTGCGGCGGCCGACAAGGCCCGGCGCGTGCTGGGCAAGCCGATTGCGCTGCTCATCCAGGGCGAGTCCGGCGTGGGCAAGGAATGGTTTGCGCGCGCGGCCCACGACAGCGGGCCGCGCCGCGACGGCCCCTTCGTGGCCATCAACTGCGCGGCCATGCCCGAGTCGCTGATCGAGGCCGAGCTGTTCGGCTACCGCCAGGGCGCCTTCACGGGCGGGCGGCGCGAAGGACAGGCGGGCCTGCTGCGCCAGGCGCACGGCGGCACCCTGTTCCTGGACGAGATCGGCGACATGCCGCTGTCGCTACAGACCCGGCTGCTGCGCGTGCTGCAGGAGCGGCAGGTGGTGCCGCTGGGCGGTGGCACGCCCGTTGCGGTCGATTTCGCGCTGGTCAGCGCCTCCAACCGCAGGCTGCGCGAGGATGCCGACCAGGGGCGCTTTCGTGCCGACCTGTACTACCGCATCAACGGCCTGGCCGTGGAGCTGCCTCCGCTGCGCGAGCGCAGCGACTTCGAGGCACTGGCCGCGCGCATGCTGGCCGACATCGAACCCGCGCGCCCGCTGCGCATGGCACCGGCCCTGCTGGCGCAGCTGGCCGGCCATGGCTGGCCCGGCAATCTGCGCCAGTGCGCCAGCGTGCTGAGAACGGCCTGCGCCATGCTCGACCCCCATGAGGACTGCCTGCAATGGCAGCACCTGCCCGACGACTTCCAGGCCGAGCTGGCGCAGACCGCCCGCAGCGGCCCCCGGCTCGACGCTGCGCCGCAGAGCCTGGATGAACTCTCGCGCTCGGCCGTGCGGCAGGCGCTGGAGAACTGCCGGGGCAATGTCACCCAGGCCGCGCGCATGCTGGGCATCAGCCGCCAGACGCTGTACCGCAAGCTGGCCCAGGACCGTGCGGCGGACGGCTTGCGGCTGCAGTGAGGCGCCTGCCGGTGCTCAGGCCTTGAAGGTGATCCAGGGCCTGAGCTTCACGGCGGCGTGGATCAGGCCGGCCGCCTCCTGCGACTCGATGACCGGGCCGATGGGCTTGTAGGCTTCGGGCGCCTCCTCGATGCGGCGCTCCTCGCGCAGCGTCACGCATTGCCAGCCCTGCTCGGCCGCATGGCCTGCACGTGCCTCGGGGCGCAGCGCGCGCACGGCCTGGCGGCGCATGCGCCGCCCCGCGCCATGGCTGCAGGACCAGAGCCAGTCGGCCGCGCCCAGGCCCGTGACCAGGTAGGATGCATCGCCCATGGACCCCGGGATCAGCGCGAAGTCGCCCTCGTTGGCCGGCGTGGCGCCCTTGCGGTGGATGTTCATGCCGCCTTGCTGCAGGACCACGTTGTGCGGCACATCGACCACCAGGCGCGAATCCGCTGCGCCCACGATCTGCTCCAGGTCCTTGCGCACCAGCTCGGCCAGCACCACGCGGTTGGCCCAGGCATAGCGCGCCGCCACGCCCATGGCCTGCAGGTACTCGCCGGCCAGCGGACCCGACAGGCCGTACAGGCCGCTGGCCGGGTGCTTCACGCCTTGCGGCCACTCGGCCCGGGCGCGGTCCATCCAGGCCTGGCCCACGTAAAAGCCCAGGTCGCGCGAGCCGCTGTGGATCATCACCACCACGTCGCCCGCGCGCAGGCCGGCCCGGTAGGCCGCGTGGCGGTCCAGCACCTCGTCGACCACCTGCAGTTCCACGAAATGGTTGCCCGATCCCACCGTGCCCAGGCACGGGTCGCGGAACACGGCATGGCGCTCCTGCAGATAGGCATGGGGCGCGTGGCGGGCGCTGCCAGCGAAGCTGTCCAGGCCGATGCAGGCGGCCAGCTCGCGGTGCAGGCGATCCCTGTCGACATGGCCCCACAGGCCCTGGCCGTTCAGCCGGTCCACAAAGGCGGCCGACCCGTGGTCGAACAGCGCGCGGAAGGCGGCCGTGGTCACGGGCACGTCGCGCCCGCTGCCCAGCAGGCTGGCGGTCAGCAAGTCCACCAGCCGGCCCTTGTGCGGTGCCAACTGGTCCAGCCGGGCGCCCGTGGTCAGCAGGCGCACGCTGCAGTTGATGTCCGTGCCGATGGCGGCCGGAATGACGAAGTCCGATGGCGTGGCCACCACGCTGCCCACGGGCGCCACCGTGCCCGGATGGAAGTCGGGCGTGGCGCAGGCGCGGCAGACGGCGCCGTGGCTGCCCTGGCCGTCATGCCGGCGCACGGCCGCAAAGGCCAGCAACTGGCGCACGGCCTTGTCCTCCAGGGGAAGACTGTCGGGAAGAAGAATGTGGGCCTCGGCCTGGCCATCGCGCACGTGGTAGATGCCGTCGCGATAGTCGAGAGAGATGCCCGTGCGTGCAAAGGCACGCTGGAGTCGTTGAGGAGTGCTCATGGCTGCAGATCCGCGAGGCCTGGTTGGCGCTCGCCGCGTCCGATGGGTGTACGGACGATGAAAGACACCCGGGCGGCAAAGGCCCGGAAAACGTCTTTCCTGCAGCAGCTCGTTCAAGAAAGAAGGGACGCAGTATAGCGGGATCCGCGCTGGACGGCAGGCGCTACGCGTTGCGCCGCTCGTACTGGGCGATGGCGTTGAGCAGCAGAGGCGAGAACTTCTTCGCGTAGTCGGCGCCGCTCCACTGGCTTGACGATCCGCTCAGGTGCAGGGCGCCCAGCGGCACGCCGTCGGCATCGACCACGGCGGCGGCCAGCGCGACCTCGCCCATGATGAATTCATCCACCACCATGGCGTAGCCGCGCTCGCGCACCTTCTTCAGTTCCGCCTGGACGGCCTTGGCGGTGGTCAGCGTCCGGGGCGTGCTGGCCACCAGGCGGCCGGGGGCCAGCAGCTGCTCCACCTGCGCCTCGTCCAGCCGGGCCATCACGGCGCGCCCGCCTGCCGTGCATTGCAGGGGCACGCGCCGGCCCACGAGCGAGGCGTGGTAGTGCTCGGTACTGGTCTGATGGCGCAGCACATGCACCAGCCAGTCGCCGTCGCGCAGCGACAGGCTGATCTTCTGCTCCGTGTCCTTGGACAGCTGCAGCAGCAGGGGGTTGAGCGCCTCCGCCAGCGCATGCGTGCGCAGGAAGTGGAAGGTCAGGTCCAGCACGCCCGGGCCCAGCCGGTAGCGGCGGGTCTGGCTGTTTTGCTGCAGGTAGCCCTCGGCGCTGAGGGTGTAGGCGTAGCGCTGGGCGGCGCTCTTGTCCAGGCCGCTGCGCTCCATGATTTCCGTGAGGCTCAGGTCGCCCGCCGCGCCCTTGAAGCAGTCCAGCACGCGGAACGCCTTGCCCACGGAGCCCACATACAACGCGTTTTCGATCATCGTTTTACCTGATTGTGAATCTGAAGTATTAAATAACAATACCAAGTATTGAAAAATACGGAGGCAGCGGATGCCACAGCAAGCCATTGTCAGTGCGGACCGGGCGGTCGGCGCGTCGGAGTGGATCAAAGGCCAGCGGGAGAACATGCTTTCGCTGCTGGCCGACATCGTCAACATCGACTCGGGCAGTTTCGACAAGCCTGGCGTGGCGCGCGTGTTCCGGCGCCTGGAGGCCTTCTTCCTGAGCCAGGGGCTGCAGGTCAGCCCGCATTTCGTCGATGGCGTGGAGGCGGCGATCTCGGTCACCGTGAACGCGGGCAGCACCGTGGGCAGGCCCGTGCTGCTGATGGGGCACTGCGACACGGTCTTCCCTGAAGGCGAGGCCGCGCGCAGGCCGTTCCGCATCGAAGGCGGCAGGGCCTACGGCCCGGGCGTGGCCGACATGAAATCGGGCATCGTCATGAACGCCTTCCTGCTGGCTGCGCTGGCCCACAGCGCGGAGCCTGCGCCCGAGGTCACGGGCCTGTTCACCTGCGACGAGGAAATCGGCTCGCCCCTGAGCAAGTCCGTCATCGAGCCCTTTGCGCGCAAGGCGGGCTTTGTCTTCAATGCGGAGCCGGGCCGGCCTTCGGGCAACGTGGTCACGGGCCGCAAGGGCGGCGTGTTCTTCGGCGTGGAGATCGAGGGCAAGGCGGCCCATTCGGGCGCCAACTTCGCCGAGGGCATCAGCGCCATCTCGGAGCTGGCGCACAAGGTGGTGGCGCTGGACGCGCTCACCGACCTGGACAAGGGCGTCACGGTCAACGTGGGCCTGGTGTCGGGCGGCCTGTCGGTGAACACGTCGGCGCCGTCGGCCAAGGCGGCCATCGACCTGCGCATCTTCGACCTGGACCAGCGCGAGTCCCTGGTGGGCCGCATACGCTGCATCTGCGACAAGTCCTTCATCCAGGGCACGCGCTCCACGCTGAACATCACCGGCGAGTTCCGCCCCTTCGTTCCCACGCCGCAGTCGCAGCAATTGTTCGAGCTGTACCAGACCGAGCTGGGCGCGCTGGGCCACAAGGCCGAGGGCGAGTTCAGCGGCGGCTGCGCGGACTCGGGCGTGACCTCCAGCCTGGGCGCCATCACGCTGTGCGGCACCGGCCCCGTGGGCGGCAAGTTCCACACCACCGGCGAGTACTGCGAAGTGGACACCATCGTCCCGCGCGGCCTGGCGGTGCTCCACACCATTGCGCGCCTGCCCCACGCCCGGTGGTAGGGCGCGCCTGATTCCCGCCTTCCCCCTCAAGCCACTGCCTGGTGCACTTTCATGAATCCACTTGCCTTGCCCACACGCCGCTCGCTCCTGAAAATCGCCGCCGGCCTGCCGCTGGCGCCCCTGCTGCTGCAGCCTGCCGCGGCCTCGGCGCCCGGCCCTGTCAGCCTGATGGTGCCCTACCCGGCAGGCGGGCCCAGCGACGTCAGCGCCCGCATTCTGAGCAAGCCCATAGGCGAGGGACTGGCGGCCAAGGTGATCGTGGAAAACCTGGGCGGCGCCACGGGGACGATTGCCGCATCCAAAGTGCTGGGCGCCAGGGCCGACGGCAGCATGTTCTTCCAGGGCACGCAAAACGAACTCATCCTGCCGCCGCTCACCAACAAGGCCGTGCGCTACCAGCCCGATGCGTTCGAGAACCTGCAGTACATCACCGTCACCCACCTGGTGCTGCTGGTGCGCTCGGGCCTGCCGGCCCGGAACATGGAAGAGTTCCTGGCGCTGGCGCGCTCGCGCAACGAAAGCAATTCGCTGACCTACGGCTCGGTGGGCGTGGGCTCGCTCTACCACCTGATCACCGAGTACATGGGCAAGGTGGTGAAGGTGCCGTTCACCCACGCGCCCTATGCGGGCACGGCGCCCGTGATCCAGGACCTGGCCGGCGGCCAGATCGACTTCAGCATCATGCCGTTCCAGGCGTCCATGCTGGAGATGATCCGCACCGGCCGCTTCCGGGCGCTGGCCGTGCTGTCGCGCAACCGGCCTGCGGTGCTGTCGGCCGTGCCCAGCATCACCGAAGTGCCGGCGCTGCGCGATTTCGAGTACGCCAGCCTGGCGGGCTACTTCGTCAAGCGCGGCACGCCGCAGGACGTCAAGCAGCGCCTGAACCAGGCCATCGGCCAGGCCCTGCTGGACCCGCAGGTCATCGCCAAACTGGAGGCCGACGGCCGTGACGTTGCCAAGCCCATGGGCCTGGACGATGCGGCGGCCGCCTATGCGCGCGAGATCGCCAAGTACCGCGAGATGATCCGCGTCACGGGATACGTGCAGGCGGATTGAGAACGAAGGCCGCAACCTAAGCGAGTGCACCCTCCAGCAGCTCGGCCATGCGCGGCAGGTCGGGATCGGCGCTGGTCACCAGCCAGATGGCGCGCTCATAGGCGGCGCCCGCAATGGGCAGCATGCGGCAGTCGCCCATGAAGCGCTCCAGGCCCGTCCAGTGCGGCACCAGGCCCACGCCCATGCCGTCGGCGGCCAGCATGGCAATGGCCTCCAGCGCGTCCAGGTCGCACAGCACCGCAGGCTCCAGCCCCTGGTCGGCCAGCCAGTCGGCCGCATGGCGGCCACCCCAGGCATCGGGGTCGTAGCGTATGTAGGGCAGGCTGCGCAGCAGCGCGGCAGGCCGGCCGCGCGCCTGGGGCGGTGCCAGCAGCACCAGCGGCTCGCGGCGCAGCTGCACGCTGCGCAGCGCCTTGGGCAGTTCAAAAGGGGGCGCCACGATGACGGCGGCATCGAGCTCGCCGGACTGAAGCATCTGGAACAGCGCGCGCGAGGTGCCCGGCACGATGACGGGCCGGCACTGTGGCGCCGCCTGCGTGAGCTTGCGCAGCGCGGCCGGCAGCATGCCGGTGAGCGCGGTCGAGATGGCGCCGATGCGCAGCGTGCCGGCCAGGCCATCGGCGCTGGCATCGCTGCCCAGCAGCGCGGCCTCGCGCACTAGGCGCCGCGCGCGCGGCAGCAGGGCCACGCAGGCCTGGGTGGGGCGGGCCGCATGGCCGCTGCGCGAAAGCAGGGCAAAGCCCAGCTCGCGCTCCAGCGCCTGCACGCGCTGGCCCACGGCGGCGGCGGTCAGGTGCTCGGCGCGCGCCGCATCGGCGATGGAGCCGCTGTCCACCACGGCGATCAGGCTCTTGAGATAGCGGGTCTCCAAAAGATTTCCTTGGGGATTGCAAAGAAATCAACGCTATCACTTTTGAAAAGCCTCTGCTAGGCTCGCGCCACCCACGGCAGGCCACGGCCTGCGAACCTGCCTGCACCACAAGCACAACCAAAGGATCAGCCATGCGCACCAGTTTCCACCTTGCCTACCATGTCCGCGATCTGGACGAAGCGCGCGCCTTCTACGGCACGCTGCTCGGCTGCCAGGAAGGCCGCAGCACCGAGACCTGGGTGGACTTCGACTTCTTCGGTCACCAGATCTCGCTGCATCTGGGCGAGCCCTTCCCGGTCACGAACACCGGCCGCGTGGGCGACCACATGGTGCCCATGCCCCACCTGGGCCTGGTGATGGCCATGGACGACTGGAAGGCCCTGGCCGCGCGGCTGTCGGGCGGCGTGGTGGACTTCGTGCTGCAGCCCGGTATCCGCTTCGAGGGCGAGCCCGGCGAGCAGGCCACCATGTTCTTCCGCGACCCCAGCGGCAATCCCATCGAGGTCAAGGGCTTCGCCGATCTGGACAAGGTCTTCGCCAAATGAGCGGCTCGCTGTCTCCTCGCGCCTCGCTCCCCCCGCTTCCTTTCGTCTGCGCACCCGGCTATCCGGCCGCCCAGGCCTGGCTGCAGGCCCTGCAGGCGGCCCTGCCCGAGGAGCGCGTGGTGGCGCTCGATACGCTGGATGCCGACCAGCGCGCGGCCTGCGAGGTCGCCATCGTCGCCAACCCCCAGCCCGCTGACCTGCGCACGCTGCCGCGCCTGCAATGGGTGCACAGCGTCTGGGCCGGCGTGGAGCGCCTGGTGGCCGACCTGGGCGATACCGACCTGCGCATCGTCCGCCTGGTGGACCCGCAACTGGCCGACACCATGGCCGAGGCCGTGCTGGCCTGGACCCTGTACCTGCACCGCGACATGCCGCGCTATGCCCGCCAGCAGGCCGTGCGCCAATGGCTGGCGCATGACGGCGTGCGCGCGCAGGACAGGACCGTGTCGCTGCTGGGCCTGGGCGCACTGGGCAAGGCCGCCGCGCAGCGGCTGCTGTCGGCCGGCTTCCAGGTGCGCGGCTGGAGCCGCACGCCCAGGCAGATGGAAGGCGTGCAATGCCATGCGGGTGATGCCGAGCTGCCCGCCATGCTGGCGCAGACCGACATCCTCGTGTGCCTGCTGCCGCTCACGCCGCAGACGCGCGGCATCGTCGGCGCGCAGGCGCTGGCCGCGCTGCCTGCCCATGCCTCGCTGATCAACTTTGCGCGCGGCCCCATCGTGGACGATGCCGCGCTGCGCGCCGCCCTGGATGGCGGCCGCCTGGCCCATGCCGTGCTGGACGTGTTCGAGCAGGAGCCCCTGCCCGAAGCGTCCTGGCAGTGGGCGCACCCCGCCGTGACCGTGCTGCCCCACATCTCGGCACCCACGGACCGCGCGACGGCATCGGCCATCGTGGCGGGCAACATCCGGCGCTGGCGTGCCAGCGGCGAGCTGCCGCAGGCGGTGGACGCGGCGCGGGGCTACTGAGGGCGGCTGCGGTACGGCTATGGCACGGCCATGGACTGGCTTCTGAGCCAGTCCATGACGGCGCGCACATGGGGGCCCGGCTCGCGTTGCTCGCCCACAGCCAGATGGTAGGTATGGCCGGTGATCGAGGGGCCGAAGGGCTGCAGCAGGTGGCCGGCCGCAATGTCCTCGGCCACCAGGGCCAGGCTCACCAGGGCAATGCCATGACCGGCAATGGCCGCCTGGATGGCATGGCCCTCGTCGGAAAAGCGCAGTTGCCCCGCCGGTGAATTCCAGGCCAGGCCTGCCTCGTCAAACCAGCGCTCCCAGGTGGGATTGCTGGCGTGCGCAGTCTTCCAGTCAAAGCGGATCAGCGGCAGGCGGGCCAGGTCGGCCGGACCCAGCACGCCCAGCCGGGGATTGGCCACGGGCGCAAAGCGGTCGCTGAACAGGGGCTCGGCCACCAGGCCCGGATAAGGGCCGCGCCCGTAGCGCACGGCGATATCGACGGCATGGGAGCGCAGGTCCACCACATCGTCCGAGGCCTGCAGTTGCAGGTCCACCTCCGGGTGCATCGCGCGGAAGCTGGCCATGCGCGGCACCAGCCATTTCACGGTGAACGCATTGGTGGCCGAGATGCTGACCTGGGCGCGCAGGCGCTTTTGCAGCAGGCGCTCCAGCGTGGCGGCAAAGGCGTCGAAACCGTCGCGCAGCACCGGATAGAGCTGGGCGCCCGCCTCGGTCAGCACCACCTTGCGTACCTGGCGATCGAACAGCGCCAGGCCCAGCTGTTCCTCCAGCGCGCGGATCTGGTGGCTGATGGCCGTGGGGGTCACGGCCAGGTCGTCGGCGGCCTGCTTGAAGCTGCCCAGGCGGGCGGCGGCCTCGAAGGCGCGCAGTGCGGAAAGCGGCAGCTGGTTGCGTTGCATGAGGGCTGGAGGACGCAAGGGTCGGGTGAGGAATAGGGTGAGGAAAACTCATCTTATGCCTGACAAATGAACCTTTGTCGCAATCATCCGGCTTGCCTATCGTCCACCCATTCCCCAAGCGCGATCCTGCCGGGGATGGATGAAGGAAATGAAACCATGCTGCACCGTGTCACCACGCAACCCGACCCCTACGAGCCGTTTTTGCTGTCGCAAGGCATTCGCTTTGGCGGGCTGCTGTTCATCTCCGGCCAGGCCGGCGCCGGAGACGATGGCCGCATCGTGCCGGGCGGCTTCCTGGCCCAGGGCCGGCAGGCGTTTGCCAATCTGCGCCGCGCGCTGGAGGCGGGCGGCTCCAGCCTGAAGGACGTGATCAAGGTCACCATCTTCGTCACTGACATGGGCCACTTCGACGAGGTGGTTGCCCTGCGCCGCGAGTTCTTCGGCGCCCCCTATCCGGCCGACACGATTGCCCAGATCCAGGCGCTGTACGACCCGGCGGCCATGATCGAGATCGAGGCCATTGCAGCCGTGCGTGATGGCCAGGCCCGCTGACATGGTTGCGGCCGTTCTGTTCCGATGGCCTGGCCACGGCGTGCATGGCCAACGACTGGAGCCGATGGGGCCGATATCTGATTCCTTCAACCGCCGAGTAGTCCCGAGGTGCTCAGCGGCCCCGGCGACAGCTGCTGCCCCCAGGCCTGCGTCAATGCCTCGATGGCATCGCCCACCACGCGGCAGGCCTGGGTGAGCTTGCCGTGCCGGGGCAGGGCCAGCGTCACATGGCGCACCAGGCCGGGGTTGACCAGGCGGCTGGCCTGCAGCCGGCCCTGGCGCAGTTCGGCATCGATGGAGTACGGGCCGATCACCGAGTAGAGGCCGGTCGCATGGGCCACGAGTTCCTTTTGCACGGTCAGCGAGTCGGCCTCGGCCGCCGCCGCGAGCCGAAAGCCGTGGCTGTGCGCGGCCTCATCGAGCGCATCGCGCCAATGGCTGGGGCGTCGCGGCAGCACCAGTTGCAGGCCGTCGAGCGCGGCGAACTCCGTGGTGGGCGCCAGGGTCAAGGGGTCGCCAGGGCGCGACACCAGATAGCTGTGCGCGGTGCTCAGCAGCCGCTCGTCGCCGCCGGCCGGGCGCGCGAAGCGAAAGAGGATGGCCAGGTCCACGGCACCGCTGTCCAGCAGCGCGTCGAGCTCCGTGCCCTGGGCCTCGGTGATGTTCAGGCGTATGCCCGGATGCTCGCGCTGCAGCCAGTCGAACACATGCGTCATCAGCGGGTGCGCGGCCGAGGGCACGATGCCCAGCCGCACCTCGCCCCATAGCTGGCCTGCGTCCGCACGCAGCGTTTCCTGCAATTGCTCGGTTTCCTGCAGCCAGCTGCGCAGCCGCAGCGCGGCCCGCGCGCCCAGCGGCGTCAGCGTGACGCCCCGGCCCGTGCGCCGCAGCAAGGGGCCGCCCAGAGACGCTTCGAATTCGCTGATCTGCCGGCTGATGTGCGACTGCACGGTGTGCCGCCGTGCCGCGACCTTGCTGATGCTGCCGGCTTCGGAGACCTCGAGGAAGAGCTTGACGCTGGGCAGGTGCATGGTGGTTACCCGGTTGAGGTATGCCTGATGAGGCAATTCTGAAAGCCTGAAATTCTATCTATCCAGATATCAACGGGATTTCTACAGTGCAGTCATGCCTTGCCAGCGGCCTTGCCGTGGCAGGTTTTCCAGACACCGAACCTAAGGAAAATCCGTTGAAACTCGCCAGCTTCATCCATGCCGGACAGCCCCGCTACGGGCAGGTTCTGGCCGAGCGCTTCCTGCTGCCGCCCGCCGACTTTCTCGCCCGCCATCCCGACCTGCTGTCTGTGCTGCGCGCACAGGCGCTGGGCGAGCTGGAGCAGGCCCTGCAGGCCGGCTCCGTGTCCGTCGATGCGGCGCAGACCCAGGCGCTGCCCGTCATCCCCAACCCCGGCAAGCTCATCTGCGTGGGCCTGAACTACAAGACCCATGTGGCCGAGACGCGGCGCGCCGACAGCGAGCACCCGTCGCTGTTCCTGCGCTTCAACGACAGCCTGGCCGCCGATGGCGACGAGCTGCTGCGCCCGGCCTTCTCGGAGCGTTTCGACTGGGAGGGCGAGCTGGCCTTCGTCATCGGCCGGGGCGGGCGCCACATTGCAAAGGAAGATGCCTTCGACCACATCGCCGGCTATGCCTGCTTCAACGATGTGAGCGTGCGTGACTGGCAGCGCCATACGCACCAGTTCACGCCCGGCAAGAACTTTCCCGGCACGGCGCCCTTCGGCCCCTGGCTGGTCACGCGCGACGAGGTGGCCGACGTGCGCAGCCTGGCGCTGCAGACCCGCCTGAACGGCAGCGTGATGCAGCAGGCCAGCCTGGGCGACCTGATCTTCGACATCCCCACCATCGTGGCCTATGTGTCGCGCTTCACGCCGCTGTCGCCCGGCGACGTGATCGCCACGGGCACGCCGGGCGGCGTGGGCGACCGCCGCGAGCCGCCTCTGTACATGAAGCATGGCGATGTGGTCGAGGTCGAGATCACGGGCCTGGGCGTGCTGCGCAACCGTATCGGCACGGATAGCGCTGCCGTCTGACTCCGGAGAATTTCATGGATAACCAACAAGCGATTTCGCAGCGGCCCCGGCTGCGCATTGCCGTCGATATCGGCGGCACCTTCACCGACATGGCGGCGTTCGACGAGGCCAGCGGCCGGCTGCTGTTCGGCAAGGCCCTGTCCACGCATGGCGAGCTGGTCAACGGCATCCAGGCCACGATAGACAGCGCGGGCATCGACTGGCGCGACGGCCATCTGTTCCTGCACGGCTCCACCATTGCCATCAACACGCTGCTGGAGCGCAATGGCGCCCACACCGCGCTGCTGATCACCGAGGGCTTTCGCGACATCTACGAGATCGGCCGCGTGAACCGGCCCGATGCCTACAACCTGTTCTTCAACAAGCACCAGCCGCTGGTGCGGCGCTCGCTGCGCCATGAGGTGTCCGAGCGCCTGCGCGCCGACGGCAGCCTGCACAAGCCGCTGGACGAGGCGGCCGTGCGCGAGCTGGCCCGCGAGCTGGCAGGGCAGGGCGTGGAGGCCGTGGCCGTGCTGCTGCTGCACTCCTACCGCAATCCGGCGCACGAGCAGCGCGTCAAGCAGATCCTGCAGGAAGAGATGCCGGGCGCCTTCGTCTGCGCCTCGCACGAGCTGTCGCAGGAGTACCGCGAGTTCGAGCGCGTGTCCACCGCCGTGGCCAATGCCTATGTGGGGCCGCGCGTGTCGCAGTACCTGGGCCAGCTGGAGAACCACCTGGGCGGCAAGGGCTTCGAGGGCGATTTCTACATCGTGCAGTCCACGGGCGGCCTGTTCCCGGTCGAGCATGCCAAGGTGGGCTGCGTTCGCATGCTCGAATCGGGTCCGGCGGCCGGCGTGATCGGCGCCCAGGCCATCTGTGCGCAACTGGGCATGGGCGATGCCATCGCCTTCGACATGGGCGGCACCACGGCCAAGGCCGGCGTGATCAGCGAAGGCCGGCCGCTGACCACGGGCTCGGCGCTGATCGGCGGCTACGAGCAGGCCCTGCCGATACAGATCCCGATGATGGACATCCACGAAGTGGGCACGGGCGGCGGCTCCATCGCCCGCGTGGAGACGGGCAACGCGCTGCGCGTGGGCCCGCAGAGCGCCGGCTCCATCCCCGGCCCCGTGGCCTATGGCCGTGGCGGGCTGGAGCCCACGGTGACCGACGCCAACCTGGTGCTGGGCCGGCTGGACGCGGAGCATTTCCTGGGCGGCGAGCTGCAGCTGGACATGGACGCCTGCCAGCGCCAGATGGCCGAGCGCGTGGCGACCCCGCTGGGCCTGGAGCCCACCGAGGCGGCCGACGGCATCCTGCGCATCGCGGTGACGCAGATGTCGCATGCCGTCAAGGCCGTGACCACCGAGCGCGGCCTGGATGCGGGCAGCTTCACCATGGTCGTCTACGGCGGCGCGGGTCCGTTGCACGCCTCGGCCATTGCGCGCGAGATCGGCATCCGCAAGGTGCTGATTCCCTATGCGCCCGGCTATTTCTCGGCCTACGGAATGCTTTTCTCCGACCTGCGCTACGACTACGTGCGCTCGGTGTTCCGCAAGCTGGGCGAGGTGTCCTTCGAGGAGATCGAGGCCGCCTACCAGAGCATGGAGGACGAGGGCCGCGCCGCGCTGGCGCAGTCCGGCATCGCGCCGGACGGCATCGTGATCGAGCGCGCCGCCGACATGCGCTACGTGGGCCAGGAGCATGCGGTGACCGTGGACCTGCCCATGGCCTTCTTCGAGGGCCGGGACCGCTCGGCCATCAAGCGCCAGTTCGACGAGCTGCACAAGGTGCGCTACGGCACCTCGGCCCCGCAGGAGCCGGCCGACCTCGTGAGCCTGCGCGTCACCGTGCTGGGCACGATGAAGAAGCCGCCCAGGCACAGCGTGGAGCGCGGCAGCGCCGAGCCCAGCCGTGCCTCCGTGCGCACGGTCAAGCCCGTCTATTTCCGCTCCAGCGGCTGGGTGGACACGCCGGTGCATCTGCGCGAGCGCCTGCTGGCGGGCAACGAGATCGCGGGGCCCGCGCTGATCGAGGAACACGCATCCACCACCGTCGTGCAGCCCGGCGACCGGCTGCGCGTGGACGAACTGGGCAATCTGCAAATCGACATCGGGAGCGACCGCACATGAACCACCCCACTGACTCCAGGCCCGTCGATCCGGTCACCGTCGAGATCATCCGCAACGGCCTGTACGCCGTCACGGAGGAGATGAAGACCAACCTGACGCGCACGGCCTACAACCTCATCATCTACGAGGCGCTGGACTTCACGGTCGGCCTGTTCACGCGCGAGGGCGACACGGTGTCCATCGGCCTGGGCCTGCCCATGTTCATCCGCGGCATGTCGGAGACGGTCAAGGCCAAGATCCGCCATTTCGGCTACGAGAACATCCTGCCCGGCGACATCCTGGTCACCAACGATGCCTACACCACCGGCAGCCACCTGAACCACTTCACGTTCACCATGCCGGTGTTCCATGAGGGCCGTCTCGAAGGCTTCACCTGCTGCATGGCCCACTGGCTGGACGTGGGCGGCACGCTGGGCAACGTCACCACGGACATCTTCAGCGAGGGGATACAGATCCCCATCATGAAGTACCAGCGCCAGGGCGAGGTCAACCAGGACCTGATCGACATCATCGCGATGAACGTGCGCCTGGCCGAGCGGGCCCTGGGCGATCTGCGCGCGCAGATCACGGCCATCACCACGGGCGAGCGCCGCTATGTGGAACTGCTGCAGCGCTATGGCGTGGATGCGGTCAACGGCGCCATCGCGCAGATCATGGATTCCAGCGAGGCCGTGGCGCGCAAGAACACGCTGTCGATTCCCGATGGTGTGTACGAGGCCGAGTCCTTCATGGACGACGACGGGCTGGACATCGGCAAGCGCATTCCCATCCGCGTCAAGGTCACGGTGCAGGGCGACGAGATGACGGTGGACCTGTCGGACGTCTCCAAGCAGGTGCGCGGCTTCTACAACTCGGGCTTCACCACGGGCATCGCCTGCGCGCAGGTGGCCTACAAATGCCTCACCACGCCGACCGACTACCCGGTCAACGACGGGAGCTTCCGGCCGCTCAAGGTGATCATGCCCATGGGCACGGTGATCAGCGCCGAGAGGCCCTATCCCATGCGCGTGTGGATGACCTTCCCCATGACGGTGATCGACACCATCTTCAAGGCGCTGGCGCCCGCGATTCCCGACCGCTCCATCGCGGGCCACCATGCGGACCTGGTGTTTCCCAACATCCATGGCATCTCGCCCGAGGACGGGCGGCTGTTCATCGTCGGCATCGGCCCGCTGGGCGGCGGCTGGGGCGCCAAGAGCCGCGAGGACGGCGTGTCCGTCACCGTCTGCATCAATGACGGCGACACCCACAACAGCCCCACCGAGCAGCTCGAGGCCAAGTACCCGGTGCTGGTGGAGAAGTACGAGATCCGCCAGGACTCGGCCGGCGCGGGCCAGTACCGGGGCGGCCTGGGCGCGGAGATGGTGGTGCAGGCGCTGTCGCCCTTCACCGTCACCACGCGCATCGACCGCGTGCACTGCAAGCCCTGGGGCCTGGAGGGCGGCGGCGACGCCATGGGCAACGGCCTGGCCGTGCGCCACAAGGGCGAGTGGAAGACCGACCACGCCAACGCCAAGATCTTCAACGTGCGCCTGGAACGCGGCGATGCCTACCGCATGCTGTCGGGCGGCGGCGGGGGCTTTGGCGACCCGCTGGCGCGCGAACTGGACAAGGTGGCCGAGGACGTGCGCGAAGGCTATGTGAGCGCCCAGGTGGCCCGCGAGGTCTACCGCGTGGCGCTGGACAGCCAGGGACAGGTGGACCACGAGGGCACGCAGGCGCTGCGCAGCGGCAGGTCTCCGTCGGCCGCCGCGGCAACCTCAGCCGTAGCCTGGGACGGGCAGTGAGCACGGCCATGGCCTCCGACCACGCCCTGCAGGCCGAGCGGCTCTGGGACCTGTGGTGCGCCCTGGCGCTGCGCCATGTCGCCCTGGGCGGTGCCTGCGCCTGCGGGGCGGGCGGCATCAGCCTGCGGCTGGAGGACTTCGAACTGGATATCGTGGACTACCTGCAGGACGGAGGCGAGCGCTGCGAGCAGCCCGAGGTGGCGGCCTGGTTCCGTGCCCGGCCCGCACCCGGGCAGGGCGCGCAGCCGCTGCGCGGCCTGCTCGATGCGCTGGGCTCGGACGAGGTGCCGCAGGCCGTGGCGCAGTGGGCGCTGGCGCGGCTGGAGCGCACGCTGCGCTCGTTCGCCGAGGTGCATGGTGGGGCACAGGGCGGGGTACAGGGCGGGGTGGCGTCATGAGCGGGCATTTCTCCAGCCTGCTGGCCCTGGCCGAAGCGGCGGGCCAGCGCATTCCGGTCACCGTGCTCACGGGCTTTCTGGGCAGCGGCAAGACCACGCTGCTCAACCGGCTGCTGGCGCTGCCGGACCTGCACGGGACGGCCGTCATCGTCAACGAGTTCGGTGCGGTCGGCATCGACCAGGACCTGACCAGCCTGGCCTGCGAGGACACGGTGCTGCTGGCCAATGGCTGCCTGTGCTGCAGCGTACGCGGCGATCTGGTGGAGGCGCTGGAGCGCCTGGCCCTGCGCGAACAGGGCGCGCCGCGCCGCGTGCTGATCGAAACCAGCGGCCTGGCGGACCCGGGGCCGATACTGCGCTCCTTCCTGGGCGAGCCCGCCGTGCGGGCGCGCTATGCGCTGGCCGGCGTGGCCTGCACGGTCGATGCCGTGCTGGGCAGCGCCACGCTGGCAGGCTATCCCGAAGCCGTGCGGCAGCTGGCTGTGGCTGACCTGGTGCTGCTGACCAAGACAGACTTGCTGGGCGGCGCACAGCCCGCTGCGCAACTGCTGGCCCAGGTGCACGCCATCAACGGCGAGGCGCCGCAAGGCATGGACCCCGCCCACCATGTGGCGCTGCTGCAGCGGCTGATGTCGGAAGGCGCGACGGGGCAGGAGGACGCCGCTGCGGGCATGCTCCAGGCACCCGGCTACCGGGCCATGGCCCAGCCTTTGATGGCTCCGGTGACAGCGCCGGCAGGCGCGCACCGCGACGGCATCTCGTCCTTTGTGCTGCAGCGCGACGAGCCCCTGCCCGCGCAGGCGTTCGGCGAATGGATGGACTGGGTCACGGCCATGCGCGGCGATGACCTGCTGCGCGTCAAAGGCATCGTGCACCTGCAGGAGCATCCGGACCAGCCCCTGGTCATCCATGGCGTGCAGCACCTGTTCGCCCCGCCGCAGACGCTGCCCCGCTGGCCGGGTGCCGAACGGCGCACGCGCATCGTCTTCATCACGCGGGGGCTGGATGCCCAGGCCCTGGACGACACGCTGAGCGTGCTGGTGCGCAGGCACAGGCGGCGCGCGCCGATTCAGGACCCGGGCTGAGCCACGCAACGGCCGGCCCATTTTCAAAAGAAACAGGAGACAAAGCATGAAAACTCTGACACGGCTGAAGGGGCCGATGCTGGGCGCCTTATTTGGTGCGCTGGCTGCCTTGCCCATCGCCAGCATGGCCTCGTCCAGTGCGCCCGCCGCCTTTCCCGAGCCGGGCAAGATGGTCAAGGTCATCGTCCCGTTCGTGGCGGGCGGCGGCGTGGACAGCGCCGCGCGCCTGTTTGCCGAGCAGTTGCGCAAGCAGCTGGGCACGACGGTCATCGTCGAGAACCGCGTGGGCGGCAGTGGCGTGGTGGGCGGCCGCGCGGTGCTGGCGGCTGCCCCCGATGGCTACACCCTGCTGTTCTCGGCCGCCACGCATGTGCTGGCCAAGCAGGTGCTGGCCCATCCGCCCTATGACCCGCAGACAGACTTTGTCCCCGTGGCGCGCGTGGGCGAGGCGCCGCTGATGCTGGTGATATCCCCGCAGCTGCCCCACAGCAAGCTGGGCGAGGTGCTGGCCGCAGGCGCCAAGAGCACGTGGACGGCGGCCATTCCCGCCGTGGGCGCACCCAGCCACCTGGCCACGCTGCTGCTGGCCCAGCAGGGCCGCATGCGCCTCGAGTACGTGCCCTACAAGGGCACGCAACCCGCGCTGGTGGATGTGGGCGGCGGCCATGTGGACCTGCTGCTCGACTCCATGGTCTCCGTGCTGCCGCTGGCCAAGGCCGGCAAGGTGCGGCCGATTGCCATCACCTCCGGCAAGCGCAGCCCGCTGGCGCCCGAGGTGCCCACCATGCAGGAAAGCGGCTTGCCGCGGTTTGCCTACACGTCCTGGTACGGACTGTGGGCGCCCAAGGACACGCCTGCCGACCGGGTGCAGCGGCTGAACCAGGCCTCCAACGCGGCGGTGGCCGAGCTGGCCAGGTCCGGCGCCTTCGCGAGCCTGGGCATCGACACGGTTTCGGAGAGCACCGAGCAGTTCAAGCGTTTCATTGCCGCCGATGTGGCGCAGAGCGCCGCGCTGCTCAAGGGCGCGGGCTTCAAGCCCGAGTAGCCGGGCAGACCCCGGCACACGCCCGAGAAAAACAAAGAGCAAAGAGCAAAGAGCAAAGAGCAAAGCAAAGCAAAGCAAAAAATCACAAGGAGACAACATGCAGGTATTCATACGCCAGGCCCTGGCCGCCTCGCTGGGGCTGGCCGCCGCGCATGCGGGCGCGCAGTCCTCGGTATCGATCTCGGGCACCGTCGATGTGAGCGTCAGGCAGGTGCGCAACCAGGGCCTGGGCACGGTCACCTCGCAGGCCAGCGGCGCCAACTCCACCAGCAAGCTGGTATTGCGGGGGCAGGAGGACCTGGGCGACGGCCTGAGCGCGGGCTTCTACCTGGACGGCAGCCTGCTGGCCGACACCGGCGCCATGGGTGCCAGCGGCCCGTTCTGGGACCGGCGCTCCACGGTCAGCTTGGCCTCGCGCCAATGGGGCGAGCTGCGGCTGGGGCGGGACTGGGTGCCCACGCACCTGGTGTGGAGCGGCTTCGATCCGTTTGCCACGCTGGGCATCGGCAGCGCCAATGGCTTTCGCTCGTTCACGGCTTCCCGCGCGCTGGGCCAGGCCTTCGGCACGGCGCCGGAGTCGCAGGCTGCCAATCCCACGCTGCGCGTGAGCAATGCGGTGGAGTATTTCCTGCCGGCTGGCCTGGGCGGGCTGCAGGGCGTGTCCGGCAGCCTGATCGCCACCTTGGGCGAGAAGGGCGCCACGGCGGCAGGCCAGACGCGCGGCAACGGCTTTCGGCTGGGCTGGGCGGGCGCGGGCTGGAACGTGGCGGGCGCGCAGTTCACCACGCGCAACACCCTGAGCGGCATCCATTTCAAGGACCAGAGCTACGGTGTCTCCTACGACTTCGGTTGGCTCAAGGCCAGCCTGGCCCAGCGCCGCTGGGTGCATGGCGTGGACCGCACGGTCAACACCCTGGTGGGCATGAGCGTTCCCGTGGGCAGCGGCGTGGTCAAGCTCAGCTATGTCAAGGCCGACCAGACGGGCGCGACGGCGGCGCAAAGCGCCAGCGATGCCGACCTATGGGCGCTGGGCTATGTGCACTCGCTGTCGCGGCGCACGGCGCTGTACGCGCATGCGGCCCGCATGTCCAACCGCAATGGGGCGGCCTTCGCCATTGCCGGGGGTGCGGCTGTCAGCGGCAATCCGGCCGCGGCCAATTACTTTGGCGGGCGCGCTTCCACGGCCTTCGAGCTGGGCCTCCGGCACGACTTCTGACGGGCGGCGTGGGCGGCGTGCGCGCTGGTTCGTGGTCATTGCTGCACCCCATGCAGCAGTGAACTGCACGCCGACCTATTGCTGCCCTCAATCGCTTCTTCTACGCTGCACCCATTTCACGGAGCAGCGAGATGAATCCATTGATCAAGGTCCGCATGGACGCCGCAGGCACCCCCGACGCCATGCGCCTGGAGCCGGTCGAGGTGCAGGCGCCCGGCCCCGGCCAGGTCTGGCTGGAGCAGACGGCCATCGGCGTGAACCCGCTGGACGTGAGCCAGCGCAAGGGCGCTGTCGCCATCGCCTTTCCCTCGGGCCTGGGGCTGGAGGGCGCGGGGCGGGTGGCCGCCGTGGGCGAGGGCGTGACGAATGTGGCCGTGGGCGAGCGCGTGGGCTACGCCACGGGGCCGCTGGGCGCCTATGCCAGCGCCCGCCTGTATCCGGCCGAGCGCCTGGTGAAGCTGCCCGATGCGCTGCCTGACGACGCGGCGGCGGCCGTGCTGTTCAAGGGCATCACGGCGCAGTACCTGCTCAAGACCACCCATGCCGTAGGCCCCGGCAGCCGCATCGTGATCTATGGCGCCGCCGGTGCGCTGGGCCAGTTGATGTGCGCCTGGGCCAGGCACCTGGGCGCCCTGGTGATCGGCGTGGTGTCCAAGGCAGCCAGCGTGGAGCGCGCGCGGGCGGCCGGCTGCGACGAGGTCTTCGTGTTCGATGCGGCCACGCTGCCGGGCCAGGTGCTGCAGGCCACCGGGGGCCTGAAGGCCGACGTGGTCTACGACCCCATCGGCCGCACGACGCTGGGCGCCTCGCTGGACTGCCTGCGCCCGCGCGGCCTGCTGGTGTCCTTCGGCGCGACCTCCGGCCTGCCCGATCCCATCTCGGTGGCCACGCTCAATGCCAAGGGCTCGCTGTTCCTCACGCGCCCCTCGCTGGCCGCGCACACGGCTACGGCGGCCGAGTACCAGGAGCGCGCACGGGACGTGCTGGCCGCCGTGGCGGCCGGCATCATCGTGCCCGGCGTCTGGCGCCGGTATGCGCTGGCGGAGGTGGCGCAGGCGCATGGCGATCTGGAGCAGGGACGCTCCCAAGGTGCGATCATCCTGACCCCATGAACCTTCTGGACAGCCAGCACGCCGATGAACTGGCGGCCCTGGTGGCGCTGCATGAACAAGGCTCCTTCGCTGCGGCGGGGCGGGCCTTGCTGCGCCATCCGTCCGTGCTGTCCAAACGCCTGAACGCGCTGGAGACCCGTCTGGGCGTGCGGCTCGTGGAGCGCAGCACACGCCATCTGCACCTGACCGACGAGGGCCTGCGCCTGGTGGACAAGGTGCGCCAGGCGGCCGGCCTGATCGCCGATGCCCAGAAGGAGGCCGCCCAGGGCGCCTCGCAGGCGCGGGGCAGGCTGCGGCTGTCGCTGCCGGCAGCGATGGGGAGGCGCTGGCTCAGCCCGCTGCTGGCCGAGTTTGCGCTGGCCCATCCGCAGATCGTGCTGGAGGTGGAGTATGCGGACCGCTTCGTGGACATCGTGGGCGAGCGCTTCGACGCGGCGGTGCGCATAGGCCGGCTGGCGGACAGCCGTCTCGTGGCGCTGCGGCTGGGCGGGCACCAGCGCATCCTGGGCGCCGCGCCCGCCTACCTGCAGGCCCACGGCACGCCCGCGCACCCCGAGGACCTGGCGGCGCACCGCTGCCTGGGCTTCACGGGGCTGCAATCGTTTCCGCAATGGGAGCTGGTGCACGGTGGCGCATCGGGCGATGTGCCTCAGGGCCAGGCCCGGCACACGGTGCTGGTGCGCGGCCCCATGGTCAGCAATGACAGCGAGGCCCTGCTCACGGCGGCCGTTATGGGGGTGGGCATTCTGGCCGGCGGCGACTGGCTGATGAGCGAGCACATGGCCGCAGGCCGGCTGGTGCGGGTGCTGCCGCAATGGCGCCTGGATGGCGCCTCGGGCATCTACTTCGTGCGGCCCTCGGCGGCGTTCAGCAGCGCGGCCATGACGGCGCTGCGCGACTGCCTGGTGCGGTGGTTTGCCACGCGCAGCCCCTGGCGCACGGGGCATGACACACTGGCGCCGCCCCTATCGTCTTGCGCATCCGCTCCATGACCCAAAGACCCTCGCCGCCCGCCTTGGCGGCCGCCTTGCTTCCCTGGCTGTTCGTGCTGCTGTGGAGCACGGGCTTCATCGGCGCCAAGTTCGGCCTGCCCTATGTGGAGCCGCTGACCTTTCTGACGCTGCGCTATGCCATCGTCCTGGTGCTGATGGCGGCGGTGGCCCTGGTGCTGCGCGCGCCCTGGCCACGGTCGGCACGCCAGTGGCTGCACATTGGCGTGTCAGGGCTGTTCGTGCATGGCGTGTACCTGGCCGGGGTGTTCACGGCCATCGCCCACGGCCTGCCTTCGGGCGTGACGGCCCTGGTGGTGGGGCTGCAGCCGCTGATCACGGCCCTGGTGGCCGGCACCTTGCTGGGCGAGTCCGTGCGGCCCCGGCAGTGGGCCGGGCTGGCGCTGGGCTTCACGGGCGTGGCCCTGGTGGTGGCGGGCAAGATCGCCTCGGTGCCGGTCCATGCCCTGCTGGCCATGCTGGTGCCGGCCGTGGTGGCGCTGGCCGGCATCACGGCCGGCACGCTGTACCAGAAGCGGTTCTGCCCCTCGTTTGATCTGCGCACGGGCTCGGTCATCCAGTACCTGCCCTGCCTGGTGGCGACGGGGGCGCTGGCCCTGGCCACCGAAACCATGCAGGTGCGCTGGAGCGGCGAGTTCCTGTTCGCGCTGGGCTGGCTGGTGCTGGTGCTGTCCGTGGGCGCGGTCAGCCTGCTCAACCTGCTGATACGCCGCGGCGGCGCCGTGCACGTGGCCAGCCTGTTCTACCTGACGCCGCCGGCCACGGCCCTGATCGCCTGGGCCATGTTCGGCGAGACGCTGGGCGGCCTGGCGCTGGCGGGCATGGCCTTGACGGCAGCCGGCGTATGGCTGGCGCGCCAGGGGCGCTAGCTTGCCCCGCAAGCCGCGGGCAGGGCATGCGCAAAGGCGGGATACTGCGGCACTGTCAGCCCACGAATACCGGATTTCCGCACCATGCCCATCAATGAACTGCGCGCCATCGCCACCTTTGCCAAGGCGGTCGAGCTGGGCAGCCTGCGCCAGGCGGCGCTGTCCCAGGGCGTGAGCCCCCAGGCCGCCAGCCAGGCGGTGGCCCATCTGGAACAGCACCTGGGCGTGCGCCTGCTGCACCGGACCACGCGCAGCCTGGCGCTGACCGAGGAGGGCCAGCGTTTCCTGCAGGACACCCAGCCGGCGTTGGCCGCGCTGGACCGCGCACTGAACCTGGCACGCGACAGCCGCGAGGGCATTGCGGGGCCGTTGCGCATCGTGGGCCCCAAGTCCTGCTTTGCGCCCGTGCTGATGCCGCTGCTCGATGAGTTCTGCCGCCTGCACCCGGGCATCGTCCCCGATGTGCGGCTGGACGACGGCATAGGCAACTGGGTGCTGGACCGGGTCGATGCGGGGTTTCGCATCGGCGCCTCGCCCGATGAAAGCGTGATCGGGCGGCGGCTGTTTCCCGTGCAGCTCATCGTCTGCGCGGCGCCGCAGTACCTGCAGCGCCATGGCGTGCCCCGGTCGCTGGACGAGCTGGCCGCGCACCGCTGCAGCATGTTCCGCCATGCGGCCACGGACACGGTGATGCCCTGGTACCTGCCGGTCGATGGCGAGCTCACGCACCGCTACCTGCAGCCGGCCCTGTCCACCAACGATGCCGAGCTGGAGCTGCATGCCGTGCTGGCCGGCCAGGTGCTGGGCCAGCTGTCCAACATCTGCGCGGCCGCGCACATCCGCGCGGGGCGCCTGGTGCCCGTGCTGCTGGAGCATGTCAGCGAGCACATCGGCCTGCATGTCTACTACGGCAGCCGCGACGCGCTGCCCCGGCGCGTGCGTGCCTTCATCGACCTGGCCGTGCAGCGGCTGCAGGACTGCCCGGACTATCTGCTGACCATGGAAGAACTGGAAAGGGCGGCGGCCGCAGGTGCCGCCGCCCTTTCCGGGGGCTGACCGGGATCAGGTCCGGCCGTTCAGGCCAGATCGATCACGCCAGATCGAACGGCAGCTTGCGCACGGGCTTGCCCGTGAGCTGCGCCACGGCGTTGGCGAAGGCCGGGGCCAGCGGCGGCAGGCCGGGCTCGCCCATGCCCGTCGGCGGCTCGGCGCTGGGCACGACGTGGACGGCGATCTCGGGCATGTCGGTGATGCGCGGCACGGCGAAGTCGCCGAAGTTGCTCTGCTCCACCACGCCGTCCTTGAGCGTGATCGCCGCGCCGGGCAGGCACATGGACAGGCCCATCAGCGCTGCGCCCTGCACCTGCGCCTCGATGGTGCGCGGGTTCACGGCCAGGTTGCAGTGCACGCCGGCCGTGGCCTTGTGCAGCACCGGGCGGCCGTCCTTGACCGAGGCCTCCACCACATAGGCCACCACCGTGTCGAAGGACTCGTGCACGGCCACGCCCCAGGCGTGGCCCGCGCGCAGCTGGCGCTTGCCGTAGCCGCTCTTGTCCACGGCCAGCTGCAGGGCCAGGCGATGGCGCGGGTGCTTGTCGCCGAACATCTGCATGCGGTAGGCCACGGGGTCCTGGCGGCTGCTGCGCGCGATCTCGTCGATCAGCGTTTCCATGACGAAGGCCGTGTGGGTCGATCCCACGCTGCGCCACCACAGCACGGGCACGTTGACCTTGGGGTGGTGCACGGTCAGGCGCATGGGCAGCGGATAGGGCTCGCGCATGCCCTCCACGGCCGTGGCGTCGATGCCGTTCTTGATCATGCCGCCCTCGAACATGGTGCCCGCCGTGATGGACTGGCCCACGATGGCGTGGTCCCAGGCCAGCACCTTGCCGCGTTCGTCGAAGCCGATCTTCGCGCGGTGCAGGTGCATGGGGCGGTAGTAGCCGCCCTTGATGTCGTCCTCGCGGCTCCAGACCATGCGCACGGGAGCGTTCAGGCCGGCGCGGCGCGCGGCCAGCGCCACCTGGCAGGCCTCGACCACATAGTCGCTGGTGCCCACGCCCCGGCGGCCAAAGCCGCCGCCGGCCATCTGCACGTGCACGCGCACCTGCTCGGGCTTGAGGCCCAGCACGCGCGCGGCGGCCATGCCGTCCACGCCCGCGAACTGCGTGCCCAGGTAGAGGTCGGCACCCGCCTCGCCGGTCTCGCCCATCTGCACCGTGCAGTTGAGCGGCTCCATGGGCGCATGGGCCAGGTAGGGGAAGCTGAACTCGGCCTCGATATGGCGCGGCGCCTTGTCCAGCGCCGAGATGTCGGCGTCGAAGTGGCGCGCGCCGGGCTGCGCGGCCAGCTCGCGGTACTGGGCCAGCTGGCGTTCGCTGTCCACCTTCTCCACGGCGTCGGTGTTCCATTGCGCCTTCAGCGCTTCGCGGCCCTTGCGCGCTGGCCAGTAGCCGGTGGCGATCACGGCCACGCCTTCGCCGCCACCGTCCACGGGCACGCGCAGCACGGCCTTGACGCCGGGCACGGCACGCGCCGCAGCGTCGTCCAGCGAGGCCAGCTGCGCCTTGAACACGGGCGGGTGTGCAATCACCGCCGTCAGCTGGCCCGGCAGGTGCATGTCGATGCCGAAGCTCTGCTGGCCGCTGCTCTTGGCCCGGGCGTCGATGCGGCCCGTGGGCTTGCCGATCAGCCGGAAGTCCTTGGGATTCTTCAGCACGACGGTGGCCGGCACGGGCTGGGCCATGGCGGCCTGGGCCAGCTCGCCATACGACAGCTTCTTGCCGTTGGGGCCGAGCACGAAGCCCTCGCGCGTGCGCAGCGTGGCGGCGTCCACCTTCCACTGCGCGGCGGCGGCGGCCACCAGCATGGCGCGCGCACGGGCGCCCAGCTCGCGGTACTGGGTGTAGCTGTGCTTGAGGGCGGTGGAGCCGCCCGTCATCTGGATGCCGTAGCGCGGATCGGCATAGGCCGCATCGTTGCCGCCCAGGCGTGCGCGGACCTTGCTCCAGTCGGCGTCCAGCTCCTCGGCCAGCACCAGGGGCAGGGCGGTGTGCACGCCCTGGCCGAACTCCAGGCGGTTGATGGCCACGGTGACTTCGCCGCTGGGCGAGATCTCCACGAAGGAGGCGGGCTGCTCGGTGGGCTTGAGGCCGGCGGCCTCGCCCTTGCCCGGCGCCTGCGCCATGGCGGGAAACACGCCCAGGGCCAGCGAACCGGCACCGGCGATCTTGAGGAAGCTGCGGCGGGGGATCTGTGCAAGGGCTGGCGCGTCGGCGATGGCGGCAGCGGCCTCGTCACGGTCCAGGATGTGCTGCAGGGCGCGCGGCAGTTCGGCGGGGTTGAAGGTGGTCAGCATGCGGCGTTCTCCGTTCAGCCCAGGGTGCGCGCGGCATCGGCCACGGCCGTGCGGATGCGTGCATAGGTTCCACAGCGGCAGATGTTGCCGGCCATGGCCGCGTCTATCTCCTCGCCGCTGGGCTTCTTGCCCTTGGGCAGCGACTTGAGGAAGGCCGTGGCGCTCATGATCTGCCCGCTCTGGCAGTAGCCGCACTGGGCCACGTCGTGGCGCACCCAGGCATCGCGCACGGCGGTGCCCACGCGGTCGGAGCCCGAGGTCATGGCCTCGATGGTGGTGATCTTCTGGCCCGCGGCCGCCGAGATCGGCGTCACGCAGGAACGTATGGCCTGGCCGTTCATGTGCACCGTGCAGGCGCCGCACAGCGCCGCGCCGCAGCCGAACTTGGTGCCGGTCATCTCCAGCGTGTCGCGCAGGGCCCACAGAATGGGCGTCTCGGGGTCCAGGTCCATGGAAACGGTCTTGCCGTTGATGGTGAGATCGGTCATCGCAGTCTCTCCTTGTTGTGGGTCAGTCAGGCAGGGGTGGGGTCCCCGCAGTAGTGTCGTGCGCAGCTGCGGCCCATGGAAGCCGGGCGCCGTCGAGGCGCGAATATAGAAAGAGGCCTTGCTTGCAACTAGTCCTGATTTGATTGATGCATTGGCAAGTGCAAGTTGCGAATGGGGTGCAAGGGCTTGATCACATAGGAGAGCACCATGTCCAAGGAAACCGTTCACTCGATGGAACCGCAAGCCGCGTTGTGCGTAGACGTTGCTGATTTAGCCTTGCGCCTCAAGGTCGAAGCCGCCCGTGCTTGCATGCGCGCTGGCCTGGGTCATTCAAATGAGGAAGTTGAGGCCACATTCGCTGCCAGGCGAAAGCAGGTCGCCGCAGATCAGAGAAACAAGGCGTCTGAACGATGAAAAGGAGCAAGCTCGCCCCGAGACGCTGAGGCTGTATCGCCCCGGGCCCAGGATGGCTCGTTCAATGCACAAACCCACCCTTGATGAACCGCACGGGCTCGGCGTCCATGCGTGCAATCAGCGCGCCCAGGCCGTCGGCCACGGCGCCAGCGCCGGAGGTGGCCTTGGCCGTCGTGTCCGTGCGGCAGACCAGGTCGTCCTCCGACCAGCCCTGGGCGCCCGGACGCGATAGCGCGCGCAGCCAGCCGCTGCGGTCGCCCAGCCATTGCATGCCCTGCAGCTGCTCCGAGCCGCTGAGCAGGGCCATGGCCTGCCAGGCGCGCGGGTCGTTGACGGTGCAGTCCAGGGCGCTGGCGGCGCGGTTGCCGCCATCGGGCGACAGCTGCAGGCTGACCAGGCGCGGGTCTTCCTGCACCGGGCCGCTGCCTGCCACCACCCTCAGCCGCTGCTGGCGGCTTTGCCAGGTGCTCAGGCGGCGTGCGGGCTGGCCTGCGCACTGCACGGCCATGTCGGGAAGTCCCACGGGATAGGGCCAGTTGCCGGCGATCTGCAGCATCTGGCCTGCGGCGCGGGCCTTCATGAAGTCGATCAGGGCCCAGGCGTCGTCGCTGGACAGCCGGTCGGCCTGGCCGTGTGCCCGTGCGCCGTCGCCAGACTCCACGGGGCGGCGGTCATGAAGAATGGCCCAGAGCAATTCCCCATCGGCGCGGCGCCACAACAGCGGGCTGGTGAAGTTGGGCGGCCAGACCGGCTGACTGGCGGCCAGCGGGCCGTGGCCCCGGCCATCGGCACCGTGGCAGGCCGTGCAGTGCTGGGCATAGGCGGCGCTGCCGCGCGCAATGCTCTCCACGCTGAAGCCCGTGGGCGAGGCATGGAAGCTGGTGGCATGCGCGGGCACCAGAATCAGGTCGGCACGCGGCCAGGGGGCCAGCAGCAGGGCGAGCGCGGCCAGCGCGGTCAGCACCAGGGCCGGCAGGCGGATGCGGCGCAGAACCAGGACCAGCACCAGGGCCAGCACCAGCAAAACGATGGCGGTGGCCACGGCCGCCAGCGACCACAGCAGGCCCCGGGCCTGGCCCAGGTCGATCACCAGGTTTTCGCCGGACAGGCGCACGGCCCACGGCCAGGCGGGCTGCCCATCCACCGTGCCGGCCAGGCCCAGGCCGTGCAGCAGCTGCAGCAGGCCGACCTGGGCCTGCTGCATGGCGCCGATCAAGGGGTTGAGCCAGTCGGGGGAGTCGCTGCGTTGCATCGGAGGCGGGCGCTACCAGGTCTGGTCCAGGCCCAGGTGGCGCAGGGCCTCGTGGCGCAGCTCGGACAGGCGGGCATGGCCGCGCTGGCGCGGGTAGGGCAGGTCCACATCGATCTCGGCCACGATGCGGGCGGGCCGCTGGCTGAAGACCAGCACGCGGTGGGCCAGGAAGAGGGCCTCTTCCACATCGTGGGTGACCAGCAGCACGGAAAAGCCTGCGCGCTGCCAGATCTTGAGGATCTCGCTTTGCATGGCCAGCCGCGTCAGCGAGTCGAGCTTGCCCAGCGGCTCGTCCAGGATCAGCAGGCGCGGGTCGTTGACCAGGGCGCGCGCCAGGGCCGCGCGCTGGGCCATGCCGCCCGACAGCTGGTGGGGATGGCTGTCCGCGAAATCCTCCAGCCCGACCAGGCGCAGGGCCTCATCGATGCGGTGGGCCTGGCTGTCCAGCAGGCCGCGTGCCTGCAGGCCCAGGGCCACGTTGCCGCGCACCGTGCGCCAGGGAAACAGCGTGGGGTCCTGGAAGACGACGATGCGCGAGGGATCGGGCTCGGTGATGGCCGTGCCGTCCTGCGCCACGGCGCCGGCCGTGGGCGCGTCCAGCCCGGCCACCAGGCGCAGCAGCGTGGACTTGCCGCAGCCGCTGGGGCCCAGCAGGGCGACGAACTCGCCGGGCCGCACCTGCAGGCTGACCTCGTCGAGCACCTGCAGCGCGCCCTGCCCCTGGCCGAACCAGTGGCTGACGGCCTGCACATCGATGGCCGCGCCGGCTAGGGCCGCCCCGGCGATGGCGGGCGTGGCTGCGGCGTTGGCGGCGTGTTCTGCGGCAATCACCATTTGACGGTTCCCTTCTGCCACGACAGCGTGCGGTCGCGCACGGTGAACAGCAGCGTGATCAGGCCCGAGCACAGCACGGCCATGACCAGCAGCGCCGTGTACATGTTGGCGTAGGCTGCCCAGCCCTGGGCCCATTGCAGATACCAGCCCAGGCCGGCCTTCACGCCCATCATCTCGGCCGTGATCAGCACCGAGAACGAGGCGCCCAGCCCCATGAACAGGCCCACGAAGACCTGGGGCAGGGCGGCCGGGATGGCCACGCGCAGCACCAGGAACCAGGGCGATGCGCCCAGCGTGCGCGCCACGTCGTAGTAGCTCTTGCTGACCGAGGCCACGCCCGACCAGGTCAGCACGGCCACCGGAAAGAACGTGGCCAGCGCCACCAGGAACACGGCTGCCGAGTAGCTCGACGGCGCGAAGAAAAAGGCCAGCGGCAGCAGGGCCGAGGCCGGCACCGGCCCCAGGAAGCGCAGCAGCGGATGCACCCAGTAGCCCGCGATGCGCGACCAGCCTATCCACACGCCCGTGAGAAAGCCGATCACCGCGCCGAACACGATGCCGTTGAGCAGCAGCCGCAGCGAATACAGCGTGGACAGGCCCAGGCGCTGCCAGTCCTCATGGACCACGTCGATCAGGCTTTGCGGCGGTGCGAAGAACGGCGGCGGCAGCGCGCCGAGCTTGGCCGTCAGCGTCTCCCACAGCGCCAGCAGCAGCGGCGCGGCCACCAGCCAGGCACCGGCCGGGCGCAGCCAGCGGTCGATGCGCCGTACGCGCCGTGCGCCTCGTACAGGCAGCACGACCGATGCCAGCAGCAACAGGGCCACGGCCAGGGCGGCAATGCCGAATTCCTGCGTGAATGCCCATTCGCTGAAGCCGATCTCCTTGTTGGGCCACAGCAGGGTCAGCATGCCCAGGCCGGCCCAGGCGGCGGCGGCCAGCAGGCCGGTGCGCCAGGGGCCGGCCTTGCGCGTGCCCTGCGCCTGTTCCCGTTCCAGGCCGGGTGCGGCATCCGTGGCGCCCAGGCGCCAGCGTGGTCTTGCGGTGCTCATGCGAGGACGTCCAGCGTGATGTGGCTGGCAAAGCGGCCAGGGTCGGTCTGCTTCTTGAGCACGCCGGCCGTGCGGAAGTCGGCCGCAAAGGCCTGGACCTCGTCGCGCAGCGGCTTGCCGTGCGGATGGTGCTTGAAGGTCAGCTCGGCCAGCAGGCGCTGCAGGTCCTCGACGGGCACCTTGGGCGAGTACTTGGCAAAGATCTTCGCCGTTTCGTTGGGGTTCTCGGCGATGTAGTCCGAGGCCTGGGTCAGCGCGCGCACCACGCTGGCCGCTGCGGGCTTGTTGGCCCGGGCGAACTTTGCGCCTGCGCCGATCACGCAGCAAATGCTTTCGGCGTACTCGTTCTTGGCGCTGTTGCCCAGTTCGAGGAAGGTGCCGGGGTTGCGCTTTTCGATCAGGTAGAGATTCGGGTCGCCGTCGGCAATGGCCTGGATCTCGCCCTTCTTGGCGGCCACATCCAGCAGGTCGGCCGGGTAGACGCGCCATTCGATGTCCTTGTCCACATCCAGGCCGCGCTTGGCCAGGTGGATGGAATAGAACTGCTTGGCCGGGCTGTTGAGATCGGCCACGCCGATGGTCTTGCCCTTGAGCGTGCTGGGGTCCAGCGTGACGCCGGCCGACTTCAGGCCGACCAGGCGCAGGCAGCCGCCATGCACGCTGCCGATGAGCTTGACATCCAGCCCCGCCTCCAGCGGCTTGATCCAGCGATGGATCAGGCCCGCGCCTGCATCGGCCTTGCCCGTGGCCAGCGCCTCCAGCAACTGGTCGGCCGAGCCGCCCCAGTTCAGCAGTTCCACGTCCAGGCCGTTGCGCTCGAAAAAGCCGCGCTCCAGCGCCACGGGAATGGGCGAATGGCAGAAGCTGGCCTGGCTCCAGGCAAAGGTGATCCTCTGGCGCGGCTGCGCCCCGGCGCGGCCGCTGAACCAAGCGGCCGATCCCAGCGCGCCGGCTGCGGCGCCGGCGCGGATCAGGGTGCGGCGCGAGAGCGAGGGCTCGGTCGCCTCGGGAGCATCGAGCGCCCCGAAAGCACCGCAATCTGCGCCATGGGCGCAGCGGCTGTCCTGGGTCCTGTCGATCTCGGTCTGGGTCTTGCGGGTCATGGAACTCCCTCCAAAGCAGTTTCGGGACTGCCGATGCTGTCCGCTCAGTGCCGTGTTTCCAACGACGCAAAACGCGCATCCATATGTGCGTGGCAACTAGGAAGGGCGCGGCCCGGCGACATGCGCAAACCGAATAAGCGAACGCGTTTTTCTTCGTAGTGCGCAGGGCGCGGGCTTCGAATAATGGGCTGCATCGACCACTCATACGGAGTCCATGCATGACCTCAGCGACCGGCACCGAGTCCGCCCCACACGACGCAGCCAGCGATGCGCTTTGGCAGCAGGACACCCAGGCCCTGCACGCCGGCTACCGGGGGCGCGAGCAGCAGCGCAGCGCGGCCGTGCCCATCTACCAGAGCACCTCCTTCGTGTTCGACAGCGCCCAGCACGGCGCCAACCTTTTCGGCCTGGTGGAGGAGGGCGATGTGTACTCGCGCACGGCCAACCCCACGCTGGCGGTGCTGGAGCAGCGCATTGCGGCTCTCGAAGGCGGCGTGGCCGCGCTGGCCCTGGCCTCGGGCATGGCCGCCATCGACGTGGCGCTGGCCACGCTGGCCAGTGCGGGCGACCATGTGGTCGTGGCCTCGCAGCTGTATGGCGGCACGCACAACTTCATCGCCCATGTGCTGGCCTCGCGCGGCGTGCAGAGCACGGCCGTGGCCAAGGATGATTTCCAGGCGTTGCGCCGGGCGATAGGGCCGCGCACCAAGGCCGTGTTCGTGGAGTCCGTGGGCAATCCATCGGGCGGCATTGCCGACCTGCGCCAGCTGGCCGACATCAGCCATGCGGCGGGCGTGGCGCTGGTGGTGGACAACACCGTGGCTTCGCCGCTGCTGCTGCGGCCCTTCGACTGGGGCGCCGACATCGTCGTGCATTCGGCCACCAAGGCCATCGGCGGACACGGCAATGTGCTGGGCGGGCTGATCGTGGACAGCGGCCGCTTCGATTGGGTGGCGCACGCGGGGCGCTACCCGCAGTTCAGCGCGCCCGAGCCGGCCTACCAGGGCTTTGTCTTCACCGAGAAATTTCCCGACCGCGCCTTCATCGCGCGGGCCCGTGCCGTGCTGCTGCGCAACTGCGGCGCGGCGCTGGCGCCGCACAGCGCCTTCCTGCTGCTGCAAGGCCTGGAGACGCTGGGCCTGCGCCAGGAGCGCGCCAGCCGCAACACGCTGGCCGTGATCGATTTCCTGCAACGCCATCCGCTGGTGGAGCGCATACACCACGCCAGCCAGAGCGGCCACGCCGACCACGCGCTGGCCCTGCGCCAGTTGCGCGGCGGGCATGTGCCGGCGCTGCTGGGCTTCGAGCTGCGCGGCGGCCGCCCGGCGGCGCGCGCCTTCTATGACGCGCTGCGCCTGTTCCTGCGCCTGGTCAACATCGGCGACAGCAAGTCGCTGGCCGCCATTCCTGCCGAGACCACGCACAGCCTGCTCAGCGACGAGGAGCTGGCGCGCGTGGGCATTGCGCCGGGGCTGGTGCGCCTGTCCATCGGCATAGAGCACCCGCAGGACCTGCTGGCCGACCTGGCGCAGGCGCTGGAGCAGGCGCAGGGCCATGCGGTGTTGGCTGCCGAACGCGGACAAGACCGCGAACAAAACCGCGAGCAAAACCGCGAGCAAGACCGCGAGCAAGACCGCGATCAGCGCCTGGCGGCCTGAGCGCCCCTTCCTTCCCACTTTCCTGGCAGCACAGCATGAGCACCTTGACAGCATCCACTCTCGACGCGCCCGCCGTCACAGCGGCAACCCCGGCCCTGCCCGTCATCGACCTGCAGGCCCTGCGCGACCCGGCCACGCAGGCCCAGGCGCTGCGCCAGCTGGCGCGCACGGCGCGCGACACCGGCTTCTTCTACCTGGAAGGGCACGGCATAGGCCGGGACGCATGGCAGGGCATACGGCGGCGCGCGCGCGAATTCTTTGCGCAGCCGCTGGCGGACAAGCAGGCGCTGGCCATTGCCAACACGCGGCACTTCCGGGGCTATACGGCCGTGGGCATGGAGATCACGCGCCAGCGGCCTGACCAGCGCGAGCAGATCGACCTGGGGGAGGAATCGCCCGAGATTCCCGCAGGCCCCGGCGTGCCGGACTGGAAGGGGCTGCAAGGCCCCAACCAGTGGCCGCAGGCCTTGCCCGGGTTCCGCGAGGAGGTGCTGGCCTGGCAGGCGGCAGCGCATGGCGTGGCGCTGGAGCTGCTGCGCCACTTCGTGGCCGCGCTGCAGCTGCCCGAGGGCGCGCTGGACGCCCTGGTCAGCGGCCTGCCTGCGCATCGCATCAAGATCATCCACTACCCGGGCAGCGAGCTGGGCGCAGCAGGCCAGGGCGTGGGCGCGCACAAGGACGGTGGTCTGCTGACCCTGCTGCTGCAGGACGAGGTGGGCGGGCTGCAGGTGGAGACGCCAGCCGGCTGGGTCGATGTGCCGCCGCGCGAGGGGGCCTTCGTCATCAACATCGGCGAGATGCTGGAGCTGGCCACCAACGGCTATCTGCGCGCCAACGTGCATCGCGTGCTGGTGCCGCGCGCGGGCGTGCAGCGCTACTCCATCGCCTACTTCCTGGCGCCGCGCCTGGACCTGGGCCAGGTCCCGCTGCTGACCCTGCCGCCCGAGCTGGCCGTGCTGGCCACGGGGCCGCAGAGCGACCCGGACAACCCGCTGTTCAGCCATGTGGGCGAGAACGCGCTCAAGGGCCGCGTGCGCTCCCACCTGGATGTGGCCCAGCGCTTCTATCCCGAGCATTTCGCCCGCCTGCAGGCCCAGGCCCGCGCCGCCGGCCGTGAGTTGCACCCCGGTGCCTATTGATCGATTCCTGTTGATCGGTGCCTGTTGATTCTTGAAAGGACTGTACGATGGACAAGCGAGTATTTCTGCGGGGACTGGCGGCGGGGGCCTCGGTGGCGGCGATGTCAGGCGCCATCCGGGCCGCGCAGGCCGGCCCGCTGCGCGTGGGCGTGCGCGGCGGCGTGGACGAGGAAATCTGGGAGGTGGTGACCCGCGTGGCGCGCGAGCAGGGGCTGCAGGTCAAGCCCGTGGTCATCAGCGGCGCGGCCAGCCCCAACGAGGCGCTGAACAACGGCGACATCGAGGCCAACTCCTTCCAGCATGTGCCGTTCCTGCGCGACCAGAACCAGCAGCGCGGCTACCGGCTGGTGGCGGCGGGCGACACCTACATCTCGCCCATCGCCTTCTATTCGAAAAAACACAAACGCCTGGCCGACCTGCCCGCTGGCGCGCGCCTGGGCATTCCCAACGATCCCAGCAACCAGACGCGCGCGCTGGTGGTGCTGCAGGACCAGGGCATCCTGAAGCTGCGCGAGGGCTTCGACCCCTTGAAGGGCACGGCGGGCCTGGCCGACATCGCCAGCTACCAGAAGAAGGTGCAGCTGGTGGAGGCGGCCTCGGTGGTGCTGGCGCGCTCGCTGGACGATCTCGATGCCTCGGCCATCGTCAACAGCTTTGCCTACCAGGCCGGGCTCATCGCCACGCGCGATGGCATTGCCGTCGAAAGGCGCGAGCGCAATCCCTACGTGAACATCATTGCCGTGCACGAGCGCGACCGCGCTGCACCCTGGGTCGCGGCCCTGCTGCGCGCCTACCAGTCCGAGCCCGTGCGCCAGTTCATCGTGAGCAGGTACCAGGGCTCGGTGCTGCCGGCCTTCTGAGGCGTGTAAGGCAATGAAGGTGGAACAGGCGGCGGCCGGCGAGCCCCATGCAAGCGATGCGCTGCAGCGGCCGCACATCGTCTTCGAGGGCGTGCGCAAGCACTACCCTGGAACGGGAAGGGGCGCGGGAAGAAGCGCGGGCGAGCCCGTGCACGCACTGCAGGCGCTGAGCTTCGAGGTGGCGCGTGCCGAGGTGTTCGGCATCATCGGCCGCAGCGGCGCCGGCAAATCCACGCTGCTGCGCACCATCAATGCGCTGGAGCGGCCCAGCAGCGGCCGCGTGCTGGTGGACGGCACCGATGTCGCCACGCTGGACGAGGACGCGCTGGTGGCGCTGCGCCGGCGCATCGGCATGATCTTCCAGCACTTCAACCTCCTGTCCTCGCGCACGGTGTACGAGAACGTGGCCCTTCCGCTGCAGGCCGCAGGCTGGCGGCCCGCGCTCGTGCGCGCACGGGTGGACGAGCTGCTGGCCCTGGTGGGGCTGGCGGACAAGAGCGGCGCCTATCCGGCCCAGCTCTCGGGCGGGCAAAAGCAGCGCGTGGGCATTGCGCGCGCGCTGGTGCACGAGCCCGAAATCCTGCTGTGCGACGAGGCCACCTCGGCCCTGGACCCCGAGACCACGCAGTCCATCCTGGAGCTGCTGCGCGAGATCAACCGCAAGCTGCGGCTGACCATCGTGCTCATCACGCACGACATGGCCGTGATCCGCGAGGTCTGCGACCGCGTGCTGGTGCTGGACCAGGGCCGGCTGCAGGAGATCGGCGGGGTCTGGCAGCTGTTTGCGGCGCCGCGCTCGGAGGCAGCGCGTGCGCTGCTGCGGCCGCTGCGGCAGGCCTTGGCGGCGGACCTGGAACTGGTGGCAGCGGCCGATGGCCCGGAGGCCGTCGCCGTGCTGGCCATCGGATGGGCCGACGGCGGCAGCCAGCAGGGCCTGCCGCTGGCGCAGCTCCAGGTGCTGGGCCCGCGTGCCCGCTTGCTGCAGGGCGGGCTGGACTGCATGCGCGGGCGTTCGCAGGGCCGCCTGCTGGTGGGCGTGCCGGTGCAGGATCTGCCGTCGGCACTCTCCCCGCTCTCGCCGGACGCGCTGTCTTCCCTTCAACAGGCGCTGGGCGCCGATTCACTGCAACTGGTTGGCCATGTCCCTGCCCCCGCTCGATAAATACCTGCAGGCCTTTCTGGAAACCCTGCTGATGGCGGGCGCGTCCTCGCTGATCGCCATCGTTGCCGGGCTGGCGCTGGCCATCGTGCTGCACACCACGGCGCCGGGCGGGCTCTATGCCAGGCCGCGGCTGTACCGGGGGCTGTCGGCGGCGGTGAACATCGGCCGGGCCATTCCCTTCATCATCCTGCTGGTGGCCCTGCTGCCGGTGACGCGCGCCATCGTGGGCACCACGCTGGGCACCTGGGCGGCGGTGGTGCCGCTGTCGGCCAACCTGATTCCGTTCTTTGCGCGCATCGCCCAGGTGAGCCTGGGCGAGGTGGACGGCGGCCTGGTGGAGGCGGCGCGCGCCATGGGCCTGCGCCGCCCGCAGATCGTGCGCCAGGTGCTGCTGCCCGAGGCGCTGCCGGGCCTGATCGGCGGCATGACCGTGAGCGTGATCGCCATGGTCAATGCCTCGGCCATGGCGGGCGCCGTGGGGGCGGGCGGCCTGGGCGATCTGGCCATCCGCTACGGCTACGAGCGCTATGAGACGCGTGTGATGTTCGAGGTCATCGTCATCCTGGTGGCCCTGGTGTCGGTACTGCAGTTCGGCGGCGAATGGCTGGCACGCCGTGCCGACCACCGGCGTTCGATCTCTTGAGATGATTTGGAAATAACAGACTGAATTTTTATTATTTTTGGTTTTTTCGACTTGTCTCGACAATGGCCTGCAGCAGCATTCGGGCTGCTGATTCTTTTCCGAGATGCTTCGATGACCCACACCACACGCCCCGCCTGGCCTTCCCCTCTTGCCGGCCGCACTGCCATGAAGCCGGGCGTGGCCATCGTCTGTGGCGTTCACCATGTCCAGCTGTCCTTCCCGGCGCGCGCCCAGGCGGCCATGGAGCGCTTTTATGGCGAAGTGCTGGGCCTGTCTGCCCTGACGGTTGCCGGGCGTCCGGGCCTGAGCTTTCTGGCCGGCGGGCAGCGCATCGATCTGGTGCCCTACAAGGGGCAGTCCGGCGGCACCGAGCGCGCGGCGGGCAACCTGGTGCACCTGGCGCTGACGGTCAGCGACGTGGATGCGCTGCGCCAGCAGTTGCTGGTGCACGGCGGCCTGGCGCTGGAGGTGGCGCCCGTGAGCGAGGGCCGGCGCTGCTATGCGCGAGACCCCGCAGGCAATCTGATCGAGCTGCTGGAGCTGCCCCGCGAGGCAGCGGCCGATGCCCCGGACGAGCCGGCCGTGGCCTGTTCGGCCTGAAAGCCTCTCGCCGTCCCCCTCTCTCTTTCCTTCCTGCTTTTGCCTTCCACAGGCCCGGGCCGCACCGGCCCCGGGCGGAGCCTTGCCCATGAACTTCCAGCAACTGCGCTATGTGCGCGAAACCGTGCGCCGCGGCTACAGCCTGACCGAGGTGGCCCACACGCTGCACACCTCCCAGCCCGGCGTGAGCCGTCAGATCCGCGAGCTGGAGGAAGAACTGGGCGTGGAGATCTTCATCCGCGCAGGCAAGCGGCTGACCGGGCTGACGCCGCCCGGCGAGGCGCTGCTGCCCATCGTCGAGCGCCTGATGCTGGAGGCCGACAACCTGCGCCGCGTGGGCGCCGACTTCAGCGCCAGCGAGCAGGGCCGGCTGTCGATTGCCGCCACCCACTCCCAGGCCCGCTATGCGCTGCCCCATGTGGTGCGCGACTTCCGCCAGCGCTATCCGCAGGTGCGCCTGCACCTGCACCAGGGCTCGCCCGAGCAGGTGGCGCAGATGCTGCGCAGCGGCGAGGCCGACATCGGCGTGGCCACCGAGGCGCTGGCCGGCTATGAAGGCCTGGTGGCGCTGCCCTGCTACCGCTGGACGCACGGCGTGGTCGTGCCGCCGGGCCACCCGCTGCTGCAGTCGCAGCAGGCGCTGACGCTGGAGGCGCTGTCGCGCTTTCCCATCATCACCTACGAGCAGGGCTATACGGGCCGCGCCCACATCGACGAGGCCTTTGCGCGCGAGGGCCTGGAGCCCGACGTGGTGCTCACGGCCATGGACGCCGACGTGATCAAGACCTATGTGGAGCTGGACATGGGCGTGGGCATCGTCGCCTCGGTGGCGCTGGATGCCGAGCGCGACCAGGGCCTGCGCACGCTGGACGCCGGCCATTTGTTCGAGGTCAACACCACGCGGCTGGGCCTTCGCAAGGGCGCCTGGCTGCGCGGCTATGCCTATGCCTTCATCGAGACCTTCGTGCCCACGCTGACGCGCGAGGTGGTCGAGCAGGCCGTGCGCCAGGGCGTGGAGCCCGAGTAGGCAGACGAAGGGGGCCGGCCTCAGCCCGGCTCGCGCGCCATCTCCAGCAGGGTGTCGCCGGTCACGCGGTAGCGGATCCACTCGGTCTGGGGCAGGGCGCCCAGGCGGTCGTAGAACTCGATGGAGGGCAGATTCCAGTCGAGCACGCTCCACTCGAAGCGGCCGCAGTCCTTCTCGACGGCGATCTGCGCCAGGCGGCGCAGCAGCGCCGTGCCCGCGCCCAGGCCGCGCGCCTCGGGCGTGACGTAGAGGTCTTCGAGGTACAGGCCGTGGCGGCCCTGCCAGGTCGAGTAATTGAAGAAGTAGACCGCAAAGCCCACGGGCTGGTCGCCATGCAGGCAGATCAGGCCAAAGACGGCGGGGTTGTCGGCAAACAGGGTGCGCTTCACATGCTCTGGCGTGGCCAGGACTTCATGCTCGGCTTTTTCATAGACGGCGAGTTCGCGCACGAAGCGGACGATGAGCTCGGCGTCATCGGGGGTGGCGGGTCGGATCTGTAGGGTGGTAGTCATTCAAACGCGGGGGGACACGGGGAGCCCGGAAAAACGGTATTGCGGCGCAAGATGGCGCCGCAATCTCCGGTTTTAGCCGATTTTCACGGCCGTGTCCGCCAGGGGCTGTTGCACCGGAAGGGGCAGGAACTGGCGCAGGATCTGGAAATGGTCCTCGAAGAACGCGCTTTCCATGGCGGGCAGGTCGCAGACGGCCACCCAGCGCGCCAGTGCCGCATCGTCGCCGCCCTGCACGGGCGGCAGCGAGGGCAGCACGCCCAGGTCCAGATAGTGCACATGGGTGATGGTGCGTCCGCGCAGGCTGCGGTCGGGATGGTCGAAGACCTGCACGGACTGCAGGGCCGCCTGCAGGTCGGCCTCGCTGAGCGTGGAGCAGGTCTCCTCGCGCAACTCGCGCAGGCAGGACTGCCACAGCGTGTCGCGCGGCTCCAGGAAGCCGCCCGGCAGCGCCCACAGGCCCAGGCCCGGGGCATGGGCGCGGCGTATCAGCAGGATGTGGTCCTGTTGCGCGCCTTCGTGCGGCACGCGGCAGCGCAGCAGCGCATCCACGGTCACGAAGACGGGCGGGTAGGGCGCCGCAGCCCAGGCCTGGCGGTACCGGGCCAACATGCGCCATTCCTCGCACATCTGCGCATGGACGGGCGTGGTGGCCCATTGGCGCAGGAACTGCAGGGTGGCGGGCGGCACCTGGGCGGCCAGGGCCTCGAAGTCCACGCCGGATTCGCCGAAGTAGATGTCGCGCAGCGGCGTGGCGTCGAACTGGCCCAGGCGCGGCAGGCTGATCAGCTGCCAGCGCGGAAAGCGCGCCAGGTAGCCGCTGGTCGCGTCCTTGAAATGGCCGACCAGGGCCACGCTGGCGCCTTCGGGCACGCAGGACTGCACGGCCTGCTGCACGGCCTGTACCCACAGCGGCTCGTTGTAGTAGTCGCGCACGGGCACGCAGTGCAGGCGGGCCGCGTCGGCCGGCGGCAGCGCCTCGCGCAGCATCTGCGCGCGCTCCTGCCAGCTGAAGGGGTTCTTGGGATTGGGCGCCTGCCAGGCGCTGCCCAGCACGACGACGATCTGCTCGGCACGCTCCAGCGCCGCGCGCAGCAGGGCCATGTGGCCGTTGTGCAGCGGCTGGAAGCGCCCGATCAGCACGGCGGTGTGCACGCGCTCGCTGGTGGCCGGGGTTTCGGTGGGGGCGTCCATGGCGGCAGTCTCTTGCATAAACAGGCTCGGTGGCTTCACTCTGGCTTCATTCGTAGTGGGCGGCAATGGGCATCTGGCGGCCCGTGCCGAAGGCGCGCGGGCGCACGCGCAGTATGGGCGGGGCCTGGCGGCGCTTGTACTCGCTGCGGAAGATCATGCGCTTGACGCGGTCAACCAGCTCGGCCCCGCCGGGCTGGCCCAGCAGCTGGGTCACAAAGCGCTCGGCCGTGCCGTATTCGGCGGTGGACAGGTGCCGGCCCTCGATGGCGTATTTGAGGATTTCGTCCAGCACCGCATAGGGCGGCAGGCTGTCCTCGTCCTTCTGGTCGGGTGCCAGCTCGGCCGAGGGCGGCTTGTCGATGATGGCCTGGGGAATCAGCTCTCGGCCCGCACTGCGGTTGATGTGGCGCGACAGCTCGAAGACCTCGGTCTTGTACAGATCGCCTAGCAGGCCCAGGCCGCCGTTGGTGTCGCCATACAGCGTGCAGTAGCCCACCGAGATCTCGGACTTGTTGCCCGTGGTCAGCAGCAGGTGGCCGAAGGCGTTGGAGTACTCCATCAGCGTGGTGCCGCGGATGCGTGCCTGCAGGTTCTCCAGCGGCAGGCCCTGCAGCGGCTGGCCGAAGCTGGCCTCGAACTGGCGCGCATAGCCGTCGACCAGTTCGCGGATCGGGTGCTCGTGCAGCGTGATGCCCAGGTTGCGGCACAGGATCACCGAGTCATCGACCGAGCCGCTCGACGAAAAGCGCGAGGGCATGGTGACGGCCACCACGTTGTCCGCGCCCAGGGCCTCGGCCGCCAGGGCCAGGGTCAGCGCGCTGTCTATGCCGCCCGAGCTGCCGACCACGGCGCGCGTGAAGCCGCAGCGGCGCGCATAGTCGCGCAGGCCCAGCACGATCTGGCGGCGGTAGAACTCCATGGTGGGCAGGCCTGCGGCCGTCACGCTCATGCAGGGCTGGCCGGCCGCGTCGAGGAAGCGTCCGTCGCCGAACTGCAGCGTGCGCAGGTCCTCCACGAAGCGCTCGGCCTCGAAGACCACGCCGCGCCCGGGCTCCACCGCGAACGAGGCGCCGTCGAACACGATCTGGTCCTGGCCGCCGATCTGGTTCACGTAGAGGATGGGCAGGCCGTGGCGCGTGGCCGCCTGGCCGAAGATCTCGTGGCGCTGCTCGCGCTTGCCCAGGTGGCTGGGGCTGGCGTTGATGCTGACCACCAGGTCGGGCGCGGCGTCGGCCATGCGCGCGAAGGGGTTGGTGGCGTAGTCGGCACCGGCGTCGTTCCAGCCGTCCTCGCACACCAGAAAACCCACCTGGGCCTGGCCTATGCGCAGCACCTTGGCCGCGTCGGGGCCGGGCTCGAAGTGGCGGCGCTCGTCGAAGATGTTGTAGGTGGGCAGCAGCTGCTTGTCGTAGCGCAGGCGAACGGCGCCGTCCTTGAGCACCAGCAGGCTGTTGTGCAGCGGCTTGCCGGGCCCGCTGGCACGCGTGGGCGCACCGATGACCCAGTGCAATTGCGGCCACTGGCGCGTGGCCTGCAGCAGCTGCTGCAAGCCTTGCTCCAGGCGCTCGCGAAAGGCGGGCTCGTCCAGCAGGTCGCCAGGGTAGTAGCCGCACAGCGACAGCTCAGGAAAGACCAGCAGGTCGGCCTGCGCGTGCGCGGCGCGGGCAGCGGCCTCGGCCATGCGGGCCACGTTGCCGGCGATGTCGCCGACGGTGGGGTTGAGTTGGGCAATGGTGATGCGCAGCATGAATGGAGCCTTGGCGGTGTCAGGCGGTGTCAGGCGGTGTCAGACGGCGACAGGCTGGGCCAGGCCGAAGACCTGGCGCAGATAGGCCAGATAGGTTTCGTCGTTGCACAGCGTCTTGCCCGGCGAGTCCGAGATCTTGGCCACGGGCTGGCCGTTGGCATGGGTGAGCTTCATCACGATGTTGATGGTCTCCAGCCCCATGTCGTTGGTCAGCCGCGTGCCGATGCCGAAGCCCAGCTGTATGCGGTCGGCAAAGCGCTGGTACAGGGCCAGGGCCGTGTCCAGGTCCAGCCCGTCGGAGAACACCAGGCGCTTGGCCTGCGGGTCTATGCGCAGCTTCTGGTAGTGGGCGATGGCCTTCTCGCCCCAGGCATACGGGTCGCCCGAGTCGTGCCGCAGCCCGTCGAAGAGCTTGGCGAAATACATGTCGAAATCGGCCAGGAAGGCATCCATGCCCACGGTGTCGGTCAGGGCCACGCCCAGGTCGCCCCGGTACTCCTGCACCCAGTCCTCCAGCGCGGCGATCTGGAAGTCGCGCAGGCGCACGCCCTGGGCCTGGTAGCTCTGCAGGTACTCATGGGCCATGGTGCCTATGGGCACGATGCCGAAGTCGCGCGCCAGCAGCACGTTGGACGTTCCCTTGAACCACTGCGCCGTCTGTGTGGCAAAGGCCTGGACCACCTCGCGCTGCCAGGCGCCCGAGAAGCGCCGGCGCACGCCGAAGTCGAACAGCTCGAAGGGATTGCGCAGCCTGGCCTCGCAGGCCAGGTGGCGCAGACGCTCTATCTTGCCGGCCAGGCGCCTGCGGCCTTCGGCCAGCGCCGCCTCGGCGTCGAAGCGCCGGAAATACAGCTCGTTGACGATGGCCAGCACATAGATCTCGAAGCCCATCACATGGACCTGGGGGCCCTTGGCCTCGATGTGCAGGGTGTCGCCATCGGCCCAGGCACGGATGAAGGCGCGCTGGAACTGGAAGATGCGCAGAAAGTCGATGAAGTCGCTCTTCATGAAGCGCAGCCCGCCCAGGTAGGCCAGGTCTTCGGGCGTGAAGCGCAGCGCGCACAGGGCGTCCAGCTCGCGCTCCACCTCGGGCAGCAGCTCGGCCAGCGGGAAAGCGGTCTTCGTGCGGCAGACGAATTCGTACTCGGCCTCGGTCTGGGGATTGCGGTGCAGCATGGCCTGCCACATCGTGAATTTGTAGAGATCGGTGTCGAGCAGGCTGGTGATGATGGGAGCCATGGTGCGATGCTGGGGAAACAGGAAAGGGGGCTGCGCGCGTGAAGGCGGTCCGCCCCTACAGGTGGAGTTCTTGGCTGGAGGCCAGCCGCAATCCGCGGGCCTGCATGGCTGCTAGAAAATCATGGTGCGCGGACTCGAAGCCCGGCACCGGGCTCATGGCGTCGTGCATCAGCACGATGCGCTCAGGATGGGGAAGGTGCTCGACCAGATGCTCGACCGTGGAGCGCACGCAGTGACTGCTCGCCTCGCCCGCGACCACCAGCATGTCTGCCTGGGCCAGCCGCTCCAGCAAGGCCGTATTCAGCAAGGTCGCCGGATCGGCAGGGTCCGGCACCTCGGCCAGCAGCGCGCTGTAGTGCTCGGTCCAGGGATTGAGCCCCTTGAAAACGTTGTACACGGCGCGCTGGCGCTGCTGCTGCCAGTCGCCGCAGGCCGCCAGCACATCGGCATGGATACCGTGGCCCCAGCTGCCCACTTCGCAGTGCACGGGCCAGACCATCAGCGTGTAGCGGCTGTTGGCTTCGAGTGCATCCAGATAGTCCAGGCTGCGCTGCAGCGCCTCGGCGTTGCGTGGCCGGAACATCCCCGCCCGCACCTGCGCCGCCGTGATCGCGGTGAACGGCGCCACATCGCCGCTGTCGTCGCCATTGCCCTGTTGCCAGAAAGCCGGATGGGCGATGTCATAGCGCTGGTGCGAGTCCAGCGTCACCGTGATGGCGTCCACCTTCGCCCCCTCGCGCCGTATCCAACCGGCAAGCCGCTGCATGTCGGCATGGGCGCCCGCCACGGGAAGGCTGGGACGTTGCCAGCCAGGACACCAGTCCTCAGGCAGATCGCAGAAGTCGTTCTGGGGGTCTATGACCAGGAGCTGGGTGGTGGTAGAGGGCATATATGAGGGTGCACGCAAGCAACAGTGCGTGGCAGGTGCATCAGGTCAATGCTTCAGTGTAGTGCTGCAGGAGCGTCGCCTGTCACCAAGGCTTGATCCTTCCGCTTCTGCAGGGGCTGTGAAATACGGCGCCACATCCCTGTCAAGGCCAGGGCGAAACGAGAGGGGGAAGCGACTTCGGAACATGATGCGGAACCTACAATGGGAGGTTTTACGTATTCCCTGGGTGGTTTGGACCGTTTCATACGGCAATAGCGCTGGTTTCGGCCGTGCCCTGCATCAACCGAATGCTTTCATTCGGTAGCTTCTGATTATCAATATGGCTTCCCTTCAGGTAACAACGACTTTCATGGGCATAGGGTTGGCCGCGCTGATCCTGTACTTGATCCGGCGCGACCATCTCTACCTCATGCACGGCCTGTTCTGGGTGGTCGTTGCCGTGGCCGCCGTCGTGCTGGGCGTCTGGCCCGGGATGATCAACCGCCTGGCAGCGGTGCTGGGCATCAGCTATCCACCGGCCATGCTGCTGCTGCTGGCCAGCATCGTCCTGCTCATCAAGGCCTTGCATGCCGACATGGTCAACACCCGCATCGAGCGCGATGTGCGGCGGCTGAACCAGCGGTTGGCAATGCTGGAGGCCGATGCTGAGGATTTGCGTCGTTCACCTTCGCCCGGCGAGACTTCGTCATGAGTCATCCCCTGCTTCCTATCATTCTTTGCGGAGGATCGGGCACTCGACTCTGGCCGCTCTCCCGGGAAACCTATCCCAAGCAGTTTCTCACCTTGATGGAAGACCGGAGCATGCTGCAGCAAACTGTCACTCGTCTGAAAGGACTGGCGACACACATACCGCAGGCCTCCGTCCCGGTACTGGTGTGCAACGAGCAGCACCGCTTTTTATTAGCAAGCCAACTTATGCAGATTGGTGTTGAGCGGTGCCCCATCCTTTTGGAACCAGCAGGACGTAACACTGCACCTGCCTTGACTATTGCGGCTCTTTATGCTTGCGCTAGCGATGAGGATCCAATTTTGCTGGCAATGCCTGCGGATCATATGGTTTCCAACAAGCCTGCTTTCCATGCGGCTGTGGAGCAGGCATATACCGAAGCATGTGGGGCTTCTGTAGTTACATTTGGAGTTTCTCCTAGTCGTCCTGAAACAGGATACGGCTATATACGGTACCGAGATACCAGTGAATCAGGAGCATTATTGATCGAGAGCTTTGCCGAAAAGCCTACCGCAGAGTTAGCTCGTCAATATATTGAAAATGGAAATTACCTTTGGAACAGCGGAGTCTTTATGATGCGTTCCAGTATATGGTTGGAATTGATGGAAAAATTCCGACCGGATATTCTCGCTGCTTGTAAGATTGCGATGAACGGCGCGAGGCATGATCTTGATTTTATCAGGCCGGGTGCAGATGCATTCCTATCCTGTCCTTCAGACTCTATCGACTATGCCGTGATGGAACGATTACCGATGATGCCTGAAGTAGGTGTCAAGGCCCAAGTAGTCCCTTTAGATGCAGGATGGTCCGATTTGGGAACTTGGGATGCTTTGTGGGAGGCAAAAGAAAGAGATGATCAGGGAAATGCATTGATGGGTGACGCGGTTCAGTCCAATTGCAGGAATTCTTTTCTGGTCTCCAATGGCCGGCTTGTTACAGGAGTTGGACTGGAAAATATTGTCGTTGTAGAAACGGCGGATGCTGTCTTGGTCGTGAAAAAAGATCACACCCAGGAAATAAAAAAATTAGTTGTTGATCTTGGTGACGAAGGCCATGGATTAGCTCATTCGCATCGAAAAGTCCATCGTCCTTGGGGTTGGTATGACAGCTTAGAACGTGGTGATCGATTTAACGTAAAAAGAATCGTTGTAAACCCCGGTGCAAGCTTGAGTCTGCAAAAGCATTGTCATCGCGCAGAACATTGGATTGTTGTGAAAGGTATTGCTGAAGTTGTCAAGGGCGAAGAGAAGTTTCTATTGCGTGAAAATGAGTCCACGTATATTGGTCTAGAGGAAATACATAGGCTTAAGAATCCTGGAGATTTTCCTTTGGAAATAATTGAAGTCCAATCGGGAGATTATTTGGGAGAGGATGACATCATTCGTTTCGATGATGCGTATGGGCGTGCAGGAATATTCTAGAGTAAAACGAAATAGTATTTTTTTCGCATGCATCAGGCTTGCGATAGATTTATAAGTATCCGAAGGCTTTTGAAAATGAGTGGCAATTCTTTGTCTGTGGTTGAGTTGATTAGGGTTGTTACTAGAAACAAGGATCTAATTATTGCTCTGACGAAAAGAGAGATCGTCGGACGCTATAAGGGGTCTGTGATGGGATTGCTATGGTCATTTTTCAATCCTGTGCTTATGCTGGCAGTATACACATTTGTGTTTGGTGTCGTTTTTAAATCGAAATGGCCGGGCGGTAGTGGATCCCAAGCAGAATTTGCATTGACGCTGTTTTCGGGGTTGATAATATTTAATCTTTTCTCAGAATGTGTGACGCGTGCCCCGTTATTAATAGTTGGGAATATTAATTACGTGAAGAAATTAATTTTTCCCTTAGAGATTCTCCCGTTAGTGACAGTAGGGGCCGCTTTTTTTCATTTTCTTGTTAGTCTGTTGGTCTGGTTGTTCTTTTATATATATTTGTTTGGACTGCCAAGTATTGAATCTCTATATTTGCTGGTAATAATAATGCCTTTGATTCTTTTGGTCATCGGATTATCTTGGTTCTTATCTTCTTTGGGCGTTTATTTAAGAGATGTGTCGCAAATTGTTGTAATACTAGTCACAATTTTGATGTTTATGACTCCATTGTTTTACGCGACGGAGTCGTTGCCAGTGAAATATCAATCGTTGATGCAAATGAATCCACTTTCTTGGTTGATTGAAGAAGCGCGTGGGGTGCTCCTCTGGAATAAAACAGTTGCGTGGGTTGAATGGGCTATGCAGATGCTTTACTCGTTTATTATCTTTCTTCTAGGATATTTCTGGTTCCAGAAGACACGAAAAGGATTTGCAGATGTCCTCTGATATAGCGATCTCTGTATCTAATATATCGAAACGATATGAAATGTATGCAAATCCTAAAGATAGGTTACTGCAATTTTTTTCCTTAAGATCCAAGCAATATTTTGAGGAATTCTGGGCACTACGTAATGTGTCTTTCTCTGTGGGTAAAGGGGAGACAATTGGTATATTGGGCCGTAATGGTAGCGGTAAAAGTACTTTGCTGCAAATTATTGCAGGTACCCTGGCTCCCACGTCAGGTGAAATAAAAACTAATGGAATATTAACGGCTCTTTTAGAGCTTGGCTCTGGATTCAACCCGGAATTCACAGGAAGAGATAATGTTTATCTGAACGGCACAATACTAGGTTTGAGCCGAGAGCAGATGGATAGTCATTTTGATAACATAGCGTCTTTTGCAGATATTGGGCTGCATCTTGATCAGCCTGTCAAAACATACTCCAGCGGTATGGTTGTCAGATTGGCATTTGCTGTTCAGGCTTGCATATCTCCGCAAATATTAATTGTCGACGAGGCGCTTTCAGTTGGCGATGAGAAATTTCAGCGGAAATGCTTTGATTATATTGAGAGGCTTCGGGGCAACGGCTGCTCCATTCTCTTGGTAACACACTCAACTGCGACAGTTGAGAAGTTTTGTCAGCGAGGAGTGCTTCTGCATAAAGGAGAAGTACATGGGGTGGGACCTGCAAAAGAGATCGTTGATCAATATCACGCCCTGCTTTATTCTGACGAGCGTTCTTATCTTCGCTATATGAATCAGAGTTCCCGCCAAGCCGTGGATAAAGCTTCCTCTATTATTCTTGCGGATGACAATCATATAGAGAAGTCACAAGATGATGACGGTTCTTTCCAAGAAAAAGACGGACTTAGAGCTGTTATAAGTAACTGGGGGATGTATAACTCTGTCGGTGAAGTTTCTGAGGTTTTTTATACAGGTGATAAAGCAATCGTCCAATTCGAGGTAGATGTTCTAAAATCTGTCGAGGAAATTCAGGCGGGAATTCTGATTCGCACAGTTGAAGGTGTTTCGGCCTTTGGAACCAGTACGCTTTACCATGATTGTAATCAGGTGAACGCACGTAAGGGGACTAAGCTGGTTTTTAGCTTTGATATTGAATTGAGCCTTTGTCCTGGGTCATATTTCATTACATTGGCAATAGCTGAGGCTATCTCTCATGGAGATATGGCGTATCTGGATAGAAAAACTGATGCAATAATTATTAAGGTTGATCAAATACGCTTGATGGGGAGCGGTATAGCCATGCTGAAATCAAGCGCTAAAGTTGTGGGGATTGAGGCATGAAGTCCGTTCTTATAATAACGGAGCAGTTTACAATTGGCGGATTGGAAACCCATATTCAGAGCGAAATATTGTATTTTGTGAAGAATGGGTATAAAGTCCATCTTGCAGTGGGCACGCAATTTAGTGATGTGCTTTTACCTCAGGGAGTTGCGTCAGTCTGCAGAGATTTGAATATTAGTGCTGCCATCAACTCTAATCAGCTGATTGAACTGGTAGATGACATCAGAAAAATTATTCAAGAGAAATCAATTGATTTGATCCATGCTCATCCGTTTAATTCCTTAATACCAAGTTTTTTGGCGGCGGAAGAAGAGGGGATATCACTAATTATCACCCTCCATGGCCCAGCATCATTGTCTGGATATAGTGGGCCATTTTATGATTTTCTCTTGAAATCGATTATCCTTCCAAATGCCTCTTCTGTCGTATGTGTTTCAGATGAGGTGCAGTCAATGGCTGCTCCGTATGTGAATGCTGAACGATTGAGTGTCGTGCCCAATGGAGTTGGATTCTCCAAGAGGAATAGATTGGAAAGCGACTGCAGCACACAGGATCTCAGATGGTGCCTTGTTAGTCGATTGGATTCTCAGAAAATTAATGGAATTTTTGATTTTGCTGTGAAAGCCTCCTCTGCAGGAATTCCTGGTTTGTTGATCGTTGGAGATGGGCCTGCGAAGGACGATCTGCAAAATCGATTGAATAATGCAGGTCTCCAGGCGTTTGTGGATTTTTATGGTTCCAGTGTAAGGGTACAGGCACTCATGCGCCAGTATGCTGGTGTTGCCGGTATGGGGCGAGTTGCACTTGAGGGTATTGCTGCTCAAAAGACCGTCGCATTGGTGGGATACGATGGTCTTAAAGGCATAATTACTCCTCATCTTCTTGAGAAAGCAAGGGCGTCTAATTTTTCTGGGAGAAATTTAAAAAATATCGATGCCGATACTTTTCACCAGCAACTACAGGAAATTTCGGAAGATTCCATTGATTCTCTTAGAGATATTGCACGTATAAATTTTGATCAAGATGTGGTGTGGGAGCGATTCATAGCTGTATCTAGAGGATTGAGTCCGATAAGGAAAAATATCCTGAGCGAGGCTGTTCGTGTGCTCAAAATCACAGGAGTACGAGAGGATGTTTCCGTATTTGAATCCCAGGCGCTAATAAGCGCTATAGATGATTTGTCGTGCAGTCCTGGATATTTTTCACCATCTATAATTGCTAGCTTTGGCCGATGCAAGGTTGGTGTTGAAGAGATAAAAAAGAGGAGAGAGGAAATGATGGAGAGCGGAATAGCTGATGTAAATAAACAGGACACTAAATTAGAAAGTGGGAGTGATGATGCTTTGTGTGCTTCATCAAAGGGGTTAAATCAGAATACATGGGATTTAGAGGCGGTTATCTCCGATTTGAAAATTGAGGCGCATAGATTGCATGAGATTCTTCAAGAAAAAGAAAAAAAGCTAGAAGAGTTGGAGTTGAAAGTCTCATCGAGAGAAGAGGAGAATTCTGAATTCGAGGAGAAGATTGCGTTGTTGGATAAGGAGATAGCGACTCTCCGTGATTCTCAGGCAAGCTTAGCTCGTGATATTTCAATCGAATCGGGACGAGTTCATGCGATGCTTAACTCTAAGTCCTGGAGGCTAACCCGGCCGCTGAGACTGTGCGCTGATGTTTATGGAAATAAGAATAAATATATTTATCAAATCGCCAGAGCTACGTTCTTTGCATTACCTGAATTTGTTAGGAAGATGATAGAGCGTCCAGCGTACGAAATCTCTAAATATTCCAGGGACAAAATTCTTTTAGAAAATAAGGTTGAGAAGGATTGTGATTTAAGTTGGGATAGATTCTCTGAAGAAGTGCTTTCCAAAAGAAAACAATATAAAGGAATATTCATCCAAGAAGTAGTTATCGATTGGAATGTTCCTCTTTATCAAAGACCTCAACATATGGCCGTTGCATTGGCTCGGCTGGGTTATCTGGTTATCTATCGTACAGATAATTGGACAGCTGACGATGTTAATGGTTTTAGGGAGGTTGAGAATAATGTCTGGGTCTCAAATAGAGATGAAGTCGATCTGATAGATGATGTTATCAGGTCTGTATATTCCACAGCATATTCAAATTCTGCCGAACGCCTTTTGAAAAAAGGTGCACGTGGCACGCTCATTTATGAATACATAGATCATATTGATCCAGAAATATCGGGTGACGATGAGAATATTAAGCGTCTTCTCTCGCTAAAGAATTTTGCTTTTACTGGTGGGGCTGACTATGTGGTTGCATCGGCTCAGAAATTGTATGAGGAGGCTGTCCAAGCAGTAGGCGAGGAAAAGGTTATTTTTGTTCCGAATGGGGTGGATACTATTCACTACAGAAGTGAATCGCATAGGAGTTTTGTTCTGCCAGATGCGCTTTTGGAGTTTCGAGGGAAATACAAAAAGATTGTTGGATACTTTGGCGCTCTAGCTCCTTGGTTATGGTATGACGTAATTAAGGAACTGATCTCTCAGCGCACTGATGTTGGGTTTGTTTTTATTGGCCCTGATTACTATGGTGGCGCAGATTGCTTGCCTGAGTTAGAGAATGTTCTCTATATGGGGTCAATTGACTACAAAGTGCTCCCGGCCTATGCAAGAATGTTTGATGTTTGCTTTATTCCATTTAAGCCAGGAGAGATAGCCAGAACAACATCGCCTCTTAAATTGTTTGAGTATTTTGCTCTTGAGAAGCCAGTTGTTGTTACTTCTGAAATGCTTGAATGCGTGCGCTATCCTGAAGTGTTTCGAGGTGATTCCGTAGAGTCTTTGTCAAAAGCGATTGACGATGCTTTGCTCACAAAGGACGATAAATCCTATAAATCCAGATTGTCGGTATTGGCTGATGATAATAATTGGAGCAAACGGGCGTCGGCATTGTTATTGGCAATAAAATCTGAAAAGAAGGAATAAAAGCTATGAAAAAAATTATATGTGTTGTGGGTACCCGTCCGGAAGCTATAAAGATGGCTCCTGTGATACTCGCGCTAAAAAAAGAGCCATGGGCTGATGTACGTGTGTTAGCCACAGCACAACATCGAGAGATGTTGGATCAAGTTTTGAGTTTTTTTAGAATAGAGCCGGATATTGATTTGAATATCATGCGGCCAAATCAGTCACTAACGGAGTTGACGGGGCGCCTGCTTCTTCAACTCGATGAAGTCTTCAAGGCTGAAAAGCCGGATGTTGTACTAGTCCAAGGTGACACCACCACGGTAATGACTGTTGCATTGGCTTGTTTCTATCATCGAATTCCTATTGGACACGTTGAAGCAGGTTTGCGTACTTGGGATATACAGAATCCATTTCCGGAAGAGGCAAATCGCGTAATTGCAGGTAAGCTCGCGCGTTGGCATTTTGCTCCAACCGAAGGATCACGTCAGAATCTCCTTAAGGATGGAGTTGCTGATAAAGATATAGTTGTGACTGGCAATACAGTGATCGATGCACTGCTAATGGCCGCGAAGAAGGACTTGGAAATCGGAATAACCATTGATCCGAATAAACGCCTCGTACTTGTTACCTCTCACCGCCGCGAAAATTTCGGAGAGCCATTTAGACGAATCTGCCAAGCATTGAAGGTGTTGGCGCGTAAAAACCCTGATATTCAGTTCCTTTATCCTGTGCACCCCAATCCGAATGTAAAAAATGTGGCTTATGAGTTCTTGCAAGAAGAAGAAAATTTTATTTTATGTGAGCCACTGGACTATGCTCCTTTTGTTGCAGCAATGAAGAGATCAGTCCTGATCTTGACCGATTCCGGAGGCGTTCAGGAAGAGGCTCCTGCACTTGGCAAGCCTGTACTTGTATTGCGCGAGGAAACAGAACGCCCTGAAGCAGTTGCTGAAGGAGTTGTGGAATTGGTGGGATCTGATAGTGAGCATATTGTTCAAAGAGTGCAGTGCTTGCTAGATGATGAAACGGAATACAAGAAAATGGCACGAGGTGTTTCTCCATACGGAGATGGAAAGGCCGCTGAAAGAATAGTTGCCGTTCTGAGAGAGCAAGCTTAGTGAAAGTATTGCTTATTGCATATGAGTTTCCTCCAATATTGGCTGCCCAGGCATTGCGTTGGTTTTATTTGTCCAATGAGCTAGTCGATATTGGTGTAGACATCCATGTCGTATGTCCAGATATTTCGACAGAAAACGCGTTTCCCATGGATATGGATGCGCGTATTACTATCCATCGAGTCTGGCCAGGGCCTTTTATCGGATTTAGCCAGAGATTGGCAGGAAATGTCTGGAGAAATAGTAAAGCTGAGAATGGCAGAAATGCGTCAAAGCCATCTCGGCTATTTCAGGCTTATCGAATAGTTCGATCGATTTTGAATGCTATTTTTTATCCGGATGTAAGGTCTGAATGGTATCCTTTCGCACTTCGAAAGATAAAGAAGTTATTGAGGGATGAAAAATTCGATGCCGTAATAAGCTCACATGAGCCGGGTGTTGATATTTTTGTTGGAAATTATGCTCGTAAGTTGGGAATTCCTTGGGTTATTGACATGGGTGATCCATTGCTAACCCCATACTCGCCAAAATGGAGGCGCGGAATTGATCTGAAAGTGGAGCGAAAGGTTATTCACTCAGCCTCTTCCATCTGGGTAACGGCTGGCAGTGTGTTGGATTTGTTGATAAGTCGTCATGGTGCCAGTGTCGAGAGAAAAATATCAGTATTGCCTCAAGGTTTTTCGTATAGGCGAGTAGGTCGGAAAACTAAAGAAAGTGAACAACGCTTTCTTCTGGTGTTTACAGGAAATTTCTACAGAGATTTCAGGAATCCGATAGAGTTGGCAAAGGCACTTGTTGGATTGCAGGATCTAGAAATATCTTTTGTCATTGCTGGGGATAATTCTGAATTTGAGCCCATGTTTCAAGGGATTTTTGGTGTTGAGTTTGCTGGGAAAAAAAGTCATTTTGAGTGCCTTGAGTTGCAAAGAAAGGCAGATGTGCTAGTGAATATTGGAAATGTCCAAAGCTACCAGATTCCAGGAAAAATATATGAATATCTTGGTGCTGAGAAGGCCATACTACACATAAAGACTGCTGAAGGTTTTGACCCAAGTGTCGAACTTTTGGAAGAGACAGGTTCAGGGATTGTTGTGAAAAATTGCAGCAGACAAATTGAGGCTGTGCTAAGAGATATGTATAGGCAATGGGCAGATAATCCAGAGCAACTGACTGATGGAAGAAAAGAGGATGTTATTAAGGCTCATTCTTGGAGTCATCGAGCTCGTACTTGTAAGGAGCTGTTGAAAGAAATATTGCATTGACACTGATCGCTCTGATAGGGTAATAGATTTTTAATATATTCTGGTGTCAGATAATGCTCTTATGAGACTTGATGTAATTTTTGCCGCTGATGCGCTTCGCCCACCACTGACTGGTATCGGGCGATATACCTATGAGCTGGCGAAGCGGCTGGGTTGTCATGAGCGTATTGATAGATTGCGGTATTTTTCTTCCGGGCGATGGGTTGATGATCCCATGGCTGCTTTGGAAACCACCGCCCCTTTGAAATTATCCGTAACTAAGACCAAAGCGGCTTTGCGGGATAGGGTTGCGGGGAGTAGATTGGCTGTTCGTTTATACAAAAGGATCACCCCTGCTCTTTTTGGATGGCGGCTGCGTGGAAATGACGGGTGTGTATATCATTCACCTAATTATATTGTTCCGAATTTCAGTGGTAGGACTGTAAGCACAATACACGATCTCTCTCATATCGTTTATCCGAATTTTCATCCCCAGGCCCGTGTTGAATATATGAATATGGCTTTGGGTGAAAGTTTGGCGAGGACAGATCATGTAATTACGGTATCAGAGACTGTTCGCCAGGAAGTGCTGGCTCATGGATTGATGTCGCCAGAACAAGTGACCGCTATACATTTGGCGGCGGGTAATGATTTCCGACCTCATACATCAGAGATGCTAGACTCTGTACTTAATGCTTTGGGGCTTAAGTCTGGGAGGTATAGCCTATTTGTCGGTACCATAGAGCCACGGAAAAATATCCAACGCCTTGTTGAGGCATATGGAATGCTACCCAAAGAGGTGCGGCACAATTGGCCTTTGGTGATTGCCGGGGGAAATGGCTGGAACTCTAGTGCGATTCACTTGTGCCTTGCAAAAGCACAAGCCCAAGGCTGGTTGCAATATATATCCTATGTCGACCAAAGCTGGCTTCCGGCATTGTATGCGGGGGCGCGGCTGATGGCCTATCCATCACTTTATGAAGGTTTTGGATTACCTATTGTAGAAGCAATGGCGAGTGGCACTCCTGTGCTCACATCCAACGTTTCCTGCATGCCAGAGATTGCCGGAGGTGCCGCTAGGCTGGTGAATCCCTTGAATCTGGAGGAAATCTCGTATGGCCTTCAGACCTGCCTGACTGATGAGCATTGGCAAAGGCAGGCGCGAACCTTAGGGTTGGTGCGATCTGGTCAAATGTCTTGGGATCAATGCTCCGAGCGAACAATAGAAATCTATGCCAAAGTAGCTCAATTGGTTCGATAAATCAGCGGGAGGTTTGAAGTGGATTTCGCCTATCTCTGCCATGTGCAATACTCAGTAATGAAGATACAGCTACATATCTCACTGCATTGCCCCATGATCTGAAGATTTTCGATCGATTGACTTTCGCAGTATGTAGTGGCAGAGCGATCTCTGTAACTTGTAGTCCCTGCCTGCGCATAAGCAGCAGCGTGCCGATGTCTTGATAGTCAAGCATTGTGGCCTCCGTAGAGGCTGCCACCTCCAATGCTTGGCGGTTGTACAACCGGAAACCGGACACAAAATCCCGCAGGCCAAAACCTGTCAACCAGCGGAACCATTGCCACGCGATGCGGCGCACCAGGCTGTTGCGCTCCGCGAAGTAGGCTACGACCATGTCCGCCTGCTGGCGTTGTGCCAGCAGCGTGGGCAGCTCCTCCACCTCATAGCGACCTTCAGCGTCGATGGTGACGACGGTCTGGAACCCATGGGTCTGCGCGTAGCGCAGGCCGGTCTGCAGGCTGCCCCAATTGGTCATTGCCAGCAAGGGGCGCAGCACCCTGGCACCGCATTGCTCGGCTTCATGGCAGGTAGCATCCGTGCTGCGGTTGTCCACGACGAGCACGCTGGCCTCGACCAATGCATGCACGCGACGTATCAGGTGCGCAATCTCGGCTTCGTTGTTGCGCGTGGAAATGACAACCAGCAAGTCCTGGCGGGCTCTTGCCGGGCGGGTGTCGGGTGCCAGGCTGCGGTAGTGGCGTGCCACGCTGCGTTCGCAGGGACCGATGCTGAAAAACCGATGCAAGGCCTTGTGGCCCGATTGGCCCAGTCGTTGCCTGAGGGCCGTGTCGTGCTGCAGGCGAGCAATGCTGCTGCGCCAGGCATCAATGTCTTCAAACGGTACATGCAGGCCGGCGTGTGAGTGGGCGACCACCCAGGGCATGCCCGAACCGGGAAGGTCGGTGACCAGGCAGGGCTTGCCGTGCAGCATGGCCTCCAGCAATACGATTCCGAAAGCTTCCGTACGTTCGCGCGAGGCAAGGCAGAAGATGTCGCACCCTGCGAACAAGGCATGTTTTTCCTCGTCCGATACCGAGCCCACCAGTCGCACACTGGCCTGTTTGCCCTCTGGAGTGCATTGGCGTATCAGCTCTTGCAGGGATGCTCGCAGCTCGCCTTCTCCCGCAATCAGCAACTCCACGCCAGGCATGGCCGAGACGGCTCGGATCAAGGTCTCGAAGCCTTTGTAGTAGGTCAGCCGCCCGATGGACAACAGGCGCAGCCGGGTGTCGGGGCGCCAGCCTTGGCCGTGCTGCAGCGGTGCTGGTGCGGGAATGGTTTCGAGGTTCAGGCCCAGCGGAACGATCTCGCACTTGCTGCGCCAGGTGCGCAGGGCATTGCTGGCCTCAAGATAGGGCGGCGACGTTGCGAATACCTGTTGGGCGCGTTCCAGCAATGCCTGCTCGAACGGCCGGTACAGCATGTAGGCCAATGCCACGGACCACTTGATATTGGACACCACGACATCGGAGTGCCAGTGGATGACCCAGGGCACGCGCCGCGCGATGGGCAGGGTAAGTGCCCAAAGCGCCGAGTTGTTGGGCAGGTGCAGATGCAGTACGTCGGGCTGAATGCGTTCGATGGCGCGGCCCAGTGCGCGCCGGAATCCCATGGCCATGGGGGCATAGACCAGATTGAATTGAACGGGCACGCGTTCCAGCCAGGCGGGATCATCCGGCTCCGGATCACCATGGACCAGGGCATGGGCATCGACACCCTGGCGTCGTTGCTCATGTATCAGGTCGGCCAGAAAGACTTCCATGCCGCCTCGGTAGGGCGGGAAGAATTTGCCGACGTGAAGTATGCGCAGGGCCATGGCGGACAGCGCCTACTTCGCCGCCTGAGGCTTTGCGGTAGCCGGGCTCAGCTGATTGCGGACCTGCCGGTACTGCGGATTCTGCGGCTCCAGGCGTATGGCCTGGTCCAGGTTCTTCAGCGCCTCCGGCAGGTTGCCCAGGCCGTGATAGGCCATTGCACGCCCGTAAAAAGCGGGCGCGCTGGGGCTGCGAGCAACCAGTGGTTCCAGCAGCTCTTTGGCTTGCGCACTATCACCCTGGCCGACAAGGGCCAGCCCCAATCCGACGATCAGGCGAGGGGCGTTTGGCGAGGTCTGCAGCAGAGTTCGGAAGTCGTCGGCTGCAACTTTGTATTGCTGCGCACCTATGGCCGCCTCTGCGCGTTTCAGGCGCAGGGTCTGCTCCATTTGCTTGGCGTTGGCACTGTCTTCAGTGGGCTCGCCCAGGGCGCGCGAGTATTCCTCGAATGCTGCGCGCAACTGGCCTGTGGCCATCAACGCTTCGGCTTTCTGGTAGTACAGGGCTTGGCCATTGAAGCCTTTGGCCTGGGCTGCGGCAAAGGCATTGAGGGCTTCGGGGAATTTCTTTTGCTGGGACAGAACGGCACCCATATTGAACAGCGCATTACCGCCCAAGTCTCCAAGTGCGTTGGCCGTGGCGAAGTCTTGCAGCGCCTGGTCGAGCATGCCCTTGTCTGCGTGTGCTGTTCCTACGTTCAGGAAGGCACGGCCACGTCCCACGGCATTGGCGGGGGCTTTTTTGTCGATTTTTTCAGCGGCATCGGCCCAGGATGTGCCTGCATCCTGCAGAGAGAGCACGCGTTCGAAAGCGAGGGCTCCGAACACCACGCCGATGACGATGCCGACGATGTAGAGGGTGCGTGGCTTGACCCCCGTCAGCGCAATGGCCACCAATCCCGGGATGGCCACAGCCCACAGGTAGCTGCGATACAGCACGAAGGGGTCCTGCAGCCAGACCGTGGCGAATTCGGTCGCATACCAGAGCAGGGGAAACAGGAGGCAGAGCGCGACCAGGCCGATGACACCGGGGCGCTTGAGCAAGGCCCAGATGGAGCAGGCCAGCAGGGCCAGGTAGCCCAGCGCGCCGGCCAGATGCCAGATCGATCCGAAGCCGAGAGGAAATGCCGGTCGCAGATCGATGGACATCCAGCCCACATAGGGAACGATCCACAGGAAACCATAGGCAAAGAAAAGGGCTGCCTCGTTAAGGATGCTCAGGGGATAGATCCGAGAGGTGATCCCGGGCCGAAGGGCTTCCAATTGCCTTGCATAGCCCTGGGATTGCTCATCGAAAATCTGGCCCACCAGACTGCCGAAGAAATGAAAGACTGCCGCCGAGGCAACGGCCAGCAGCAGCAAGGCCATTCCCACAATGACCATGGCAGCCTTCAGGCCGGGGCGCCGCACAAAGATATAGAGCGGCACCACCATGGCGACCGTCAGAAAGGCATGCTCCTTGGACAGGATGGCGAGCACATAGCAGATCAATGCCGCGATATGCCAGAGGGCTCGCCCGCTCTGAAGCCCGCGCACAAAGGCCCAGCATGCCAGAACGGCAAAGAGCGTTGCCATGACGATGGATCGCTGCACCAGGTATCCAACGGCGTAGACCGCGACAGGGTTGAGCGCGAAAAGGACCAGGCCCAGTTGCAGGGCTGCATCGCGCGACGCGTGGAAGTGGGGTTGCTCCTCGATGTCGTGCGGAAAGCGCGTCTGTGTCAGCAGTGCCTTGAACAATGCATAGAGAGCCGCCACGGTCGCGAGATGCAAGGCGATATTGAAGACGCGCTGCTTCCACCAGCCATCTCCGAAAATCTGTTCGATCCAGACGAAGCTGCCATACGACAGCGTGCGCTGCTTGAAGTCCAGCAGGCTGCCATAGTTGCCGAAGATCGTTCCATCCGTCAGACGCATATCGTCGAACAGCAGCCCGTTGTTCAGGCCGGGCAGATATACCCCCAATACGGCCAGCAAAAGAAGGGCACTGAACCAGTAAATCGCTTTGGAGGGGGCAGCCATTGCTTCTTGTCTTGTCTCGGATGTGGCGGAACTTGGAATGGTGGGCCGGGAAATGGCCGCTCTCGGGAAGAGCGCAGGCAGTTTACCAGCCGAGCAACCCGCTACCGCAGCCTGCTGCGCCGGTTTGACGTGAGTGTTGTGAGAAGGCCCGAGATGAAAAAAGCCCCATGCTGCGTCAGGCGCGGCATGGGGCCGGGAGGCCATCAGATGGGCGTGAACGCCCCTGGCATTTTGCTTACAGGCCAGCCGCAGCACGCAGCGCCGCTGCCTTGTCCGTCCGCTCCCAGGTGAACTCGGGCTCTTCACGGCCGAAGTGGCCATAGGCAGCGGTCTTGCTGTAGATCGGGCGCAGCAGGTCCAGCATCTGGATGATGCCCTTGGGACGCAGGTCGAAGTGGGCGGCCACCAGCTTGGCAATCTCGGCGTCGGGGATGACGCCTGTGCCTTCGGTGTAGACCGTGATGTTCATCGGGCGTGCCACGCCGATGGCGTAGGCCACCTGGATCTGGCACTGGCGCGCCAGGCCGGCGGCCACGATGTTCTTGGCCACGTAGCGCGCGGCGTAGGCGGCGCTGCGGTCCACCTTGGTTGGGTCTTTGCCGCTGAAGGCGCCGCCGCCGTGGGGGCAGGCACCGCCGTAGGTGTCGACGATGATCTTGCGGCCGGTCAGGCCGCAGTCACCCTGGGGGCCGCCCACGACGAAGCGGCCCGTGGGGTTGATCAGGTACTTGGTGTCCTGCAGCCACTCGGAGGGCAGCACGGGCTTGATGATTTCCTCGATGATGGCTTCGGTGAAGCTGGACTTCATCCTGGTGGCCGATTCCGACTGGTCGGGGCTGTGCTGGGTGGACAGCACCACTGTGTCGATGCTGTGGGGCTTGCCGTCCACGTAGCGCATGGTCACCTGGCTCTTGGCGTCAGGACGCAGGAAGGGCAGGCGGCCGTCCTTGCGCAGCTGGGCCTGGCGCTCGACGAGGCGGTGCGCGTAGTAGATGGGCGCGGGCATCAGCTCGGGTGTCTCGTCGCAGGCGTAGCCGAACATCAGGCCCTGGTCGCCGGCGCCGGTGTTGAGCTCGTCATCGCTGGCCTTGTCCACGCCCTGGGCGATGTCCTGGCTCTGCTTGTCGTAGGCCACGAGCACGGCGCAGCCCTTGTAATCGATGCCGTAGTCGGTGTTGTCGTAGCCGATGCGCTTGATGGTGTCGCGTGCGACCTGGATGTAGTCGACGTTGGCGCCCGTGGTGATCTCACCTGCCAAAACCACCAGGCCCGTGTTGGTCAGCGTCTCGGCCGCCACGCGGCTGTACGGGTCTTGGGCGAAAATGGCGTCCAGGATCGCGTCAGAGATCTGGTCGGCCACCTTGTCCGGATGGCCTTCAGAGACGGATTCCGAGGTGAAAAGAAAATCGTTCGCCATGTGAATAAACTCCTTGGTTGCAGCTTTTTTTGATGGGCGTTGCCCAAGCTGCAGGAGCCCTGGCGAACGCTTTAGCAGACTTGTTTTACGTCGCTCTGCAAGTTGCTCAGTTAACTCAGCGACCCGCACATTTTAATGCCTTCCTTGTTCCGACTGTTTGCTGCACTGCCTTTGTGGCTATTGCACCCCCTTGGCGCGCTCATGGGCTGGGTGGCTTTCGTGGCCTCCGGCACGTACCGGCGCCGCTTTCTGGCCAATGCCCGCCAGGCCGGCTACGGCTTCGGCGCCGTGGCGCCGGCCGTGGGGCACGCGGGGCGCATGGTGGCGGAGCTGCCGCGCATGTGGATGGGCAGGCAGCCGAGCTGCCAGATGCACAACGAGGAATGCGTGCACCGGGCCTACGCTGCCGGGCGCGGCATCATCTTTCTGACGCCCCACCTGGGCTGCTTCGAGCTGTCGGTGCAGCATGCGGCACGGCAATGGTCGGCCGAGCATGGCGCGATCACCATTCTCTACCGGCCCGCGCGCCAGCCCTGGCTGGCCCGCGTCATGGAGACGGCGCGCAACCGCCCCGGCGTGCAGGCCGTGCCGACCACGCTGGCTGGCGTGCGCCAGATGATCAAGGCGTTGCGCAAGGGCATGGCCGTGGGGCTGCTGCCCGACCAGGTTCCGCCCGAGGGGCAGGGCGTCTGGTCGCCGTTCTTCGGCCGTGATGCCTATACGATGACGCTGGCGGCGCGCCTGGCGTTGCAGACGGGGGCCGCGGTGATCGTGGCCCGTTGTGAGCGCTTGTCCTGGGGGCGGGGCTATGCGCTGTATCTTGAGGAGTTGCCCGTGCCCTTGTCCGAGAATCTGGAAGCTGCGGTGCAGCAGATCAACGAGGCGATGGAACACACCATCCGCCAATGCCCGCAGCAGTACCTGTGGGGCTATGCGCGCTACAAGCAGCCGCGCCGTGAAGCAGCTGCCGGCGAGGTGGGTGCATGAGCGGGCGCATCGGCGTGTGGCTGATGCGGTCGCTGGCGTGGATGCCGCTGCCGTGGCTGCGGGGGCTGGGTGCGTTTCTGGGGCGGCTGCTGTTCGTGCTGGCAGCGCCGCGCCGTAAGGTGGCGCTGCGCAATCTGGCGATGTGCTTTCCCGAGCTGACCGAGGCGCAGCGCGTGGATCTGGCGCGCCGCAACTTCATCGTCTTTTGCCAGACCTGGCTGGACCGCAGCTGGCTGTGGGCGGCGCCGCGCGAGGTGGTGGCCGAGCGCGTGAAGCTGCAGGGCGCCGTGCATGAGCTCGATGGCGACACCCCGACCATCCTGTTCGCGCCGCATTTCTACAGCATGGACGCGGGCGGGCTGGCCTTGCCGCTGCACACCACGCGGCCCTTCACCTCGATCTTCTCCACCCATCCGGACCCGGCGGTCGATGAGTGGTTCATGTCGGGGCGGCAGCGCTTTGGCGACGTGCGCATGCTCAACCGCGCCGACGGGGTCAAGCCCATCATCTCCAGCCTGCGCAAGGGCGGTTTGCTGTACCTTTTGCCCGACATGGACTTCGGTCGCAACGACTCGGTCTTCGTGCCTTTCTTCGGCGTGAATGCGGCCACCATTCCCTCGCTGTCGCGCTTCGCGCGCCTGGGCCGGGCCAAGGTGCTGGGCATGTACACGCGCATGACGCCCACGGGCTATGTGGCCGAGATCACGCCGGCCTGGACGGATTTCCCCACCGACGATGTCGAGGCCGATACGGCCCGCATGAACCGTGAGCTGGAGGCGGCCATCCGCACCATGCCCGACCAGTACTACTGGGTGCACAGGCGCTTCAAGACCCGGCCCGAGGGCGAGCCCTCGGTCTACTGAACGGGGCGGGACAGGAACTGCTCCAGCGCTTGCCGCACCGCATCGGGCTGCTCGTGCACGACCCAGTGCGAGGTGCCGGCCAGGTGCTGCACGGTCAGGCGCGGCACCCACGGCTCCAGGCCTTCGACCAGGGCAGGCTGCAGCGCCGGGTCGCTGTCGCCCCAGAGCACATGCGTGGGCACGCCGATGTCCAGCATCTCGGGCGGCAGCCTCAGGTTGCGCAGTACGTCGGCTGAGTCCGGATCTTCGGGCCGGGGCGGCACCAGGGGACTGGCGCCGTAGTAGTGGCAGGAGCCTTGCACGCCCAGGTCCCAGTGCTCGCGGTAGCGCTGCTGCAACTGCGGCGTGAGCCATCCGGGCAACTCGCCCTGCGGCGTGCGGAAAAAGCCCAGCATGCGCTGCCAGTCGTTCTCGGCCAGCAGGGTGGGCGCATCAGGTCGGCGCAGAAAATGCATGTACTGGCTTGCGGCCTGCTGCACGGGGTTGTGCAGCAGTTCGCGCAGAAAGGCGCCCGGATGCGGGGCGTTGAGGATCATCAGCCGTTGCATCAGCCCGGGATGGCGGTTGGCCAGGCCCCAGGCCAGGGCACCGCCCCAGTCGTGGGCGATCACGCAGGCTGCGGGTGCGCCAGGGCTTTCGATGGCGATCAGCGCCGCCAGATCCTGCAGCAGGTGCTTGGCCTTGTACTGCTCCACACCGGCCGGCTGGCTGGAACGGCCAAAGCCCCGCAGATCGGGTGCGACGCAACGCCATTGCGTGCCGAACTGCTCCAGCATGCCTTCCCAGATGAAGCTGCCTTCAGGAAAGCCGTGCAGGAACAGCAGCAGTGGCTGGCCGGGTTCGCCGCTGACGCGGCAGTGCAGATGGATGCCGTGAGGCAGCTCGCGAATGCAGGTGTTCACCATGTTGCGCTCCTTGCGGGGCGCTGGCTACACGAGCGCCTCCAGGCGCTAATCTTGGGGGCTGTCGGTCGCGGCGGGCGTCGCAGTTGCGACGTTCGCGACGTCGGCGGGCTCGTCCGTGGCCGCCGGCGGATTCAGGCCTTCGGGATGGCTCCAGTGCCACAGCAGCTGGGCCACCTCGTCCACGCCCTGCTTCTTGAGCGCGGAGAACATGCGCACTTCGCCACCACCGGCGTTGAGCCGCGTGATGGACAGCACCTTGGCCTGCTCGGCGCGCGTGAGCTTGTCGGCCTTGGTCAGCAGCACGAGGAATTTCAGGCCTTCCTGCACGCGCGGGCGCATGGCGTCGAGCAGGGCTTCGTCCAGCTCCGTCAGGCCCAGGCGCGGATCGCACAGCAGCACGATGGCCGACAGGCTCTCGCGGCTGACCAGATAGTTCAGCATCACGCGCTGCCAGCGCTGCTTGTCCGTGCGCGAGACGGCGGCATAGCCGTAGCCGGGCAGGTCGGCCAGCACGGCGTCGGTCACGCCCTGCTTGCCCAGGGAAAACAGGTTGATGTGCTGCGTGCGGCCAGGCTTCTTGGAGGCGAAGGCCAGCTGCTTTTGCTGCGTCAGCGTATTGATGCAGGTGGACTTGCCGGCGTTGGAGCGGCCCACGAACGCGATCTCGGGCACATCGACCTTGGGAAGATGGTGCAATTGCGCAGCTGTCGTCAAAAAGCGCGCCGTGTGCATCCAGCCCATGGCCAGCTTGGGATCGATCAGGGAGGAAGTGGGGGCGGCATCGCCAGCCGGCGCAGCAGGATTCATGGTGTGGTCAGTCTCTCGGGGCCTCATTGTAGGTTCCCCCATGGAACCGGCGCGCCCAGCGGGCTATAGGCAACGGTGCTGACAAAGCGTGGCGCACGAAACTGGCGCACTCCAAAGTCGGAGACAGCGAGCAAGGGCCGCCCCGCCGCGAAGCTGTCGTCCCCCTCCCCCGCGAAGCGGGCAGAGAGGGGGAAGGCGCGAAGCGCCTCAGGGGGAGCCTAAACCTCTTCGCTCCAGCAAAAACCATCCCTCGCAATCATGGCGCTGGCTGCGCTGGGCCCCCAGCTGCCCGCCGCATAGCCGCGCGGCCCCGAGGTGTCGCTGCGCCAGTGCTGGAGGATGGGTTCCACCCAGCGCCAGGCCTGCTCCTGCTCGTCGCTGCGCACAAAGAGGTTCAGCCTGCCGGCGATCACGTCCAGCAGCAGGCGCTCGTAGGCGCCCACGCGCTTGGCACCGAAGCGCTGGTCGAAGTCCAGGTTCAGGTGCACGGGGGCCAGCGAAGGCTCGGCCTGCTGCTGGGTGGCGCCCTGTGCCAGCAGGTGCAGCTCCAGCCCGTCCTTGGGCTGCAGATTGATCACCAGGCGATTGGCTTCGGACAGGGGTGAGCGGAAGATCGGGTGGGGCACGGGCCGGAAGTTCACGACGATGCGCGCGTCCCTTCCTGCCAGCCGCTTGCCGGTGCGGATGTAGAAGGGCACGCCGGCCCAGCGCCAGTTGCAGATCTCGGTGCGCAGGGCGACGAAGGTCTCGGTCTGGCTGCCCGCCGCCACGCCTTTTTCCTGCTGGTAGGCGGATACGGGCTGGCCCTGGCTGGCGCCGGCCAGGTACTGGCCGCGCACCACGTGCTGGCTCAGGGTTTCCGGCGTCCAGGGCCTGAGCGACTGCAGCACCTTGAGCTTTTCGTCGCGGATGGCATGGGCCGATGCGTTGATCGGCGGCTCCATGCCGATGGCGCACAGCAGCTGCAGCGCATGGTTTTGCACCATGTCGCGCAGCGCGCCGGTCTGGTCGTAGAACGCGCCCCGGCTTTCCACGCCCAGTTCCTCGGCGATGGTGATCTGGATGTTGGCAATGGTCTCGCGCCGCCACAGCGGCTCGAACAGCGCATTGCCAAAGCGCAGCGCCAGAAGGTTCTGCACAGAGGGCTTGCCCAGGTAGTGGTCTATGCGGAACACCTGCTCTTCGCGCAGCACCTTGCGCAGCGTGGCATTGATGGCCTGGTTGGAGGCCAGGTCGTGGCCCAGCGGCTTTTCCAGCACCACGCGGGTGCGCGGGCCGTTCAGGCCCACGGCGGCGATCTGCTCGCAGACCGTGGTGAACAGGCTGGGGGCGGTGGCCACGTACATCACCACCGTTTCTGCGTCGCGCGCGGCCAGCGCCTGTGCCAGCTTCCCGTAGTCGGCGGGCCGCGACAGGTCCATGCGCAGGTAGTGCAGCAGGTCTGCGAAGCGGGCGAATTCCTCGGGGCTGGGGCGCTTGGACAGCTCGACGCCGTCAAAGCGCGACTGGATGAGGGCGCGGTACTGGTCGTCGCTCAGGTCATCGCGGGCCACGCACAGGATGCGGCCGCCCTCGGGCAGGGTGCCGTGGCGAAACGCCTGGAACAGCGCCGGCATGAGCTTGCGCCATGCCAGATCGCCCGTGCCGCCAAACAAGACCAGATCGAAACCCATGTTGCCTCCCGAGGTGAATATTTTGGTAACTGAGTTACCAATTTTTGAGGAAATCGAATAAATTATATAGGCACCACGTCATTTGATTGAAGCTTCAGATGATGATTGTTGTAATTTGATTACTTCTCTGCAAGCAGCCCTGTCGGTGAACCCCATGCTTATCCGTTGCGATCACGCCCTCGCCTGGCCCCTTTTGCAAAACCACGCCCGGGCCGTGATGCCCGATTTCGACCTGCGCGGTGCCTTCGCCTCTGACCCCGCCCGGTTCGCGCGCTTCAGCCAGGAGGCTCCGCACTGCTTTGCGGACCTGTCCAAGAATCTGTGGGACGCGCAGGCCGAAGACCTGCTGCTGCAGCTGGCCCGCGATTGCGAGGTGGAGCGCCAGCGCGACGCCATGTTCGCGGGCGAGGCCGTCAACTCCACCGAGGGGCGTGCGGCGCTGCACACGCTGCTGCGCCATCCGCCCGGCAATGCGCCGCCGGGTCTGGCCTGGGCGCTGGCCCAGGTGCACGAGACGCTGGATGCCATGCTGGCCTATGCCGAGCGCGTGCGTGCGGATGCGGACATCACCGACGTGGTGTGCATGGGCATAGGCGGATCGGGTCTGGGGCCGCAGATGGCGGTCCAGGCGCTGCAAGGCCTGGGCGATGCGCGCCGGCGCATGCACTTCGTCTCGAACGTGGATGGCCACGCGCTGCAGGCCGTGCTCGTGGGCCTGCAGCCGCGCAGCACGCTGTTCATCGTGGCCTCCAAGGTGTTCAACACGCAGGAGACGCTGACCAATGCGCGCAGCGCACTCGACTGGTTCCACGCAAACGGCGGCAGCGAGGTGTCCCGCCATTTCGTCGCGCTGACCACCCATGCCGCTGCGGCGGCGCAGATGGGCATCACCACCACCTTCGGCTTCTGGGACTGGGTGGGCGGGCGCTATTCGCTGTGGTCGTCCATCGGACTGCCGGTGGCCGTTGCCGTAGGCGCTGCCGCGTTTCGCGCCATGCTGGCCGGTGCGCACGCCATGGACATGCATTTCCGCACGTCGCCGCTGCAGGCCAATCTGCCCGTGCGCCTGGGCCTGCTCGACGTCTGGTACCGCAATCTGCTGGGCTTTGGCAGCCGCTGCATCGCGCCCTACCACGCAGGCCTGCGGCGCCTGCCGGCCTATCTGCAGCAACTGGAGATGGAGAGCAACGGCAAGCGCGTGGACCGGCAGGGCCGGCCGCTGGCGCTGGGCTCGGCACCCGTGCTCTGGGGTGAGCCCGGCACGGATGGGCAGCATGCCTTCTTCCAGATGCTGCACCAGGGCAGCGACATCGTGCCGCTGGAGATCATTGCGGTGAAGCAGGCTTCGCACACCTTGCCAGGCCACCAGGAACAGTTGCTGGCCAACGCGCTGGCCCAGGCCCAGGCCCTGATGCAGGGGCGCGCCAGCGAGGACGGGCACCGCCATTTCCCCGGCAACCGTCCCAGCAGCTTCCTGCTGCTGGACGCGCTCACGCCTGCGGCGCTGGGCGCGCTGGTTGCGCTGCAGGAACACCGCGTGTTCGTGGCCGGCGCGCTGTGGGGCATCAACAGCTTCGACCAATGGGGGGTGGAGCTGGGCAAGCTGCTGGCGCGTGACCTTCAGCTGCGCCTGGGCAATGGCGACATGGCGGGGCTGGACGCCTCCACCGCCGGCCTGCTGCAGCGGCTGCGGGCCTGATGGCCTGAGGGCCTGGCCCCGCTCTACGCCTCCCGGAAGCAGTTGACCGGCAGCCCTGGCACCTCGACGCGGCAATGCATCAGCGCCCCGGCAGGCACGGCGGCCCGGCGTTCTTCCTCGGGGCGGCCGTGCGCGGCGGAGGTGATGTAGAGCGTGCGCAGGTCTTCTCCGCCCAGGCAGACCATGGTGGGGCAGCACACGGGCGTCTCGATGCGCTGCACGACTTCGCCCTGCGGGTCCAGCCGCAGCACGCAGCCGCCTTCGTACATGGCCACCCAGTAGTGGCCCCGGGTGTCGACGCAGGCACCATCGGGCCGGCCGCCGTACAGGCGCCCTTGCGTGCGGGGCGCGAAGGCCTTCCACAGTGCGCGGGCCCCCAGCGTGCCGGTATCCAGGTCGAAGGCAAAGCGGTCTATGCGGTGTGCGGGCGTGTCGGCCCAGTACAGCCATGCGTCGTCGGGGCTGAAGGCCAGCCCGTTGGCCGTGGTGCAGTCGCCTGCCATGCGCTGGACCGCGTAGCCGCCGTTGTCCACCGCGCGCAGGCACCACAGTGCCGCCTCGGGCGCGGTCTTGGGTGCGAACAGGGAGCCGGCCCAGAAGCGGCCGGCTCGGTCGCAGCGGCCGTCGTTGAGGCGGAACTGGCGTGGATCGTGGTCCAGGCCGGCCAGCATGGTGATGTGGCCGGTGGCCGGATCCAGCAGGCCGAAGCCGTCTCGCAGGCCGATGACGATGCGGCCCTGGTCCGTGGGCGCGCAGCAGCCGGGCTCGCTGGGCGTGGCCCAGCTTTGCTGCTGGCCGCTGGCCGGGTCCCAGGCATGGATGCGCAGGCCCTGGATATCGCACCAGTAGAGCCGGCGATCAGCGGGGTGCCAGAAGGGCGATTCGCCCAGGGCGCTGGGAGGAACCGGGGCGATCTGCATGGCCATGGTCTGCTCGCTGGAAGTCATGGCCAGCATTCTAGGAGCGGCTCCCGCCAGACCGCTGCTCGCAGATAGTGTGTTGCGCAGATCAGGGATATCTCTAGCCAGGCATGTGCATAGAAGTATCAGCGGCCGGGCTGCCCGTACCAATGCACCCGCAGGCCTGTCCCCACAATCGGTCACCAGCGGCAGGGATGGACCGCGAAGACCACAGCATTCATTGCGAAGGAGACAGACATGCACAGCTTGCTCAGGGTGGGCGCGGCGCTGGCCGTGGCCGCATCGGCCGCCGGCGCACAGGCCGACACCGAACTCGTGATTGCGACCGTGAACAACGGCCACATGATCGAGATGCAGAAACTCTCTGCCCGCTTCGAGCAGGCCCACCCCGGCATCACGCTCAAATGGGTCACGCTGGAAGAGGGCATGCTGCGCCAGCGCGTGACCACCGACATCGCCACCAAGGGCGGCCAGTTCGACGTGATGACGGTGGGCCTGTACGAGGTGCCGATCTGGTCAAGGAATGGTTGGCTGCTGCCGATTGCCACCGATGCCGCCTATGACGCAGACGACTTGCTGCCTTCCATCCGCAAGGGCCTGTCGCACGAGGGCAGGCTCCACGCCCTGCCGTTCTATGGCGAGGCATCGATGCTCATGTACCGCCGTGATCTGGCCGAAAAGGCGGGTTTCACCATGCCCGCGCAGCCGAGCTGGGAGCAGGTGCGGGAATTTGCCGCCAAGGCCCATGATCCCAAGGCTGGCGTCTACGGCATCTGCCTGCGCGGCAAGCCGGGCTGGGGTGACAACATGGCCCTGGTCACCACCATGGTCAACACCCACGGTGGCCAGTGGTTCGACATGCAATGGAAGCCGCAGCTGGACACACCGGCCTGGAAGAAGGCGGTGGGTTTCTATGTGGAGCTGCTGAAGTCCTACGGGCCGCCCGGCGCATCGGCCAACAGCTTCAACGAGAACCTGGCGCTGTTCAACGAGGGCAAGTGCGCGGCCTGGGTCGATGCCAGCATTGCGGCCTCGTTCGTGGGCGATCCACGGCAGTCCAAGGTGGCCGGCAAGGTGGCGTATGCGGCCGCTCCCGTGGCCTCCACGCCCAAGGGGGCGACGTGGCTGTGGACCTGGAACCTGGCCATTCCCGCCAGCTCCAGGAAGGTGGATGCGGCCCAGGCCTTCATCAAATGGGCCACTTCCAAGGAGTATGTGCAGCTGGTGGCGCGCGAGCATGGCTGGCGCGCCGTTCCCACGGGCACGCGGCAGTCCACCTATGCGAGCGCCGAGTTCCAGAAGGTCGCGGACTTTGCCGGCGCCGAGAAAAGCGCCATCGACAGCGTGAGCCTGAGCGATGCGACCGAGCCGCGCTCACCCTACATCGGCGTGCAGTACGTGGCCATCCCCGAGTTCCAGGCCATAGGCATTGCCGTGGGGCAGCAAGTCAGTGCGGCGCTGTCGGGCAAAGCCACGGTGGAGCAGGCGCTCAAGACCTCGCAGACCCTGGCGGACCGCGAGATGAGGAAAAGCGGCTACTACAAGTGATGGCTGCCTCGATGCTTCGACCAAGCCCCGCGCCCATGACGCGCCTGCTGCCCCGCGCGCTCATGGCTCCCGCCGTGGCCGTGCTGCTGTGCTGGATGCTGGTGCCGCTGCTGATGACGGTGTATTTCTCGTTCGTCGACTACAACCTCATGCAGCCGGGCGGCCACCCCTTCGTGGGCCTGCGCAACTACGAGTTCTTCGTCACCGACCCGGACTTCATGCCCGCCGTGCGCCAGACCCTGGTGTTCCTGGCCAGCGTGGTGTCGATCACCGTGGTGCTGGGCGTGCTGCTGGCACTGCTGGTCAACGAGCCATTTCCGGGCCGCGGCATGGTGCGCGTGCTGCTGATCTCGCCCTTCTTCGTGATGCCCGCCGTCAACGCGCTGCTGTGGAAGCACATGATGATGAATCCCATCTACGGCGTGCTGGCCAGCCTGTGCAGGGCGCTGGGCCTGGAGCCTGTGGACTGGCTGACCGAGGTGCCGCTGCTGTCCGTGGTCATCATGGTGTCCTGGCAGTGGCTGCCTTTTGCCTGCCTGATCTTCATCACCTCGCTGCAGTCGCTGGACCGCGAGCAGATGGAGGCGGCGCGCATGGACGGCGCCAATGCCCTGCAACGTTTCCACCACCTCACGCTGCCCCATCTGGCCCGACCGATGGCGGTGGTGGTGATGATCGAGATGATCTTCCTGCTGGGCGTGTTTGCGGAGATCGCCATCACCACGGCGGGCGGCCCGGGCAACGAGAGCACCAACCTCACCTATCTCATCTACAAGCAGTCGCTGATGCATTTCGACGCGGGCGTGGCCTCTGCGGGGGCATTGTTCGCCGTGGTGCTGGCCAACATCGTTGCCGTCTTCCTGATCCGCATCGTCGGCAAGAGCCTGGACTGAGCGCATGACGGCCCCTTCACTTTCCACCGCCTTGCGTGCCGCCGCGGCCTGGGCGCTGGCGCTGCTGCTGTTCTTTCCGCTGGGCTGGCTGTTCCTGACCGCGTTCAAGACCGAGCTGCAGGCCATTGCCGTGCCGCCGCTGTTCGTGTTCGAGCCCACGCTGGCCAACTTCGGCGAGGTGCAGCAGCGCAGCAACTACCTGCTGCACGCACGCAACTCCTTGGTCACCAGCCTGGGGTCCACCCTGGCGGGCCTGGCCATCGCCGTGCCCGCAGCCTATTCGATGGCCTTCTTTCGCACGCGGCGCACACGCGATGTGCTGATGTGGATGCTGTCCACCAAGATGATGCCCGCCGTGGGCGCATTGCTGCCCATCTACGTGCTGGCCCAGGGCGCCGGCCTGCTGGACACGCTCACGGTGCTGACCGTGGTCTTCACGCTGTCCAACCTGCCCATCATGGTGTGGATGCTCTACAGCGCGTTCAAGGACATCCCGCACGAGATCCTCGAAGCCGCGCGCATGGATGGCGCCGGCCTGTGGGCCGAGTTCCGCCATGTGGTGCTGCCGCTGGCGCTGGGCGGCATTGCCTCCACGGGCCTGCTGTGTCTGGTGCTGAGCTGGAACGAGGCCTTCTGGTCGCTCAACCTCAGCAGCGCGCGCGCCGGCACGCTGGCCACGCTGATCGCCTCCTACTCCAGCCCCGAGGGGCTGTTCTGGGCCCGGCTCTCGGCGGCATCGCTTTTGGCCATCGCGCCCATCGTGGTGTTCGGCTGGTTCAGCCAGAAGCAACTGGTGCAGGGCATGACCTTCGGCGCCGTCAAGTAGCCGCTCTTCAAACCAAGAAAACCATGGCCTATCTGCAACTGCAAGACATGCGCAAGAGCTTTGGCGAGGCGCACATCATCCGTGGCGTGGACCTCGCCATCGAGCGCGGCGAGTTCATCGTCTTCGTCGGCCCCTCGGGCTGCGGAAAATCCACGCTGCTGCGCCTGATCGCGGGGCTGGAGTCCGTCAGCGCGGGCCATCTGCTGCTCGATGGGCGCGACATCACGCACGCGCCCTCGGGCCGGCGCGATCTGGCCATGGTGTTCCAGAGCTATGCGCTGTACCCGCACATGAGCGTGTACGACAACATGTCCTTTGCGCTGCGCCTGGCGGGCGTGCCGCGCAAGGAGATACTGCGCAAGGTCGGCCGGGCGGCAGAAACGCTCAATCTCACGGCCTGCCTGGAGCGCCGCCCGGGCGAGCTGTCGGGCGGGCAGCGCCAGCGCGTGGCCATCGGACGCGCCATCGTGCGCGAGCCCAAGGTCTTCCTGTTCGACGAGCCGCTGTCCAATCTGGATGCGGCGCTGCGCGGCAACACGCGCGTGGAAATCCTCAAGCTGCACCGTGCATTGGGCGCCACCACCATCTATGTGACGCACGACCAGGTGGAGGCCATGACCCTGGCCGACCGCGTGGTGGTGATGCGCGACGGCGCCATCGAGCAGGTGGGCTCTCCTCTGGAGCTCTATGACCGCCCGGCCAACCGCTTTGTCGCGCAGTTCATCGGCATGCCGCCGATGAACCTGCTGGCGGCCCATGCCGTGCCGGGCCTGTCGGCCAGCACGCAGGGGCGCTTGCCGCGGGCCGGCACGCTGGGCATACGCCCCGAGGCGCTGCGCCTGTCCCGGGCAGATGCAGGTCCCAGTGATGGGGCTGGCGTCCAGGGGCGCGTGGACCTGATCGAAGCCTTGGGTGCCGACACGCTGGTCCATGTGGATGTGGCCGGCGTGCCGCTGGTGGCGCGCCAGACCGAGCGCATGCCGCTGGCCGTGGGCGATGGGGTGAGGGTGTCCCTCGACCCGGGCTGCATGCTCCATCTGTTCGACCGCGATGGCCGTGCGCTGGCGGCCTGCTGAGCCTGGCGGCCGAGCCCTGCCTTCTTCTTTCCGTCTCTTCCCATCCCTTTGTCCGGGACACCATGAACGCGACTGCCCCCTCCCTTTCCCGCCCCACGGTGCTGCACCTGGGGCTGGGCTCTTTCCATCGCGCGCACCAGGCTGCCTACCAGCAGCGATTGATGGATGCGGGCGACACGCAGTGGGCGCTGGTGGGCGCCAACCTGCGCCCTGACATGGCGCAGACGCTGGACGCCCTGGTGCGACAAGGCGGTGCCTACACGCTGGAGACGATTGCGCCCAACGGCACGGTGCACTACCAGTGGATGGATGCCTTGAGCGAGGTGATTCCGTACGCGCCCGGGCTGGCCGCCGTCGTGCAGCGGGGCGCCCGGCCGGCCACCCGCATCATCTCCTTCACGGTCACCGAGGCCGGTTACTGCCTGGATGGCCAGGGAGCGCTCGACGCCGCGCATCCCGATCTGGCGCAGGACCTGGAGCGCGCACGCCGGGGCGAGGCGGGGACCACCATCTATGGCGTGCTCTGCGCCATCCTGCAGGCGCGCCGCGCCACCGATGCCGGCCCCGTCACGCTGCTGAGCTGCGACAACCTGCGCCACAACGGCGACCGCCTGCGCGCCGGCCTGCTGGCCTTCATGCGCCAGGCACAGCTGCATGGGCTGGCCGACTGGGCACAGCGGCATACCAGCTGCCCCAACGCCATGGTCGATCGCATCACTCCCCGCCCGCCACCGGAGCTGCGCGCGCGCGTGCTGGCCGCCACCGGCCGCGACGACGAGGCCGCGGTGATGGCCGAGCGCTTCACGCAATGGGTGATCGAGGACCGCTTCATTGCCGGGCGCCCCGCCTGGCAGACCGTGGGCGTGGAGCTGGTACCCTCGGTGGCGCCTTACGAAGAGGCCAAGATCCGCATCCTCAACGCCAGCCACAGCTGCATCGCCTGGGCCGGGACGCTGGCGGGCCTGGAGCATATCCACGAAGGCTGCGCCGTGCCCGCGATACGCCAGATGGCCTGGGACTACGTGACCCGGGATGTGATCGCCTGCCTTTGCGCACCGGGCCGGCCCAGCCCGCTGGACCTGCCGGCCTACCGTGACACGGTGCTGGAGCGCTTTGGCAATGCGGCCCTGCGCGACACCAACCAGCGCGTGGCGGCCGATGGGTTTGCCAAGATCCCCGGCTTCATCGCGCCTACGCTGCGCGAGCGGCTGGCGGACAACGCCGCCATCGATGCCGCGGCCATGCTGCCAGCGCTGTTCCTGGCCTTCCTGCAGCGCTGGCACCAGGGCACACTGCCCTATGCGTATCAGGACCAGGCCATGGACCCGGCGGTGGCGCATGCCATCTGCGTGGCGCCCGATCCCGTGGCCTCGCTGTGCGCCGAGCCGCTGCTGTGGGGCGAGGTGGCAGGCCATCCGCTGTTGGTGGAGTCGGTGCGCCGGGCCTCGGAGCGGGTACGGGCATTTGTGGACAGAACCGAAACATGCACAAGGCGGAGCTGACATGCGCATAGCCATCGTGGGCGAGGCCCTGATCGATTTCACCGCCACGGGTGGCCTGGCCTTCCAGGGCCATGAGGGCGGGGCGCCCGCCAATGGCGCCATCGCGGCGGCGCGGCTGGGGCAGGCCACGGGCCTTGTCTCGCAGCTCTCGGAGGACCTCTTTGGCGAGCGCCTGTTCGCGCACCTGCAGCGCAACGGCGTGGACATGCGCCTGGTGCAGCGCTGCAGCGCGCCCAGCACGCTGGCCTTTGTGGAGCGCGGCGAACACACCAACCGCTATGCCTTCTACATGCAGGGCACGGCCGACACGCTGTGGGCGCCTGCCGAGCTGCCGAAGTTGCCGGACGAATGCCGCATCCTGCAGTTCGGCTCCATCGCGCTGCTGCATGCGCCGGCGGGGCCGCGCATCCTGGATCTGGTGGCCGCGCAGCGCGGTCGGCGCCTCATCGTCTTCGACCCCAATGTGCGTCCCACGCTGATCCGCGATGCGCAGGCCTTCCGGCGCGACTGCCTGGCCTGGCTGGCCCTGGCCGACCTGGTCAAGCTCAGCGACGAGGATGCGGCCTTCATCGCGCCCGGTCAGCCGGTGCTGGAGGCTGCCGGGAGCTGGCTGTCGCGCGGGCCCAGGGCCGTGGTGCTCACGCAGGGGGCCGAGGGCGCCACCTTGCTGCGCGCAGGTCGCGCTCCGCTGTCGGTGCGCCCGCCTGCAGTGCCGCTGGCGGACACCATCGGCGCGGGCGACACCTTTGGCGCGGCACTGTCCGTGGCGTTGCTTGAGCGCGGCGTGGAGCAGGCGCAGCAGTTGCAGTCCCTGCCAGATGCCGCGTGGCGCGAGGTGCTGCGCTTTGCGGCCACGGCTGCCGCGCTCAACTGCACGCGCGCCGGCGCCCAGCCGCCCTGGCGTGCGGAGCTGGATGCCGCGCTTGCGGGCCTGGATGCTGCGCAGGCGCAGCAGCACCACAGGGCGTAGCGGCCGCCGGTGTTACCGTGCGCCCTGTGCCCGTCTCCATCGTCCCTGATTGACCGACTGCCATGCCCAGCACACGCCGCCGACCGCCGCGCCAGCGCCATCCCGAACTGGAGCGCGACTTTGTCCGCACGCCTGCCCTGGGCTATGAAGACGTGGAGGGCAGTGGCCTGGTGCGCTGCCTGGCGCATGGTTTCCCGAGTCCGCTGGTGCGCTGGCATTTCCATGACGAGTACGAACTGCACCTCATCACCCACACCTCGGGCCGTGCCTTCGTGGGTGACTGGATAGGGCCGTTCGAGCCGGGCCATCTCGTGCTGTGCGGGCCGCGCCTGCCGCACAACTGGATATCGTTCGACGTGCCCGAGGCCGGCGCGCCCGAACGCGATCTCGTCATCCTGTTCAACCACGATCCCATTGCCCGTGCGGCCGAGCAGATCCCCGAGATGCGCGAGGTGCTGCAGCTGCTGGACCGCGCGCGCCACGGCATCGAGTTCTTCGGCATGGCCGAGGCAGCGCGCGTGCACTGGGAGGCGGTCCGGGGTGCGCGCGGCATGCGCCGCTTCGCGGCCTTTTGTGATCTGCTGTCTGATCTTTCCGAATGCACCGACTACCGGCTGCTGTCGGCCGTGCAGATGCAGGGCGTGCAGGCCGAGGCCCAGGTGGACCAGATCAACGAGGTGGTCAACCGCATCATGGCGCGCGTGAACGAGCCGCTGAGCCTGGCGGACGTGGCGGCCGAACTGGGCATGAGCGAAAGCCGCTTCAGCCGTTTCTTTCGCCGTGCCACAGGCAACAGCTTCACCGACTTTGTCAGCCGCGTGCGCATCAACAGTGCCTGCCATCTGCTCATGCAGACCGATTGCTTCATCGCCGATATCTGTTTTCAGGTCGGCTTCAGCAATCTGGCCAACTTCAACCGGCGCTTCCTTGAAATCAAGGGGATGACGCCCTCGGAATTCCGCAGGCAGGCCGAAAGCCGCTTCGGCGCGGGCTGAGGCGGGCGAGGGACCTGGAATCCGGGAAAGAAGGGGTGTGGTATTGCGCGCCACATGGGTAGAGCCCTTATTGCCGCCCTGGCACAGATCGATATGCTGGGTTGCGAAAAACACATGTTCCGCACCGGATCCGTGGCCAGTTTGTGACCACGATCAAGGAATGTGTCTTCCTCTGCGCGCAGGGGCGAAAGCAGGGTTCCTGACGATATCAATCACAGGGGGCCCCATTGTAGAATCCGCCGAATTTTGCGCTTTCAACAACAGAACCACGCCCTCGATATGAAGTTGCTTGCCTCTTTGCTGACGGCTGCCATTCTTGCTGCAGCCCCCGCCTTTCCCGCTTTCTCCGCTGGCGAGGCACCTGCTGCCCCGGCTCAGCCGAAGGCGGCCAAGGCCGATCTGGCGAAGGGCGAGGCCAGCTACACCGCCGTCTGCGCGGCATGCCATGCGGCTGACGGCAATTCGACGGTGCCCATCCAGCCCAAGCTGGCCGGCCAGCATCCCGAGTACCTGGTCAAGCAGTTGCTGGAGTTCAAGGACGACAAGCGCAAGGACCCGGTGATGAAGGGCTTTGCCAGCATGCTCAGCGAACCTGACATGAAGAACATCGCCGCCTGGCTGCATGCGCAAAAGCCCAAGGACGGCTTTGCCAAGGACAAGGACCTGGTGGCCATGGGCGAGCGCATCTACCGTGGTGGCATCCAGGAGCGCAACATCGCCGCCTGCGCAGGCTGCCACAGCCCCAACGGCGCCGGCATCCCGGCCCAGTACCCGCGTCTGGCCGGCCAGCACGCCGACTACACCACCACCCAGCTCACGGCCTTCCGTGACGGCAAGCGCGGCAATAGCATTCAGATGACGCAGGTTGCTGCCAAGCTTAACGATCGCGAAATCAAGGCCGTGGCAGACTACATCGCTGGCCTGCGTTGATGTGCTCCCGGAACCGATGCGGTTCCCAGGGTAATCACCGGGAACCTATTGCCCTATAGACGCCCCAAGCCAGGCGGGTCCATCGCATGAATGCAGATGGTCCCGCTTTTTTCATTCGGGTTTTGGTTTTTCGCTCTTCATGTCAGACAACTCTTCCGGTGCCGCTCTTGCCTCCCCCCGCCCGCAGGCCGCGCGCGCGATGCTGGAGCTGCTGGCATCGATGCGCTTTGCGATCTCGCTGCTGACGGTCATCTGCATTGCCTCGGTGATCGGCACCGTGCTCAAGCAGCATGAGCCGGTGGGCAACTACGTCAACCAGTTCGGACCGTTCTGGGCCCAGCTGTTTCTTGCGCTCAAGCTCAATGCGGTCTACAGCGCCTGGTGGTTCCTGTTGATCCTGGCCTTTCTGGTGATCAGCACCTCGCTGTGCGTGGCACGCCATGCGCCCAAGTACCTGGCCGATCTGCGCAATTTCAAGGAAAACGTTCGCGAGCAAAGCCTCAAGGCCTTCAGCCACCGTGCGCAGAATGTGGTGCCCGGCAGCACCGAGGAAGCCGCCAGGCGCCTGGGCCAGCAGCTGGTGTCGGGCGGCTGGAAGGTGCGGCTGCAGCAGCGCGATACGGCGGCCGGTCCCGGCACGGGCTGGATGCTGGCGGCCAAGGCGGGCGCGGCCCACAAGCTGGGCTACATCGCCGCCCATGGCGCCATCGTGCTGATCTGCCTGGGGGGGCTGTTCGACGGTGACCTTATCGTGCGTGCGCAGATGTGGCTGGGAGGCAAAACACCTTATACCGGCGGTGGCCTGATCTCCGAGGTGTCCGAGCAGCACCGGCTGAGCGAACGCAACCCCACCTTCCGCGGCAACCTGCTGGTGACCGAGGGCGGCACGGCGGGCACGGCCATCCTGTCGCAGTCCGATGGCGTGCTGCTGCAGGAGCTGCCCTTTGCGGTGGAGCTCAAGAAGTTCATCGTCGAGTACTACTCCACGGGCATGCCCAAGCTGTTTGCCAGCGAGGTCGTCATCCACGACAAGGCCACGGGCGAGAAGCTGGAAAAGCGCATCGAGGTCAACCACCCGGCCAGCTACCGCGGCATCGAGATCTACCAGTCCAGCTTTGATGACGGCGGCTCGTCGGTGAAGCTGCATGCCGTGCCGCTGGAGGCCGGGACCAAGCCCTTCGATGTCGAAGGCGTGATTGGCGGCTCCAGCCAGTTCACGCGCAAGCTCGCCGACGGCAAGGACGAGGCGCTGACGCTGGAGTTTGCCGAGCTGCGCACCATCAACGTCGAGAACTTCGGCGGTGCGGGCGGCGCCAGTGGCAGCGCCACCGATGTGCGCAAGGTGGACCTGAAGCAGGCCATCGACGAGCGCCTGGGCGCGGCCCACAAGACCGTGACCAAGAAGGAGCTGCGCAACATCGGCCCCAGCATCCGCTACAAGCTGCGCGATGCCGCGGGCCAGGCGCGCGAGTTCCAGAACTACATGCTGCCCGTGGACACGGGCGACGGCCAGCGCGTGTTCCTGCTGGGCGTGCGCGACAACCAGGCCGACGCCATGCGCTATCTGCGCATTCCCGCCGACCCAGAAAGCGAAATGGACACCTTCCTGCGCCTGCGCAGCGCGCTGCAGGATCCCAAACTGCGCGAGCAGGCGGCCCGGGCCTATGTGGCCAAGGCCATCGATTCCTCGCGCTCCGAGCTGAGCGGTGCGCTGGCGCAGTCGGCCACCAAGGCGCTGGAGCTGTTCGCGGGACAGACCGACAAGAAGGGTCCCGATGGCAAGCCGCTGGGCGGGCTGCAGGCCATCTCCGATTTCATGGAAAGCAATGTGCCCGCGGCCGAGCGTGAACGCGCGGGCGAGGTGCTGGTGCGCATTCTCAATGGCGTGCTGTTCGAGATGGCCCAGATCGTGCGGGCCCAGGCCGGCCAGGCACCGCTGGAGCCCAGCGAGCAGACACAGTCCTTCATGACACAGGCCGTGTTCTCGCTCAGCGACGCGCAGTTCTACCCCGTGCCCATGGTCTTCATGCTGCAGGACTTCAAGCAGGTGCAGGCCAGCGTGTTCCAGGTGGCGCGTGCGCCGGGCAAGAACGTGGTTTATCTGGGCTGCCTGTTCCTCATCATCGGCGTGTTCTGCATGCTGTACGTGCGCGACCGCCGCATCTGGATCTGGCTCACGCCCCGCGATGGTCAAAGCCATGCCGAAATGGCCTTGTCCACCAATCGCAAAACGCTCGATGGTGATAGAGAATTCGCCATGCTGGCCGGCAAGCTGATAGGCGCCGAGCCCATCCACAAGAAACCCCCCGGAGGTTCCGCATGAACACCGCCACCACGACGACTTTGACGCTCAACGAGGGCTTCTTCGCCCGCCGCAACTGGTTCGACTGGGTGTTTGCGGCCCTCGTGGCGGCGGGGCTGCTCTATGCGCTGCAGCGCTATGGCGAGTACATGGATGTCTACGAGAAGTGCATCCTGGTCGGCACCATTCCCGCGGCCATCTGGCTGGGCTGGTTCTGGCGCTCGCTGCGGGCGCTGATGCTGGTGGTGGCCGGGCTGTCGCTGCTGGCCATTGCGCTGTACCAGGGGCCGGAGGGGGCGCAGCTGGCGCGCTCGGACACGGTGTTCGGCCTCAAGTACTTCCTGTCCAGCCAGTCGGCCATCCTCTGGATGAGCATGGTGTTCTTCATCAGCACCGTCTTCTACTGGATCGGCATGTTTGCGCGGGGCGAGGGCACGGCGCTGTCGCTGCTGGGCTCGCGCCTGGCCTGGCTGGCCGTGACGCTGGCGCTGGTGGGCACCATGGTGCGCTGGTACGAGAGCTATCTGATCGGCCCTGACGTGGGGCACATCCCGGTCAGCAACCTCTATGAAGTGTTCGTCATGTTCTGCTGGATGACGGCGCTGTTCTATCTGTACTACGAACAGCACTACGACACGCGCGCCCTGGGTGGCTTCGTGATGCTGGTGGTCAGCGCGGCCGTGGGCTTTTTGCTGTGGTATACGCTGGTGCGCGAGGCGCACGAGATCCAGCCCCTGGTGCCGGCGCTCAAGAGCTGGTGGATGAAGCTGCATGTGCCGGCCAACTTCATCGGCTACGGCACCTTCGCGCTGGCTGCCATGGTCTCCTTCGCCTACCTCATCAAGCAGCAGGCCGCGGAGACGCGCTGGTACAAGCTCGCCCCGCTGTGGATGCTGGGCGTGGTGCTGTGCTTCGAGCCCATCGTTTTCCGCAAGGGTGCGACCGACAACGGCGGCAGCTACTGGATGGTGTACTTCGGCGTCTCGGCGCTGATCGTGGCCGGCATCCTGCTGGCGCGCAAGCGCATCGCCGAGCGGCTGCCCAGCTTCGAGCTGCTGGACGATGTGATGTACAAGTCCATCGCCGTGGGCTTTGCCTTCTTCACCATCGCCACCGTGCTGGGCGCGCTGTGGGCGGCCGAGGCCTGGGGCGGCTACTGGAGCTGGGACCCCAAGGAGACCTGGGCGCTGATCGTCTGGCTCAACTACGCGGCCTGGCTGCACATGCGCCTGGTCAAGGGGCTGCGCGGCACCGTGTCCGCCTGGTGGGCGCTGGGCGGGCTGGCCATCACCACCTTCGCCTTCCTGGGCGTGAACATGTTCCTGTCGGGACTGCACAGCTACGGCGAGCTGTGATCCGCTGCTGATTCGGACCGCCGCCGAACAAAGGGCTGCATGCGCCGGCGCGCATGCAGCCCTTTTTGTATCCGGCTCTTTTTCATGGCAGTTGAGGCTGGGGCGTAGCATGGAACTTGCGCGGGCCTGCAAGGCTCCCAATCGTCATGCCGCCCGGCACCCCTGCCGCAGCAGGCACTTTCGGAGATTCCCATGCTGATCCGCTCCCACGACAACGGCTTCCAACATCCGCAAGGCAGCGAAATCACGCCCCGGGCGAGCTACCTGCAGCGCCGGGCCTGGCTGCAGTACCTGGCCGCAGGTTCGGCCGGTGCCGCCTTGCCAGGCTGGGCGGCAGGCGTGCAGCGCCCCGGCAAGCTGGCGGCGCTGGCTTCCGTGCCTTCGCAGGTGCCGGGTGCGAACTCCATGGAGCGCGTCACCGCCTATGCCGATGCGTCGCAGTACAACAACTTCTACGAATTCGGCCTGGACAAGGACGATCCTGCCAAGAACGCCCACACGCTCAAGACGCGGCCGTGGACAGTGAAGATCGAAGGCCTGGTCCAGCAGCCGCAGACACTGGACCTGGATGCGCTGCTCAAGCTCGCACCGCTGGAAGAGCGCATCTACCGGCTGCGCTGCGTGGAAGGCTGGTCCATGGTGATTCCCTGGGTCGGCTATTCCCTGGCCGAGCTGCTGCGCAAGGTGCAGCCGCTGGGCAGTGCCAAGTACGTGGAATTCGTGACCCTGGCCGACAAGGCGCAGATGCCGGGCCTGCGCAGCGGCGTGCTGGACTGGCCTTACACCGAGGGGCTGCGCCTTGATGAAGCCATGCACCCGCTGACGCTGCTGGCCTTCGGCATGTATGGCGAAGTGCTTCCCAACCAGAATGGCGCGCCCGTGCGGCTGGTCGTGCCGTGGAAATACGGCTTCAAGAGCGCCAAGAGCATCGTCGCCATCCGCCTGACCGACAAGGAGCCGGGCACGGCCTGGAACAAGGCGGCGCGCAACGAGTACGGCTTTTATTCCAATGTGAATCCGGACGTGCCGCACCCGCGCTGGAGCCAGGCCACGGAGCGGCGCATTGGCGAGGATGGCCTGTTCGCCAAGAAGCGCAAGACGCTGCTGTTCAACGGCTACGAAGCCCAGGTCGGCCAGCTCTACACGGGCATGGATCTGAAGAAGTTCTATTGATGCGGCCCATGCAATGACGGTGTTACAGCGCCTTTTGCTGCACCGGGCGGCCAAGCCGCTGGTGTTTCTTGTGTGCCTGTTGCCGTTTGCGTGGCTGCTGGCCGGAGCCATCCTGAACACTCTTGGCGCCAATCCGGCCGAGGCCCTGCTGCGCTCCACGGGCGACTGGACGCTGCGCTTTCTTTGCGTGGTGCTGGCCGTGACACCGCTGCGCCAGGCGCTGGGGCTGACGGCGCTGGCGCGCTTTCGGCGCATGCTGGGCCTGTATGTGTTCTTCTACGCCGTGCTGCACCTGCTGTGCTATGCGTGGTTCGACATGGGGCTGGACTGGGGCGAGATCGTGCTCGACATCCCCAAACGCCCGTTCATCCTCGTGGGCTTTGCGGCCCTGCTCTTGCTGACCGCGCTTGCCGCCACATCGCCGCACCGTGTGCTCCGGGCCATGGGCGCAAAGCGCTGGCAATGGCTGCACCGCTGCATTTATGCGGTGGCGCCGCTGGCCCTGCTGCATTTCTTCTGGATGCGCGCGGGCAAGAACAACTTCGCCGAGGTCGGCGTATACGCCGCCATTCTTGCGCTGCTGCTGGGCTGGCGTGTGGCCCATGCACTGCGCCGCCGGCGCGCCAGAAGCTAGCCGGCGACGGCGCGCAGGGCAGGGCGCAGCTGGCGGGTGACGGGGTCGATGTCCGCCATGGGCAACTGGTAGTTGCGCTGGTCGAACAGATCAATGCCGCACTGCAGGCCTTCCAGCCAGTTGAACAGGTCGGCAATCGCCTTGGCGCCCATGATGGGCGCGCCGTGCTGGGGCACGATCATGTCGATGGGCAGCTGGCGCGCCATCTGCACCCACAGCCGCAGGATCTTGTTGGAGACCATGTAGCGGCGGTGAAAGCCTTCCATGCGCGCGATGTGCGGCACCAGATCGGTCACCGGCACCTGTGCCTCGATGCCGTTCATCAGGGACACGCCGAGGTCGCCCGTAAAAAGGATGCGGCTGACCGGGTCGTAGAAGTGGAAGTTGCCCTCGGCATGCAGGAAGTGGGCGGGCAGCAGGTGCAGCTCATGGCGGCCCAGCGGCAGCCGGCCGCCGGCGTCCGGCACGCCGATCACGCGGTTCTCGGTCTTGCCGACCTTGGTGAAGTGGGGCGCAAAGCGCTCCCAGATGCGCGAGATCACCAACTGGGCCTTGGTGCTGGTCATCCAGCGATCCAGCGAGGCAATGATGTCGGGATCGGCGTGGGAGGCAATCAGATAGGAAAGCTTGTGCGGCGCGAAATGCCGAGACATGCCCATGAACAGCTCGTTGAACGCGAGATTGCCGCCCGGATCGATGATGGCGCCCGTGTCGTCATCGACGATGAGGAACTGGTTGGCCTGGATGGCCTGTCCATCTTCCTCGATGAGGTCGGTGAACATCAGGCAGGCGTGGTTTTTGTCTCGGTAAAGCTCTACGGGCATGGCGGGTTGTCGAGGGACAAGATGCGGTCACTCTAAGCGCCATGCCATGCAGCGGGGTTGACGTGCATCAAGCCGCAGTGCGGCTGCCGCGTCAGTCGGCCTGTGGCCTGCGGGAGTCCGAGGCGCCCGTGGGCGTGGAGCTTTCCTCGACGGCTGCATTGGAGGGGCCGGTCGGCAAGGTGGTGGGCGCCGGTGCGGGCGTTGCCCGCTCGGCCGGGCTGGAGATGCCCAGGGTCTGCGGCAGCGTGGCGCGGTGGCTGGCGGCTGGCGAGCTGGGCAGGAACAGAGGCCCCTTCTGCCCACAGGCCGCAAGGGACGCCGCACAGGCCCCAAGGGCAATGCACCTGACTAGAATTTGCGAGGCTTTCAACATAAGCGAATTGTAATGACCGACCAAGAATTTCTGGACCTTGCCGAACGACTGCTGCTGGCGGTGGAGCAAGACTGCGATCGCATCAACGATGAAACCGATGCCGACCTCGATGCCCAGCGCGTGGGAGGCATGGTGACCCTGGTCTTTGCCAACCGCAGCCAGATCGTGATCAACCAGCAAAAGCCGCTGCATGAGATCTGGCTGGCCGCCAAGGCCGGCGGCTTCCACTACCGCTACGACGCGTCGCAGGGCGCCTGGCTCGATACCAAGGGCGCGGGCGAGTTCTTCGCCAACCTGAGCCGCTACGCCACCGAGCAATCGGGCCTGGCGCTGCAGTTCTCGGCACGCTGAGACCCCGGCTTTCGGCTGGCTCCAAAAGAAAAGCCCGGCATGGCCGGGCTTTCTTGCGTGGTCGACCGCCTCAGTTGCGGAACAGGTCGAGGATGCGGTTGCGCTCCTCGGTGGCGGGCGGGGGCGTGGCGCCTGCGGCGCTGCCCGTGGATGCACTGTCCATGCCCAGGCTGCTGACGCCGCCGTTGCGCGCGTTTTCCTCGTAGTACCACTCGCCGCCCATGTTCACGACGCCAGGCGGCACGGGCATCTCGGCCACGGGAACGCCCTTGAGCGCGTGCTGCATGAAGCTGATCCAGATCGGCAGGCTCAGGCCGCCGCCGGTCTCGCGGCTGCCCAGGTTGCGCGGCGTGTCGTAGCCGATCCAGGATACGGCGGCCAGCGTGGGCTGGAAGCCCGCAAACCAGGCATCCACCGAATCGTTGGTCGTGCCGGTCTTGCCATACAGGTCGGGGCGCTTGAGCGTGGACTGCGCGCGCGCTGCAGTGCCCACGCGCGCCACGTCCTGCAGCAGGCTGTCCATGATGAAGGCGTTGCGCGCGTCGATGGCCTGGGGCAGTTCCTGCACCGGGGGCGGTGTGAATTCGGACAGGATGCGGCCCTTGTGATCGGTGACGCGGGAAATCAGCCAGGGATTGACGCGGTGGCCGCCGTTGGCGAACACGGAGTAGCCTGCCGCCAGCTGCAGCGGCGTGACGGCACCTGCGCCCAAAGCCATGGTCAGGTAGGCCGGGTGCTTGGCGGCGTCAAAGCCGAAGCGCGTGACCCACTCCTGGCCCTGCTTGGGTCCCACGGCCTGCAGCAGCCGGATGGAGATCATGTTCTTGGACTTGTTCAGGCCCGTGCGCATGGTCATCGGCCCGTCGTAGCGGCTGTCGTAGTTCTTGGGCTCCCAGGGCTGCCCCCCCGTCACGCCCGCACTGAAGAACAGCGGCGCGTCATTGATCATGGTGGAGGGCGAGAAGCCCTTTTCCAGCGCCGCGGAGTAGATGAAGGGCTTGAAGGCCGAGCCGGGCTGGCGCCAGGCCTGGGTCACATGATTGAACTTGTTCTTCTGGAAGTCGAAGCCGCCGATCAGGGCGCGCAAGGCGCCCGTCTGGGGAACCAGGGCCACGAAGGCGCCTTCCACCTCGGGCAGCTGCGTGATTTCCCAGGTGTTCTTGGGCGTCTTGACCACGCGGATCACGGCGCCGGGACGTATCTTGATGTTGGGCGGTGCCTTGGGGTTCAGGCCCGATTCGGCAGGCTTGAGGCCTTCGCCCGTGATCTCGATCTGCTCGCCGTCGGCACGGGCCGCCAGGATCTTGCGCGGGTTGGCATCCAGCACCACGGCGGCGAGCACGTCTCCGTTGTCGGGGTGGTTGGCCAGGGTGTCGTCAATGGCGTCTTCACGGTCCTCGGCGTCGGCGGGCAGGGCCACGAACTTCTCGGGGCCGCGGTACTTCTGGCGGCGCTCGTAGTCCATGATGCCGCGGCGCAGCGCGGCGTAGGCGGCTTCCTGTTCGCCGGCATTGATGGTGGTGTAGACGTTCAGGCCGCGCGTGTAGGCCTCGTTGCCGTACTGGGCAAAGATCAGCTGGCGCGCCATTTCGGCCACGTACTCGGCATGCACCCGGGTGTTGAAGGAGCCTGTGCGGATCTTCAGCGGCTCGGCCTTGGCTTCAGTGGCCTGGGCCGCCGTGATGAAGCCGTTTTCCTCCATGCGCTCGATGATGTAGAGCTGGCGCGAGCGGGCGCGCTTGGGGTTGCTGATCGGGTTGTAGGCCGAGGGCGCCTTGGGCAGGCCGGCCAGCATGGCCGCTTCGGCGACGGTGATGTCCTTCAGTGGCTTGCCGAAATAGGCTTCACAGGCGGCGGCAAAGCCATAGGCCCGATTTCCCAGATAAATCTGGTTCATGTAGATCTCGAGAATCTGGTTTTTGCTCAGCAGATGCTCTAGCTTGAAAGTCAGTAAGACTTCGTAAATTTTGCGTGTAAAAGTTTTCTCGGAAGACAGATAGACATTGCGTGCCACCTGCATGGTGATGGTCGATGCGCCCTGGCTTTTCACGCGGCCCAGATTGGCCAGCGCGGCGCGGGCCATGCCCTTGTAGTCGACGCCACCGTGCTCGAAAAAGCGGGTGTCTTCAATGGCCAGCACCGCGTCGGTCATCACTTTGGGGATGTCCTGGATGGGCGTCAGCGTGCGCCGCTCCTCGCCGAACTCGCCCAGCAGGGCGCCTTCGCTGGAGTACACGCGCAGCGGCAGCTTGGGCCGGTAGTCGGCCAGCTCGGACACGTCGGGCAGGTTGGGGTAGGCCATGGCCAGGGCCACGGCCACGGTCAGCATCAGGGCCAGCGCGCCGGCGACGGCGATGCCCGTCAGCCATAGCAAGGCCTTGGGAAACCAATGCATGGGCTTGGACGGAGCGGAGCGAGGCTTTCCAGCCTGGGGTTCTCGGGAGTCTGAGGACGGCATGTCGCAGGGAGTGCTGAGGAGTGCCGCATTATAAAAATGCGTTCCCCAGGGGGTCGGTAGGAGGCGGCTGCACACGGTTGCCAGCATGGCCGCAAGCCTCGCATCCTAAGCCAGGCGTACAGGCCGACATGCAAGCAGGGGTGCATTCCTGTCGCATTTGATGGCCCGCAACAATGTCTGTTTTTGGCCACTACCGTCAACCGTGCTCCGGCAGGCATGGTGAGTTGCGCGCAGTCTTGCTGATAGCATTCAACCTATATGTGAAGGTTTGTTGCGTTCTTTACATACACAAGAAGAGGGAGGGCAAGTTGATTGCTATGGGATCCTTATTCAGTCGCCAGCCCGCACCTTTGCTAGGCATCGACATCAGTTCTTCGAGCGCCAAGCTCGTTGAGCTGTCTCGTGCCAGGTCGGGCGAACTGTTGCTGGAGCGCTGTGCCATCGAGCCGCTGGAGCGGGGATGGATCACGGATGGCAACATCGAAAAGTTCGACGAAGTGGCAGAGGCTGTACGGCGGCTGGTCAAAAAAAGCGGCACGCGGACCAAGAACGTGGCCATGGCATTGCCGGCTTCGGCCGTGATCACCAAGAAGATTTCGCTGCCCGACGGCATGAGCGAGCAGGAACTGGAGGTCCAGGTCGAATCCGAGGCCAATCAGTACATTCCTTTTTCGCTCGACGAAGTGAGTCTGGACTTCTGTGTCATAGGCCCGTCATCGAATTCGCCTGGCGACGTGGATGTGCTCATTGCCGCCTCCCGTCGCGAGAAGGTGCAGGACCGCCAGGGCCTGGCCGAGGCGGCCGGCCTCAAGCCGATGGTCATCGACATCGAGCCCCATGCCTCCCGCATGGCCGCCGGACGGTTGATCGAGCGCCTGCCCAATCAGGGCAACAACGCTTTGGTGGCGCTGTTCGAGGTAGGCGCCATGACGACCAGCATGCAGATCCTGCGTGACGACGAGGTGCTGTACGACCGTGACCAGGCCTTTGGCGGCGCCCAGCTGACGCAGCTGATCGCGCGCCAATATGGTTTTTCCCTCGAAGAGGCCGAGTCCAAGAAGCGCAACGGCGAACTGCCGGAGGACTACGCTTCCGCCGTGCTCAAGCCCTTCGTGCAGAGCATGACGCAGGAAGTGTCGCGCGCACTGCAGTTCTTTTTCACCAGCACGCCCCACAACCGCATAGACCACATCCTGCTGGCTGGCGGCTCGGCACCGCTTTCCGGCCTGTCCGAGGCCATCACGCAGCAGACCGGATTTGCCTGCAGCCTTGCCAATCCCTTCGATGGCATGGAAGTCGGCAGCGGCGTGCGCCTCAAGCGCATGTCGCGCGAGGCCCCCGCCTACCTGACCGCCTGCGGTCTGGCCATGCGGAGGTTTGTGTCGTGATCCTGATCAATCTGCTTCCTCACAGAGAAGCCACACGCAAGCGACGCAAGGAAGCATTCCAGGCCACGATGGTCCTTTCGGCCCTGATAGGGCTTTTGATCATTGGTGCTGTCTACTGGTGGTACCAGATGATGATCGAAGCCCAGCAGGCGAAGAACAGCATGCTGCGCGCCGAGATCACGGTGCTGGAGTCCCAGATCAAGGAAATCGCCGGGCTGGAGGATGAGATCACTGCCCTGCGTGCACGTCAGAAGGCCGTGGAAGACCTGCAGTCCGATCGCAATCTGCCGGTGCACATGCTCAACGAGCTGGTGTCCCAACTGCCCGATGGCGTCTACATCACCAGCATCAAGCAGGAAGGTCTGGCCGTGACCATGCAGGGCACGGCGCAGTCCAATGAGCGGGTGTCCGAGATGCTGCGCAATCTGTCCGAGGGAACGCCCTGGATCTCCAAGCCGGAACTGGTGGAGATCGTGGCCAAGACGGTCAACGTCACGCCCAAGGACCAGCGCCGTGCTGCAGCGTTCAATCTGCGCTTCCAGCTCACGCGCGCCAGCGTTGCGGAGAAAGGCCTTCCGACGGCGGCCAACCCAGGAAAGTCCCAGTGATGGCCAAGAAGAAAAAGAACGACATCGACTTCTCCGCACTGCAGGAGAACATCCAGCGCCAATTCCGTGGTCTTGATCCCAATGATCCTTCGCGGTGGCCCTTGCTGCCGCGTTTTCTGTTGTGCGTTGCCATTGCGTTGGGCGTTGCCGCCTTGCTCTGGTACGTACTGATCAAGGACTATGAGGACATGCTGGAGCAAGAGCGCAACACCGAAGTCACGCTGCGCCAGGACTTCAGCCAGAAGCTGTCCAAGGCGGTCAGCCTGGATGGCCTGAAGAAGCAGCGTGAACAGGTCCAGCAATATGTGACACAGCTGGAAAAGCAGTTGCCCAGCAAGGCGGAAATGGCTGCGCTGCTCTCGGACATCAACCAGGCCGGACTGGGGCGCAGCCTTCAGTTTGAAACGTTCCGCCCCGGGGCGATGGTGGTCAAGGAGTACTACGCCGAGCTGCCCATTGCTTTGAAGGTCACAGGACGCTTTCATGACATCGGTTCATTCGCTTCCGATGTGGCCTACCTGTCTCGCATCGTGACCTTGAACAACTTGTCGATTGTCCCTGTGGGCAAGGACGGAAGCGAGGTCCTGAGCATGGAGGCGACGGCGCGAACCTTCCGCTATCTGGATGCCGATGAAGTGCAGGCGCAGCGCGCGGCTGCCGGGAAGGGCAAGAAGAAATGAGACACATGCGCTGCAGCGTCTTGCTTATGTTGTCTGGCTGTTTGGCCGTCTCGGGCTGCACTTCTTCTGATCAAGAGGAGTTGCAAACCTGGATGGCTCAGGAGAAAGCCAATGCAAAGCCTCGGGTCAAGCCTTTGGAAGAGCCCAAAGCGTTTACGCCCCAAGCCTACCTGGGGGCTGATGGCATGGACCCCTTCAATCCCTTGAAACTGATGCAGGTGCTGCGCAAGGAATCGGCCCAGACCAATGCGAATACCAGCCTGATTGCCGCAGAACTCAACCGCCGCAAGGAGCCGCTGGAAGCAGAGCCCCTGGATGCAATGACCATGGTGGGCAGCCTGGACAAGAAGGGTGTGCCTACGGCGCTGATCAAGGTAGGAGCCTTGCTATATCAGGTTCGTGCAGGAAATTACCTGGGACAGAACTACGGAAAGATCACCCGGATCACGGAGACTTCCATCCAGTTGCGGGAAATCGTCCAGGATGGCAGCGGCGACTGGATAGAAAGAAATAGCACACTGGAGTTGCAGGAGGGAAGGAAATGATGGGTACACATCGCAGCATGTCTCATAAAGCTCGCTGGGGAATCGCCTTGGGCGGTTGGTTGCTGGGCTCTTTTGCATGGGCGCAGTCCGCGATAGAGTCGGTCTCCGGTTCCCTCCAGGGGAGCACCGAGGTGGTGCGCATCGAGCTTTCCGAAGCGCTGGCTGCGGACCCGACCGGATTTGCGATCCAGTCGCCTGCACGGATCGCGCTGGATTTTCCTGGCGCAACCAATGCGACGGGCAAATCGATGGTCGAGCTCAACCAGGGCAACCTGCGTTCCATCAATATCGTGGAGGCCTCGGGCCGTTCCCGGCTGGTGCTGAATTTGAAAACGGCGACTTCCTACCGCACTGAGCGCCAAGGCAAGGCGTTGCTGATCCTGCTGGATCCTGTAGCTGCGTCTGCTGCGGTGAAGCCTTCTGCACAGCAGGGTGTGTTCGAAGCCAAGACAGCCGTCGGTAGCGATGTCCAACCCATTCGGGATGTTGATTTCCGTCGTGGCAGCGATGGCTCGGGCCGCATCGTCGTGGGATTGAGCAATAGCCAGGTCGGCGTGGACCTGCGCCGCGAAGGCAAGGAACTGGTCGTCGATTTTCTGCGTTCCTCCCTGCCTGAAGGCTTGCGCCGCAAGCTGGATGTTGCGGATTTCGGAACACCGGTGCAGACAATCTCATCGGTGCAGCAGGGGGAATCCGTGCGCATGCGTATCGCTCCCGTCGGTGACTGGGAGCACAGTGCCTACCAAAGCGACAGCCAGTTTGTGATCGAGGTCCGCCAGAAAAAGGTGGATGTGAGCAAGCTCACGCAGGGCCCCGGCTACAGCGGTGAAAAGCTGTCCCTGAATTTCCAGAACATCGAAGTGCGGTCCCTGCTGCAGGTGATTGCCGACTTCACGAACTTCAACATCGTGACCTCGGATACGGTTTCCGGGGCGCTGACCCTGCGTCTCAAGGATGTTCCCTGGGACCAGGCGCTGCAGATCATCATGGATGCCAAGGGCCTGGGCATGCGCAAGTCGGGCTCGGTGCTCTGGATTGCGCCCAAGGATGAGATCGATGCGCGCACCAAGCGTGACTATGAAGCCGCCATGGAAATCCAGAAACTGGAGCCGCTGCGGACCCAGAGCTTTCAGCTGAACTATGCGAAGGCAGCCGATATTCTTCAACAGATCAGCGCAAGCAGCGGTGGTGGCGGCGGGACTGGCGGAACCTCCACCAGATTTCTGTCTGAGCGCGGATCTGCGATTTCGGAGCCCCGAACCAACCAGCTGTTCGTGACCGACACAGCCACGAAACTGGAAGAAGTGAAGGTGCTGCTGGCGACACTGGACGTGCCTGTTCGCCAAGTGCTGATCGAAGCTCGTATCGTTGAAGCCCGTGACACATTTGGCCGTGCACTGGGCGTCCGTCTAGGCGGCGGGGATTTGCGGGCTCAACGCGGTGGCGATGGGGGATACAGCATTGGTGGGGATAACCGCGTGGCCATCGGTACGGGTTTTGACAATGCCAATGCTTCAGCTGGGGCAAGCGGGCAGGCTGTGAATACCTCGGGAAATTTTGTCAATCTGCCTGGGAAGCTGTCAAACGTGGCGAACTCCGGGACGTTTGCCATGTCTATTTTCAATGCGGCTGCAAATCGATTCCTGACTCTTGAGCTTTCTGCCATGGAGTCCGATGGCCAGGGAAAGATCATTTCCAGCCCGAGGTTGGTAACGGCTGATCAAACCAAGGCATTGATTGAGCAGGGTACTGAGTACCCCTACTCTGTGACTGCGCCTAACGGTGCGACGACCATTGCTTTCAAAAAGGCTGTTCTGAAACTGGAGGTGACGCCTCAAATCACTCCCGAAGGCGATATCATTCTGGACCTCGATGTCAACAAGGATTCACGTGGTGAGAGCACGTTGCAAGGCGTTGCCATCGATACCAAGCATGTGCGTACCCAGGTTCTTGTCCAGAATGGTGGAACTGTAGTGATCGGCGGTATCTTCGAGATGGAGGAGACCAATACGGAAAACAAGATTCCGCTATTGGGCGATGTCCCTGTTCTGGGGCATCTTTTCAAAAGTCGCGTGAGAGAGTCCCAGAAGCGGGAAATGCTGGTATTTATTACACCGAAGATGTTGGCTGACATCAGAAGTGCTCGTTGAATGTAGTAGGAGATAGATAATCATGCAAAAAATCATGTTCGGTGCCATGCTGGCACTCGGTCTGGCCGGGTGTGGTGGTGGTGGAGGGAGTGCTGGTGAGACAAATCAGCCGTATACCATTTCGCTGCGCGCAGATAAGACGCAGCTGCCGGTGAATATTGGAAATGCCGGTCCTGGTATTGGTGCTGATGCGGCATATACGACAACAATGTATGTCGAGGCTCGTCAAGGAAATATGCCTATTCCTGGTGGGGATGGCATTTTTCAATGCGCCGTAACTGCAGGTCTTGATTCGGCAGTTCTGTATTATCTTGATGGAACGGATAAAAAAGACGATAAAGGAAATATCTCAGCCAGTCGTTCCATTGTGCTGGGCTCCAACTCTGGTAGTGCCACTTTCCACTTGCACGCAATCGACAAGGCTGGTGTAGCAAGCGTGACTTGCACGGTGACCGATCCCCGCGATAAGCGCCAGGTGAGTGCTGTGACCAGTGTTAATGTCGGTGGCGCTGCGCAGGGCATTCCTGCCAGCACGCTGGCCGTGACCCAGACGCCTGGCTATCTGGGATCCCGCGACAACCTCTCCAATCTGCGAAATAACGTAGCACTGGAAGTGAAGGTGGTCGACGACCGCAATCAACCGGTCACTGGTACCAGCCCCAATGTGCAGGTTCGGATTTTGCCCAGCTCGGCTTATGAAGGTGCGCGCCTGATCTCTGGATCCAAGGCTGGCTCTTCGTTGCAAGTCAATTCGCTCAACGGCATCGCACAGCTGTCGCTTTCCAGTGGCCCCGATAGCGGCGCCATCGTGCTGGAAACGACCGTGGACCGCCGGGACAATGATGTCAGCAATGGCATTCAGGATCCCATCAGGGCCTATACCGTTGTGGGTGTCTACCATGAGATCGCCAAGACGCCTCTGGCCCTGCCTGATGGCTTGAGCATCACGGGTGTCAAGGACCAGCCTCTGGTGTACGGCTTTGCAGCAACAGGCGGCATTCCTCCTTACCGCTGGTCGACACTGGGCGGTGTTCCAGACGGTATGCGCCTGAGCAGCGACGGCGTGCTTTCCGGTACGCCGACGGTGGTCGGAACCTTCAACATGCTGGTACGTGTGCAGGACGCACAGGGCACCGTGGTCGACAAGACCGTGACCGTGACCATTGCGGCCAAGGCACCTCTGGCCTTCACTGCACCGACCATCTCTGGCGTCCGTGGTGTGGCCCTGGCGTACGCACTGTCGGCAACCGGCGGTACCGCTCCCTACACGTGGGTGAGTCTGGGTGGCACTCCCGAAGGGCTGGCGTTGTCCAGCGACGGCATCTTGTCGGGTACTCCGACGGCGGATGGCACCTTCAACATGATTGTGCGCGTCACGGATGCCGACAACACGGCGATCACGAGGAACATGACCATCACGGTGGCCAAGCCGGCAACCACGACGCCGTAAAGGCGATGCCGTTCACGGCCATGGGAGATAATTTTGATTTCCCATGGCCCGTGCGGTAACAGCAAATGGATGTTTCAGGCTTGGTAACCCGGGTGGCCCTGATCGGCCTGCCCGGCTCCGGCAAATCGACCATAGGGCGCCAGCTGGCGCGCCTGTGGTCGATGCGTTTTGTGGATGCGGATCATGTGGTCGAGCAGCGCATAGGCTGCAGCATCCGGGAGTTTTTCGAGCGCGAGGGCGAGCAGGCTTTTCGAGACATGGAGTCGCAGGTCATTGATGAGCTGTCGGCCTCCACATCCAGCCTGCTGCTGTCCACGGGCGGTGGCGTGGTGCTGCGCGAGCAAAACCGCCGCCATCTGCATGAGCGCACCCAGGTCTTCTACCTGGATTGCACGCCAGAGGATATCGCCGCACGGCTGCGCAACGATGTGACGCGGCCCTTGCTGCAGGTGGAGGATCCGGCGTTGCGCCTGCGCGAGTTGCTGCTGCAGCGCGAGCCCCTGTATCTGGAGACGGCGCACTTCGTGATCCAGACATCCGGCCTGTCTGTGGCGCAGGCCGCCCAGCGCATACGCATGCAGGCGGAACTGGCCTGAACGCTGCCTGCTGGAACACCAAAGGCCTCGGCACTTGCCGGGGCCTTTTTCTTTAAGATCGGCAGTTGCCGGGCGCGCTGCCGTGTCGCGGAAACCTTTTCATTCTTTCTCCCCTGGAGCGACATCATCTTGCCCCACGCCTCCTCCTCGCCTGCTGCCCAGGTCGTGACCATTGACCTGGGTGAGCGCTCCTATCCGATTGCCATCGGCACCGGCCTGCTGGACCAGGCAGCCACCTATGCCGCGCTGCCTTCTGCGGCACAGGCCGTCATCGTCAGCAACGATGTGGTCGCACCGCTCTATGAGCCCGCACTGCGCCGCGTGCTGGAGCAGCGCTACCGCAGCGTGCGGACCGTGGTGCTGCCCGATGGCGAGGCCCACAAGGACTGGCAGACGCTGAATCTGATCTTCGATGACCTGCTGTCCGGTGGTTGCGACCGCAAGACCGTGCTGTTCGCGCTGGGCGGCGGCGTCATCGGCGACATGACGGGCTTTGCTGCCGCCAGCTACATGCGCGGCGTGCCCTTCGTGCAAGTGCCCACCACGCTGTTGTCGCAGGTGGACTCGTCGGTGGGCGGCAAGACCGCCATCAACCATCCGCTGGGCAAGAACATGATCGGCGCCTTCTACCAGCCGCAGCTGGTGGTTTGCGATCTGGCCTCGCTGGACACGCTGCCCGTGCGCGAGCTGAGCGCCGGCCTGGCCGAGGTCATCAAGTACGGGCCCATCGCCGACATGGACTTCCTGGCCTGGCTGGAGGAGAACATGGATGCCTTGCTTGCCCGCGACCGCACTGCACTGGCGCACGCGATCAAGCGCAGCGTGGAGATCAAGGCCTGGGTGGTGGGGCAGGACGAGAAAGAGGCCGGATTGCGCGCCATTCTCAATTTCGGCCACACCTTCGGGCATGCGATCGAAGCCGGCATGGGCTACGGCAACTGGCTGCACGGCGAAGGCGTGGGCGCCGGCATGGTCATGGCGGCCGAGCTGTCGCAGCGCCTTGGCCTGGTGGATGCCGCCTTTGTGCAAAGGCTGCGCGTGCTGATCGAACGTGCGGGCCTGCCGGTGCGCGGCGCCGTGCTGGATGAGCGTGACAACGCTGGCCGCTATCTGGAGCTGATGCGCGTGGACAAGAAGTCCGAGGCGGGCGAGATCCGCTTCGTTCTCATTGACGGGCCGGGAAAGGCCGTCATGCGCTCGGCGCCCGATGCCTTGGTGCGCGAAGTCATAGACGCCTGCTGCGCCTGACGCGCGGCGCTGGGGGGCAAGCCAGAACTGCTAGAGTGCCCTTGTCAGCATGATGAGGCGATCGAATGCAGAAACAGGCCCTGGCCCCCTATGCCTGCAACCCGGCGTTCAGCCGGGGGCGGCGTTTCCCGGAGGCGCCTGCGCCCACGCGCAGCGACTTCCAGCGCGACCGGGACCGCATCGTCCATTCCTCGGCCTTCCGGCGCCTGGTCTACAAGACCCAGGTCTTCGTCAACCATGAGGGCGACCTGTTCCGCACCCGCCTGACGCACTCGCTGGAAGTGGCCCAGCTGGGCCGCTCGGTGGCCCGATCGCTGCAACTTGACGAAGATCTGGTCGAGGCCATCTGTCTGGCCCACGACCTGGGCCACACCCCCTTCGGCCATGCGGGCCAGGATGCGCTCAATGCCTGCATGCAGCCGCATGGCGGCTTCGAGCACAACCTGCAAAGCCTGCGCGTGGTGGACCGGCTGGAAGAGCGCTATCCAGCCTTTGACGGCCTGAACCTGAGCTTCGAGACGCGCGAGGGCGTTCTCAAGCACTGCTCGCGCACCAATGCCGAGCACCTGGAGGCGCGCGAGCCCGGCGGGGTGGCGCAGCGTTTTCTGCTGGGCCGGCAGCCTTCGCTGGAGGCCCAGCTGTGCAACCTGGCCGATGCCATTGCCTACAACGCCCATGACGTGGACGATGGCGTGCGCTCCGGCCTGATCACCATGCCCCAGCTGTGCGAGGCTGTTCCCCTGTTCGCGCGCTATCACGACGCAACACTGGCCGAGCATCCTCAACTGGGCATGCCCCTGGCCGAGCGGCGCCTGCTGTACGAAAGCATCCGCCGCATGCTCAGCGATCAGGTCTATGACGTGATCGCCGCCACGCAGCAGCGCATTGCGCAGGCGCGGCCCTGTTCGGTGGACGAGGTGCGCGCCCAGCCTGGCCCTCTGGTGGGCTTCAGCGATACCATGAGGCAGCAGTCGCAGCAGCTCAAGCAATTCCTGTTCCGCAATCTCTACCGCCATGAGCAGGTGGTGAAGACCATGGAAGGCGCGCAGCAGGTGGTGGCCGAGCTGTTTGCGGCCTACATGGTCGAGCCCGACCGCATGAAGCCGCGCTTCGTGCAGCGGGCCATGCTGGCCGAGGACGTATCGGCGCGTGCGCGGGTGGTGGCCGACTTCATCGCCGGGATGACGGACCGCTACGCGGCCCGCGAGCATGAGCTGCTGACAGGCCTGCGCCTGCTGGGCTGAGAAATCCGAGCAACGGCGTCGCCGGGGCGGCGCGGCTAGAATGCGGACCCTGCGTGACAGGGCAGGGAAGGGTTCCTGGACGGTTTCGCAATGTCTGGGGGCGCAGTGCCCCCGTTCGCATTTTTGAAGGGCACAGCCATGACCGATACCAACCACGAGATTCGCGCGGCCGAGTTTCCGCCTGTCACCGTGATCGAGGATACGGTGCACTGGCTCGAAAAGGCCGTGATCGGCCTGAACCTGTGCCCCTTCGCCAAGGGCGTGCACATCAAGGGCCAGATCCACTACACGGTCAGCCAGGCCACCGACGCCGAAGGCGTGGCGGCAGACCTGCACCGCGAGCTGGAAGCCCTGGCCGAGGCCTCCCCGGACAAGCGCGACACCACGCTGCTGATCCTGCCGCACGCATTGCAGGACTTCCTGGACTTCAACGACTTTCTCGAAGTGGCCGACGCCATGGTCGAGGAGCTGGACCTGGGCGGCATCCTGCAGGTGGCCTCGTTCCACCCGCAGTTCCAGTTCGAGGGCACCGAAGCCGACGACGTCACCAACTGCACCAACCGCTCTCCCTATCCCACGCTGCACCTGCTGCGCGAGGACAGCATAGACAAGGCGGTCGAGGTGTTCCCCGAAGCCGAATCCATCTACGAGCGCAACATGGAGACGCTGGAGAAGATCGGCATCGAAGGCTGGCTGGACCTGGGTGTGGGCGCGCGCTGCCCTATGGCGCACGCAGCCAAGCCGGACGCTGCCGAATGAAGGCGCGCCAGGGCAAGCCTGCCGCAAAGCCCGAGCAGGATGTGACCGCGCAGCTGGGCCTCAAGCCCGGCCAGTCCATTGAACTGCTCAAGGCACTGCATATCCTCACGCGCGAAGGCAAGATCAACCAGGATTCGCGCCGCAAGCTCAAGCAGGTCTACCACCTCTACCAGTTCATCGCGCCCATCCTCGAAGAACTGTCGGCCGACGGCCATGCGGTCACCCTGGCCGACCACGGCGCCGGCAAGTCCTACCTGGGATTCATCCTCTACGACCTGTATTTCAAGCCGCTGGGGCGCGGCCATATCTACGGCATAGAAACGCGCGCGCCGCTGGTGGAGGCTTCGCAGAAGCTGGCCGCCGAGCTGGGCTTCGACCGCATGGGCTTCCTCAACATGTCGGTGGCCGAATCCACGCATGCCGACTTCATGCCTGCGCAATTCGACGTGGTCACGGCCCTGCATGCCTGCGACACCGCCACCGACGATGCCATCGCCTTCGGCCTGGAGAAAAAGGCCAAGGCCATGGTGCTGGTGCCCTGCTGCCAGGCCGAGGTCGCTGCCTGCCTGCGCCAGACCAAGGCGCTGAGCCTGACGCGCACGCCGCTGGCCGAACTGTGGCGCCATCCCATACACACGCGCGAAATGGGCAGCCAGCTCACCAACGTGCTGCGCTGCCTGTACCTGGAAGCCTGCGGTTACCAGGTCACCGTGACCGAGCTGGTCGGCTGGGAGCACAGCATGAAGAACGAGCTGATCATTGCGCGTTACACGGGGCAGAAAAAGCGCAGTGCGGTTGAGCGCATGCGCGCCATCCTGGCGGAGTTCGGCCTGCAGGATGCGATGGCACAGCGCTATCCGCTGCTGCAGGCGGCCTGAGCCGGCTGCCTGCAGCAGTCTCAGACCCCCGCCACGGCGTGGTACCAGGCGATGCCATCGGCATCAATGCTGCGCTCCACCTGCCCTGCATGCATCAAATGATTCAGGCAGGCCAGGCTTTCGCCCGTGGCCATGCCCAGCAGGGCTGGGCTGGATTCGCTGATGGGGCGTGAGAACAGGGCGCCGAAGACATCGACGGCGCGACGCGGCTCGGCCAGGGCTGCCAGCAGCCGGTCGCTGGCACGCTCCTGGCCTGCCACCAGCGAATCGATGCGCGCATGCAGGCCGCGAAAGCAATCGCCGTGCGCGGGCAGGACGAGCACATCGTCGGGCACTTCGCGCCTGACCTTTTCCAGAGACTCCATCCAGTCGGCCATGGGGTTGGCGTCGGGTTCCATGGGGTGGACCGAGACGTTGGACGAGATGCGCGGCAGCACCTGGTCGCCCGAGATCAGCAGCTTGAGATCGGGGCAGTACAGGCTGGCGTGCTCGGGCGAGTGGCCGCTGCCGACCACCACGCGCCACAGGTGTTTTCCTATGCGCAGTTCCTCTCCATCGTGCAGGCGGCGGTAGCTGTCGGGCAGGGCATGGATGTGCTTGCCGAAGTTGCCGAAGCGGGCGCGGTAGGACTCCAGTGCGCTGTCGCTCCAGCCTGCGCGGCGGTAGAAGGCGATGGCGTCGGGCGGGGCCTCGCGGCTGCAGTCCGAGACCACGACGCGACAGTTGAGGTACTCCAGGCGCGTCATGTACAGGGGCACATGGAACTTGCGCGTCAGCCATCCGGCCAGGCCCACATGGTCGGGGTGCATGTGGGTGACGAAGACGCGCGTCAGCGAGCGGCCATCGGTGGATTGGGAGAACAGCGCGCGCCAGGTGGCCACGCCTTCGTCGGTGCGCGCACCCGTATCGACGATGGCCCAGCCCTGGCCGTCATCGATGGCCCAGAGATTGATGTGGTCCAGCGCATAGGGCAGGGGCATGCGCAGCCAGAGCACGCCGGGCGCCACCTCCAGCGTCTGCCCGTGCTGCGGCGGCGCCTCGAACGGGTAGTCGAGCACCGGCCTGGGCGGCGCTTCCGGGGCCTGCGAGGCGATCGGGTCTTGGGCTGTCTGGTTCATGGGGTTCCTTGTTCCGTCGCTGGGTTGGCCGCAATGCTATCCGGCCCTCAGCGCCTTGCCTGCAACGATACGCCTGCCGGCCTGGGCTGACTGTCACTGGCTCGTCACGGGCTGTTCCTACAGTGCACAAATCAATCAACAGGGGGAGGGCGCGGCCTTGCCGCGGGGTCCCCTGCCTACAGAGGGATATCCGCATGAAACTGAAGATGTTGTGCAGCGCGCTGGCCGGTGCGTCGCTGCTGTTGAGCGCCTGTGGCGGCAGCGATGGATCGTCCGCTGCCACCCCGACCAAGAACGTGCTGTTCTTCCTGGGTGACGGCATGGGCATCACCACCATGACCGCCGCGCGCATCTACAGCGTGGGCGAAGACGGTGAGCTGACCATGGACAAGCTGCCCGAGACGGCCTTCGTCCACACCTTCTCGAACGACGCCCAGGTGACGGACAGCGCACCCTCGATGGCCGCCTACATGACCGGCGTGAAGATGAACAACGAAGTCATCTCCATGACGCCCGACACCAAGGCCACGGATGCCAGCGGCAAGGCCTATCACACCAACTACGACAGCACCTGCCCCAGCGGCAACGGCCAGGCCGTTCCCACGCTGCTCGAGCAGATGAAGTCCGCCGGCTACGGCACGGGCGTGGTCTCCACCGCGCGCATCACGCATGCCACGCCGGCAACCACCTATTCGCATGTCTGCCACCGCGATGCGGAGAACACCATCGCCGCGGCCCTGGTGCCCGGCGGATCCGGCTACAACAGCAAGCTCGGCGACGGCGTGGACGTGATCCTGGGCGGTGGCTCGTACTACTTCACGCCCAAGGCCGACGGCGGCCGCCGCAACGACAGCCGCAACCTGATCGCCGAGTTCAAGACGCAAAAGTACAGCTACGCCGCCAACAAGAGCGAGTTCGACAAGCTGCCCGTGGACGGCAGCAAGATCGCCGGCCTGTTCACCAAGGACCACATGGCCTATGACCTGGACCGCGATGCGACCAAGGAACCGAGCCTGGCCGAGATGACGGGCAAGGCCATCGACGCGCTGTCGGCCAAGAAGAAGGGCTTCTTCCTGATGGTGGAAGGCGGCCGCATCGACCATGCACTGCACGCCACCAACGCGCGCCGCGCGCTGCAGGATACCGTGGCCTTCGACAACGCCATCCAGACCGCGCTGGACAAGATGGCCAAGCTCGATCCGGGCCTGAAGAACACGCTGATCGTCGTCACAGCCGACCATGACCACACGCTGCACCTGAACGGCTATGCCGCGCGCACCGGCAAGACCGAGGCCGGCAAGCCCGGCGTGCTGGGCCTGGTCAAGAACTACGTGGACGGCAAGGCCTCCACCGATGTGGACGGCAATCCCTACACCATCCTGGGCTTCGGCAACGGTCCCAAGCGCCTGGCCACGCGGGGTCCCATCGACGCGGCCACGCTGGAGAGCCCCGACTACCTGCAGGAGGCCGTGGTGCCCCTGGCCTCCGAAACCCACGGCGGCGGCGACGTGTTCCTGGGGGCTCAAGGCATGGGTGCCGATACGTTCTCGGGCGTGATCGACAACACGGCCGTGTTCAACCTGATCAAGAAGAGCATCGGCTTGTGATGCCGCACGCTGCATTCAAGGCACTCAAGGAATTCCACATGCATCCGATCCTCCAAAAGACCTCCCTCGCCCTGGCGGCGGCCGGCGCGCTGGCGCTGCTGGCGCCTGCAGCCCATGCGGCTGGCGAGGCCAAGAACGTCATCTTCTTCCTTGGCGACGGCATGGGCCCGGTCACCGTGACCGCCGCGCGCATCTACAAGGGTGAAAAGCAGCTGGCCGAAAAGGCCGGCTCCCTGGCCAGCAGCGAACGCGCCACGCTGACCATGCAGTCCCTGCCCTACGCCAGCCGCATCAAGACCTTCTCGCGCGATGGCCAGACCACGGACAGCGCGCCCTCGATGGCCGCCTACATGACCGGCGTGAAGATGAACAACGAAGTCATCTCCATGTCGGCCGAGACCATGGCCTACGCGGCCAACGGCCAGCAGTACATCAACGGCGAGGACACCACCTGCCCGGCCGGCAACGGCCAGCCCGCGCAGACCCTGCTGGAGCTGTCCAAGGCCAAGGGCCGCGCCGTGGGCGCCATCTCCACCACGCGCGTGGGCCATGCCACGCCTGCGGCCACCTATGCCCATATCTGCAACCGCAATGGCTACAACAGCATTGCCGAGCAGTCCGTGCCCGGCCATGCCAACTACAACGCCAGGCTGGGCGACGGCATCGACGTGCTCATGGGTGGCGGCCAGCGCAACTACCTGCCCAAGTCGGTCAACCCCAGCAGCAAGCGCACGGACACGGCCAACCTCGTGGACATGATGAAGGCCAAGGGCTACGCCTATGTTGCCAAGGGCAGCGAGCTGGCGGCCCTGGACGCGACCAAGGCGCCCAAGCTGCTGGGCCTGTTCACGCAAAGCGAAATGGCCTACGAGCTGGACCGCGTCAAGCAAAGGCTGGATGAGCCCAGCCTGTCCGACATGACCGGCAAGGCGCTGGACGTGCTCAGCCGCAATGACAAGGGCTTCTTCCTGATGGTGGAAGGCGGCCGCATCGACCACGCACTGCACGGCACCAATGCCAAGCGTGCGCTGGAAGACACGCTGGCCTTCGACCGCGCCATCGAGACCGCCATGGCCTACATGGAAAAGAAGGATCCGGGCCTGAAGAACACGCTGATCGTCGTCACCGCCGATCACGACCACAACATGGTGTTCAACGGCTACTCCAGGATCGGCAACCCCATCCTGGGCAAGGTGCAGGACTACCAGAGCGGCCAGATGGCCAAGGCCCAGGACGGCAAGCCCTACACCACGCTGGCCTTCGGCAATGGCGGACGTCCCAACGCCACGGCCTCCAGCCAGGTCAATGCCGAAGATGGCAACAAGCCCTGGATCGCGCCCACGCGCGGCGCTGAGCGCCAGGACCTCAGCGGCGTGGACACCACGGACGACAACTACCTGCAGGAGGTGGGCCTGAACCTGGGCACGCCGGGCTCCGAGACCCATGGCGGCGGCGACGTGATGCTGTTCGCCGGCGGCGCGGGCGCCAGGATCTTCAAGGGCACGATGGACAACACCAAGGTGTTCTCCAAGGTCCGCGAAGCCGCTGGCCTGTAATTGTTTTCTCCTTCGTTGGCTGCTTGCCAACCCCTGGCCGGAGCCGTGGCGCATGCGTGTGCCCGGCCCCGGTTTTTTCGCATTGGCTGGATTCCATGACGCTTTCCCTTCCGGCGCCGCGCGCGGCGCGCCCCATCTACGCGGCCGCGCTGCTGGCCTGTTCCGTCTCCGCAGCATGGGCCGCCGAGCCGGCCAAGGCGGCGGCACCCGTATCCACGGCCGCAGTCCCTGCGGATTCCGTGGCGCGCACCACGGCCGCCGTACAGGCCACGCCCGAGGCCGACCTGCGCATCACCTACGAAGCCATGAGCGTGGGCAGCGACGGCGTGCAGCGCAGCAGCGTCTATACCAACCGCGTCTACCGCCGCAAGGCCCAGCTATGGATAGAGCGGGAAATGCCCGCCGCCCTGCGCCAGAGCCAGGAGCACGGCCATGACCACGCCCACGGCCCGCACGCCGGCCACGCCCATGACGAAGCCCGCGCCGCACCCCTGTCCATCCGCCGCGCCGATGACGGCAAGGTGGGCGTGGAAGTCATCCTGGCCAAGCTGCGCCGCGTCATCAGCGTGGACCTGGCCCACCACGGCAACGTGGGCTACGGCGGCTCCTTCGACAACGTGTACTGGATCGTGCCTCCCACCGCGCTGCAGGGCATGGAGCGCGTGGGCAAGCCGCACAACGGCGTGCAGCGCTACCGCGGCAAGGCAGGCGAGCAGACCACTGTCATCGACTGGGACGTGGCCAACCAGTTCGCCCGCCGCGTGGAGCGCAGCGACTCCCACGGCACCGAGCGCATCGTCGTCACCGCCACCAAGCTGCCCGCACCGCTGGCCCAGCCCTGGAAGGCCATCGAAGGCTACGACAAGGGTGACTACTCCGATCTGCTGGATTGAAATGATTACCCCCTGAGTCGCTTCGCGCCTTCCCCGTTGCACGGCGCCCCTGAAGGGGGACGACACCCTCGGTGCGGGGCGGCGCGGCCGGCTCAGGCCCTTCCTCGGTGTCCCTGAGTTGGGCCGCGCTCGTTCGTGCGATGTGGGCGGTGCTTAGCAATAGGTCGGTGCTCCAATGAAAAAGAGCTGCACGCAGCAGCTCTTTTATACGGAAACGAAGGTCAGACTTGCGCCCCGGAGTCCTTGACGACCTTGCTCCACTTCGTCGATTCGGCCTTGATGTAGGCGAGGAATTCGGCCGGCGTGTCGATCACGACATCACCTCCCTGGTCGTTGATCTTCTTGACCACGGCCGGATCCTTGAGCACCTTGGCAATGGCCGTGTACAGGCGCTGCTGCACGGCGGCGGGCGTCTTGGCCTGGGTCCACAGGCCGAACCAGGAGGTGGCCTCGTAGCCTGGCACGCCGGCTTCGGCCACGGTGGGCACATCGGGCAGTTCCGGCGAGCGCTTGGCCGTGGTCACGGCGATGGGACGCAGCTTGCCCGAGCGCACATGCTGGATGGCCGAGGGCATGTTGTCGAACATGACGGCGATCTGGTTGCCCAGCAGGTCGGTGATGGCCGGGGCGCTGCCCTTGTAGGGCACGTGCACCATGTCCAGGCCCGTCATGGAGCGGAACAGCTCGCCCGACAGGTGGATGGAGCTGCCGCTGCCCGAGGAGCCGTAGTTCAGCTTGCCGGGGTTGGCACGCGCATAGGCGATCATTTCCTTGACGGTCTTGAACGGCTGGCTGGGGTGGGCTACCAGCAGGTTGGGCACGTTGGCCACGCGCGTCAGGGGCGAGAAGTCCTTGATGGGGTCGAAGCCGGGCTTGGCGTAGAGCGCGGCATTGATGGCATGCGTGCCCACGGTGCCCATGAACAGCGTGTAGCCGTCGGCCGGCGCACGTGCGGCGGCCACGGCGCCGATGTTGCCGCCCGCGCCGGGCTTGTTGTCCACGATCACGGTCTGGCCCAGCTCCTGCTGCAGCGCCTGGGCGACGATGCGCGCCAGGATGTCGGTGGTGCCGCCAGCGGCGAAGGGCACGAGGATGGTGATGGGCTTGCTGGGGAAGCCGTCCTGGGCCAGGGCGGCGGGGCCGGACAGGGCGCCGAGCGCGGTCAGGGATGCGGCGGCCAGCGCCTGCAGGCCACGGCGGCGGGTGAAACGGGTGGTTTGATCAAACATCGAGAGGTCTCCTGATTCGGCAATAAGGTGGATGGCCGGGCCCGGCAACGCCGGGCTGGGCCAGGGCAATGCCCTGTGTGGCGCACGCCTGTGCAGGCGGGCGCTTCCAGTGGTTCTTCTTGAAGGGGGTTGTGCCTGGGAAGGCGTTCGGTCAAACGGTTGGTCCGACGTTCGTTCAGACGGGCGCCACGCCCAGCGTGGTGCCGCCACAGATGTAGAGCACCTGGCCGGTGACGAAGCCGTTGTCGGGCGACAGGAAGAACAGCGCGGCGCGCGCCACGTCTTCCGGTGTGCCCATGCGGCCCACGGCAATGCTGTTGAGGATGCGCTGGGTCTGCGGCGCGCCTTCGGGGTTGCTCTTGGTGAACAGCTCGGTGGCGATGGGGCCGGGGCCCAGGGCATTGACCGTGATGCGGTCGCGGCCCAGCTCCATGGCCAGGGTGCGCGTCAGGCCGATCAGGCCGGCCTTGGTCGCCGAGTAGACGATGCGGTCGGGCTTGCCCAGCGCGGCGCGCGAGGACATGTTCACGATACGGCCCTCGCCGCAGGCACGCAGCGTGGGCAGGAAGGCCTGCACCAGCAGCATGGGCGCGCGCAAGTGCAGTCCCACCACATCGTCCAGATGCCGGGTGCTGGCGTTGTCGATGGTGCCGGGACGCGTGGTGCCCGCGTTGTTGACCAGGGCCACCACGTTGTGCGCGGCGGCAATGCGGGCCGCCGCCTCGGCGGTGGCCTGCTCGCTGGTCAGGTCGGCCTGGTAGCTCACCAGCAGCGGATGGCTCCATTCGGGCAGCACGTAGTCGAGGTTGACCACGGTGCGGCCCTGGGCCAGCAGGGCCTCGGCGATGGCGCGGCCGATGCCGTTGCTGGCGCCGCTGACCACGGTGACGGGTGTCTTGTTGTCCACGGTGCTCATCGCTGTCTCAGACCTTTTCCAGGATCACGGCAATGCCCTGGCCCACGCCGATGCACATGGTGCACAGCGCGTAGCGGCCGCCCAGCGTGTGCAGCTGGTTCACGGCCGTGGTAGCCAGGCGGGCACCGGAGGCGCCCAGCGGATGGCCCAGCGCAATGGCGCCGCCCCATTGGTTAACGCGGCGGTCATCGTCGGCAATACCCAGATCGCGCAGCACGGCCAGGCCCTGCGCGGCGAAGGCTTCGTTCAGCTCGATCACGTCCATCTGCTCCAGCGTCAGGCCGGTCAGGGCCAGCACCTTGCGCACGGCAGGCGCGGGGCCGAAGCCCATGATGCGCGGGGCCACGCCGGCCACGGCCATGCCGACCACGCGGGCGCGGGGCACCAGGTTGTATTGCCTGGCGGCTTCCTCGTTGGCCAGCAGCAGGGCGCAGGCGCCGTCGTTCACGCCGCTGGCATTGCCGGCCGTCACCGTGCCATCCGGGCGCACCACGCCCTTGAGCTTGGCCAGCGCCTCGATGGTGGTGGCGCGCGGATGTTCGTCCTGGCTCACCACGATGGCGTCGCCCTTCTTCTGGGCAATGGACACGGACACGATTTCCTTGGCCAGGTAGCCGGCCGCGATGGCGGCGGCCGCCTTTTGCTGGCTGGCCAGGGCCATGCGGTCCTGGGCTTCGCGCTCGATCCTGAAGTCGTCGGCCACGTTCTCGGCCGTCTCGGGCATGGAGTCCACGCCGTACTGCTGCTTCATCAGCTTGTTGACGAAGCGCCAGCCGATGGTGGTGTCGTACACGGCGTTGCTGCGGCTGAAGGCGCTTTCGGCCTTGGGCATGACGAAGGGGGCGCGGCTCATGCTTTCCACGCCGCCCGCGATCATCAGGCGGGCCTCGCCCGCCTTGATGGCGCGCGCGGCCGTGCCCACGGCGTCCAGGCCCGAACCGCACAGGCGGTTGATGGTGGCGCCCGGCACATCGATGGGCAGGCCGGCCAGCAGGGCGGACATGCGCGCCACGTTGCGGTTGTCTTCGCCGGCCTGGTTGGCGCAGCCGTAGAGCACGTCGGCCACGGCCGTCCAGTCCACGCCGGGGTTGCGCTCCATCAGCGCCTTGATCGGCACGGCGCCGAGGTCATCGGCACGCACCGGGGACAGGGCGCCGCCGTAGCGGCCGAAGGGGGTGCGGATGGCGTCGCAGATGAAGGCCTGGTTGGACTGGCTCATGGTGTCTCCTGGGAAAAGAATGAAGAGGTGCCGGGGTGCGCCGCAGCGCACCCACTGGGGGAGCGGAGGGATCAGGCCGTGGCCGTCGCGTCCTTGATGGGCAGGCCCACGATGGACTGCAGCTCGGCGTGCGAGAGGCCGGGCACGGTGTCGATCAGGCGCAGGCCCTCGGGCGTGCATTCCAGCGTGCACAGGTCGGTGTAGATGCGCTTGACGCAGGACAGGCCCGTGAGCGGATAGCTGCAGGCCTCGACGACCTTGCATTCGCCGGTCTTGGTCAGCAGGTCCATCATCACCCAGGTCTGGCGTGCACCCACGGCCAGGTCCATGGCGCCGCCCACGGCGGGAATGGCACCGGCCTCGCCCGTGCTCCAGTTGGCCAGGTCGCCCGTGGCCGAGACCTGGAAGGCGCCCAGCACGCAGATGTCCAGGTGGCCGCCGCGCATCATGGCGAAGCTGTCGGCATGGTGGAAGTAGCAGCCGCCCGGCAGCAGGGTGACGGGCTGCTTGCCGGCATTGGTCAGGTCATAGTCCTCCTGGCCTTCGGCGGGCGCCGGGCCCATGCCCAGGATGCCGTTCTCGCTTTGCAGGATGACCTCGCGGCCGGCCGGGATGTGGTTGGCCACCTGGGTGGGCATGCCGATGCCCAGGTTGACGTAGGCGCCGTCGAAGATGTCTTCGGCCACGCGCCGGGCCAGCTCTTGCTTGCTGCGTTTCTGGTAGCTGCTCATGCTCTTGCTTTCGGCGGTTGGGGCGCTCATGCGGTTTTCTTGAAGCCGCCGGCCTGGGTGGCCACGCGGTCGATCTTCACGATCTGGCTCACGTAGATGCCGGGCGTGACCACGGCCTCGGGGTCCAGCGCGCCCAGCTCCACGATCTCGTGCACGGTGGCGATCGTGTGCTTGGCCGCCGTGGCCATCACGGGCCCGAAGTTGCGGGCCGACATGCGGTAGGTGAGGTTGCCCCAGCGGTCGCCCTTCTCGGCCTTGACCAGTGCCACGTCGCCGTGGATGGGATGCTCCAGCACATAGTGCTTGCCGTTGATCTCGCGCGTTTCCTTGCCGTTGGCCAGCTCCGTGCCATAGGCCGTGGGGCAGAAGAAGCCGCCGATGCCGGCGCCGGCGGCGCGCAGGCGCTCGGCCAGGTTGCCCTGGGGCACGAGTTCCAGCTCGATCTTGCCGCTGCGGTACAGGTCGTCGAACACCCAGCTGTCCACCTGGCGGGGGAAGCTGCAGATGATCTTGCGCACCTGGCCGCTCTTGAGCAGCGCGGCCAGGCCCTGGTCGCCGTTGCCCGCGTTGTTGTTGACCACGGTCAGCTCGCGTGCGCCCTGGGCGATCAGGCCGTCGATGAGTTCGGTGGGATTGCCCGAGGTGCCGAAGCCCCCGATCAGCACGGTGGAGCCGTCCTGGACGCCCGACAACGCCTCGGCGATGGTGTCGGTGATTTTGTTGATCACTTGCTTGTCTCCGGTATGCAGGCCGCTGGCGCTGCGCTAAAATGTTCGTATGTAGAACAAAAGTTCGCAGAAAGAATTATAGAGCCATGGAAAAAAAAGCCGCTTCCGTAATTTCCACAGGTGGGGTTGAAGAAGAGGGCGGCACGCCGCGCCCCGGCGACAGCTATGTGCAGTCCTTTGCGCGCGGCCTGGGCGTGATCCGCTCGTTCAGCGCCGAGGCGCCCGCGCAGACGCTCAGCGAGGTGGCGGCGCGCACGGGGCTCACGCGCGCCGGGGCCCGGCGCATCCTGCTGACGCTGCAGACGCTGGGCTATGTGAAGAGCGACGGCAAGCTGTTCCAGCTCACGCCGCGCATCATGGAACTGGGCTTTGCCTACCTCAGCTCCACCCCGGTCTGGAACCTGGCCGAGCCCGTGATGGAAAACCTGGTCGACGAGGTCAAGGAGTCCTGCTCGGCTGCCGTGCTCGATGGGGGCGACATCGTCTATGTGCTGCGCGTGCACACCCACAAGATCATGAGCACCAACCTCAGCGTGGGCTCGCGCCTGCCGGCCTGCTGGACCTCGATGGGGCGCGTGCTGCTGGCCGGCGAGAGCGATGAATCCCTGCAGGCCCTGCTGGATGCACGCGAGCGCCGCCAGTTCACGGCGCTGACCGAGCAGAACGACGAGCGCCTGCGCCAGCGCATTCTGGAGGTGCGCGCCCAGGGCTGGGCCCTGGTGGACCAGGAACTGGCCGAAGGCCTGATCTCCATCGCGGCGCCCGTGAAGAACGCGGCAGGGCGCACCGTGGCCGCGCTCAACATCAGCGGCCAGGCCAACCGCAACAGCGCCGAGATGATGCGCGTGCAACTGCTGCCCCGGCTGCTGGCCGCCACGCAGCTGGTGAGCCAGCTGCTGAGGGCCTCGTCGCGTCTTTCCCTGTAAAACGGAGTGTGGCGCAGTGCGGCAGCGCGGGGCGGGGCGCTCCATAATTGCCGCTCCACGCCCTGCACCCGCTTGCCTGCACCCAGCACCATGGCCCGCCTGCCCAGACTCACCATTGCGGATCTGCCGCACCACATCATCCAGCTCGGCAACAACGGCGCGGACATCTTCATCGATGCCCAGGACCGGGAGACCATGCTGGGGCTGCTGCGCGAGATGGCGCGCAGCTGCGAGCTGGCCGTGCATGCCTACGTGCTCCTGCCCAGCCAGTTCCACCTGCTGGCCACGCCGCGCACCGACGATGGCCTGCCCAGGTTCATGCAGGCCGTGGGCCGGCGCTATGTGCGCTACTTCAACGACCGCCACGGCCGCAGCGGCACGCTGTGGGAAGGCCGCTATCGCGGCACGGTGCTGCAGCCCAGCTGGCTGCTGCCCACCATGGTCTTCATGGACGACAGCCCCGTGCGCGCCGGCCTGGTCCAGCGGCCAGCCGACTGGCCCTGGTCCAGCTACGCGCACAACGCCGGCCTGCGCAGCGACGCGCTGATCCAGCCGCATGCCGTGTTCTGGGAACTGGGCAACACCCCGTTTGCGCGCGACGCGGCGTATGTGTCGGCCGTGGAAGAGGGCGTCAGCAGCGATGACGGCGAACGCATCAGCCAGTCGGCGCTGCGGGGCTGGGCGCTGGGCGATGAGCAATTCATTGCCGATTTACAACAGCGCACCGAGCGCCGCGTGACCCGCCAGCGCGCCGGCCGTCCGCCAGGACGGACCAATGAGCGCACCACAACAGTGCGTTAGTACCCACTGATGGCCTGCAAGTGCTTGATTCCTCATCGCAGGCCTCTGTGAAATAAATATGTCCCTTATTAATTTCCGATTTTTTTGTTCTGGAATTAATTGGGATCTGACCCTTATATAAATTTATTGCATGAGGTGATGCCTTGCCTTAATCTTGCGTTCCCTGCGAAAAATTTGAGGATTCCGCCATGACGACGGCTGCCGAGATCAAGCATCTCCAAGACCACGGTCTGTACTCCAAGAGCAACGAGCACGACGCCTGCGGCCTCGGCTTTGTTGCGCATATCAAGGGCGTCAAGCGCCATGACATCGTCACCGGCGCGCTCAAGATCCTCGAAAACATCGACCATCGCGGCGCCGTGGGCGCCGACAAGCTCATGGGCGATGGCGCGGGCATTCTGATCCAGATTCCCGACCAGCTCTACCGCGAAGAGATGGCAAAGCAGGGCGTGGCCCTGCCGCCCGCGGGCGAGTACGGCGTGGGCATGATCTTCCTGCCCAAGGAACACGCCTCGCGCCTGGCCTGCGAGCAGGAGATGGAACGCGCCATCAAGGCCGAAGGCCAGGTCCTGCTGGGCTGGCGCGATGTGCCCGTGAACCGCGACATGCCCATGTCGCCCACGGTCCAGGAAAAGGAGCCCATCCTGCGCCAGGTCTTCATCGGCCGCGGCGCCGACGTGATCGTGCAGGACGCGCTCGAGCGCAAGCTGTACGTGATCCGCAAGACGGCCAGCGCCGCCATCCAGAACCTCAAGCTCAAGCACAGCAAGGAATACTACGTTCCCAGCATGAGCAGCCGCACCGTGGTCTACAAGGGCCTGCTGCTGGCCGACCAGGTGGGCGTGTACTACAACGACCTGTCCGACGAGCGCTGCGTCTCGGCCATCGGCCTGGTGCACCAGCGCTTTTCGACCAACACCTTCCCCGAGTGGCCGCTGGCCCACCCCTACCGCTACGTGGCCCACAACGGTGAAATCAACACCGTGCGCGGCAACTACAACTGGATGCTGGCGCGCGAAGGCGTGATGGCCTCGCCCGTGCTGGCCGAGGACCTCAAGAAGCTCTATCCCATCAGCTTCGCCGGCCAGTCCGACACGGCAACGTTCGACAACTGCCTGGAACTGCTGACCATGGCCGGCTACCCCATCAGCCAGGCCGTGATGATGATGATTCCCGAGCCCTGGGAACAGCACGAGTCCATGGACGAGCGCCGCCGCGCCTTCTATGAATACCACGCCGCCATGATGGAGCCCTGGGACGGCCCGGCCTCCATCGTGTTCACCGACGGCCGCCAGATCGGCGCCACGCTGGACCGCAACGGCCTGCGCCCCTCGCGCTACGTGATCACCGATGACGACCTGGTCATCCTGGCGTCCGAAGCCGGCGTGCTGCCCGTGCCCGACAGCGCCATCGTGCGCAAGTGGCGTCTGCAGCCCGGCAAGATGCTGCTGATCGACCTGGAGCAGGGCCGCCTGATCGAGGACGACGAGCTCAAGGCCAACATCGTCAACACCAAGCCCTACAAGCAGTGGATCGAGAACCTGCGCATCAAGCTGGGCAGCGTGGGCGGTGACACCCATGCCGGCCCCGAGGCCGCCAGCCTGCCGCTGCTCGAGCGCCAGCAGGCCTTCGGCTTCACGCAGGAAGACATCAAGTTCCTGCTGGCCCCCATGGCCAAGAACGGCGAGGAAGGCATCGGCTCCATGGGCAACGACAGCCCGCTGGCCGTGCTGTCGGACAAGAACAAGCCGCTGTACAACTACTTCCGCCAGATGTTCGCGCAGGTGACCAACCCGCCGATCGACCCCATCCGCGAAGCCATCGTGATGTCGCTGGTGTCCTTCATCGGACCCAAGCCCAACCTGCTGGACATCAACCAGGTCAACCCGCCCATGCGCCTGGAAGTGCACCAGCCCGTGCTGGACTTCGCCAACATGGCCAAGCTGCGCGACATCGAACGCCACACGCAGGGCAAGTTCAAGAGCGCAACGATCGACATCACCTACCCGCTGTCCTGGGGCAAGCAGGGCGTGGAAGCCAAGCTGGCATCGCTGTGCGCGCAGGCCGTGGACGCCATCAAGGGCGGCGCCAACATCCTGATCATCAGCGACCGCCATGTGAGCGCCACCCAGGTGGCCATCCCCGCGCTGCTGGCGCTGTCGGCCATCCACCAGCACCTGGTGCGCGAGGGCCTGCGCACCACGGCCGGCCTGGTCGTGGAAACGGGCACGGCGCGCGAAGTGCACCACTTCGCCGTGCTGGCAGGCTACGGCGCAGAGGCCGTGCACCCCTACCTGGCCATGGAAACCCTGGCCGACATGCACAAGGAGCTGGGCGGCGACCTGTCGGCCGACAAGGCCATCTACAACTACGTCAAGGCCATCGGCAAGGGCCTGTCCAAGATCATGTCCAAGATGGGCGTGTCCACCTACATGTCCTATTGCGGCGCCCAACTGTTCGAGGTGATCGGCCTGAACAGCGACACCGTGGACAAGTACTTCACCGGCACGGCCAGCCGCGTCGAGGGCATCGGCGTCTTCGAGATCGCCGAGGAAACCATCCGCAACCACCGCGCGGCCTTCGGTGACGATCCCGTGCTGGAGACCATGCTGGACGCCGGTGGCGAATACGCCTGGCGCGCCCGTGGCGAAGAGCACATGTGGTCGCCCGACGCCATCGCCAAGCTGCAGCATTCCACGCGCTCCAACAACTGGAGCACGTACAAGGAATACGCCCAGCTGATCAACGACCAGAGCAAGCGCCACATGACGCTGCGCGGCCTGTTCGAGTTCAAGTTCGACCCGGCCAAGGCCATCCCGCTGGACCAGGTCGAGTCGGCCAAGGAGATCGTCAAGCGCTTTGCCACGGGCGCCATGTCGCTGGGCTCCATCAGCACCGAGGCCCATGCCACGCTGGCCGTGGCCATGAACCGCATCGGCGGCAAGAGCAACACCGGCGAAGGCGGGGAAGATCCCCAGCGCTACCGCAACGAGCTCAAGGGCATCCCGATCAGGAAGGGCGAGACCCTGGGCTCCATCATCGGCGCCGACAAGGTCGAGGCCGACATCGAGCTGCAGGACGGCGACTCGCTGCGCTCCAGGATCAAGCAGGTGGCATCGGGCCGCTTCGGCGTCACGGCCGAGTACCTGTCGTCCTCGGACCAGGTGCAGATCAAGATGGCCCAGGGCGCCAAGCCCGGCGAGGGCGGCCAGCTTCCCGGCGGCAAGGTGTCCGACTACATCGGCAAGCTGCGCCACTCAGTGCCCGGCGTCGGACTGATCTCGCCCCCGCCCCACCACGACATCTACTCCATCGAGGATCTGGCCCAGCTGATCCATGACCTGAAGAACGTGGCGCCGCACGCCGACATCTCGGTCAAGCTCGTGTCCGAAGTGGGCGTGGGCACCATCGCGGCCGGCGTGGCCAAGTGCAAGAGCGACCACGTGGTCATCGCAGGCCATGACGGCGGCACGGGCGCATCGCCCTGGTCGTCCATCAAGCATGCGGGCTCGCCCTGGGAAATCGGCCTGGCCGAGACCCAGCAGACCCTGGTGCTCAACCGCCTGCGCGGCCGCATCCGCGTGCAGGCCGACGGCCAGATGAAGACCGGCCGCGACGTCGTCATCGGCGCGCTGCTGGGCGCCGACGAGTTCGGCTTCGCCACGGCGCCCCTGGTCGTCGAGGGCTGCATCATGATGCGCAAGTGCCACCTGAACACCTGCCCCGTGGGCGTGGCCACGCAGGACCCGGTGCTGCGCGCCAAGTTCTCGGGCAAGCCCGAGCATGTGGTGAACTACTTCTTCTTCATCGCCGAGGAAGTGCGCCAGATCATGGCCCAGCTGGGCGTTGCCAAGTTCGACGACCTGATCGGCCGTGCCGACCTGCTGGACACCCGCAAGGGCCTGCAGCACTGGAAGGCCCAGGGCCTGGACTTCTCGCGCCTGTTCGCCCAGCCCGAAGTGCCCGCCGACGTGGCGCGCTTCCATGTCGAAAAGCAGGATCACCTGCTGGACAAGGCGCTGGACGTGAAGCTCATCGAGCGCTGCAAGCCCGCCATCGAGAACGGCGAGCGCGTGCGCATCATGGAAGTGGCGCGCAACGTCAACCGCTCCGTGGGTGCCATGCTCTCCGGTGCCGTGACGCGCGTGCATCCCGAAGGACTGCCCGATGACACCATCCGCATCCACTTCGAGGGAACCGGCGGCCAGTCCTTCGGTGCCTTCCTGTGCAACGGCATCACGCTGAACCTGCGCGGCGATGCCAACGACTACACGGGCAAGGGCCTGTCCGGCGGCCGCGTGGTGGTGCATGCCAGCCATGAATTCCGCGGCGACACGACGACCAACACCATCGTCGGCAACACCGTGATGTTCGGCGCCACCAGCGGCGAGGCCTTCTTCGGCGGCGTGGCCGGCGAGCGTTTCGCGGTGCGCCTGTCGGGCGCCACCGCCGTGGTCGAAGGCGTGGGCGACCACGGCTGCGAATACATGACCGGCGGCACCGTGGTGGTGCTGGGCAAGACCGGCCGCAACTTCGCTGCCGGCATGAGCGGCGGCGTGGCCTATGTCTACGACGAGGATGGCCGCTTCGCCGAGCGCTGCAACAAGGCGTCCGTCTCGCTGGACCAGGTGCTGCCCCATGACGAGCACCTGGCCCAGGTCTCGCCTGCCGTCTGGCACCGCCGCGAGACCGACGAGCGCCAACTGCGCGCGCTGATCGAGGCGCACAGCCGCTGGACGGGCTCCAAGCGCGCCCGCGATCTGCTGGACAACTGGGCGGCGGCCCGCTCCAAGTTCGTCAAGGTCTTCCCCAGCGAATACAAGCGTGCCCTGTCCGAGATGTACGAGCGCCAGGTGATGGAAGAGCCCGCCACGCCCGAGGTCGAGGAACACGCCAAGGAGGCGGTGGCCGCCAAATAACAAGGAAGCGAAGGATGCGGGCAGCGGCCCGCACCCATCCCTGCACCCCACACATCAGGACAACGAATCATGGGAAAGACCACCGGCTTCATGGAATATGAGCGCCTCGAGGAGGGCTATGCGCCCGTCGCCGAGCGCGTGAAGCACTACAAGGAATTCGTCATCGGCCTCGATGACAGCCAGGCCAAGATCCAGGGCGCGCGCTGCATGGACTGCGGCACGCCGTTCTGCAACAACGGCTGCCCGGTCAACAACATCATTCCGGACTTCAACGACCTGGTCTTCCACGGCGGCTGGAAGAGCGCCAGCGCCGTGCTGCACAGCACCAACAACTTCCCCGAGTTCACGGGCCGCATCTGCCCCGCACCCTGCGAGGCCGCCTGCACCCTGAACATCAACGACGACGCCGTGGGCATCAAGTCCATCGAGCACGCCATCATCGACCGTGCCTGGGCCGAAGGCTGGGTCAAGCCGCTGCCCAGCAGCCGCAAGACCGGCAAGAAGGTCGCCGTGGTCGGCGCCGGCCCCGCAGGCCTGGCCGCATCGCAGCAACTGGCCCGCGCCGGCCACGATGTCACGCTGTTCGAGAAGAACGACCGCGTCGGCGGCCTGCTGCGCTACGGCATTCCCGACTTCAAGATGGAGAAGTCGCACATCGACCGCCGTGTCGAGCAGCTCGTGGCCGAAGGCGTCAAGATCCGCACCGGCGTGCTGGTGGCGGGCAAGGACGGCCTGGGCGAAGACTCCAAGGTCACCAACTGGGCCAAGGAAACCGTCAGCCCCGAGCAGCTCATGGCCGAGTTCGACGCCGTGCTGCTGACCGGCGGTGCCGAGCAGTCGCGCGACCTGCCCGTGCCCGGCCGTGAACTCAAGGGCATCCATTTCGCCATGGAGTTCCTGCCGCAGCAAAACAAGGTCAACGCCGGCGACAAGCTCAAGGGCCAGCTGCGTGCCGATGGCAAGCATGTCATCGTCATCGGTGGCGGCGACACGGGCTCCGACTGCGTGGGCACCAGCAACCGCCACGGCGCCGTCAGCGTGACCCAGTTCGAGCTGATGCCCATGCCGCCCGAGCAGGAGAACAAGCCCCTGGTCTGGCCCTACTGGCCGATCAAGCTGCGCACCAGCTCCAGCCACGAGGAAGGCTGCGAGCGCGAGTTCGCCATCGCCACCAAGGAGTTCATCGGCGAGAAGGGCCAAGTCACGGCCGTCAAGACCGTGCGCATCGAAATGAAGGATGGCAAGATGGTCGAGGTGCCCGGCAGCGAGCAGGTGCTCAAGGCCGACCTGGTGCTGCTGGCCATGGGCTTCGTCAGCCCCGTGCAGGCCGTGCTCGATGCCTTTGGCGTGGACAAGGACGCACGCGGCAACGCCAAGGCCACCACCGACTTCACGGGCGGCTACGCCACCAGCGTGCCCAAGCTCTTCGCCGCCGGCGACGTGCGCCGCGGCCAGTCCCTGGTGGTCTGGGCCATCCGCGAAGGCCGCCAGGCCGCTCGCTCCATTGACGAGTTCCTCATGGGCACGTCCGACCTGCCTCGGTGAGATGCCAACCCCGGAAGGGGCTTGGCCATAGACAAAGAAAAAGCCCTTGGTGATGAACCAAGGGCTTTTTATTACAAATTCCTCGTGTTTCAGCGTAGGCCCTTGAAACTGGCGCGCCCTAAAGCGAGGGACACCGAGGAAGGGCCTGGGCCGGCCGCGCCGCCCCGCACCGAGGGTGTCGTCCCCCTCTGGGGGAAGGCGCGAAGCGACTCAGGGGGAGGGTTTATCCTCTGCGGGCTTGTCCACTGCGGTGCCGGGTTCGGCTTCTTCTTCCGGCGCCTTGGAGACGCGGCTGAACCAGCCGGCGCCCAGGATGCCGATCTCGTAAAGAATGCACATGGGCACGGCCAGGGCCAGCTGGGAGATCACGTCGGGCGGCGTGACCACGGCGGCGATGATGAAGGCCACCACGATGAAATAGCCGCGGAAGGACTTGAGCTTGGCGATGTCCACCAGGCCGAAGCGCACCAGCAGCATGACCACGATGGGCACCTGGAAGGCCAGGCCAAAGGCCAGGTACAGCGACAGGATGGCCTCCACATACGATGCAATGTCCGGCGTGGCCGCCACGCTGTCCGGGGTGAAGCCCTGGATGAAGGCGAACATCTTGTCGAGCACGAAGAACTGCACGAAGGCGATGCCGATATAGGCCAGCAGGCTGCCGAAGATGATCAGCGGCAGCGCAAAGCGCTTTTCATGGCTGTACAGGCCGGGCGCCACGAAGGCCCACATCTGGTACATGATCCAGGGCAGCACGGCCAAGATGCCCACCATCATCAGTACCTTGAGCGGCACGAAGAAGGGGGTGAACACGCCGACTGCGATGAGCTTGGCATCGGGCGGCATGTGGGCCTTGATCGGGTGGGCGATGAAGTCGATCAGCCCGTTGGGGCCGGGCCATACGGCCAGCACGGCGATCGCCAGACCGATGCCGTAGATGCAGTAGAGCAGGCGGTCGCGCAGCTCCATCAGGTGCTGGACGAAAGGCTGCTCGGTGCCTGCCAGCTCGTCGTCTTTAGGTGGAATGTCGGACATGGTGCGAAACCGCGGCGGGCCGCAAGGGCGTCCACGGACCTGGTATGAAAAGCAGAAAGCCCGACGGATCGGGCAGGGTGGGGCGATGGCGGGTGCCCGGATGGCAGAGGCTGGGCCGGTTGCCTCGTGGCCCGCTGCGCGCCAGCATCTTCAGCGGGACTTCTGGGGACGAAAGCGCGCCACGCGCGCCGCGCCCGACTGCGCCTTGGTGCGCACGCCGGCACGGGCCTTGTACCACTGGGGCACGGCAGCACGCTTGAGGCGCCAGTTCTTGCCCGGGTGGCGGTAGGCCGGCGCCACGGCGCTGTACGTATCGCTGCCTGAATCGTAGGAAGAGGAGTCGTACGAGGAAGACGTGCCGTTGAGCGATGCCGTGGACTCGTTCCAGTCCTTCTCGAAATTGGCGGCCGAAGTGTGGATGGACTGCTCGACGTCACGCGCCGCGCCTTCCACCGTGTCCTTCATCTTGCGCAACTCGTCGAGTTCCATCGAACGGTTGACCTCGGCCTTCACATCGGAGACGTAGCGCTGGGCCTTGCCCAGCAGGGTACCGACGGTGCGCGCCACGCGCGGCAGCTTCTCGGGGCCGATGACCACGAGAGCCACGGCGCCGATCAGCGCCATCTTGGACAGACCGATATCAAACATGGAGGCTTGGCGTGCGGAGCATCAGCTCTTTTGCTTGGCTTCGACGTCGATGGTGGCCTTGTCGGTGGCTGTCTGGCCTGCAACCTGGCCAGGGGCAGCTGCGGGGGTGTCGGTGGAGGTCGAGCCGTCCTTCACACCGTCCTTGAAGCCCTTGACTGCACCGCCAAGGTCGGAACCGATGTTCTTCAGCTTCTTGGTTCCGAACACCAGAACCACGATGGCCAGGACGATCAGCCAATGCCAGATGGAAAACGAGCCCATGAGAATCTCTCCTAAGAATTGCAGATCATTTTAGACGCCGGGCCATGGCGGCAGTTCGCAAGGCCCCACAAAAGCCGTTCGGCCGGCGCATGTACGCAGAAGTCGCAAGCAAGAGGCGGGCCATCTTGCGCGCAAGCCTGCGTCCAGCAAAGGCTTCAGCCCTTCAGCCAGGGGCGGGGGCCGCCCATGACATGGATGTGCAGGTGGTGGACTTCCTGTCCGCCCTCGGTGCCCGTGTTGACCACCAGACGGAAACCGCCGTCGGGATACGGATTGCAGCCTTGCTCGGCGGCCAGGCGGGGCGCCAGCACCATCATGCGGCCCAGCAGCGCAGCGTCGTCGGCCTGGACCTGGGCCATGGAGGGGATGTGCTTCTTGGGCACCATCAGAAAGTGGATGGGCGCGCCGGGATGGATGTCGTGGAAGGCGAAGACTTCATCGTCCTCATAGACCTTGCGGGAAGGGATCTCGCCTTTGATGATGCGGCAAAACAGGCAGTTCGGGTCGTGGTCGTGCATGGCGCTACGGGAGTCCTGGGAAGCTGGCGTTGGATCGAAAAATCAGGGTGAATTGTCGTTGATGTGCAGTGTCTGGCGCACGCCGATGTCGCTGCGGTGCTGCTGGAGCCAGTGCTGCCCCTGCTCGCGCCCCAGCTCGAACAGCTCGCGCACGAAACGCATGTCGGAGCGCGTCTTGGTCGAGGCGCCGTAGCCCTTGAGCACCGCCCCGCCGTCCACGCGGTGCAGCAGCACCTTTTTGTAGCGTGCCGGGTCCAGCTTGCCCTGCTCCAGCAGGCGCTTGACGAACTCGATGGCGCGCAGCTCGGACAGCAGGCCGGCGTTGAAGGTGACCTCGTTCATGCGGTCCATGATGTCGGCCGCCGTGTTGGGCAGGTCGGTGTGCTCGATGGGATTGATCTGCACCAGCAGGATGTCGCTGGACGCCGTGCCGTAGATCAGGGGATACAGGGCGGGATTGCCCGAGAAACCGCCGTCCCAGTAAGGCTCGCCATCGATTTCCACGGCCTTGAACAGCTGGGGCAGGCAGGCCGAGGCCATGACCGCGTCGGCACTGAGCCTTCTGCCCGAAAAGATGCTTCCCCGGCCTGTGCGCACATTGGTGGCGCAGACAAAGACTTTGGGCACCACGCCCTCCACGGGCGGACGCGTCAGCGCCTCGAAATCCACGACCCGTTCGAGCAGCTTGCGCAGCGGGTTGATGTCCAGCGGGTTGGTCTGGTAGGGCGAGAAGAACTGGTTGAGCACGCCCATGAAGGGGCTGCCCGGCAATGGCGCGCCCCACATCAGGCTGCCCATGGTGCCCACGCCTTCCCACAGTTCGGTCAGCGAGGCGCGGGCCAATTGGGCGCCCAGCGCCTGGGCGGCCACAGGATCGCTTTCCTGGCGCGCGGCCTGGGCAAAGCCCTGTGCCAGGGCCACGGCATTCATGGCGCCGGCGCTGGTGCCGCTGATGCCGTCGAAGACAAGGCTGCCGTCTTCCAGCAGTGCGTCCAGCACGCCCCAGGTCAGGGCGCCGTGCGAGCCCCCGCCCTGCAGGGCGAGGTTGATCTTGCAGGTCGGGGTGGAGGACATGGCGGGCGGGCCGGCGGCTTCAGCGGTCCACGGCCTGGTTGCGGTTCATGGCGACCATGCCGCGCACGATGCGGTACAGGAACCAGATGGAGATCACCGTCCAGGCGATCCAGCCGGGCACGAAGAACAGCAGCCACAGCGGTGCCGTGACCAGGTACAGGATGCCGGCCCAGATCACGCTGCGGATGCGCCACGAGAAATGGTTGGCCATCCAGCTGCCTTCGGCGTCGCCGCGCTTGACCAGGTCGATGATCAGGGCGATCACCAGCAGCGCGATGCTGGGCTGGGCGCCGGGCACGACGGCGGCCACGGCCACCACCAGGTGCAGCAGGTAGCTGACCCAGCCCCAGGCCTTGAGGCCTTCGATGCGGGACTGGTCCAGGGCACGGACTTCGATGTAATCGTCATTCATGGCAGCGGTCCTTTCTCGTTCACATCACGTTCCTGGGCCTTGCGCAGCGCCTTTTCCTCGATGCCGCTGGTGCCTTCGCGGCGCTCCAGCTCGGCGACGACCTGGGCGGGCGTCAGGCCATAGTGGGCCAGGGCGATCATGCTATGGAACCACAGATCGGCCACTTCGTAGAGGATTTTGCCGGCGTCCCCGCCATGGTCTGCGTCCTTGGCGGCCATGACCACTTCGGTGGCCTCTTCGCCGATCTTCTTCAAAAAGGCATCCGGGCCCTTGTGCAGCAGGCGGGCGACGTAGCTCTTGTCGGGGTCGCCGCCGTTGGCGGGCTTGCGGCTTTCGATGACGGCGGCCAGGCGCGCCAGGGCGTCCTGCGAGGAAGTGCTTGCGGTGTCGTTCATGTTCGTGGAATTCATTTGTAGATCGATTCGGGGTCTTTCAAGACCGGATCGACGGCCTGCCACTGACCATCGCGCAGCACGCTGTAGAAGCAGCTGTGGCGCCCCGTGTGGCAGGCAATGCCGGGCTCGTGGCCGGTCTGGGTGATCTTGAGCAGGACCACGTCGTTGTCGCAGTCGATGCGCACCTCGTGCACGGTCTGCACGTGGCCCGATTCCTCGCCCTTGAACCACAGCTTGTTGCGCGAGCGGCTGAAATAGACGGCGCGGCCCAGCTCGGCCGTCTTGGCCAGGGCCTCGCGGTTCATCCAGGCGAACATCAGCACGTCGCCCGTGTCCTTTTCCTGCGCGATCACGGGCACCAGGCCCTGCGCATCCCATTTGACTTGATCTAGCCAGTTCATTGCCTGCATTGTGAATATCCTGGGTTGGAATCCCTGTGACAGCATTGTCAGGAATTGCCTGGATTGAAAATACACCCCCTGAGTCGCTTCGCGCCTTCCCCCTCTCTCGCTGCGCGGGAGGGAGACGACAGCCTTGCTGCGGGGCGGCCCTTGCTCGCTGTCCCTGGTCCCTTGGGCCGCGCCGGTTTCATGGGTTGTGGGCGGCGCGAGCGCCATGGAAAACTGAAATGAAGGAGTCCGCCGACGCGCCGTATCAGAGGCGCACGGGCACGCCGCGCTCGGCCATGCGCTGCTTGGCCTGGCCCACGGTGAATTCGCCATAGTGGAAGATGCTGGCGGCCAGCACGGCGTCGGCGCCGCCCAGGGTCACGCCATCGGCCAGGTCGTCCAGCGAGCCCACGCCGCCGGAGGCGATCACGGGCACGGGCACGGCGTCGCTGACGGCGCGCGTGAGCTTCAGGTCGAACCCGGACTTGGTGCCGTCGCGGTCCATGCTGGTCAGCAGGATCTCGCCCGCGCCGCGGCGCGCCATCTCGGCGGCCCACTGCACGGCGTCCAGGCCGGTGTTCTTGCGTCCGCCGTGGCTGTAGACATCCCAGCCGGGGCCGACGGCGCGGCCGTCGGTGCCGATGCGCTGCTCGTCTTCGGCGGTGCGGCGCTTGGCGTCGATGGCCACGACGATGCACTGCGCGCCGTACTTGTCGGAGGCGGCATTGATCACATCGGGATTGGCGATGGCGGCCGAGTTGAAGCTGGTCTTGTCGGCGCCCGCGTTGAGCAGGCGGCGCACGTCCTCGACGGTGCGCACGCCACCGCCCACGGTCAGCGGAATGAAGACCTGGCTGGCCACCGATTCGATGATGGGCAGGATCAGGTCTCGGCCATCGCTGGTGGCCGTGATGTCCAGGAAGGTCAGCTCGTCCGCGCCCTGGGCGTTGTAGCGCGCGGCGATCTCCACCGGGTCGCCCGCATCGCGCAGCTCCACGAAGTTCACGCCTTTGACGACGCGCCCTCCCGTGACGTCAAGACAGGGGATGATGCGTTTGGCAAGCATGGGCAGACTCGTGGCTAGGGCGTGAAACAAGGGCGAAAAGATACCACGCCCTCGGCGCCCGCAGGTGCTGCGGGGTTCAGCGCTTGAGACCTGCGGCCTGGCTTTGCCAGCGCCATGCGTCCTCGCACATGCGGTCCAGGTCCAGCATGGCCTTCCAGCCCAGCAGGCGCTCGGCCTCGGCGGGGTCGGCCCAGCACTGGGCCACGTCGCCGGGGCGGCGCGCCACGATCTGGTAGGGCACGGGGCGGCCGCTGGCGCGCTCGAAGGCCTTGACCATCTCCAGCACCGAGACCGGGCGCCCCGTGCCCAGGTTCACGGTCAGCAGGCCCTGCTGCTCGCGCAGATAGCGCAGCGCCGCCAGGTGGCCGCGCGCCAGGTCGGTGACGTGGATGTAGTCACGCACGCCTGTGCCGTCCGGCGTGGCGTAGTCATCCCCATAGACACTGAGCTGCTGGCGCTGGCCGATGGCGACCTGCGACACATAGGGCATGAGGTTGTTGGGGATGTCGCGCGGGTCCTCGCCGATCAGGCCGCTTTCATGGGCGCCCACGGGATTGAAGTAGCGCAGCCGTGCCAGGCGCCACTGGCCGGGCTCGGCGCGGTCCAGGTCGGCCAGCATTTCCTCGATCCACAGCTTGCTGCGGCCGTAGGGGTTGGTGGCAGACAGCGGGAAATCCTCGCGGATCGGCAGGCTGGCCGGGTCGCCGTAGACCGTGGCCGAGGAGGAGAACACCAGGCTGTGCACGCCCGCCGCCTGCATGGCCTGCAGCAGGGCGACCGTGCCGCCCACGTTGTGTTCGTAGTAGCGCAGTGGCTGGGCCACGGATTCGCCCACGGCCTTGAGTGCGGCGAAGTGGATCACCTCGCGGATGGAGTGCTCGGCAAACACCCGGTCCAGCGCGGCGCGGTCGCGCACATCGCCTTCCACGCACAGCGGGCGCCGGCCCGTGATGCGTTCCATGCGGTCGAGCACGTCGGCGCTGCTGTTGCTGAAGTTGTCGTAGATCAGGTAGGGCTCGCCTGCGGCGGCCAGCTCCACGCAGGTGTGGGAGCCGATGAAGCCGGCGCCGCCTGTGACCAGGATCATGAATACCTCTCATTGGTGATTTTTTGGCGTGCCTAGTATCGCAATAACCCAGCTTCTCCCCGGGTTCAAGTGGGCTGAGCACAAAAGTAGGGAGAAAACACATTTGTAGACAAACAACGTTATGCTCGGCCCGCTTTTCGTCGGATTGACGATAGCTTTCATCAAATTGTTAAGAAATTTGATGCATAAAAACTATGAATTGATGGGGCATCACCACGCCCTGAGGAGAAGGCCGTGAACGGTTTCCTGCGAAGCTGCCTGGTCTGCTGGGGGTTGCTGTGCGGCTGGGTGGTGCAGGCTGCCGAACCCGCGGTGGCTGTCTATTACGGGAACAAGGCATCGCTCAGTGAATTGAGCCTCTACGACATTGCCGTCGTGGAGCCGGGCCATGGCTATGACCCGGTCCGGTTCCGCAAGCAGGCCCCGGGCAGCGAGCTGTATGCCTACGCTTCCGTGGCCGAGGTGCTGCCCGAGCGCGCCTACTTCGGCAAGATTCCCGAGGCCTGGAAGATGGCGCGCAACGGCGCCTGGCAGTCCATCGTCCTGGACCAGACACCCGCGCAGTGGCCCGCCTTCTTTGCCGACGAGGTGATCGCGCCGCTGTGGAAGCAGGGCTTTCGCGGCTTCTTCCTGGACACGCTGGACTCCTACCGCCTGGCCACGAATTTCGACGAAAAGGCCCAGCAGGACGGCCTGGTGCGCGTTATCGAGACGCTGCACCAGCGCTATCCCGGCATCCGCCTGATCCTGAACCGGGGCTTCGAGATCGTGCCGCGCGTGAGGGACAAGGTACAGATGGTGGCGGCCGAGTCGCTGTTGCGGGGCTGGGATGCCAGCCTCAAGCGCTATGTGAACGTGCCCGAGAAAGACCGCGAATGGCTGCTGCAGCAACTGCAGACCATCCGCGAGCGCGACCGCCTGCCGGTGCTGTCCATCGACTACGTGGCCCCGCATGACCGCGACGCCACGCGCGAGACCGCCCGCCGCATTGCGCAGCTGGGCATCATCCCCTGGGTTTCCGATGCCGGGCTGCAGACCCTGGGCATAGGCCAGGTGGAGGCGGTGGCGCGCAGGGTGTTGATTCTCTACAACGGTGCCGACTATCCGTCCATCAACGGCGCATCGGCGCACCGCTTCCTGGAAATGCCCCTGAACTACATGGGCTACGTCGCCGACTACGCCGATGTGCGCGAGCCCCTGCCTGAAGGCGTGGCGCGTGACCGCTATGCCGGCGTGGTGAGCTGGTTCGGCGGCGCGGTGCCCGAGATGCGGGCCAAAAGCGTGCGGCAGTGGCTGGCCAACCAGGTGCAGCAGGGCATGCCGCTGCTGGTGCTCAATACGCTGGGCCTGTCACAGGACCGCACCATGTCGGCCGCCCTGGGCACGCGCAGCACGGAAGCGGCACCCGTGTTCCCGCTGCGGCGCGCCGAAAAGGCGCCGGTCATGGGTTTCGAGATACAGCCGGCCGAGCCAGCGCACGATTACGAGGGCTGGGAGTTCACGCCGCAGATGGCCAGGGGCAGCCGCGAGTTGCTGTCCTTCGACGACAAGCGGGGGCGCCGCTTCGTGTCGGCCGCCATCACGCCCTGGGGCGGCTTTGCACTCATGCCCTATGTGGTGGTGGGCATGCCGGGCACCGACCAGTCGCGCTGGGTGATCGACCCCTTCGCGCTGTTGCGCGAGGCGCTGCGCCTGCAGGACTTTCCGGTGCCCGACGTCACCACCGAGAACGGCCGCCGCCTGCTGCTGGCCCATGTGGACGGGGACGGCTTTCCTTCCAAGGCCGAGCTGCCGGGCACGCCCTTCGCGGGCGAGGTGCTGCGCCGCGAGATCCTGGAGCGCTACAGGATTCCGCACACCATCTCGGTCATCGAGGCCGAAGTCTCGCCGCAGGGCCTGTATCCGCAGTGGGCCGACCAGCTGGAGGGCATTGCCAAGCGCATCTTCGCCATGCCCCATGTCGAGATCGCCAGCCATTCCTACTCGCACCCCTTCTTCTGGGAGCCCGGGGCAGCGCCCGACGGGGATGACAGCAAGGAGGTGAACCTCAACCTCCACATCCCCGGCTACCAGATGGACATGAACCGGGAGATCAATGGCTCGGTCGACTACATCCGCAAGCGCCTGGCGCCGCCCGGCAAGCCGGTGGACGTGTTCCTGTGGACCGGCAACACGGCGCCCAGCGCCGAGGCCCTGGCCATCTCCGACGCGGCGGGACTGCTCAACATGAATGGCGGCGACACGGCCATCACGCGCAGCAATCCCTCGCTGACGGAGGTGCGCAGCTGGGGCCTGCGCAAGGGCGGCCATCTGCAGATCTATGCGCCCGTCACCAACGAGAACATCTACACCAACCTCTGGCACGGGCCGTTCTACGGCTTCGAGCGCGTCATCGAAACCTTCGAGATGACCGACGCACCCCGGCGCATGAAGGCCGTGGACATCTACTACCACTCCTACTCCGCCAGCAAGCAGGCCAGCATCAAGGCCCTGCACAAGGTCTACCAGTGGGCGCTGGCGCAGCGGCTGAACCCGGTCTACAGCTCCGAGTACATCCGCAAGGTGCAGGATTTCTACGAATTCGCCATCGGCCGCGACGCGCAGGGCTGGCGCCTGCGGGGCCCGGGCCAGTTGCGCACGCTGCGCATGCCGCCCGGCATGGCCCTGCCGTCCATGGCTGCCAGCCGCGGCATCGCCGGCTATGCCAAGGGCACGGACGGAAACTACCTTCACCTGGCCGGCGGCGCCGGATACCTGGTGCAGCAGGATGCCGCAGGCGCGGCCGCCTCCGCGGCGCGCCCCTATCTGGTGGATGCCAATGCCCGGCTCACGCAATGGCTGCCCCAGGCCGATGGCGGCGTGCGCTTGACCCTGCAGGGACATGTGCCGCTGGAGCTGCGCATGCACCTGCCGTCCGGCTGTGCGCTGAGTTCCCTGAACGCCGCCAATCCCCTCATTGCCGTGGCGGGTGCCGATACGGGCAGCTCCAACCTCCGTTCCTTCAGAAGTACCCATCACAGTGTTGAACTCCAAGCGCAATGCCGGGGGCTCTGAGCGCCCCGTCACGGTTCCCTTCTGGCTGATCGTGCTGCTGGCGGTACTGATCGGTGGCGCCCTGTGGATGCTGTTTCCCAAGCAGGATCTGGAGCGCCGGCTCTCCGTCACCGGAGATGATTCCGAGCTGTCCTACAACTACCTGAGCAACCTGCTCAAGAGCGACCCGGGCAATGAAAACCTGCGCGCCCTGCTCAAGGCCAAGGAGGAGCGCCTGAAAGCCATCAAGCTGGCGCGTGAAGAGGCAGCCAAGCAGGCGCTGCCCAGCGCCGCCGTCCAGGCCTGGGAGCGCTGGCAGGCCGCCTACCAGAACTATCTGGAGGCGCAAAAGCAGGACCATCGCGCCGGAGGGCAGGCCGATGCCCTGGCGCTCCAGGTGATGCAGGCGCTCAAGGAGGTCCCGCTGGCGGGTCTGACCCAGGAGCAGGCGCTGTACCTGGCCTCTTCGGCGCTGGTACTCAAGGACGCACCGCTGGCCCTGGGCATCTACGACGATGTGGCCGCCCGCCAGGGCGATCCCGCGCGCAAGGCGCAGGTCTATGAGTCCGCAGCGCGGCAGGCGCTGGGCATGTCGCTGTACGAGGAATCGGCGCGGCTGCTGCGCCAGGCCAGCGCCACGACCGAAGACGTCCAGCAGTCGCGCGCCTATCTCTGGCAGGCCCTGCAGGTGCTGCAGTCCGGCAACCGTGCCAGCGAAGCGCTGGCGCTGGCGCGCCAGCAGGAAGAACTGTTGGGCAGCGACCCGGAAACGCTGCGAAGGCTCATCGGTCTGGCGCGCGCGGCCGGCAACCGGGCCGAGGCCGAGCGCTATGCCAAGCGGCTGCTGCAGCTGTCCCTGCTGCAGCAATGGCAGGTGCAGGCGGCAGGCGCTTCGGGAGCAGGCCCGGCCGTAGCGTCCGCAGTGGCCGACGACGGCGCCTGGGCACTGCAGCCCGTGGCCTGGACCGCCCCGGGCTGGCGCATGCTGCGCACGGCCGACCCCGCGCGCAAGCCGCCGCCGGGCCTGCCCTTTGACGACAAGACCTACCAGCTGGGCTACGAGGTGTTCCTCGAGAACCGCAATCTGGAGGACGCCTGGCGCGTGGCCACGGCCGCGGTGCGCCAGGCGCCGCAGGACATGGCCTGGCGCGAGCGCCTGGCCCAGGTGTCCGAATGGATGGGGCAGCAGCAGCAGGCCCTGGACAACTGGCTGGTCATTGCGCAGAACACGGGCCGTGAAGATGCCTGGAAGACGGTGATGCGCCTGGCGCCGGGCCTGTTCGACGACCGCGCCCTGATTGCCGGCCTGCGCCACCAGTTGAGCCGCCGTCCCCAGGATGCCGCGCTGCAGCAGGCGCTGGTCCAGGCCTACGAGCGCCAGGCCGAGCCCGGCGAGGCCATCGACTATCTGCAAAAGCACGGCAGCACGCCGCAGTCGCAGATCCTGCTGGCCCAGCTGGCCGAACGCGCAGGCCGGTCGCAACTGGCGCTGCAGGCCTGGAAGCGTGTGCTTGCCGATCCCGAGCAGCGCACGCCGGCCCATGCCATGCCCGCCGCCGTGCTCGCGCTGCTGCAGGGCGAGCCGGCCCTGGGCCTGCGCTGGCTGGAGGATGCGCAGACGCGCATTCCCGCCGGCATGCAGGACGAGGGCGAGTACTGGCGCCTGCTGGGCGACCTGGCCCAGGACCAGCGCCAGGAAGCACTGACGCTGAAGGCCTACCGCCGCCTGCTGCAGACGCCGCACGCCGGCATCAGCGACTACGACGAGGTGATACGCCTGCTGCAGCGCGCCGACCGGCGCGAGGCGGCCCAGATGTCCCTGCACGCCTGGGAGCAGTTCCATGACGTGCGCCATCTGACGCAGGCCTTCTATCTGCTGGAGGATCTGGAGGACTGGACGCAGATCGGCAGCCAGGTCGAACGCATCTTGGCCGACCCGGCCCTGGTCAAGCGCCTGCAGGGCCAGCCCACCTTCTTCCAGATCCTGGGCGCCTACTACCAGCGCACGGCGCAATCGAAAAAAGCCATGGAGGCATTCGAGAAGGGCCTGGCGCTGGACCCAGGCTCCACGCCGCTGCGCCAGGGCCTGATGTGGCTGCTGATCGACACGCAGAACGCGGCGGCCCTCAAGCTGCTGCTGGCGGCGGCCGAGCCCGTGTGGGCACGTGATGCCGACATGCACGGCGCCCTGGCGGCGGCCTACATGACGCTGTCGCGCCCGGCCGTTGCGCTGGAGCGGTATCTGAAGCCGCACCGCACGGAGCATGCCGACGACTTCCTGTGGATGATGCAGTACGCGGACGCGCTGGAGCAGAACCAGCAGGCGGACCAGGCCTGGAACCTGAGGCAGCAGCTGTGGCAGCGCGAGAAGGCGCGCACGCGTGCGCAGCAGGGCCCTTCGGCCGATGCGGCCCGCCGCTGGCTGACCGCCGAGGGCCTGGACGAGGTCCAGCGCCAGGCACGCAGCCGGCTCATGCTCTTTCATACCCAGGGAGATGCCGAATTCGCCCTGATGCGCGAGCTGCTGCGCATGGACCTGGAAGGCGGGCGCCGCGAGCATTCCGCCGCTGCGGCCGAGCTGGCCATCGCCTGGCTGCAGGAGCGCGGCGAATACCAGGCCGAGCGCGGCTACCTTTGGCAGCAGTACGCGCGCAGCCGCAGCAAGAGTGCCAGCGCACCGCTGTGGGCCGAGATCACGGTGGCCCTGGCGGAAAAGGATGTGGCCCAGGCCGGGCAGCTGCTGCAGCGCCATGACGAGGCACTGCCGCGCTACGACCGCATCAACGCGGCGGCCATGGTGGGCGATGTGCGGCTGGCGCAGACCGCGGGCTTCGAGAGCATGGCCTACCAGCCCGACGACGATCCCCTTCACCTGGGGCTGACCGAGCAGTTGCTGGCCTTCAGCGACTACGGCGGCCTGCAGTTGCGCAATCGCCGCATGGACGCCATCGACGAGCAGGTCTCGCGGCTGCGCTGGCATGTGGGTCTCAACCCCCGCTGGGCGCTGGACCTGGATGCCGAGGACGTGCGCCGCACGGTCAACAAAAGCACCCTGGTGCGCGGACCCTCCCAGGAACGGGGCATCGGCCTGCGCCTGACGCGCAAGACGCAGTCGGCCTCCAGCGAGTTCATGCTGGGCCGGCGCGAAAGCCTGGAGAGCTACACGCCGATGCAGTTCACGCAGACCTACAACGTGGACAGCCGCTGGAGCCTGCAGGCATCGCTGGGCCGGCACCTGGCCACGCAGGAAACGCTGGCCATGCGCATGGGCGGCATGAAGGACCGCGTGTCGCTGGGCAGCAGCTACCAGCTCTCGCGCCTGGACCAGATCACGCTGGAGCTGGCATCGGAGCGCTACCGCGTGCAAAGCGGCGCCCGCGTGGGCTCCGGCAACCATGCGATGCTGCAATACCTGCACACCTATCGCAGCGAGGCGCCCACCCTGCAGTTCGGCGCCTTCACCTCCTGGCACCGCTACAGCCGCACCGACCCGGCGCTGCTGCAGGGCAGGGATGCGGCCATCCTGGGCTACCTGCCTGCGTTCAACGATCCCACCATCGACTATCTGTTGCCGCGCAGCTTCCGCTTCTCGGGCCTGCAGATGATGTTCAACACGGGCTACGAGCAGCAATACACGCGCGCGCTGCGGCCCTATGCCAGCCTGGCCCTGACGCACCACAGCATCAACGGCGCGGGCTACGAGCTGGGCATGGGCCTGGCCACCAGCCTGTTCGGCGCGGACCACCTCGCGCTGGGCCTGAACCTGTCCAAGTCGGGCATCAACACCGTGGGCAATACCCGCGAGCTGTTGCTCACCTACCGCCTCCACTACTGATCCGAAGACTTCAAGGAGCCTTTCCATGACACACCGCACTTCTTTTGCCTCCCGCCTTCGCGTGCTCACGGGTATGGCCCTTGTCGGCCTGCTGTCTGCCTGCTCGACCATCGACCGGGGCACGGCGCCCGCTCTGGAGACGAACGCCAGCTGGGCCGTGCTGCCCTTCGAGAACCACACCGAGACACCCATGGCCGGCAACCGCGCCGCCGCCATCGCCACGGCGCTGATCAATGCGCGCGGCGTGGGCCAGGTCAAGCGCTACACGGGCGATGCGCTGCAGGAGACGCTGTTCGACGGCCGCGACGCCAAGCGCCGCGAGGACGCCCTGGCCTGGGCGCGCGGCGAAGGCGTGCGCTATGCGCTGACGGGCGCGGTGGACGAATGGCGCTACAAGGTCGGAGTGGATGGCGAACCGGCCGTGGGCGTGACGCTGGAGATCGTGGATGTGGGCACCGGCGCCACCGTGTGGAGCGGCGCGGGCGCGCAAAGCGGCTGGAGCCGCGAGGCCCTGGCCGCCGTGGGCCAGAAGCTGATCCGCAATCTGCTGGGCACGGGCCTGGCCAACGCCCGATAAGCGCATCGAGGAACGATTTTCCATGCCAGACCAAGCCACCACGCCCAAGGCGGCACCGCATCCCGATGCACCGCGCCGAGCCGGCATTGCCGCGGAATTCAGGGGTTCGCCCCTGGGCCTGCTTGTGCAGACAAGCGCCAAGCCCTGGGTGGTGGTGGGAGAGACGCTGCTTTTGCCGTTGCTGGCCCTGTTGGTCGGCATGTGGGCCAACCCCGCCAACCCCCTGTGGGTGGAGGCGGAGTTTCCCTGGGCCTGGCTGGCGCCCGTGGTCGTGGCCCTGCGCTACGGGCCCGTTGCCGGTCTGTCGGCGTCCGGTGTGCTGCTGCTGGCATGGCTGGGCGTCAACCAGCGGGATCTGTCGCTGTTTCCCGAACAGTATTTCCTGGGCGGCCTGATCCTGGTCATGGTCGTGGGCGAGATCTCCAGCCTGTGGCGCGCGCGCATACGCCGTGCGCGCACGGCGCAGAACTACATGGACCAGCGCACCGAGCAGCTGATCCGCCAGCACTACCTGCTGCGCCTGTCGCATGACCGCCTCGAGCAGGAGCTCATAGGCCGTCCCGTGTCCATGCGCGACGCCATCAACGTGCTCAGCGGCCTCAGCGGCGCCGAGGGCGATGCGCAAAGCCTGCTCAACCTGCTGGCGCGCTTCAGCCAGATCAGCGTGGCCAGCCTGGTGCCCGTGCGCAACGATGTGCTGGACCCCACGCCCATTGCCCAGCTGGGCGGCGAGCGGCCCATCCATGTCCATGACCCGCTGGTGCGCCAGGCGCTGGACAGCCATGTGCTGTGCCATATCTCGCAAAGCATGGCGCAAGGCCAGCAGACGCAGTACATCGTCGTGGCGCCCATGCTGGACCTGGAAGGCGAGATCTACGGCCTGCTGCTGGTCGAGGAAATGCCTTTCTTCGCACTGCAGGAAGAAGCGCTGCAGACCATCAACCTGCTGCTGGGCTACTACACCGACAGCGTGGCTGCCAACAGCCTGGCCGCACCGCTGCTGCAGGCCTATCCCGACTGCCCGCCGCACTTCGCCTTCGAGGTGCAGCGCATGGAGCATGTGAACCGCAGCGCGCGCCTGAGCAGCGTGGTGGTGGCGCTGGAGCTGTCGCCATCGGCCGTCCAGGCGCAGATGGCCCAGCAGATCATGCGGCTGGAGCGCATGCTGGACCGTTCCTGGCTGCAGGAACGCGATGGCCGGCAGCTGCTGGCCATCTTCATGCCGCTGGGCACCAACGCCACGGCCGAGGGCTACCTGAACCGCATCGAGGCCTGGCTGGCCCAGCGCGGCGTGGCCTCGCTGGCCGATGCGGGCATCTTCCCGCGCACCATCTTGCTGGACCGCTGCTCGGCCATCAGCGTGCTGGAGCGGCTGCACCAGATGGGGCAGGGCCATGCTTAACCTCAAGCTGGCCCTGGGCGCGCTGGCCGCGGAAATCGCCTCCTGGAGCAGCCTGTGGCTGCTGCGCAGCCAGTCGGACGCCGCCCTGCTGGGCTATCTCATGGCCCATGGATTGGCCAGCGGCCTGCTGGCGCTGTGCCTGGCGCCGTTCCTGGCCACCTCGGCCAGGTCGGTGCGCCAGCGCCTGGCCCTGGTGGCGCTGATGGGGCTGTTTGCCTATGCCGTGCCGGTGGCCGGCATCCTGGGCGCCGTCGTGGCCACCATTGCGCTGCACACGCAGCGCGGCCCGCGCGGTGGCCAGCGCTTTCCGGTGATGCCCCTGCCCGATTTCGACCCGCACCAGCAGTCCGGCACCAGCCGCCGCCAGGCGGGCCTGCAGTCCTTCTTGGCCAATCCCAATGTGCCCGTCGCCTCGCGCATGCGAGCCATGGTGGCGCTGGGCAGCGTTCCGGGGCGCATTGCCTCGCCCATGCTGCGCACGGCGCTGGGCGATTCCAGCGAGGACCTGCGCCTGCTGGCCTACAGCATGCTGGACGCCAAGGAGCGCGAGATCAGCAAGACCATCCACCAGGAGCTGCAGCTGTTCGAGCATGCCCGCCAGTCCGAGGGCGATGCGCCCTACGGGCCGCGTGGCCTGCAGGCGGCGCGGGCGCTGACCGACCTCTACGCGGAGCTGGTCTACCAGGGCGTGGCGCAGGGCGATGTGCGCGACCACGCCATCAAGCAATCCCTGCACTACTGCGACCTGGTGCTCGCTCAGCGGCCCGACAACGCCTTGCTGCTGCTGCGCCGTGGCCGGCTGCTGCACATGCAGGGCAGGGCGGTGGAGTCGCTGGCCTGCTATGAGCGCTCGCTGGCGCTGGGCATGGAGCCGGCACGCGTCGTGCCCTACCAGGCCGAGCTGCTGTTCGATCGGCGCGAATTCGCCAGGGCGCAGGCCCTGATGCGTTCGCTGGACATCGAGCAAGCCCTGCCGCGCCTGAAGCCCAGCATCCGCTACTGGAGTGCCTCATGAGCCGTGCGAGCCAGTTCCCCACGGCGGCCAATGCGGACATCGCGCTGCTGCTGGAAGGCACTTTCCCCTATGTCAGCGGTGGTGTGTCCAGCTGGGTCAACCAGATCCTGCAGGCCTATCCCGAGCACCGCTTTGCCATTGTCTTCCTGGGCAGCCGGCGCGAGGACTATGGCGATTTCCGCTACGCACTGCCGCCCAACGTGGTGCACTTCGAGCAGCACTACCTGTTTGACGCGCTGCACTCCAATATCCAGCCCGCCCCTTCGCGCGGCCATCCCGAAGCCTTGGCCAAGGCCCAGGAATTCCTGGGTGCGCTGGAGGCGCATGACGGCAGTGCCGAAAGCCGGGCCAAGGTGCTGGCGGCCATGCGCTCCATTGCGCTGGAGCTGCAGCCCGGCGGCAGCCTGCCGCTGGAGGATTTCCTGCACAGCGAATTCGCCTGGGACCTGATCCGCGACAGCTACCGGCGCCACTGCACCGATCCATCGTTCGTGGACTTCTTCTGGACCGTGCGCATCATGCTGCAGCCGCTGTGGCTGATGGCGCGCATCGCCCACGGGCTGATTCCGGTGCGCGTGCTGCACACGGTCTCCACGGGCTATGCGGGGTTTCTGGGGGGGCTGCTGCACCATTCGCGCGGCCTGCCGCTGGTGCTGTCCGAGCATGGCATCTACACCAAGGAACGGCAGATCGACCTGCTGCAGAGCACCTGGATACGCGACAACCGCAACATCTTCCAGCGCGACCCCATGGAGGTGTCGTTCTTCCGGCAGATGTGGATACGGTTTTTCGACTGGATGGGGCGCTTTTGCTATGGCGCGGCCGACCCCATCATTGCGCTGTACGAGAACAACCGCCTGCGCCAGGTGGCCGATGGCGCGGCGGCAGAGCGCACGGTCAGCATTCCCAACGGCATCCGCATAGAGCGCTTTGCGCCGCTGCGCACCCAACGGCCGGCCGAGACGCCGCCCGTGCTGTGCCTGATCGGCCGCGTGGTGCCCATCAAGGACATCAAGACCTTCATCCGCGCCATGCGCCGCGTGGTCAACCGGATGCCCCAGGCCCAGGCCTGGGTGGCCGGCCCCACGGCCGAAGACCCGGCCTATGCCGATGAATGCCAGAACCTCGTGGACAGCCTGGGCCTGCAGGCCAACGTACGCTTTCTGGGCATGCAGAAGGTGGAGGAGTTGCTGCCCAAGGTGGGCGTGGTCGTGCTGTCGTCCATCAGCGAGGCGCTGCCCCTGGTGATTCTCGAAGCACAGGCCGCCGGCGTGCCCGTCGTCAGCACCGACGTGGGCTCGTGCCGCCAGCTCATCGACGGGCTGGGGCCCGAGGACCAGGCCCTGGGCTCGTGCGGGCGCGTGGTCGGCATTGCCAACCCCGAGGCACTGGCCGATGCCTGCCTGGAGCTGCTGGCATCGCCCGGGCAATGGCAGGCCGCCAGCGCGGCCGGGATTGCGCGCGTGGAGCGCTACTACTCCGACCGGCTGCTGTTCGAGCGCTACAGGCAGGTCTATGACAGGGCGCTGCAACAGTCCGAGGAAAAACACTGATGGCCGGCATTGGATTCGAACTGCGCCACCTGCTGCGCAAGAACACGCTGACCAGCGTGCTCCAGGCCTACGCCTATGCGGGCGTGATCGGCTCGGGGCCGTGGGTGTTCTCCATCATCGGCATCCTGCTGGTGGGGGTGTTCAGCGTCAGCGTAGTGGCGCCGCCGCTGCTGGTCACGCAGTTCCAGACCTCGGTCACCTACCTGGTGGCCAGCAGCCTGATCCTGACCGGGGCGGCGCAGCTGGCATTCACGCGCTTTGTCTCGGACCAGCTGTTCCTCAAGAAGGACGAAAGCATCCTGCCCAACCTGCATGGCCTGCTGCTGGTGGTCGTGGCCACGGCCAGCGCGCTGGGCACGCTGGCGCTGTTCGTGGTGCTGCCGGGCCAGGGCCTGCTGTACCGCGTGCTGATGCTGGCCGGCTTCACGCTGATGTGCGTGGTCTGGGTCATGACCGTGCTGCTGTCGGGCCTCAAGCACTACCGGGCCATTGCCGGGCTGTTCGGCGCCACCTACCTGCTCATCGTGCTGCTGGCGCTGCCGCTGCGGTACTGGGGGCTGGAAGGGCTGCTGGCCAGCTTCGTGATCGGCCACGTGCTGCTGCTGGCCGGCATGTGGCTGATCGTGCTGCGCAGCTTTCCGCTGCAAAAGCGCTGGATCGCCTTCGACTTCACGCAGCGCTCGCTGATCTTTCCGGCGCTGATCGCCATCGGCGTGCTCTACAACCTGGGCATCTGGATCGACAAGTTCATGTTCTGGTACTACCCGCCGACCTCGCAGCAGATCATCGGCGGGCTCAGGGCCTCGCTGATCTACGACCTGCCGGTGTTCCTGTCCTACCTGTCCATCATCCCGGGCATGGCGGTCTTTCTGGTGCGCATCGAGACCGACTTCGTCGAGTACTACGACAAGTTCTTCGATGCCGTGCGCGGCGGCGGATCGCTCGAGTACATCGAGTCCATGCGCAACGAAATGGTCTACGCCATCCAGGCGGGCCTGGGCGAGATCGCCAAGGTGCAGACGCTGGCCGTTCTCGTCACCCTGGTGGCCGGACCGGCCATCCTGCAGTTGCTGGGCATCTCCCAGCTGTACCTGCCGCTGCTGCATGTGCAGGTGGTCGGCGCCGGGCTGCAGGTGGGCGTGATGGCCGTGCTCAACGTGTTCTTCTATCTGGACGAGCGGCGCATCGTCTTCATGCTGTGCCTGCTTCTGGTGGTGCTGAACATCGCCTTCACGGGCATTTCGCTGGCGCTGGGCGCCGCGTTCTATGGCTACGGCTTTTGCCTGGCCATGCTGGTGACGCTGTGCGTGGGCCTGTTCATGCTCTCGCGCGAACTCAACCGGCTCGAGTACAAGACCTTCATGCTGCAGTGACCGGCAGGCATCTCTCGCCCTTTGCCGATTTGCACGGTCTTGATCCAGCGTGTTGGCGGGGGGCGCCGGTCTGCGCGACAATACGGGATTCGGCGCCGGCACCCAACCGAGACAAAGGTTCCGCCAAGGAACCATTCATTACAACGATTGCGCACCTTGCGTGCAGCGGCCGCCGCCTTTCGCTTTTTCCACTCCAAAGCTTTAAGCCATGAAAAAACGCACCCTCTTGGCCATGGTGGCCCTGTCTGCACTGCTGGCAGCCTGCGGCAAGAACGAGTCCGCATCGACCGCCGCCGCGCCGGTTGCCGCCCCCGTGCCGGCAGCCATGACCAAGTTGGTGATCGGCCTGGACGACAACTTCCCGCCCATGGGCTTTCGTGACGACAAGAACGAGATCGTCGGCTTCGACATCGACATGGCGCGTGAAGCCGCCAAGCGCATGAACGTGGAGGTGGACTTCAAGCCCATCGACTGGAGCGCCAAGGAGGCCGAGCTGGTCGGCAAGCGCGTCGACGCGCTGTGGAACGGCCTGACCATCACCGAAGAGCGCAAGAAGAACATCGCCTTCACCGCGCCCTACATGGAGAACCACCAGATCATCATCGTGCGCGCCGACTCCGACATCAAGGACAAGGCCGGCCTGGCCGGCAAGGTCGTGGGTGCACAGGATGGCAGCTCGGCCGTGGACGCCATCAAGAAGGACGCCGCCGTGGCCGCCAGCTTCAAGGACCTGAAGACCTTCGGCGACAACATCACCGCGCTGATGGACCTGTCGGCCGGCCGCCTGGACGCCGTCGTGGTCGACGAGGTCGTGGGGCGCTTCCACGTGGCCAAGAAGGCTGGCGAGTACCTGGTGCTCGAGGACAACTTCGGCACCGAGGACTACGGCGTGGGCCTGCGCAAGGAAGACACCGAAGTTCTGGGCAAGCTTGAAGCCGCGCTGGCCGAGATGAAGAAGGACGGCAAGGCCGCCGAAATCGCCTCCAAGTGGTTCGGCAAGGACATCATCAAGTAAATCCGGCACACCATGCGACCGGCAAGGCCAGCCTGGCATTGCCGGTCTTTTGCGTTCTGGGACGCACGCGCCCGTGGCTGCCCGGATCCTGCCGATGCCGGCGGGGCCGCGCACCGCACTGAGGCCATTCGATGGAATATGTAATCTCGCTCATGGGGCCGCTGTCCGCTGGCGCCCTGGTCACCCTCAAGCTCTTCGTCATCACCCTGGCGCTGTCCATTCCCCTGGGACTGTCGCTGGCGCTGATGCGCATCTCCCGCTTTCCCGCCCTGAGCCGGCTGGTCGGCGGCTACATCTGGCTGATGCGCGGCACGCCGCTGATGCTGCAGATGCTGTTCATCTACTTCGCGCTGCCCTTCGTGCCCGTGATCGGCGTGCGCCTGCCCGATTTCCCGGCCGCCGTGGTCGCCTTCGCGCTGAACTACGCCGCCTACTTCGCCGAAATCTTCCGCGCGGGCATCCAGTCCGTGGACCGCGGCCAGTACGAGGGCGCCAAGGTGCTGGGCATGAGCTACGGCCAGACCATGCGCCGCATCATCCTGCCGCAGATGTGGGCGCGCATCATCCCGCCTGTGAGCAACGAGACCATCACCCTGGTCAAGGACACCTCGCTCATCTACGTGCTGGCCCTGAACGATCTGCTGCGCGCGGCGCGCGGCATCGTGCAGCGCGATTTCACCATCACGCCCTTCGTGGTGGCCGCAGGCTTCTATCTGGTCATGACTCTCGTGTTGACCTGGATCTTCCAATACCTAGAAAAACGCCATGCCAAATACGACGCGTGATAACGCGCCCGAGACCATGATCTCGGCGCAGAACATCTGCAAGGGCTTTGGCGGCGTGCCGGTGCTGCGCGGCGTTTCGCTGGAGCTGGCGCGTGGCGAGGTGGTGGCCATCATCGGTCCCTCGGGATCGGGCAAGAGCACCTTTTTGCGCTGCCTCAACCACCTGGAAACCATTGACAGCGGCCGTGTCGCCGTTGAAGGCGAAGTGCTGGTGGACAGCGGCGCGGACGGCCGCGCCCACTACGTGCCCGAGGCGCAGATCCGCCAGATCGGCCGCAAGATGGGCATGGTGTTCCAGTCCTTCAACCTGTTCCCGCACCTCACGGTGCTGGAGAACGTCATCGAGGCGCCGATCGTCGTCAAGGGCCTCAGGCGCGAGCAGATCGTGCCCAAGGCCGAGGCGCTGCTGCACAAGGTGGGCCTGCTGGAAAAGCGCGATGCCTATCCCAACCGTCTGTCGGGCGGGCAAAAGCAGCGCGTGGCCATTGCCCGGGCCCTGGCCATGGAGCCCGACATCCTGCTGTTCGACGAGCCCACCTCCGCGCTGGACCCCGAGCTGACCGGCGAGGTGCTGCGCACCATGCGCGAGCTGGCGCAGGAGCACATGACCATGCTGGTCGTGACCCACGAGATGGGCTTTGCCCGTGAAGTGGCCAATCGCGTGATCTTCATGGACAAGGGGGAGATCGTCGAGCAAGGCCCTGCGGAAGCATTCTTTGCGGCGCCGCAGCACACACGGACCCAGGCATTCCTGCAGAACATGTTGTAAAAAAACATCTGTCCAGTCCGGATTTTCCCCAGGTCCAGAGAGCGTGCAACGCTTGTGTAGCAAGCAAAGCATGCTCTTTTTTTTATGGCGGTTTCTGCCATGACTTTTTGAGAAACATACACGGATGTATGTTTATCTCGGTCGGTGGTGAGCAAGCAGCGGCACCTGTCTGCACAATAGCGGGCTTGCCTGCGAACATTTATCGACCGCACCACAGCATGATCCCAACCGCCTCTTTCGTGGAGTTGCGCAACGTCACCTTCGGCTATGGCGAGCGTGTGATCCTGCGCGACCTGTCGCTGCAGGTGCCGCGCGGCAAAGTCACGGCCCTGATGGGCGCATCGGGCGGGGGCAAGACCACCGTGCTGCGCCTGATCGGCGGCCAGCAGCATGCCCAGCAGGGGCAGGTGCTGTTCGATGGCAAGGACGTCACCGCCATGGACGCCGCGGGCCTGTACGCTGCGCGCCGGCGCATGGGCATGCTGTTCCAGTTCGGCGCCCTGTTCACCGACATGAGCGTGTTCGACAACGTGGCCTTCCCGCTGCGCGAGCACACCGACCTTCCCGACGAACTGGTCCGCGACATCGTGCTCATGAAGCTGCATGCCGTGGGTCTGCGCGGTGCGCGCGACCTCATGCCCAGCGAGATATCGGGCGGCATGGCCCGCCGCGTGGCGCTGGCGCGGGCCATTGCACTGGACCCCGAACTGGTCATGTACGACGAGCCCTTCGCCGGGCTGGACCCCATTTCCCTGGGCACCGCTGCCCAACTGATCCGAGAACTCAACGACGCCATGGGCCTGACCTCCATCCTGGTGTCCCATGACGTGGAGGAAACCTTCCATGTGGCCGACCATGTGGTCATCCTGGGCAACGGCGGTGTCGCCGCCCAGGGCTCGCCCGAGGAAGTCAAGGCCAATCCCGATCCGCTGGTGCAGCAGTTCATCCACGCACGCGCCACCGGCCCCGTACCCTTCCATTACCCCGGCGTGAGTGCCGAAGAGGATTTCGGCACGCCTGAAAGCCCGGTCAAGGCCAACGGCCGGAGGCGCGCATGAACCGGCTGCATCCCGCTCGCATCGGCGCGGCAGTGCGCCACCAATTGACCCAGCTGGGCATGGGCACCCGCCTGTTCGGCCGCCTGCTCGCGCTGATGGGGCCGGCGCTGGGCAGGCCGCGGCTGATTGGCGACCAGATCCATTTCCTGGGCAACTATTCGCTGGCCATCATCGGCGTGTCCGGCCTGTTCGTCGGTTTCGTGCTGGGCCTGCAGGGCTACTACACCCTGCAGCGCTACGGCTCGGCCGAGGCGCTGGGCCTGCTGGTGGCGCTCTCCCTGGTGCGCGAGCTCGGCCCCGTCGTCACGGCGCTGCTGTTTGCCGGCCGTGCCGGCACGGCGCTGACGGCCGAGATCGGCCTCATGAAGGCCGGCGAGCAGTTGTCGGCCATGGAAATGATGGCCGTGGACCCCGTGCGCCGCATCCTGGCGCCGCGCTTCGTGGCCGGCCTGATCGCCATGCCGCTGCTGGCCGCTGTCTTCAGCGCCGTCGGCGTGATCGGCGGCTGGCTGGTGGGCGTGGTCATGATCGGCGTCGATGGCGGTGCCTTCTGGGGCCAGATGCAAAACGGCGTGGACTGGTGGTATGACCTGGGCAACGGCGTTCTCAAGAGCCTGGTGTTCGGCGTGGCGGTGACCTTCATCGCGCTGCTGCAGGGCTATGCAGCCAAGCCCACGCCCGAAGGCGTGTCCCGCGCGACCACGCGCACGGTGGTGATGGCCTCGCTGGCCGTGCTGGGGCTGGACTTCCTGCTCACGGCCACGATGTTCAGCCTTTGACACGGCGCCGAAGCCACCCCCGCAAAACAAGGAAAAACAAACCATGCAGCAATCCAAGAGTGATGTCTGGGTCGGACTGTTCGTGCTGATCGGCGCTGCGGCGCTGGTGTTCCTGGCGCTGCAGTCGGCCAACCTGCTGAGCCTGAGCTTCCAGAAAACCTACACGCTGACCGCGCGCTTCGACAACATCGGCGGACTCAAGCCCAAGGCGGCCGTGCGCAGCGCGGGCGTCGTCGTGGGCCGCGTGGAATCCATCACCTTCGACGATCAGGTCTTTCAGGCCAGCGTGACCATGGCCATGGAAAACCGCTACGCGTTTCCCAAGGACAGTTCCCTGAAGATCCTGACCAGCGGCCTGCTCGGCGACCAGTACATCGGCATCGAAGCCGGCGCAGATGACCACAACCTCAAGGATGGCGACCGCGTCGTCGCAACCCAGTCGGCCGTTGTGCTGGAAAATCTGATCGGACAGTTCCTCTACGGCAAGGCCGAGCAGGGTGGCAGCTCCGGTGCAGGAGGCAAAGAATGACAACCAACCATGAACAGGCGACCGTGGGTCGCCCTGCAGTCCAGGCAGCATCCTGGCAGCGCGCAGCCATGCTGGGCACATTGGCCGCCGCTTCGCTGCTCAGCGGCTGCGCCACCGCGCCGGGCGAGGCCCGCAATCCCCAGGACCCGTTCGAGCCGTTCAACCGCAGCGTCTACTCGTTCAACGACGGCCTGGACCGTGCCGTCCTGAAGCCGGTGGCCACGGCCTACCGCGACGTCACTCCGCGTCTGGCCCGCGATGGCGTGAGCAATTTCTTCTCCAACCTCAGCGATGTCTGGTCCTTCGTGAACAACGCGCTGCAGGGCCAGGCCGAAGGCGCCTACAACTCCGTCGTGCGGTTCTCGGTGAATACGGTCTTCGGCCTGGGCGGCTTGCTCGACATCGCCAGCGAGGCCGGCATCGAGCGCCAAAAGCAGGACTTCGGCCAGACCCTGGGTCGTTGGGGCGTGCCCACCGGGCCGTACCTGGTGCTGCCGCTGCTGGGCCCGTCCACGGTGCGTGACACGGCGGCTCTTCCGGTGGATGCCTGGGGCAACCCCATGTCGGCGATCAACGACATCCCGGTTCGCAACAGCCTGTATGTGCTGCGACTGGTGGATACACGTGCCCGCCTGCTCAATGCCTCCGACACACTGGACTCCGTCGCGCTCGACCGCTACAGCCTGACGCGCGATGTCTACCTGAACCTGCGGCGTGGCAAGTCGGGTGATGACGGTCGCATCGAGGATTACGACGACGATGCCGGCAAGCTGCCGCCCGAAGACGGCGCGAAGTAAGCAGTTCGTAACATCCCGAGATGAAAAACGGCCGCTGCCTGACATGGCGCGGCCGGAAAAATGTGCAATATCAACCCGGTCCGGGGCATGAGGCCCTGCTGGGAAAGGAAGAGTGATGATCAATCGACGTGCCTGGAGCGCTGCCGCTGCAGCCATGCTGGCCATGGGAACCCTTGGCGCGGCACTGCCGGCCCGCGCAGCCGGCGAGACCCCCGATGCGCTGATCAAGCGTGTCTCCACCGACGTGCTGGAAACCATCAAGAAGGACCCCTCGCTGCGCGAGGGCGATGTCTCCAAGGTCAATGCGCTGGTCAATGACAAGGTCATGCCGTATGTGAATTTCCGCCGCATGACCTCCGCCTCGGTGGGGCCGGCCTGGCGCCAGGCAACGCCTGCGCAGCGCGAGAAGCTGGAGACCGAGTTCAAGGCCCTGCTGATCCGCACCTATTCGGGCGCGCTGACGCAGGTCAGCAACCAGACCATCAACGTCAAGCCCCTGCGCGCGGCAGCCGGCGACACCGATGTGCTGGTGCGCACCGAGGTGCTGGGCCGCGGCGAGCCCGTGCAGCTGGACTACCGGCTCGAGAAGTCCGGCGACGGCTGGAAGATCTACAACCTGAACGTGCTGGGCGTGTGGCTGGTGGAAACCTACCGCAACCAGTTCAGCCAGGAAATCAATGCCCGCGGCATCGACGGCCTGATCGAGACCCTGGCCACGCGCAGCAAGATGCCGGCCACGCCGCCCTCCAAGGGCTGACAGCCGCGGACGCACGCGCCATGCTGCAGCTCCCCCGTGAACTGACCTACCGCCAGGCGCGCAGCTGTCTCGTGCAGCTGCGGCCCCAGGTGCAGGCCTTCGATGGCGCCCAGGTGCGTGTCGATGCCAGCGGTGTCGAGGTCTTCGACTCGTCCGCACTGGCCGTGCTGCTGGCCTGCCGCCGCACCGCGAAGGCGGCAGACAAGCAATTGGTGGTCGTGGGCCTGCCGCAGGGCCTGCAGTCCATGGCAGCGCTGTATGGCGTCGACGGGCTGCTGGCCGACACGGCCGCATCCTCCCCCTCCTGAGCCGGCGCAGCGCGCCGCTGCAAAGAGCCCTGCAAGGCAGGTTTGGCTGCAAGGGCCTAGAATCGCGCCTCGCATGTCTGCCGTCTCATTCCAATCCATCTCCAAGACCTACCAGACCCCCAAGGGGGCCTTCCAGGCGCTCAACCACGTGAGTCTGGACATCGAGGAGGGCGAGTTCTTCGGCCTGCTCGGTCCCAATGGCGCTGGCAAGACCACGATGATCAGCATCCTGGCCGGCCTGTCGCGCGCCACCAGCGGCCGCGTGCTGGTCCAGGGCAGCGACGTGCATGCCGACTACTCGGCTGCCCGGCGCAAGCTGGGCATCGTGCCGCAGGAGCTGGTCTTCGATCCCTTCTTCAATGTGCGCGAGGCGCTGCGCTTTCAGTCCGGCTATTTCGGCGTCAGGAACAATGACGACTGGATCGACGAGCTGCTGCACAGCCTGGGGCTGACCGACAAGGCCAACTCCAACATGCGCCAGCTGTCCGGCGGCATGAAGCGCCGCGTGCTGGTGGCCCAGGCGCTGGTGCACAAGCCGCCCATCATCGTGCTCGACGAGCCCACGGCCGGCGTGGACGTGGAGCTGCGCCAGACGCTGTGGCACTTCATCGCACGCCTGAACCGCGAAGGCCATACCGTGCTGCTCACCACCCACTACCTGGAAGAGGCCGAGGCGCTGTGCAGCCGCGTGGCCATGCTCAAGCAGGGCAACATCGTCAAGCTCTCGACCATGTCGGATCTGCTCAAGTCCGCCTCCTCCAACGTGCTGCAGTTCAAGACCGATACCGCCTTGCCGCCGGCCCTGGCCGCGCGTGCGCGGGTGACCGGCCGCATCGTGCAGATACCCGCCAACGACGCCAGCGATGTGGAGCGCCTGCTCGCCGCGCTGCGCGAGGGCTCCGTCGTGCCCGAGGACGTGGAAATCCGCCGCGCCGATCTGGAGGACGTCTTCATCCATGTGATGAATGAGCAGGGACAGACTTCGCAGGGAGCTTCGGCATGAACGGCTGGCAGACCCTGCTCAAGAAGGAAGTGCTGCGCTTTTGGAAGGTCAGCTTCCAGACCGTGGCCGCACCCGTGCTCACGGCCGTGCTCTATCTGCTGATCTTCGGCCATGTGCTCGAAGGCCGGGTGCTTGTGTACGACCGCATCAGCTACACGGCCTTCCTGATCCCTGGCCTGGTGATGATGAGCGTGCTGCAGAACGCCTTCGCCAACAGCTCCTCCAGCCTGGTGCAGAGCAAGATCATGGGCTCCATGGTCTTCGTGCTGCTCACGCCGCTGTCGCACTGGGCCTGGTTCGGGGCCTATGTGGGAGCGTCGGTGCTGCGCGGGCTGCTGGTGGGCGCGGGCGTGTTCGTCGTCACGCTGTACTTCGCCATTCCCGAGTTCACGGCACCGCTGTGGATTCTGGTCTTCGGCCTGCTGGGCGCGGCGCTGCTGGGCACGCTGGGTGTGATCGCCGGCCTGTGGGCCGACAAGTTCGACCAGATGGCGGCCTTTCAGAACTTCCTGATCATGCCCATGACGTTCCTGTCGGGCGTGTTCTATTCGATCCAGTCCCTGCCGCCTTTTTGGCAAAAAGTCAGCCATCTGAACCCGTTTTTCTACATGATCGACGGTTTCCGCTACGGCTTCTTCGGCCAGAGCGACGTATCGCCCTGGGTCAGCCTGGCCATCGTCGGCTCGGCCTGGCTGGCAGTGAGTGCCCTGGCCGTGCATCTGCTGCGCATCGGCTACAAGATCCGCGGCTGAGGTTTTTTCTCAGGCTGCGGCGGGCGCTGTGCCGGCATTTTCGAACCCACCCATGAACAGGCGGCCGGCGCCCGGCGCCGCCGCCAACCAAGGCCATGCCGCGATGCATGGCAGGAAAGCTTCCCCATGACTGCAGACCAACTCAAGGAACTGATCGCCACCGGCCTGCCTTGCGAACACATTGCGCTGGAAGGCGACGGACGGCACTGGTTTGCCACCATCGTCTCGGCCCAATTCGAGGGCCAGCGCCTGCTGCAGCGCCAGCGCCTGGTCTACGCCACGCTGGGCCAGCGCATGCATACCGACGAGGTCCATGCGCTGTCCATGAAGACCTACACGCCCGCCGAGTGGGCTGCCCAGGCCGGCCAGGCCTGAGCGCACAGCCCGGTCACGACGCCTCAGACTTTCTGCCGCAACTGGTCGATACGGCCCGTGCGGCATCTCCTTTTTCCCGATTTCCAGATTCAAGTCTGTCAGCCATGGACAAACTCCTGATTCGCGGTGGCCGAGCGCTGCATGGCGAGGTGACGGTCTCCGGCGCCAAGAATGCCGCCCTGCCCGAGCTGTGCGCCGCGCTGCTGTCGTCCGAGCCCGTCACCCTGCGCAATGTGCCGCGTCTGCAGGACGTGGCCACCATGCTCAAGCTCATCCGCAACATGGGTGTCGGCGCCGAGCACGATGACAGCGGCACCGTGCGCATCCACGCCGGCTCGCTGTCCAACCCCGAGGCACCCTACGAACTGGTCAAGACCATGCGCGCCTCGGTCCTGGCCCTGGGCCCGCTGCTGGCCCGATTCGGCCAGGCCCGCGTCTCGCTGCCCGGCGGCTGCGCCATCGGCTCGCGCCCCGTGGACCAGCACATCAAGGGCCTGCAGGCCATGGGTGCCGAGATCGTTGTCGAGAACGGCTACATGCACGCGTGCCTGCCCGGGCATCTCAAGCGCCTGCAGGGCGCCCGCATCACCACCGACATGGTGACGGTCACGGGCACCGAGAACTTCCTGATGGCCGCCGTGCTGGCCGAAGGCGAGACGGTGCTGGAAAACGCCGCCATGGAGCCCGAGATCGGCGACCTGGCCGAAATGCTCATCAAGATGGGCGCAAGGATCGAAGGGCACGGCACCAGCCGCATCGTCATCCAGGGTGTGGAGCGGCTGAGCGGCTGCGAGCACCAGGTGGTGGCCGACCGCATCGAGGCCGGCACCTTCCTGTGCGCCGTGGCGGCCACGGGCGGCGAGGCGCTGCTGCGCAATGGCCGTGCCGACCACCTGGGCGCGGTCATCGACAAGCTCAAGGACGCTGGGGCCGAAGTGTCCGCCGAGGAGGGCGGCATCCGCGTGCGCGCTGCCGGCAAGCTCAAGGCCCAGAGTTTCCGCACCACCGAGTACCCGGGCTTTCCCACCGACATGCAGGCGCAGTTCATGGCGCTGAACCTGGTGGCCGAAGGCTGCAGCATGGTCACCGAGACCATCTTCGAGAACCGCTTCATGCACGTCGACGAGATGCTGCGCCTGGGCGCGCAGATCACCACCGACGGACGCGTGGCCACCATCACCGGCAGCCAGTCGCTGTCGGGCGCGGCCGTCATGGCCACCGACCTGCGCGCTTCGGCCAGCCTGGTCATCGCCGGCCTCGTGGCCAAGGGCGAGACCCTGGTCGATCGCATCTATCATCTGGACCGCGGCTACGATCGCATGGAAGACAAGCTGCGCGGCCTGGGTGCCGACATCGAAAGAGTTTCCCAATGACCATCACGATTGCCCTGTCCAAGGGCCGCATCTACGACGAAACCGTGCCGCTGCTGGCCGCTGCCGGCATCTCGGTCACCGAAGACATTGAAAAGTCGCGCAAGCTGATCTTCGAGACCAACCAGAGCCACGTGCGCGTGGTGCTGGTGCGCGCCTCCGACGTGCCGGTCTACGTGCAGTACGGCGGCGCCGACCTCGGCGTGGCCGGCCTGGACTCCCTGATCGAGCATGGTGCCCAGGGCCTGTACCAGCCCCTGGACCTGAAGATCGCGCGCTGCCGCGTCAGCGTCGCCGTGCGCAACGGCTTCGACTACGCGCTGGCCGTCAAGCAGGGCGCCCGTCTGCGCATCGCCACCAAGTATCCCGAGATCGCGCGCAACTTCTTCGCCACCAAGGGCGTGCACGTGGACATGGTCAAGCTCTACGGCTCCATGGAACTGGCCCCGCTGACCGGCATGGCCGACGCCATCGTCGACCTGGTGTCCACCGGCAACACGCTCAGGGCCAATGACCTGGTCGAGGTCGAGCCCATCATGGAGATCAGCTCGCGCCTGGTGGTCAACCAGGCCTCGCTCAAGCTCAAGCAGGCCCCTCTGCGCAAGATCATCGATGCCTTCGCATCGGCCATTCCCCAAGACTGAAGCCCTCTGCACCATGGAATACCAAGCCGCTCCCGCCCGCCTGTCCACGCTTGACGCCAACTTCGAACACGATTTTGCGCAGCGCCTGCATTGGTCGGCGGACACGGACGCGGCCATCGAGCAGCGCGTGGCCGACATCCTGGCCGATGTGCAAAAGCGCGGCGATGCGGCCGTGCTGGAGTACACGGCGCGCTTCGACGGATTGCAGGTGGACGGCATGGCAGCGCTGGAGCTGACGCAGGCCGAGCTCAAGGCCGCCTTCGACAGCCTGGGCGATGAGCAGCGCGATGCGCTGACGGCCGCCGCCCAGCGCGTGCGCACCTACCACGAGGCACAAAAGCGCGCCAGCGGCGAGAGCTGGAGCTACCGCGACGCCGATGGCACCCTGCTGGGCCAGAAGGTCACGCCGCTGGACCGCGTGGGCATCTATGTGCCCGGCGGCAAGGCGGCCTATCCGTCCAGCGTGCTGATGAATGCCATTCCCGCCCACGTGGCTGGCGTGCAGGAAATCATCATGGTCGTGCCCACGCCGCGCGGCGAGAAGAATGCCCTGGTGCTGGCTGCCGCCTATGTGGCGGGCGTCACGCGCGGCTTCACCATCGGCGGTGCCCAGGCCGTGGCGGCCCTGGCCTACGGCACGGCCACCATCCCCAAGGTGGACAAGATCACCGGCCCCGGCAATGCCTATGTGGCCAGCGCCAAGAAGCGGGTGTTCGGCACCGTGGGCATCGACATGATTGCCGGCCCCAGTGAAATCCTGGTGCTGGCCGACGGCAGCACGCCGCCCGACTGGGTGGCCATGGACCTGTTCAGCCAGGCCGAGCATGACGAGCTGGCGCAGAGCATCCTGCTGTGCCCGGATGCCGACTACATCGCCGCCGTCCAGCGCGAGATCGACCGCCTGCTGCCCGAGATGCCGCGGCGCGCCATCATCGCCAAGAGCCTGAGCGACCGGGGTGCCCTCATCCTCACGCGCGACATGCAGGAGGCCTGCGCCATCAGCAACCGCATCGCGCCAGAGCACCTGGAAGTCTCCAGCAACGATCCCCACCAGTGGGAGCCGCTGCTGCGCCATGCAGGCGCCATCTTCCTGGGGGCCTACACCAGCGAAAGCCTGGGCGACTACTGTGCCGGCCCCAACCATGTGCTGCCCACCAGCGGCACGGCGCGCTTTTCCTCGCCGCTGGGGGTCTATGACTTCCAGAAACGATCCAGCCTCATCGAGGTCAGCGAGCAGGGCGCCCAGACCCTGGGCCGCATCGCCTCGGTGCTGGCGCATGGCGAAGGCCTGCAAGGCCATGCGCGCGCGGCCGAAATGCGCCTGAAGTAGACACTCGCTTCCTATTGGACGAAGGCGCCGTCACCGAAAGGGGCGGCGCTTTTTGCTGCCTGAACGCTAGAGCAAGTATGTCAAGAATCGACACGAAATCAGTGGAGCACGAATTTCGTGTAGACTTGCACCCTGTGAAGAACCTCACCATCACCGTCGAAGACAGCGTGCTCGAATGGGCGCGCATCGAGGCCGCGCGCCGCGGCACCAGCGTCTCGCGCATGGTGGGCGACTTCATGGCCGAGATGCAGCGCCGCGAGGACGCCTACGAGCGCGCCTACCTGGCCTGGCGCACCGACGAGCGCGGCTGGGACGGCGGCCAGCCGTCATCCACGCAGCCCGCCCAGCGCAGTGCCGCGCTGCGCCGCGAGGGCCAGGCATGAACACCGTCTTCGTCGATACCTCCGTGCTGGTCGCTGCCGAAGACACGGGGCAGGGCGCCTTGCATGCCGCCGTGCTGCAGTGGCTGGACCTGCTGTGGCGCACGCGCAGCGGGCGCACCGGCAGCCAGTCGCTGTGCGAGTTCTATGAACAGGTCACCACGGCCGCCCAGCCTTTGCCGCAGGGCGATGCGCGCGCCGCCATCCGCCGCTACCAGACCTGGACGCCCTGGAAGACCGATGCCGCCACGCTGGAGACCGCCTGGGCCGTGCAATCGCGCCACCAGCTGGCCTTTGGCGACTGTCTGGCCGTGGCCTGTGCCCAGCACAGCGGCTGCGAGCAGATGCTGACCCTGCACCTGCCGCACGGCGCCCAGTTTGGCGGCGTCGCCATGGTGCACCCGCTGCACCAGGCGCCGCCGCAGCAGCAGGCCTGAGCGGCTTCGCTGATGGATTTCTTCCCCCACTGACTCGTGAAAGTGTGCATGCCATGACAGCTTCCATTCCGCAGGTTCAGGCCCTGGCCCTGGAGCGCATCCGCGCCGATGTCCGCTCCATGCATGCCTACCATGTGCAGCCCTCGCAAGGCCTGCTCAAGATGGACACGATGGAGAACCCCTTCCGACTGCCACCCGAGCTGCAGGCCGCGCTGGGCGAGCGCCTGGGCCGGCTGGAGATCAACCGCTACCCTGGCGAGCGCCAGGAAGTGCTCAAGGACATGCTGGCCCGCTACGCGCAGGCGCCGGCCGGCAGCGCCGTCCTGCTGGGCAATGGCTCGGACGAGATCATCACGCTGCTGGCCCTGGCCTGTGCCCAGCCCCACGCCGAGGGCCGCGCCACCATGCTGGCGCCCATGCCGGGCTTCGTCATGTATCCCATGAGCGCCAGGCTGCAGGGCCTGGACTTTGTGGGGGTCGACCTGACGGCCGACTTCGAGCTGGACGTGCCCGCCATGCGCGCCGCCATTGCCGAGCACCGCCCCGCCATCACCTATATCGCCTATCCCAACAATCCCACGGCCACGCTCTGGGCCGAGGCCGATGTGCAGGCCGTGATCGACGCGGTCGGCGCCATCGGCGGCCTGGTCGTCATGGACGAGGCCTACCAGCCCTTCGCCCGCCGCAGCTGGGCAGAGAACATGCGCGCCGACCCGGCCCGCAACGCCCATGTGCTGCTGATGCGCACGCTCAGCAAGTTCGGCCTGGCCGGTGCGCGCCTGGGCTACCTGATCGGCCCGGCCGCCATCGTCGGCGAGATCGACAAGGTGCGCCCGCCCTACAACATCAGCGTGCTCAACTGCGAGACGGCCATCTTCGCGCTGGAGCACGAGGCGCTGTATGCGCAGCAGGCCGTGGCCATCCGCGCCGAGCGCCAGCCGCTGATCGACGCGCTGACCGCGCTGCCGGGTGTGGAAAAGATCTGGCCATCCGAGGCCAACATGGTCTTGCTGCGCGTGCGCGATGCCGCGCGTGCCCAGGCCGAGATGAAGGCCCGGGGCGTGCTGGTGAAGAACGTCAGTGCCATGCACCCGCTGCTGGCCAATTGCCTGCGCCTGACCGTGGGCACCCACGAAGAAAACGCCCAGATGCTGGCGGCCCTGAAGGAATCCCTATGAGCAATGCAGTCCCCGCACGCACCGCCGAAGTGCAGCGCAACACCGCCGAGACCCGGATCAAGGTCGCCATCAACCTGGACGGCACGGGCAAGGCCAGCCTGCACTCGGGCATCGGCTTTCTGGATCACATGCTCGACCAGATCGCGCGCCACGGCCTGATCGACCTGGACATCGAGTGCGAGGGCGACCTGCACATCGACGGCCACCACACGGTGGAGGACATCGGCATCACCCTGGGCCAGGCCTTCGCCAAGGCCGTGGGCGACAAGAAGGGCATCCGCCGCTACGGCCACGCCTATGTGCCGCTGGACGAGGCCCTGAGCCGCGTGGTCATCGATTTCTCGGGCCGTCCCGGGCTGCACATGGACGTGAAATTCACGGCCGGCAGCATCGGCCAGCTCGACACCCAGCTGGTCTACGAATTCTTCCAGGGCTTCGTCAACCATGCGGGCGTGACCCTGCACATCGACAACCTCAAGGGCTTCAATGCCCACCACCAGTGCGAGACCATCTTCAAGGCCTTCGCACGCGCCCTGCGCTTTGCGCTGGAGCATGACGAGCGCATGGCCGGCGTCATCCCCTCGACCAAGGGCGCTCTGTAAAGAGAAGCGATTGGCATCGGCCAGAACTTGATCTGACCGGGCAATCCCGCCGAAAATCCGACAGAACACGCGCCACACGCTATGAGTTTGACTGACAACACCGTCGCCGTCGTCGATTACGGCATGGGCAATCTGCGCTCGGTTTCACAGGCCGTGCGCACGGCCGCCGCCGATTCCGGCTGGCAGGTCGTTGTGACCTCCGATCCCGAGGTGGTCCTGGCCGCCGACCGCGTCGTGCTGCCGGGCCAGGGCGCCATGCCCGACTGCATGCGCGAGCTGCGCGAATCCGGCCTGCAGGAAGCCGTGCTGCATGCCGCTGCCAACAAGCCCCTGTTCGGCGTCTGCGTGGGCATGCAGATGCTGCTGGACCACAGCGACGAGGGTGACGTGCCCGGCCTGGGCCTCATCCCCGGCAACGTGCGCAAGTTCGATCTGGCGGGCCGCACCCAGGCCGATGGCAGCCGCTTCAAGGTTCCGCAGATGGGCTGGAACCGCGTGCACCAGACGCACAACGCCGGCCATGCCCACCCGCTGTGGCGTGGAATTCCCGAAGACAGCTTCTACTACTTCGTGCACAGTTTCTATGCCGTGGTGCAGCAGCCGCAGCATTGCGCTGCGCAGGCTGACTACGGCAGGCGCTTTGCCTGCGCCATCGCGCGCGATAATATTTTCGCCACGCAGTTTCACCCCGAAAAAAGCGCTGACCAGGGCCTGGCCCTGTTCCGCAACTTTCTGGGCTGGAAGCCCTGAATCCCCTTTTCTTCCCCGCACCGGCCGCTGAATCCCAGGCCTTCATTGCTCGCAAACCATCATGCTGCTCATTCCTGCCATCGACCTCAAGGACGGCCACTGCGTACGCCTCATCCAGGGTGATATGGACCAGTCGACCACGTTCGGCGAAGACCCGGCCATCATCGCCCGCCGCTGGCTCGACGCCGGCGCGCGCCGCCTGCACCTGGTGGACCTCAATGGCGCGTTTGCGGGCCAGCCCAAGAACCTTGCGGCCATCAAGGCCATCCTCAAAGAGGTGGACGGCCGGATTCCGGTGCAGCTCGGCGGAGGCATCCGTGACCTGGACACCATCGAGAAATACATAGATGCCGGCATCAGCTACGTGATCATCGGCACCGCTGCCGTGAAGAACCCCGGCTTTCTGCAGGACGCCTGCAGCGCCTTCGGCGGCCATGTGATCGTCGGACTCGACGCCAAGGACGGCAAGGTCGCCATCGACGGCTGGAGCAAGCTCACGGGCCAGGACGTGCACTCGGTGGCCAAGCGCTTCGAGGACTGGGGCGTGGAGTCCATCATCTACACCGACATCGGCCGCGACGGCATGCTCACGGGCATCAACATCGATGCCACCGTCAATCTTGCCCAATCGCTGAAGATCCCCGTCATCGCCTCGGGTGGCCTGGCGGGCATGGCCGACATCGAGGCGCTGTGCAAGGTCGAGGACGAAGGCATCGAGGGCGTGATCTGCGGTCGCGCCATCTACTCGGGCGATCTCGACTTCGCCGCAGCGCAGGCTCGCGCCGACGAACTCACGGCCTGAGCGGCCTGCGCCTTCTCGATATTCGCGGGCGCCTGTCCCTGACAGGCGCCCGCGCTGCATTCAGCGCCGGGGTTTCAAGCGGCCTCTACGAGCAGGCGGGAAGGGCTTGCCCGGCATTGGTGGCGCGCACGGTCTGCACAAAGGCATCCCAGTAATTCGGCAGCCCGGCCCAGGGGTTGCCCACGCCGGTGCTGGGCTCGAACTCCAGCTGGGTCACATAGATCCATCCCGCCTGGTAGCGTGCCGAGGCGGCCGACTGCACGGCCGTCTGCATGGCCGCGCAGCCCGACACGTTGTGCACCAGCGAGGCCTGGTGGCTATTGGCCAGCCCGTACAGCCAATCGAAACTGGTCGTGCGCGGATCGTAGGTGGCGTACGTGGAGCCCTTGCCCTCGAACGTGGTCAGCACATCGGCCACATCGGCATAACCGGCCACGGGCACGAGGCCCGGATTGCCGATCACGATCAGGTCGGGATTCTTGGCCTTGATGTACTGGTAGATGCTGCGGTAGAAGTCCAGCCGGTTGGCGGTGGCCGCCATCTCGTCAATGAAGAAGCCCTTGACCAGGCCTGCGCCGTAGTGCGTGAAATAGTTGTCGATATTGGTCTGGATGCTGGCCAGCGATCTCGTGCCCGTGCCATAGCTGGAGCTCACATAGCCCACCAACTGCCCGCCCGCGTTGGCAAAAGCGGTTGCGGCGCGCGTGATGTTCGCATCCGGGCCACTGAAAATGCCGTTGGCCGGGTTCAGGATGGCCGTCATCTGCACGGTCGGATTCGCCTGTGCGCTGGCCGTCAGCGCATTCCAGGCCGTGGCCCCCGCGCCCGTGGGATAGAAATACGCAGGCACCAGCACCCGCAGCGGCGCAGGAGCCGGGCGCAGATAGAAGGTCTGCGAAGCGCTGCCCGTGCGGCTTCCCACGGTGGCGCTGGCCTGCACCTGCTGGCGGCCCGGCATGGCGCCGGTCAGGGAGGCAGTTGCCACGCCGGAGCTGGTCAGCGCCGAGGTGCTGACGCCTGTGGCTGCGCTGAAGCTCACCACGGTTCCATCGGCGGCATTCACGCCATCTGCGAGAACACCTGCGCGCAGGGTCAGTGCCGAGCCTGCAGTCACCACATCCCTGGCGGCAGGGGCCGTCCATTGCACGGTGACCGAGGTCACTCCGGGCTGGCCGGTGCCGCCGCCATCGCCCCCGGTGCCGCCGCCAGCGCTGCTGTCACCACCACCGCCTCCGCCGCAGGAAGCCAAGGAGGCGGCCAGGGCGAGCATGCCGAGTCGCAGGACAAGAGGAGAGGGAGCGTGGGAGCGTTGCATGACAGAGGAAGGCTGGGCGGGGGAAAGGCTATATTCAAGCATGAAAGTTACATCTTCCTTTCCCGCAGTAACAGCTTTACCTGCGGCCGCGCAAGCTCCCGGCGCCTGCGCTGATGCATGGCAGGGCCTGCCCGCCATCCGCCTGCGCCTGGCCTGCGGCGATGCTGCCCTGGTGGCCTTGCAGGGGGCGCAACTGCTGTCCTGGCAGGCAGGTGGCGAGGAGCAACTGTTCCTGAGCCCTCATGCCGCCCATGACGGCCACACACCCATACGCGGCGGCATTCCGGTCTGCTTTCCCCAGTTCAACCAACGCGGCCCGCTGGTCAAGCACGGCTTTGCGCGCACCCTGCCGTGGCAGGCTGATGCAGCACAGGCCGAGGTTCTTGCCGGCGATGGCTTGTTCCTGCGGCTCAGGCTCGCCGACACGCCGCAGACGCGCGCCGTCTGGCCGCATTCCTTCGAGACCTGGCTGGAGGTGACGCTGTTGCCCGGCCGGCTTGACGTGGAGCTGGTAGTGCACAACCGGGGCGACACGCCTTTGGCTTTCACTGCCGCCTTGCACAGCTACCTGCGCGTGGCGGACGTGGAGCAATGCCGGCTGCAAGGCCTTGACGGCCTGCCTTACTGGGATGCCGTGGCCGACACCCATCCCACGCAGCACGGTGACGTGCGCTTTGGCGAAGAGCTCGATCGCGTCTACCCCCGGCCCGGGAACGCCATGGAGCTGGCCGCACTTGGCGGCGGCTTGCGGATCTCGCAGGATGCCGCCTGGAGCGAGACTGTGGTCTGGAACCCCGGCCCCGCGCTGTGTGAACGTCTGCCCGACATGCCGCCGCAGGGGTGGCGGCAGATGCTGTGCGTGGAGGCCGCCGCCATCGATGCGCCCGTGCATGTGGCGCCCGGCGCGCAATGGCGCGCGGCCCAGCGCCTGCACAAGCTGTAGCTCAGCACCGGCCCTGCAATGAAAAAGCGCCTGTGAACAGGCGCTTTTTTCGTTGGGGCGGGGGGCCGGGTCAGCGGCGCTGCATGCGCTGTGCCGACTGCGAAGGGCGCAGGCCCGGGGTGATCTGCAGCTCCACGGGGCCTTCGCCCCGGCGCACATCGAATTTCGCGGCCTCGCCGGGCTTGAGCGCGGCCACGGCGGTCAGCAGCTCGGACACATTGCGGATGGGCTTGTCGCCCACCTGCACGATCACATCGCCCGGGCGCATGCCGGCCTGGGCAGCGGGGCCTGCCTGCAGCACGCCGGTGATGATCACGCCGGAGTCGGCCTTCACGCCAAAGGTCTCTGCCAGCTCCGGCGACAGCTCATTGGGCTCCACGCCGATCCAGCCGCGCACCACGCGGCCGTCCTTGACGATGCCGTCCAGCACCAGCTTGGCCGTGGACACGGGAATCGCAAAGCCGATGCCCATGCTGCCGCCCGAGCGCGAATAGATGGCGGTATTGATGCCCAGCAGATTGCCGCTGGCATCCACCAGCGCGCCGCCCGAATTGCCGGGGTTGATGGCCGCATCGGTCTGGATGAAGTTCTCGAAGGTATTGATGCCCAGCTGGCTGCGGCCCAGGGCACTGACGATGCCGCTGGTCACCGTCTGGCCCACGCCGAAGGGGTTGCCGATGGCCAGCACGCGGTCGCCCACGTCGATCTGGTCGGAATTGCCCAGAACGATGACGGGCAGCTTGTCCAGGGCGATCTTGAGCACGGCCAGGTCGGTCTCGGGATCGGTACCGATCACCTGGGCCTTGGCCTGGCGGCTGTCGGTCAGCGTGACCTCGATGTCATCGGCGCCCTCGACCACATGGTTGTTGGTCAGGATGTAGCCGTCCGGGCTGATGATCACGCCGCTGCCCAGGCCTGCCTGCTCCTGCGTGCCCTGGTCGCCGAAGAAGAACTGGAACCACGGATCGTTGCTGCGCGGATGCCGTACCGCCTTGCTGGTGTTGATGCTCACCACGGCCGGCGCTGCCTTCTTGGCCGCAGGTGCAAAGCTGCCCGGGCTGACTTCTCCGACGGGCGTGGCCGGCGCCTCCAGCAACGCAATGCCCGCGTTGCTGCGCACGGCGCCGCGGCGCAGCCAGTCCGGCTGCAGGGTGGCAACGACGAAGTAGGCAGCCACCAGGATGGTGACAGCCTGCGAAAACAGCAGCCAGGTGCGTTTCATGAAGTGTGGTGTTCTGTGCGGGAGTACAAGGCCCCATTGTGAGGCATGTCGTGAGCGGGGCGGTGGGCCGGCGGGCGAGCACCAAAGCCGCGCTCCCCACACAGCTACAGTACAAACCCTAGAATCCCCCGACGACTGCGCCACGCCGCGTTCGCTGTTGCGCCGGCTCACAAGCCGGCCCCAAGAGAGAGCCAAGTCCTCCGATCCCGAAGTCTTGCAGAACGATCTGCCGCCGCACGCCCATCCGTTGCCGTGGCATCCACCGCGCCGTCCTGCTGTTCGATCCCTGGAAAAAAACCATGACTACGCTTGACCAAGCGCAGCCGGGCATGGCCCCTGCTGTTGCGACCGCACGTCCTCTCAACCGACAGGACTACAAGACCCTGGGCCTGTCGGCCCTGGGGGGCACCCTGGAGTTCTACGACTTCGTCGTTTTCGTTTTCTTCGCCAATGTCATCGGCAAGCTGTTCTTCCCGGCCGAGATGCCGGACTGGCTGCGCCAGCTGCAGACGCTGGGCATTTTTGCGGCGGGCTACCTGGCCCGGCCCATCGGCGGCATTCTGATTGCGCACTTTGGCGACATCCTGGGCCGCAAGAAGATGTTCACGCTGTCCATCTTCCTGATGGCCGTGCCCACGCTGGTGATCGGCCTGCTGCCCACCTATGCCTCCATCGGCATTGCCGCGCCGATTTTGCTGCTGGCCATGCGCGTGCTGCAGGGCGCGGCTATTGGCGGCGAGATGCCGGGCGCCTGGGTCTTCGTGGCCGAGCATGCGCCGGCGCGCCACTACGGCTTTGCCATCGGCTCGCTGACTTCGGGCATCACGGGCGGCATTTTCCTGGGCTCCATCATCGGTGTCTGGCTCAACAGCACCTACAGCGCCGAGGAGATCCACGACTGGGCCTGGCGCATGCCCTTCATCCTGGGCGGCGTGTTCGGCCTGGTGTCGGTCTACCTGCGCAAGTTCCTGCACGAGACACCCATCTTCCAGGAGCTGATGGCGCGCAAGCAGGCCGACCGCGAACTGCCGCTCAAGACCATCGTGCGCGACCACCGCCAGGCCTGCGTGCTGGTGGCGCTGATGACCTGGGTGCTGTCCACGGCCATCGTGGTGGTGGTGCTGTTCACTCCGGCCTATCTGCAAAAGGTCTTCCACATCGACGCGGCCCTGGCCATGAAGGCCAATGCCGTGGCCACGGTGACGCTGACGCTGGGCTGCGTGTTCTGGGGCTGGCTGTCCGACCGGATGGGCACGCGTGTGGCCATGGTCACGGGCTGGCTGGGCATGACGGTGACGGCCTATGCGTTCTATCTGAACCTGCCGGGCACGGCGTCCTCGCTGGTGTGGAGCTATGCGCTGGTGGGCTTTTTCGTGGGCAGCATTGCGCTGCTGCCGGTGGTGGGCGTGCGCGCTTTCCCGGCCGAGGTGCGTTTCACGGGCCTGTCCTTTGCATACAACATGGCCTATGCGGTGTTCGGCGGCATGACGCCCATGCTGGTGTCCGTGTGGCAGCAGGTTGATGTGATGGCGCCTGCGCACTATGTGGCGGCCATGGGCATCCTGGGCGCGGCCATCGGCTTCTGGCCCCTGGCCTGCCGTGGTTGGCAACCCAGGCGCGGCTGAGCTTGGCAGTGGAATGAGGGCAGCATGGCTGCCCTTTTTCCTGGGCGCCGCATGGATCGCTGACAATCCTTTCATGAGCACCACGCGACAAGAACTCCTGGCCCACTTCGACGGTTTGCTGCAGCCCGAGCGCTTCAAGGACTATGGTCCCAACGGCCTGCAGGTGGAGGGGCGCGGCGAGATCCGCCGCATCGTCAGCGGGGTGACGGCCAGCCGCGCGCTGATCGAGGCGGCCATCGAGGCGCAGGCCGATGCCATCTTCGTGCACCACGGCCTGTTCTGGCGCGGCATGGATGGCCGCATCACGGGCTGGCTCAAGGAGCGCATCCGCCTGCTGCTGGCCCACGACATCAATCTCTTTGCCTACCATCTGCCGCTGGATGCCCATCCGCAGTGGGGCAACAACGCGCAGCTGGGCCTGCAACTGGGGCTTGAGGGCCAGGCAACGTTTGGCGAGCAGAACCTGGGCTGGATGGCGGCAGCGGATTTTGCCGATGCGGCTGCGTTGGGCAGGCATGTGGAGCAGGCGCTGGGGCGCACGCCTGTCTGCGTGGGGGGAGAGCGCCTGCGCCCCAATCACCCCATTCGCCGCATTGCCTGGTGCACGGGCGGCGCGCAAGGTTTCTTCGAGGCCGCGATTGCCGCTGGGGCCGATGCCTTCATCACGGGCGAGATTTCCGAGCCGCAGGCGCATCTGGCCCGGGAAACGGGCGTGGCCTTCCTGGCGGCAGGCCACCATGCCACGGAGCGCTACGGCGCGCCGGCCCTGGCGGGCCAGGTGGCATTGGAGCTGGGGCTGGAGCACCGTTTCATCGAGATCGACAATCCGGCCTGATGCTGGCCTGTTAGTGGCCCACTATTGGCCCGCCCAGGGGGCGAGGCCTTTTGCTGCAAGCGCGGCGCGAATGCCCGGCTTGCCTGATCCGGATACTGAAAATGCCTGATTCCACACAGTCCACGGCCTTGATGGCCATCACCCAGGGCGACTCTGCCGGGGTGGGGCCCGAGACCATTGCCAAGGCGTTCATGGACGCGCCCGAGCAGATGCGCGGCTGCTTCGTCGTCGGCGAGTTGCAGACGCTGCGCCGGGCAGCCGCCGTGGCGGCGCGTGCGCGCGATGGCGACAACGCCATTCCCATGCCCGTGGCCGTCATCGAGTCGGCTGGGCAACTGTGGCAGGTGCCGCCCCATTGCATCCCTTTGCTGGAGCTGCCCGGGCTGCCCGGTCCTGCGCCCTGGGGGCAGGTGAGCGCCAGCGCCGGTGACGCGGCCGCGCGCTGCGTGGTCTGGGCTGCGCGGGCTACCTTGCGCGGCGAGATCGCGGCTCTGGTGACGGCGCCGCTGCACAAGGAGGCGCTGCATGCCGCAGGCGTGGACTTCCCCGGCCACACGGAATTGCTGCAATTCGAGGCGGCCCGGCACGCGGGCGTGGAGCTGTCGCACATGCCGGTGCGCATGATGCTGGCCAACGATGAGCTGCGCACGGTGCTGGTCAGCATCCATACCTCGCTGCGCAAGGCGATCGATGCGGTAACGAAGGACAACCTGCTGCAGACCTTGCGCATCACGCATGAGGCCCTGTCTCGCAGCCTGGGCCGCCCGCCGCGGATCGGTGTGGCAGGGCTGAACCCGCATGCGGGCGAGGGCGGCCTGTTCGGCAGCGAGGAGGTGGAGATCATTGCCCCGGCCATCGCCCAGGCGCGCGCCGAGGGCCTGGACGCCCACGGGCCTTTTGCGCCCGATACGGTGTTCATGCGCGCCCGCAATGCGCCCGGCCATCCCGGCGAGTTCGACGCGGTGCTGGCCATGTACCACGACCAGGGACTGATTCCCGTGAAGTACCTGGGCGTGGAAAAAGGCGTGAATGTCACATTGGGGCTGCCGCTGGTACGCACCAGTCCGGATCACGGCACGGCTTTCGATATTGCGGGGCAGGGTGTTGCAGAGGCCGGAAGCCTGATTGAGGCCGTGCGAATGGCGCGCAAATTGGCGGCTTGAATGGCTAGCCCAAGCATCGGGAATTCGCAGTAATGGAAAACGCCCGTGGCAACCATGCCACGGGCGTTTTGATTTGCGTCAAAACACGGATTTCAGCGCTTGAGGCTGTCGCGAATCTCGCGCAGCAGCACGATGTCTTCGGGGGTGACGGGCGCGGGAGCGGGGGCTGCCGGTGCCTCGCGGCGCAGGCGGTTGATCTGCTTGACCATCATGAAAATGATGAAGGCCAGGATGATGAAGTTCACTGCCACCGTGATGAAGTTTCCATAGGCAAATACGGGGACGCCGGCCTTCTTGAGCGCATCGAGCGTCATCGCCGTTCCGGGGGGTACGCTGCCCAGCACGACGAACAGATTGGAGAAGTCCAGCTTGCCGAAAACCAGGCCCACGACCGGCATGATCAGGTCGTTTACCACGGAATCGACGATTTTGCCAAACGCTCCACCAATGATGACGCCCACGGCGAGATCTACCACGTTTCCCTTAACTGCGAACTCACGAAATTCCTGCATCATGCCCATGGCTGGCTCCATCTGGAAAGAGTTTGAGATAGCGCAGTATTGCGCGGCTTTGGAGCCTGTCAACGGCACAAGCAGCATGGAATAACCATACTCGCCCCGCTACAATTTATTGTTGACCCCAACTCAAGCGACGTAGTTCGAGGAACCCCATGAGTGACACTCCAATCGACTCCAGCAAGCGGACGTGGATCATCACGTCGGCGTGCGCTGGTGCGGTGGGCGGCGTGGCGACAGCCGTCCCGTTCGTGAGCACCTTCCAGCCATCCGAGAAGGCCAAAGCCGCCGGGGCTGCAGTGGAGGTCGATATCTCCGCCCTCAAGGACGGCGAGAAGCTCACGGTCGAGTGGCGCGGCAAGCCCGTCTGGATCATCAAGCGCACGCCTGACCAGATCAAGGAGCTGCCCGAACTGGACAGCCAGTTGGCCGATCCCCAATCCAAGCGCCACCCTGAAGAGTTCACGCCGCCCTATGCGATGAACGAGGCCCGCTCGATCAAGCCCGAAGTGCTGGTCGTCGTCGGCATCTGCACGCATCTGGGCTGCTCGCCTTCCGACAAGTTCCAGCCGGGCGCCCAGCCCTCGCTGCCCAGCGACTGGAAGGGCGGCTTCCTGTGCCCCTGCCATGGCTCGACCTTCGATATGGCTGGCCGTGTCTTCAAGAACAAGCCGGCTCCCGACAACCTGCAGGTGCCGCCGCACATGTACCTGTCGGAGACCAAGCTCCTCATTGGTGAAGACAAGGCTTGAGGGAGACAAGAACAATGGCCCACGAATTCAAGGACATCGATCCGAATGCGCCCGCCGGCGCCAAGCTCACGAACTGGTTCGAGAACCGTTTTCCCACGGCTTTCGACGCCTATCGCGTGCACATGTCGGAGTACTACGCTCCGAAGAATTTCAACTTCTGGTACATCTTCGGCTCGCTGGCGCTGCTGGTGCTGGTGATCCAGATCGTCACCGGCATCTTCCTGGTGATGCACTACAAGCCGGACGCCGAGAAGGCGTTCGCCTCGGTGGAGTACATCATGCGCGATGTGCCCTGGGGCTGGCTGATCCGCTACATGCACTCCACGGGTGCGTCGGCCTTCTTCGTCGTCGTCTATCTGCACATGTTCCGCGGTCTTCTGTACGGTTCGTACCGCAAGCCGCGCGAACTGGTCTGGATCTTCGGCTGCGCCATCTTCCTGGTGCTGATGGCCGAGGCCTTCATGGGCTACCTGCTGCCCTGGGGCCAGATGTCGTACTGGGGCGCCCAGGTGATCGTGAACCTGTTCTCGGCGATTCCCTTCATCGGCCCTGACCTGGCGCTGCTGATCCGTGGCGACTACGTGGTGGGCGATGCCACGCTCAACCGCTTCTTCAGCTTCCACGTGATCGCCGTGCCCCTGGTGCTGCTGGGCCTGGTCGTGGCCCACTTGCTGGCGCTGCACGATGTGGGCTCCAACAACCCGGATGGCATCGAGATCAAGGGCCCCAACGCGCCCAAGGACGCCAAGGGCCATCCGCTGGACGGCATTCCCTTCCATCCCTACTACACGGTGCACGACATCTTCGGCGTGACGGTGTTCCTGTTCCTGTTCTCGGCCGTGGTGTTCTTCGCGCCCGAGTTCGGCGGCTACTTCCTGGAGTACAACAACTTCATCCCGGCCGATCCGCTGAAGACGCCTTCGCACATTGCGCCGGTCTGGTACTTCACGCCGTTCTACTCGATGCTGCGTGCCATCACCAGCGAGATGATGTACGTGCTCATCGCCTGCGTGGTGCTGGGTGCGGGCTTTGGCGTGCTCAAGTCGCGCCTGCCGGCCGCCGTCAAGGGTGTGGTCGCCATCGTGGCCCTGGGTGTCATCGCCATGATGCTGTCCATCGATGCCAAGTTCTGGGGTGTGGTGGTGATGGGCGGTGCCGTGATCATCCTGTTCGCGCTGCCCTGGCTCGATTGCAGCCCGGTCAAGTCCATCCGCTACCGCCCGAGCTGGCACAAGTATCTCTACGGCATCTTCGTAATCAACTTCGTGATCCTGGCCTATCTCGGCGTGCAGCCGCCTTCGCCCATCGGCGAGCGCGTGTCCCAGGTCGGAACGCTGTTCTACTTCGGCTTCTTCCTGCTGATGCCCTGGTGGAGCCGTCTGGGCAAGACAAAACCCGTTCCCGATCGTGTGACGTTCAAGCCGCACTGAAGCTGGAGAGAACAACAATGAAGAAACTGATTCTCACGTTGATCGCGGCCCTGGGCATCGTGACCGGTGCACAGGCTGCCGAAGGCGGCATCGCCTGGGACAAGGCCCCGGGCAAGACGAATGACACGGCATCGCTGCAAAACGGCGCCAAGCTGTTCGTCAACTACTGCCTGAGCTGCCACTCGGCCGCATTCATGCGCTTCAACCGGCTGCAGGACATCGGGCTGACCGAGCAGGAAATCAAGGACAACCTGCTTTTCACCACCGATAAGGTCGGCGAGACCATGAAGGCGGCCATCAACCCCAAGGAAGCCAAGGAGTGGTTCGGCGCCAATCCTCCGGACCTGACGGTGATCGCACGTTCGCGTGCCGGCCACAACGGCACGGGCGCCGACTACCTCTACACCTTCCTGCGCACCTTCTACCGCGACGACACCAAGGCCACGGGCTGGAACAATCTGGCCTTCCCCAGCGTAGGCATGCCCCATGCGCTGTGGCAACTGCAGGGCGAGCGCCGCGCCATCTTCGAAGAAGCCGAGGAGCACGGTGTGAAGACCCAGGTTTTCAAGGGGTGGGAGCAGGTCTCTCCTGGCAGCATGAGCGCAGTGCAGTACGATCAGGCAGTTGGCGATCTGGTGAACTACCTGCAATGGATGGGTGAGCCGGCACAGAACAGCCGCACCCGCATTGGCGTGGGTGTGCTGCTTTTCCTGGCGGTCTTCATCTTCATCGCATGGCGCCTCAACGCCGCGTTCTGGAAAGACGTCAAATAAAACCGTGACTGCAGAAGGCCGTGCAAGCAATTGCTGCGGCTGAACTGTGTGCAGAGTGGGCGCCGCGAGCGACCCACTCTTTTTGATTTTTAGGAGCCTCCACCATGATGGTGCTTTATTCGGGAACGACCTGCCCCTTTTCACACCGTTGCCGCTTCGTCCTGTTCGAAAAAGGCATGGACTTCGAGATCCGCGATGTGGACCTGTTCAGCAAGCCTGAAGACATCAGCGTGATGAATCCGTACGGCCAGGTGCCCATCCTGGTCGAGCGCGACCTGATCCTGTACGAATCGAACATCATCAACGAGTACATCGACGAGCGCTTCCCGCACCCCCAGCTGATGCCCGGCGACCCGGTGGACCGCGCCCGCGTGCGCCTGTTCCTGCTGAATTTCGAAAAGGAACTGTTCGTCCACGTGAGCACGCTCGAGGAGCGCAACGTCAAGGGCAACGAAAAGGCCATCGAGAAGGCCCGCGCCCACATCCGCGACCGCCTGACGCAGCTGGCTCCCGTGTTCCTCAAGAACAAGTACATGCTGGGCGAGAACTTCTCCATGCTGGACGTGGCCATCGCCCCGCTGCTGTGGCGCCTGGACTACTACGGCATCGAGGTGTCCAAGAACGCCGCCCCGCTGCTCAAGTACGCCGAGCGCATCTTCTCGCGCCCTGCCTACATCGAAGCGCTGACGCCTTCCGAGAAGGTGATGCGCAAGTAATTCGCATCGGTTGACGACTGATTGCACGGGCAGGGAAGGCGGTCAACCGGTCGCCATCCTGCCCGTTTTCGTGTTCCGACCACTCAGACCACTCATTTCCTGGGATCGTCATGACTGCCCCCGAAGCAACTTCCACCCGCCCCTACCTGATCCGGGCACTGTACGAGTGGTGCACCGACAACGGCTTCACGCCCCACATCGCCGTGCGTGTGGACCGCAATGTGCAGGTGCCGCGCGAGTTCGTGCGCGACGGCGAGATCGTGCTCAACGTCAGCTACGACGCCACCAGCGGCCTGCAGATGGGCAATGATTTCATCAGCTTCACGGCCCGCTTTGGCGGCAAGCCCCGCGAAATCATGGTGCCCGTGGAGCAGGTGATGGCCATCTACGCACGCGAGACCGGGCAAGGCATGGCTTTCCCGGCGCCGGAGCCTGAGGCCGAAGCCGACAACGATGTTTCGCCCGGGCAGGCGTCCGATGAGCCTGTGCCACAGGACGCCGCCGCTGAGGTGCCGGCCGAGCCTGCATCCGACGAGCGCGTGGTGCAGCTGGTGAGCATCCACAGCGAAGGTGATGACGAAGAGCCCCCGCGCACGCCGCCGCCTTCGGGCACGCGGCCTTCGCTGAAGCTGGTCAAGTAGGTTTTTCGCATCGGCGCGCATGCCGTTGCTCCCGCAAGCGTGCTTGGCCCCATCGGGAAAGTCCGAGGCAGCATTTTTCTGCGCTAGAATGCGTGCTTCGCCGGTTTAGCTCAGTTGGTAGAGCACCCGCCTTGTAAGCGGTAGGTCGTCAGTTCGAATCCGACAACCGGCACCAGAAGGTCTCCTCAGGAGGCCTTTTTTCATTTCCGTGCCCCGATTTCAGCAGCCGCTCTTCAGTGGCCGGTCAGGCCTGGACCTTGAGGCGGATCTCGGCCACATCCCAGCCCTTGGTGCGCAAGTGGGCGGCCATGGCCGGCAGCAGCTGGCGTATCTTGGCCGCTGCCGCGTTGTTGCGCACCAGCAGGCACCAGGTGCTGCCCTCGATGGGGCCTGCCTGCAGGCTGTCGCGCAGCAGCGGCGGCACCAGGGGCAGGATGGCCGTCAGGCGATTGCTGGAGTCGCGTGTGAGCTGGGCGAGCCGGGCCAGTGTCGGCGAGTTCTCGACAGCGTGCAGGGCGGTGACGGCGTGGTTGCGGCGTGTGAAGGTCATGGGCTTGAAGGCTGGTCAGGCAGCGTAGGCATGCGCCAGCCGGGACCCTCGTTATAGCAGCATCTGCAGGGCGACGCGGGTCCGGGAATTCGGGTTCAGGGCTCTGCGGCCGCATGCGTCGGCCTGCCTGGAAGAGGGTTGGACAGAGACAGTTAGAATCAATTGTTCGGTTCTCGCTTCAGCCCGGCCGCATGTGTTCTCCAGCAGGGTACTTGCAGGCAGGTGGAGCGGCCCCATCTGAAATCCAACAATCTAGGGATTCCAGGCACACCGCAGTCCGCTTCAGCGGGTGGCGGTGTGTCTTTTTCGCATGGCCACCAACTTCCTCACCAAACTATTCGGCAGCCGAAACGATCGGCTTCTCAAGCAATACCGCAAGACGGTCGTTCGCATCAATGCGATGGAGCCCGACTACGAGAAGCTCAGCGACGAGGATCTGCGCGCAAAGACGCAGGAATTCAAGGAGCGTGTGGCCAAGGGAGAGTCGCTGGACGACCTGCTGCCCGAAGCCTTCGCCGTGGTGCGCGAAGGGTCCAAGCGTGTCATGAAGATGCGCCACTTCGACGTCCAGTTGCTGGGCGGCATGGCACTGCACTACGGCAAGATCGCGGAAATGCGCACCGGCGAAGGCAAGACGCTGACCGCCACGCTGCCGGTCTACCTGAACGCACTGTCGGGCAATGGCGTTCACGTGGTGACGGTGAACGACTATCTGGCCAACCGCGATGCCACCTGGATGGCCAAGCTGTACAACTTCCTCGGCCTGTCGGTGGGCATCAACCTGCCCAACATGCCGCGCGAGGAAAAGCAGGCCGCCTACAACAGCGACATCACCTACGGCACAAACAACGAATACGGCTTCGACTACCTGCGCGACAACATGGTCTACGAGTCGGGCGACCGCGTGCAGCGCGTGCTCAACTACGCCATCGTTGACGAGGTGGACTCCATCCTGATCGATGAGGCCCGCACGCCGCTGATCATCAGCGGTCAGGCAGAGGACCACACGGCCATGTACGTGGCCATGAACAAGATCGTGCCCAACCTGGTGCGCCAGGAAGGCGAGGCCGATCCCCGCACGGGCGAAGGCGTGACCAAGCCCGGCGACTTCACGGTGGACGAAAAGAGCCACCAGGTATTCCTGACCGACCAGGGCTACGAAGCCGCCGAGCGCCTGCTGGGCCATGCCGGCATGATTGCCGAGGGCGCCTCGCTCTACGACCCGGCCAACATCACCCTGGTCCACCATCTGTATGCGGCGCTGCGCGCCAACAATCTCTACCACCGTGACCAGCACTACGTGGTGCAGAACGGCGAGATCGTCATCGTCGACGAGTTCACGGGCCGCCTGATGGCGGGCCGGCGCTGGAGCGATGGCCTGCACCAGGCTGTCGAGGCCAAGGAAGGTGTGACCATCCAGGCCGAGAACCAGACCATGGCCTCGATCACCTTCCAGAACTACTTCCGTCTCTACGGCAAGCTGGCGGGCATGACGGGTACGGCCGATACCGAAGCCTACGAATTCCAGGAAATCTACGGCCTCGAAACCGTGGTGATTCCGCCCAACCGTCCCAGCAAGCGCGACGACCAGCTCGACCGCGTCTACAAAACCACGCGCGAGAAGTACGAGGCGGCGATCCGCGACATCCGCGAATGCCATGAGCGCGGCCAGCCCGTGCTGGTGGGTACGACCTCGATCGAGAACTCGGAAATCATCGACGAGCTGCTCAACAAGGAAAACCTGCCCCACCAGGTGCTCAACGCCAAGCAGCACGAGCGCGAGGCCGACATCGTGGCCCAGGCTGGCCGTCCCGGCATGATCACCATCGCCACCAACATGGCCGGTCGTGGTACCGACATCGTGCTGGGCGGCAACATCGAAAAGCAGGTTGCGGCTGTCGAGGCCGATGAATCCCTGTCCGAAGCCGAACGCCAGCAGCGCATCGAACAGATGCGCGCTGACTGGAAGATCGAGCACGACAAGGTCTCGGCCCTGGGTGGCCTGCGCATCATCGCCACCGAGCGCCATGAATCTCGCCGTATCGACAACCAGCTGCGTGGCCGTTCGGGCCGCCAGGGCGACCCCGGCTCCTCGCGCTTTTACCTGAGCCTGGACGATGCGCTGATGCGCATCTTCGCGGGCGACCGTGTGCGCGCCATCATGGACCGCCTGAAGATGCCCGATGGCGAAGCCATCGAAGCCGGCATCGTGACCCGCTCCATCGAAGGCGCTCAGCGCAAGGTCGAGGCCCGCAACTTCGACATCCGCAAGCAGCTGCTCGAATACGACGACGTGTCCAACGACCAGCGCAAGGTGATCTACCAGCAGCGCAACGAGATCCTCGATGCCTCGGACCTGCACGAGATGATCACGGTGATGCGCGATGACGTGGTGTCTGACCTGGTGCGCCAGTACGTGCCCGCCGAGTCCATGGAAGAGCAATGGGATCTGGCCGGCCTGGAAAAGGCGCTGGAAAGCGAATGGCGCATCCAGCTGCCGCTGCAATCGCAAGTGCAGTCCGCGCATGCCATCACCGACGAGGAGATCCTCGAGAAGGTGCTGCAGGCTGCCCGTGAAGTGTTCGAGGCCAAGGTTGAGCTGATCGGACGCGAGAACTTCACTCAATTCCAGCGCGCCGTGCTGCTGCAAAGCTTTGATACCAACTGGCGTGACCACCTGTCCGCGCTGGACTATCTGCGCCAGGGCATCCACCTGCGTGGCTATGCCCAGAAGCAGCCCAAGCAGGAATACAAGCGCGAGGCTTTCGAGCTGTTCCGCCAGCTCATCGACCAGGTCAAGACCGAAGTCACGCGCGTGCTGATGACCGTGCAGGTGCAGTCGCGCGAACAGGTGGAGCAGGCCACCGAGGCCATGGAGCAGCGCAGCGCCCACAGCCTGGAGCACATGACCTATGGCGCTCCCTCGGATGGCGACATCGGTGGCTCCGTCGAAGACGAGCCGCTGGAGTTGCCCGAAGGCGCTCGCGTGGGCCGCAATGATCCCTGCCCCTGCGGCAGCGGCAAGAAGTACAAGCAGTGCCACGGCAAGCTGTCGTGATGCGGCCGGCGTCGTAAGACGCCGCAAGACACGGAAAACGGCACGGATGCACTCCGTGCCGTTTTCTTTTTTAAGGTCGATGAAATACGTGCCGCCCCGGTTTGTTCCGATAATGGAGCGCGTTTTTCTTTCACTGTAGGAAGCCCCTCAATGCCTGTGAATCTCTCCGCTCCCGTGCACGCCGACCTGTTGGCGATCAACGGCGTTCGCATCGGCGTCACCGAAGCCGGTGTGCGCAAGGCCAACCGCAAGGACCTGTCCGTGTTCCTGCTCGACGAGGGCGCTTCGGTGGCGGGTGTGTTCACGCAGAACCGTTTCTGCGCAGCGCCCGTGCAGGTCAGCCGCGAGCACCTGGCCCAGACGTCCGGCGCCATCCGTGCCATGGTCATCAACACAGGCAATGCCAATGCCGGCACCGGCGCTGACGGACTGGCGCGCGCACGTCGCACCTGTGCGGATCTGGCTGCGCTGCTGCAGCTCAAGCCCGAGCAGATCCTTCCGTTCTCCACTGGCGTGATCATGGAAGAGCTGCCCGTGGATCGCATCGCCGCCGGCCTGCCAGCTGCCATCGCAGCAGCCAAGGCCGACAACTGGGGCACGGCCGCCGAAGGCATCATGACCACCGACACCCTGCCCAAGGCCTTCAGCCGCGCCGTGGACATTGGCGGCAAGCGCGTGAGCATTACCGGCATCAGCAAGGGTGCAGGCATGATTCGCCCCAACATGGCGACCATGCTGGGCTTTCTGGCCACCGACGCCGCCATCGCACCTGAGCTGCTGCAGCCTCTGGTCAAGGAGCTGGCCGACGGATCTTTCAACCGCGTGACCATCGACGGCGACACGTCGACCAACGACTCCTTCGTGCTGGTCGCCACGCACAAGGCCGGCAATGCGCAGATCACTTCGCTGACCAGCGCCGAAGGCCAGACCCTGAAGGCCGCATTGCTGGATGTGTCGCGCCTGCTGGCCCAGGCCATCGTGCGCGACGGCGAAGGCGCCACCAAGTTCATCACCGTCAAGGTGGAGGGTGGCAAGACCGAGGCCGAGTGCCGCCTCGTGGCCTATTCCATCGCGCATTCACCCCTGGTCAAGACGGCGTTCTTTGCCAGCGATCCGAACCTGGGCCGCATCCTTGCGGCGGTGGGCTATGCTAGCATCGACGATCTGGACCAGACCAAGATCGACCTGTACCTGAACGATGTGCATGTCGCAGTCAATGGCGGCCGCAACCCTGCCTATCAGGAGGAAGACGGCCAGCGCGTGATGAAGCAGCAGGAGATCATCGTGCGCGTGCTACTGGGCCGAGGGCAGGCCGAGCAGACCGTGTGGACCTGCGATCTGAGCCACGACTACGTGAGCATCAACGCCGACTACCGCTCCTGACTCTCCACCCACCGTGCCGCCGGCAGCCGCAGGCCTTGTGCCTGGCTGCTGCCAGCTTTCAATGGCGGCCGGCGCGCAAAAGCTCTGGCGTTGGCATGAGATCCATCTCGATTCCCGGGCATATCCAGCGTCGGTGGCCGTGAGATCCGTATTCGAGAGACATCCATGACATTGCCCACAGAAGCCGTCGCCGCCCCCTTGCTGCAACTTGTGCAGCGCGCCGAGCAGCTGATGCAGCGCATCGAGGCCATCCTGCCCCAGCCGCTGCAATCCCCCGCAGACTGGAATACCGCCATCGCCTGGCGCTATCGCAAGCGCGCCAACGGCTGCGGTTTGCTGGAGCCCGTGCGCCATGTCGGCGCCATGCAACTGTCCGACCTGCAGAACATCGATGTGCAAAAGGACAAGATCGCGCGCAACACCGAGCAGTTCGTGACCGGCCGCACGGCCAACAACGTGCTGCTCACCGGCGCGCGCGGCACGGGCAAATCCTCGCTGATCCGTGCCTGCCTGCATGCTTTTGCTTCGCAGGGCCTGCGCCTGATCGAGGTGGACAAGGCCGATCTGACCGACCTGCCCGACATCGTCGATGTGGTGGCCGGCCGGCCCGAGAAGTTCGTCATCTATTGCGACGATCTGAGCTTTGAGGAAGGCGAGCCTGGCTACAAGGCCATGAAGTCCATTCTGGATGGATCGGTCAGCGCCGCCAGCCCGAACGTGCTGGTCTATGCGACCAGCAATCGCCGCCATCTGCTGCCGGAGTACCAGTCCGAGAATCTGACCTACCAGCGCGGCGAGGATGGGGAGCTGCATCCCGGAGAGGTGATCGAGGAAAAAATCTCGCTGTCCGAGCGTTTCGGCCTGTGGGTGAGCTTCTACCCGTTCAGCCAGGACGAGTACCTGCGCGTGGTGGCACAGTGGCTGGAGGCCCTGGGCCTGGACCAGGCCACGATCGAGGCGGCACGCCCGGAGGCTCTGGTCTGGGCGCTGGAGCGCGGTTCACGCAGCGGTCGCGTGGCCCACCAGTTTGCCCGCGACTATGCGGGCCGTGCCGAGCGTCCGAGTCAGCACCAGACCGGCATCGCCGATGTCCAGGGGTTGGCTGAAGAGGCTGAACTCTGAGCACCTGCTGCCTGGCCCTGGGCTGGGCAGACTTTTTTGCGAAAGATCAAGTGACTGAAAAAGAAATCTCCCCCAAGGCCCGCGCTGAGGCGGCCGAGTCGCAGGCACCAGTGCGGCGCAAGCACACCGAAGTTGCCGTCGGCGTGCTGCTTCGCGAGTCCGATGGCGCGTTGCTGATCACCAGCCGTCCGCCGGGCAAGCCGTATGCAGGCTACTGGGAGTTTCCGGGCGGCAAGATCGAAGCCGGCGAGACCGTGGAGCAGGCCTTGCGCCGCGAGATGCAAGAGGAACTGGGCGTAGAGATCGCGGCCGCTGAAGTCTGGAAGGTGACCGAGCATGACTATCCGCATGCCCTGGTGCGCCTGCACTGGTGCAAGGTCACGCGCTGGAGCGGGGAGTTCGAGATGCGTGAAGGCCAGCAGATGGCCTGGCAGCAACTTCCGCTGCAGGTGCATCCGGTGCTGCCAGGTGCCTATCCGGTGCTGCAGTGGCTGAGCGAGGAACGCGGGCTGCCTTTCGATGCCGGGTTCTACGAGGCAGGCCAGCCGAAAGCCTGATCGGGCCTGATCAAGGCTCGGTGCGAGGATCGCCGAAGGGCGCATCCTCGGGCGGCATCGGTGCAGGCACGCGGAATTCCTCATTGGCCCATGCGCCCAGGTCGATCTGGCGGCAGCGTTCGCTGCAGAAGGGGCGGAAACGGTTGGCTGGTGCGAACAGGCTGGGGCCTGCACAGGTCGGGCAGCGCACCGTGGGGCCGGCAGAAGAGAGGCTGGCGGGCTGGGGGGCGGGGGCGCTCGAGGGCATGTCGGCCGTCTTGTCCATCAGCTGCAAAGCGTGACCTCGAACGAGGCATCTTCGCTGCAGGGTTGAGGCTTGGCGCCGTTCTCGGGGCGGAGCAGGCGCACCGAAACCAGCAGGCGGTTGCCGCTGATCTCCGGAACCAGATTCAACGACGGGTCTATGCGCAGGCGCAGCAGCTGAAAGCTGCGGCCGGGCGGCATGGCCTGCTGGAACACGCCTTTTTCGGCAGCCACCCATTGCGGCACGCCGGTTTCGCGCAGCAGCTTGAGCAGCAATTGCAGCGACTGACCCAGCGGGGTCAGGGTGCTGGCCCAGTCCTCCAGATCGCGCAGGCGTATCTGGGGATCATGGAACTGCCAGGCGTGATAGGCCGGAAGGTCGAAGCCGCAGGTGCCGCCGGGGATGCCGATGCGGCTGCGCACGGCCATCAGCCACTCGTTTTCAGTCAGGGTCTGGCCGGCCTTGCCGTTCTGGGCATTGAGCTGGGCAAAGCACTGCTCCACATGGCGTGAGACCTGGTCAAGCATGTGCTCGGCAATGTCGGGATTGCCGCGCAGGCTGTCGAGCAGGCTTTTGTGGCGCTCAAGGTCCTTGAGCACGTCCGTCTTCAGGTCGGTACGTGCCGCCACGTCCATGATCTCGAAGATGGTGACCAGCGCAAAATGGTGATCGATGGAATGAGCGCGCGACAGCAACTCGCTCAGGCGGCGATATAGCTGTTCCAACCGGAGGTAGGTCCTCAGGCGCTCATTGAAAGGATATTCGTACAGGATCACGCTTGCTGGGCTCCTCGGGGTGCACAGGAATCAGCTGTCTACGTCGTGCACATGCTGAATTACACGCACAGGCCAAGCCATGGCGTGCATCATAGCCCGAACCATGCAGAGATTCGATCGGTGCATGCGCGCAAAGCCTCTATCGTCATGGCCTCGTCGTTGTAGAGCACCCAGTCGGCGGCTGCCAGCCGTGCCGCACGTGTGGCCTGGGCCGAGATGATGGCCTGCACCGCCTCGCGTGGCAATCCGTTGCGCGCGATCACGCGAGCGATCTGCGTTTCGGTGCGGCAGTCAACGACCAGCACCGCATCAAGCATGGCAGGCCAGCGGCCGGACTCCACGAGCAAGGGAATGTCATGCACGATGAGTCGGCACCCAGCCACTGTGGCCTGCTCCACTTGCCGGGCCGTCTGCTGCGCCACGAGGGGATGGACGATGGCCTCCAGCTGCTGTCGTGCCGAGGGCTGCTGAAAGACCAGTTCGCGCATGCGCGTGCGGTCCAGGGCGCCGCTGGCATCAATCAGTTCGGGCCCGAAGACGCGCGCTATCTCGGGCAGAGCAGCACCTTCGGGGGCGGTGAGGCTGCGAGAGATCTGGTCGGCATCGATCACGGCCGCTCCGCGCAAGCCCAGTTGCGCTGCGACGGTGCTCTTGCCGCTGCCAATGCCGCCCGTCAGGCCCAGCCGAAACGGGCGTGCAAGCAAGGGCGGGGCGATGCTGGGGGCCATGCCGCAGTGTTGAATCAAAGGCCCAAGGCCGCCAATAGGGATTGCAGCATCTGCTGCGGTCCGAACACCATGGCTGCAAAGCCGGCGCCCGCCAGAAAGGGGCCGAAGGGAACATAGCCGCCCTCACGCAGGCGGCTGTTGATCTTCAACGCGATGCCCACGATGGCGCCAATCACCGACGAGATCAGGATGATGGGCACGAGTGCCTGCCAGCCGAACCAGGCGCCCAGCGCGGCAAACAGCTTGAAGTCGCCGTAGCCCATGCCTTCCTTGCCGGTGGCCAGCTTGAAGGCCCAGTAAACCAGCCACAGCGAGAGATAGCCCGCTGCAGCGCCCCATACCGCGTCGGCCAGAGGCACTGCGGTCCAGTGCAGCGCCGACGACAGCAGTCCGGCCCACAGCAAGGGCAGGGTGATGTCGTCGGGAAGCAGTGTGGTGTCCCAGTCGATCAATGCCAGGCTCAGCAAGGCCGCACTGAAAAGGCACCAGGCAGCGCCTGTGGGCGTGATGCCCCATTGCGCCGCACAGTAGGCAAACAGCGCGGCGCAGGCCAATTCCACCAGCGGATAGCGGATGCTGATCGACGCCTTGCATTCGGAGCACCGGCCTCGCAGCGCCAGATAACTGAGCACGGGAATATTCTCGTACCAGTGGATGGCATGGCCGCAATGCGGGCAGCGCGAGCGGGGGCGGCTCAGGCTCAGGGGCGCCTCGGCAGGCGGCGGCGCTGTGGCGGGCGATGGCGTGGCGGAGGATGAAGATTGCTCTTGCGCCCATTGGGCGCATTCCGCATTCCATTGCTGTTCCATCATGCGGGGCAGCCTATGCACCACCACGTTGAGAAAGCTGCCAACCAACAGGCCCAGCAGGCCGCCCAATGCAGCCTGCATCCAGAGTTCCAAAACCATCAGACCACCTGGCCCAGCTTGAAGATGGGCAGATACATCGAAACCACGATGCCGCCGATGAGGGTGCCCAGGAAAACAATGATGATGGGCTCCATCAGGCTGGACAGGCCAGCCACCATGTCATCGACCTCTTCTTCATAGAAATCGGCCGCCTTGCCCAGCATATGGTCGATGGAGCCGGATTCCTCGCCGATGGCGCACATCTGCAGCACCATGGACGGAAAGACATTGGCATTGGTCATGGCCACGGTGAGACTGGTGCCGGTGGAGACTTCCTGCTGGATCTTTTCCGTGGCATTGGCATACACGGCATTGCCGGATGCGCCGCCGACAGAATCCAGTGCCTCGACCAATGGGACGCCCGCGGCAAACATGGTCGACAGCGTGCGCGTCCAGCGTGCGACGCAGGATTTCTCGATCAGCACGCCAAAGACCGGCACCTTCAGCAGCGTACGGTCCATGAATTGCTGCATGCGCTCGTTGCGCTTCCAGGCCTGCATGAAGAAGTAGAGACCGCCGCCAATCACGCCGAAGATCAACCACCACCATTGGACAAAGACATCGCTGATGCCCATTACCAAAAGCGTCGGCGCCGGCAGGTCTGCGCCGAACGAACTGAACACTTCCTTGAAGGCCGGGATCACGAAAATCATGATGATGGTCACGACGATGAAGGCCACGACGATGACCGAGATCGGGTACATCAGCGCCGATTTGATCTTGGACTTGATGGCCTCGGTCTTCTCCATGTACGTGGCCAGGCGGTCCAGCAGGGCTTCCAGGATACCGGCCGCTTCGCCCGCCTCCACCAGATTGCAGTAGAGGCTATCGAAGTACATGGGGTGCTTGCGATAGGCCGCGTTCAGCGAGGTGCCGGTCTCCACGTCGGCGCGAATATCGGCCAGAAGGCGCGTCACGCTGGGGTTGGTGTTGCCCCGTCCGACAATGTCGAAGGCCTGAAGCAGCGGGACGCCCGCCTTCATCATCGTTGCCATCTGGCGGGTGAACAGCGCAATGTCCTTGGGCTTGATCCTCTTGCCGCCGCGTGTGCGGCGCTTCTTGATCTTGCTGGGCAGCACGCCCTGGCGGCGCAGCATGGCCTGGACCTGGTTGATGCCCCCGGCCCGGGTCTCGCCTCGGATGATCTTGCCGTTGCGATCCTTGCCTTCCCATTCGAAGACAAATTCCTTGATTCCCTTGGACGCGGCTGTGGCCATCGTGCTCCCTCGTTTGTTGTCTGCGCTGTCCGCGCTATTTACTCATTGGTGACTGCCAGCACTTCTTCGAGTGAGGTCAGTCCCTGTCTGGCCTTGTGCAAACCCGAGCCACGCAGCGACCGCACGCCTTCGCGCTTAGCCTGTGCGGCGATCTCCAGCGCACTGCCGTCCTGCAGGATGATGCGCTGGATTTCCTCGCTGATAGGCATCACCTGATAGATGCCTACGCGGCCCTTGTAGCCGTTGTTGCATGCCGGACAGCCGACGGGCCTGTAGGTGACCCAGCTGCCGTCAATGTCCGCATCGTCGTAGCCTGCATCGATCAGGGCCTCCCGCGGAATGTCAGCCGGCTCCTTGCATTGAGGGCACAGGCGCCTGGCCAGGCGCTGGGCGGTGATCAGGATCACGCTCGATGCGATGTTGAAGGGCGCAATGCCCATGTTGCGCATGCGCGTCAACGTGGTCGGTGCGTCATTGGTGTGCAGGGTGGACAGCACCAAGTGGCCGGTTTGCGCTGCCTTGATCGAGATGTCGGCCGTTTCCAGATCGCGGATTTCACCGACCATGATGATGTCGGGATCCTGGCGCAGAAAAGCCTTGAGCGCAGTGGCAAAGGTGAGGCCGGCCTTTTCGTTCACATTGACCTGGTTGACGCCGGGCAGGTTGATTTCCGAAGGATCTTCCGCCGTGGCGATGTTCACGCCGGCCTTGTTCAGCAGGTTCAGGCAGGTGTACAGCGACACTGTCTTGCCCGAGCCGGTGGGGCCTGTGACCAGAATCATTCCGTAGGGGCGGCTGATGGCTTCAAGCAGGCGTGCCTTCTCCTCGGGTTCATAGCCCAGGGCGTCGATGCCCATCCTGGCCGAGCTCGGGTCCAGGATACGGATCACGATCTTCTCGCCGAAAAGCGTGGGCAGCGTGCTGACGCGAAAGTCGATGACGCGGTCCGGGCCGACCTTGAGCTTCATGCGCCCGTCCTGCGGGACACGCTTTTCCGAGATGTCCATGCGCGAGATCACCTTGATGCGCGAGGCCAGCTTCTCCTTGATGGCAATGGGCGGCGATGCAATTTCACGCAGCTCGCCGTCAATGCGAAAGCGCACCCGGTACTGGTGCTCGTAGGGTTCGAAATGCAAGTCCGACGCGCGCATGTTGAAGGCGTCGAGCAGCATTTTGTGCAGGAACTTGACGATGGGCGCATCTTCGACGTCTGCTGCGGCCGAGTTGTCCTTTTCCTCTGCCACCTCATCAGGCTTGAGGTCGCCGAACTCGAAGTCGCCGCTGCCGCCATAGCTGTCCATGGCCTCGCTGGCGCTTTTGTTCTGCTGCGCGATCAGTCGCTCCAGCTTGTCGGCTTCGACGATGATCCAGTCCACGCCCAACTGGGTGGTGAACTTGATCTGCTCGGCGGCTTCCTGCTGCGTCGGGTCGGCGGTGGCCACCGTGAGGCGGTTGCCGCGCTTGCTCAGAGGCAGGACGCGATAGGTGCTGATGATCTTGGCGTCCAGCAGATCCTGCGGCAGGCGCATGGCGTCGACCGCATCAAGATCGAGCAGCGGCGCGCTGAACATGGTGGAAACCGTCTCCGCCACTTCCAGGGCAGAGAGGGTGCCGGCGACGCTCAGTTCTGCAATGAACGAGGTGCGATTGGTGGCGGCCTTGCCGGCAGCCGCTTCCGCTGCCTGTTGCGATACCTTGCCTGCTGAAATCAGGGCCCGCCCGATGCCGGGAAGCGATGCGACAGCGGATGCATTCTTGAGCGAGGAGTCAGCAACAGCCATGTAGCAAGACGTGTGAGAGGAAAGGACATTTATCCTATCATCACTGAGCACTTGGAATGCCAGACACACTGTTACACGCCTGGGTCTTGAACCTGGCGCAATGGTGTGATGGAGATGGAATGACCAGATGGTCGGGGTGAGAGGATTCGAACCTCCGGCCTCTACGTCCCGAACGTAGCGCTCTACCAGGCTAAGCTACACCCCGTTGCTTTTGTAGAAAAAGCGAGCAGCCTGAATCAGGTGCGTCGCTCCAAAAGCTGAGACGCCAATTGTAGCAAACTTGCCGTATGCAAATTGCTTGGGAGCACATTTATTGCGTCGATGGCGCGGCGTGCCTCGGCATGTGCGGCCTCGCGTGCCACGTCCAGCGCACCTGTGCTGCGCACGATATCCACTACAGCGGTCAGTTGCTCGGTGGAGCCCTGTTCGATGGCGGCACGCACAATGGCGGCCTGCTCAGGCGTGCCGCGTTGCATGGCGGCAATCAGGGGGAGGGTGCATTTGCCTTCGCGCAGGTCATCGCCCAGGTTCTTGCCCATTTCCTGGGCATCGCCTGCGTAGTCGAGTACGTCGTCAATGATCTGGAAGGCCGTGCCCAGCGCCTGGCCATAGCTGGCGCAGGCCTGCTCGATTTCGCGGGGCGCGTCGGCCAGCACGGCGCCCAACTGGGCGCTGGCCTCGAAGAGCTGGGCGGTCTTGGAGCGGATGACGTGCAGGTAGCCGGCTTCGTCCAGCGAGGCATCATGCGTGTTGATGAGTTGCTGGACCTCGCCCTCGGCGATCACGTTGGTGGCGTCCGAGAGGATCTTGAGCACACGCATGCTGCCGACTTCCACCATCATCTGGAAGGAGCGCGAGTGCAGGAAGTCGCCGACCAGCACGCTGGCCGGATTGCCGAAGGTCTCGTTGGCCGTCGGGCGGCCGCGACGCAGCGTGGATTCATCCACGACGTCGTCGTGCAGCAGGGTGGCTGTATGAATCAGTTCGACCACGGCAGCCAGGACATGCCTGTCCTTTCCTTCGTATCCCAATGCATTGCAGACCATGAGCAGCAGGGCGGGCCGCAGGCGCTTGCCGCCTGCAGCGATGATGTACTGGGAGATCTGGGCAATCAGCGGGACGGAGGTCGTCAGGCGCTGGGCAATCACATGATCCACCTCGCGCATGTCGTCAGTGATCAGGGCAAGCGGATTGGGGGTGGAGAGAGCTGTGGTCAAGGTACTGCGGGCGCCAAGTGGATCATCAATTATAGGAAGAGCGACCCTGCCTGCGGCCCGCTCTGGCGGTTGTTTGGGCGAAGGAGGGGAGCGCTTCATGCAAGGAATGTGAGTGCGTGCTAGAATCTCCGGCTTCCGTGGAAATTCGTTCGCGGAACTCTCAAATTCAAGAGGTTTAAATGTACGCAGTCATAAAAACCGGCGGCAAGCAGTATCGCGTTGCAGCTGGCGAAAAGATCAAGGTAGAACAGATTGCTGCGGACGTAGGCCAAGAAGTTGTGATCGATCAGGTTCTGGCAGTCGGCAACGGCGCTGAAATCAAGGTCGGCACACCTCTGGTGTCCGGTGCGTCTGTCAAGGCAACCGTGGTTGCTCACGGCAAGCACGACAAAGTGCACATCTTCAAGATGCGCCGTCGTAAGCATTATCAGAAGCGCCAAGGCCATCGCCAGCAGTTCACCGAGCTGCAGATCGTGGCGATCGCTGCTTAATCCAGGAGCTGAGTCATGGCACAGAAAAAAGGCGGCGGCTCTACGCGAAACGGGCGCGATTCCAAGCCCAAAATGCTCGGCGTGAAGGCTTTTGGTGGTGAGTTGATCACCGCCGGCTCGATCATCGTGCGCCAACGTGGCACCAAGTTCCACCCCGGCGACAACGTCGGCGTGGGCAAGGACCACACCCTGTACGCTCTGGTGGACGGCCACGTGTCGTTTGCTGTCAAGGGTGCACTGTCCAAGCACACGGTCAACGTGACGGCTGCCTAAGCTCTGTCACTTCGACGCTCGAAGCCCCGACCTGTCGGGGCTTTGTCGTTTCAGGAGGGCGGTGCATCGTGCGCTCGTCCCCTTTTCCGTCTCTGAGGTGTGGCCTGGGGCTGTCTGGTGCACACTGCTTTTTGTAAACTGGATGCCTCATGAAGTTCGTCGACGAAGCTTATATCGACATTGCTGCCGGTGATGGCGGCAATGGCTGCGTGTCATTCCGGCACGAAAAATACAAGGAATTCGGTGGTCCCGATGGAGGAGATGGCGGCCGTGGAGGCCATGTCTACGCGGTGGCCGACGTCAATCTCAACACCCTGGTGGACTACCGCTTCTCGCGTCGCCACGATGCCACGCGCGGCGAGCACGGCAAGGGCTCGGACATGTTCGGTGCCGCAGGCAACGACATCACGCTGCGCATGCCGGTTGGCACCATCATCAGCGATGCCGAAACCGGGGAGGTGCTCTACGAACTGTTGACGCCCGGCGAGGTGGTGACCATTGCCAAGGGTGGGGATGGCGGCTACGGCAACCTGCGCTTCAAGAGCGCCATCAACCGCGCGCCACGGCAAAAGACGCCTGGCTGGCCCGGTGAGCGCAAGAACCTCAAGCTGGAGCTCAAGGTTCTGGCCGACGTGGGTCTGCTGGGCATGCCCAATGCGGGCAAATCCACCTTCATCGCCGCAGTCTCCAATGCGCGTCCCAAGATTGCCGACTATCCGTTCACCACGCTGCATCCCAATCTGGGCGTGGTTCGTGTTGCCGCCGAGCAAAGCTTTGTGGTGGCCGATATCCCCGGGCTGATCGAAGGCGCGTCGGAAGGTGCCGGCCTGGGCCACCAGTTCCTGCGTCACCTGCAGCGCACCCGATTGCTGCTGCATGTGGTGGACCTGGCGCCGTTCGATGACAGCGTGGATCCTGTGGCCCAGGCCAAGGCCATCGTGGGCGAGTTGCAGAAGTACGATGCCGAGCTGTACAACAAGCCGCGCTGGCTGGTGCTCAACAAGCTGGACATGGTGCCGGCTGAGGAGCGCGCCGCACGCGTCAAGGACTTCGTCAAGCGCTTCAAGTGGAAGGGTCCGGTGTTCGAGATTTCCGCCCTGACGCGCGAAGGCTGCGAAGTGCTGATCCGCACCATCTACAAGCATGTGCATGAACAGCAGCAGATCGAGGCCGGTCCCAAGGAAATCGACCCACGCTTCGTCGAAGTCGAGGGTGATGGCGTGGATCTCACCGACCCGCGTTTTGCTCCCCGCGATTCCGAGTAAGAGCGGCCTGTCCCACCCATTGCCTTGATCACAACAGCGGCGGGGTCTGCCTCGACCTGCGCTGCAAGAATCACTATCCATCCATGTCTTCCAACTTGTTGCGTGATGCCCATCGCATCGTGGTCAAGGTCGGCTCCAGCCTGGTGACCAATGAAGGTCGCGGTCTTGATGAGGCCGCGATCCAGGAATGGAGCCGCCAGCTGGCGGCCCTGGTGCGCGGGGATGAAAGCCATGGAGGCCGGCGGCGCGAGGTAATCATGGTCTCCAGCGGCGCGGTGGCCGAAGGCATGAAGCGTCTGGGCTGGATTGCACGGCCCAAGGAGATTCATGAACTGCAGGCCGCTGCGGCCGTGGGGCAGATGGGCCTGATACAGATGTACGAGTCCAAGTTGCGCGAACAGGGCATGGGCAGTGCGCAGGTGCTGCTCACGCATGCCGACCTCGCGGACCGCGAGCGCTATCTCAACGCGCGCAACACTTTGCTGACGCTGCTGGAGCTGGGCATCGTGCCGGTGATCAACGAGAACGACACCGTGGTCAACGACGAGATCAAGTTCGGTGACAACGATACCTTGGGCGCTTTGGTTGCCAATCTGATCGAGGCCGATGCCCTGGTCATCCTGACCGATCAGCGAGGCCTTTACAGCGCCGACCCGCGCAGCAATCCCGATGCGCGTTTCATCGATGTGGCCAATGCCGGCGACCCGGCGCTGGAGGAGATGGCCGGAGGCGCGGGCTCGTCCATTGGCAAGGGCGGGATGATCACCAAGATCCTCGCGGCCAAGCGCGCGGCGGGCTCGGGTGCTTCAACCGTCATCGCCTGGGGGCGTGAGCAGGACGTGCTGGTGCGTCTGGCGGCAGGCGAGTCCATCGGCACGCTGCTCCTGGCGCAGACGCACAAGAACCAGGCGCGCAAGCAGTGGATTGCAGACCATCTGCAACTGCGCGGCTCCGTGTCCGTGGATGCCGGCGCCGTGGCCAAGCTGCGCGACGAAGGCAAGAGCCTGCTGCCCATCGGCATGGTGAATGTGGATGGCGAGTTCGCCCGTGGCGATGTGATCGCGGTGCGCGATGCCCTGGGTATCGAGGTGGCGCGTGGGCTGGCCAACTATGCAAGTGCCGAGGCGCGGCTGCTGTGTCGCAAAAGCTCGGTGGAGATCGAGCGCCTGCTGGGCTATTCCGCAGGCCCGGAGATGGTGCACCGCGACAATATGGTGATTGCGGGGCACTGAGGCGCCAGACCCTCAAGGCCAAGAAAAAGCGCACCCTCGGGTGCGCTTTTGCGTATGGCTCTGGCCCGGTTTCAGGCCTTGCCTGGATCGGGTTGCAGGGCTTGCTGCCCCGACTGTGGATCAGGATCGAAACAGGCGCCAGGCGGCAACTCCATGCCGGGATTGACGCGAAAGCTGCCTGAGCGTGCTGGATGCAAACCCGGCGCAGTGTATGTCTCAGGACCCTGTTCATGGGCTTCCCTGGGGCGCATGCCGCTGCGCAGATAACGGTTGCGTTGCTGTTCGCCGCGGGGCAGGAACCGGGCCAGCTCGGTCAGGGCCATCTCATAGACGCCGCGCTTGAACTCCACCACCACGTCCAATGGCACCCAGTAGTCATTCCAGCGCCAGGCGTCGAATTCGGGGTGGTCGGTGGCACGCAGGTTCAAATCCCAGTCGTGACCCATGAGCTGCAGCAAATACCAGATCTGCTTCTGGCCTTTGTAGTGTCCGCGCGCATCGCGGCGGATGTACCGGTCTGGCACCTCGTAGCGCAACCAGTCCCGGGTGCGGGCGACCACGCGAACGTGGTTGGGCATCAACCCCACTTCCTCATGCAGTTCCCGGAACATGGCCTGTTCGGGTGTCTCCCCCCGGTCAATGCCGCCCTGTGGAAACTGCCAGCTGTGGGTGCGGATGCGTTTGCCCCAGAACACCTGGTTCTTTTGGTTGAGCAGGATGATGCCGACGTTCGGGCGAAATCCGTCCCGGTCAAGCATAATCGAACCCCAATTTTCTGAATTGTGTCCATTATGCACGGTGCCTTGCCAGCGGCAAGCACGCTGCCCCGATTCCCGCGAAGCCCCTGATCCATGAAAGCCTCCCAATTTTTCATCTCCACCCTCAAGGAAGCTCCGGCCGACGCCGAAGTGGTCAGCCACAAGCTCATGACGCGGGCCGGCCTGATCAAGAAGCTGGGTGCAGGCATCTACAACTACATGCCCATGGGGCTGCGCGTGATCCGCAAGGTCGAGGCCATCGTGCGCGAGGAAATGAACCGTGCCGGTGCCGTGGAGGTGACCATGCCCGTGGTCCAGCCTGCAGAGATGTGGGAGGAGACCGGCCGCTTCGAGAAGATGGGCCCCGAGCTGCTGCGCATCAAGGACCGCCATGGCCGCGACTTCGTGATCCAGCCCACCAGCGAAGAGGTGGTGACGGACATTGCGCGCCAGGAGCTCAAGAGCTACAAGCAGCTGCCCAAGAATTTCTACCAGATCCAGACCAAGTTCCGCGACGAGCGCCGCCCGCGCTTTGGCCTGATGCGTGGCCGCGAGTTCATCATGAAGGACGCCTATTCCTTCGACAAGGACCGTGATGCGGCCCAGGTCAGCTACCAGACCATGCGCGCGGCCTACAAGCGCATCTTCGACCGCTTCGGCCTGCAGTACCGTGCCGTGCGTGCAGACAGCGGTGCCATCGGCGGCGATCTGAGCGAGGAATTCCAGGTCATCGCTTCCACGGGCGAGGACGCCATCGTCTACTGCCCAAGCAGCGACTATGCCGCCAATATCGAAAAGGCCGAGGCCCTGGCGCCTGCGGGCCCCCGTCCCGCTGCGGCCCAGGCGATGACCAAGGTGGCGACGCCCGGCAACAGCACCTGCGAATCTGTCGCAGCCCAGCTGGGCCTGCCGCTGTCGCAGACGGTGAAGTCCCTGGTGCTGGCCACCGACAAGCTCGACGACAAGGGCGAGGTCGCAGGCAGCCAGATCTGGCTGCTGCTGCTGCGCGGTGATCATGAAATGAACGAGATCAAGGTGGCCAAGGTGCCGGGCCTGGACGTGGGCTTCCGCTTTGCCACTGTGGCCGAGATCGAGGAGCACTTCGGCTGCCAGCCCGGCTATCTGGGGCCCATCGGCCTGAAGAAGCCCGTGAAGCTGGTCGTGGACCGCGAGGTGGCCGTGATGGCCGACTGGGTTTGCGGCGCGAACGAGGCCGACTTCCACATCACCGGCGTGAACTTCGGCCGCGACCTGCCCGAGCCTGATGTGGTGGCCGACCTGCGCAACGTGGTGGCTGGCGACAAGTCGCCCGATGGTGCGGGCGAGCTGGCCATCGAGCGTGGCATCGAAGTGGGCCATGTGTTCTATCTGGGTACCAAGTACTCCCAGGCCATGAACGCCACCTTCCTGGCCGAGAACGGCAAGCCCTCGCTGTTTGAAATGGGCTGCTACGGCATTGGCGTGACGCGCCTGCCCGCTGCAGCCATCGAGCAGAACCATGACGAGCGCGGCATCATCTGGCCCGACGCGATTGCGCCCTTCACCGTGGTGGTCTGTCCCATCGGCATGGACCGCAGCGAACCCGTGAAGGAAGCTGCCGAGAAGCTGCATGCCGAGCTGCTGGCACTGGGTGTGGACGTGATCCTGGACGATCGTGGCGAACGTCCGGGCGCCATGTTTGCCGACTGGGAGCTGATTGGCGTGCCGCACCGCGTGGTGCTGTCCGACCGGGGCCTCAAGGAAGGACAGCTCGAGTACCAGCATCGCCGCGACACGGAAGCGACCAAGCTGGCCGCCGCCGATGTGCTGGGCCATCTCAAGCAAAGGCTGGGCCTGTGAGCCAGGCGCCCGTGGTGACGCGACGCGATTGCCTGCGCCTGGCGGCTTCGCTGGGCTCGGCACCGCTGCTCGGCGGGCTGGCCGCGCCCGCCTGGGCCGGTGGCCAGCTGGAGGAGCCGCTGGCCGATTCGGTGCGCACTGCGCTGAGTTCCGCCGTCACTGGATCGGCGCCGCCCGAGCTGCGCTTTGCCTCCACCGAGGCCCGGCTGGACTACCTTCGCTGGCTCACGGCCAGCAGCGAGCGCCTGCGTTCGCGCAAGCCGGAGCTGGCGACGAGGCTGGAGTTCCTGCAAACCGTCTGGTACGAGTCCAAGCGTGCCGGCCTGGAAGTCTCTCTGGTGATGGGGCTGGTGCAGGTGGAGAGCGCGTTCCGCAAGTTCGCCATCTCCAGCGTGGGTGCACGCGGCTACATGCAGATCATGCCGTTCTGGATGCGGCTGATCGGCGATGGAGACATCGGCAAGCTGTTTCACATGCAGACCAATCTGCGCTTTGGCTGCGTGATCCTGCGCCACTATCTGGACCGCGAAAAAGGCGATGCCTACATGGCGCTGGGCCGCTACAACGGCAGCCGGGGACAGCCCCAGTACCCGAATGCGGTGTTCGCTGCGCAGCGGCGCTGGGAGATAGAGCCCTCGCGCTCGGCTTGAGGGCCGCGAAGCGCCGCCGAGCGGCTGCGCGGCTGCTGTTCTGCGTTGCCCGTCAGGACGACGTCTCCGACGACATGCTGGATACCTTGGCCACGGCCGCTGCCGTGTCGCCGGCGTTGGGCGGCGCGGCCGGGCTGCTGGCGGACATGCGCGTGACCAGCACCTGGTCGATGCGGTAGCTGTCCACGTCCATGACCTCGAAACGGTAGCCGTCCCATTGCACGGTGTCGGTGCGCCTGGGAATGCGGCGCAGCATCACCATGAGGAAGCCGCCCAGGGTCTCGTAGTCCTCGGCGTGGGGCAGCTCGTCGAGTTCCAGGGCCTGCATCACATCCTCGACCGGCGTGACGCCGTCGATCAGCCAAGAGTTCTCGTCGCGGCGCAGGATCTGCTCCTCGTCGCCCGGGCTGACCAGGCCGCCCATCACCGTGCTCATCACGTCATTGAGCGTGACCACGCCGACCACCAGGCTGTATTCGTTGACGATGACGGCAAAGTCCTCATGCACCTGGCGAAACTGCTCCAGCACCTCGGCCAGCGTCAGGCGGTCCGGCACGACCAGCACCTTGTGGACCAGGGAGTCGTCCATGAGCGACAGGGGCTGGTTGTTCAGCGCGCGCTGGAAAAGGTCCTTGGCATCGACATAGCCGACGATGTGGTCGATGTCGCCATCGCAGACGGGGTAGGTGGAAAAAGGTTCTTCGGCAATGCGGACCCGGATCAGTTCGTCGGGGTCGTCACGGTGGAAGTAGGCGATGCGGTCGCGCTGCGTCATGGCCGAGCCGATGGTGCGCGAGTCCAGCTCGAACAGGTTGGCGATCACCTGCTGCTCCTTCGCGGCCAGCACGCCGGCGCGCGCGCCAGCTTCGGTCATGGCCAGGATGTCTTCGTGCGTGATGCGGTCGTCGCGCACCGTGGGCAGGCCTAAGAGCTTGGCAACGGCGTCCGCCAGGTGGTTGAAGCACCAGACCAGGGGCTTGAGCACGGCCATGCACCAGAGCATGGGGCGCAGCACGCGGATGGCCAGGGCTTCGGGCTCGGCCATGCTCAGGCGCTTGGGCAGCAGGTCGGCAAAGAGGATGAACAGCGAGGTGACGGTGGCGAACGAGAGCAGAAAGCCCACGGTCTGTGCCCGGCTCTCGGGCAGCCAGAGCATGAGCAATTCGGCCAGATAGGGCGTCAATGCCCCTTCGCCCACCACGCCGCCCAGGATGGCGACGGCATTCAGCCCAATCTGCGTGACCGTGAAGTACTCGCCCGGCTGGGCCTGCATCTTCATGACCTGTTCGGCGCGTGGCTCCCCGTCCTCCGCCATCTGCCGAAGCCGCAGGCGCCGCGAGGCGGCCAGCGAGATCTCGGCCACGGAGAAGAAGGCACTGGTCAGTATCAGTGCGACGATCAACAGCAGACTTTGGGACAGACTCATAGGCAAGGCGGAGAAGCGGGCGCAGGCGCGGTTTTCCGGATGTGAAAGATGTGTCCATTCGACCACACATCACATGCCCCTGGCCTTGTGGCATGCCCGGGCAGTGCGCTGGCAGTCCGGCACGGGCGAAAAAAAGCCACCCGAAGGTGGCTTGATTCTGCGCAGCAGCGGGCGCAGGCGGGTTGCTGCGCGCGAGTCGCAAGCCTGCGAACTCAGGCCTTGGGTGCCAGCAGCTGCTGCAACTCGCCGGATTCGTACATCTCCATCATGATGTCCGAGCCGCCGATGAACTCGCCCTGCACGTAGAGCTGGGGGATCGTGGGCCAGTTGCTGTAGTCCTTGATGCCCTGGCGGATTTCCTGGTCCTCGAGCACGTTGACGGTGGAGATGTCCTTGGTCTCCACGCCGCAGGCCTTGAGAATCTGGATGGCGCGGCCCGAGAAACCGCACATGGGAAAGCTGGCGCTGCCCTTCATGAACAGCAGGATGTTGTTGCTTTTGACCAGTTGGTCGATGCGTTGCTGGGTGTCGCTCATCTGTGTGGTGCTCCGGGGTCGTGGTGGGCGCCGCAGGCGCGGCGGCATGGATGGGATTATTTCACTCTCGGCGCGGACTTTGAAAGCATGCGGGAATGCTGCGCCCGGACCCGAGCTCAGGCTTGCGCTGTCCATTGCCCGCCCGTGCAGCGGGCGATGCCGCCCAGGTCGTGGCGGTGTTGCACGCTCTCAAAGCCGGCGCTGCGCAGCAGGGTGGCCACGGCATCGGCCTGGTCCCAGCCATGCTCGAGCAGCATCCAGCCGCCGCTGGCCAGCAGCGCAGGCGCCTGCGCGACGATGGCGCGGATGTCGGACAGGCCATCGGCGCCGCTGGCCAGAGCCGACAGCGGCTCATGCTCCAACGCCAGCAAGTGCGGATCGTCGTCGCGGATATAGGGCGGATTGCTGACGATGAGGTTGAACGGCGCCTGGCCTGCCAGCGGCTCCAGCCAGCTGCCATGCGCAAACCGCACGCCCAGCTGCAGGCGCGTGGCATTGGCGCTGGCCACGGCCAGCGCGTCGGCACTGGCATCCACGGCCCACACGGTGGCGCCGGGACGCTGGCTCTGCAGGGCCAGGGCAATCGCTCCGCTGCCGGTGCCCAGATCCGCCACACGGCATGCGGGGCCGCTCGGGGCCTGGGCGGGTATCAGCTCCAGCGCCCAGTCCACCAGGGTTTCGGTATCGGGGCGAGGGTCGAGCACGCGTGCGTCCACGGCCAGATCCAGCCCGTAGAACTCCTTGTGGCCCACCAGGTAGGCGACGGGCTCCCCGCTCAGTCGGCGTGTGCACAGCGCGGCATAGACGCCGGCCTGGGGCGCGGTCAGCGCGTCCCCGTCGTGGGTGAGCAGCCAGGCGCGGCCGCCGGCCTGGCGTCCGAGCACATGCAGCAGCAGCATTTGCGCGTCGATGCGCGCAAGCCCCTGGGCCTGGGAGTGCTGCAGAGCCTCTTTGATGGTGGGTAGGTTGGCCATGGCCCGCGCCTCAGCTGTTGACCTGCAGCTCGGCCAGCAGTTCGGCCTCGCGTGCGGCCTGCAGCGCGTCGAGCACGTCGCCCAGGTCGCCTTCCATCACGGCCAGCAGCTTGTAGATGGTGAGGTTGATGCGGTGGTCGGTGAGCCGGCCCTGGGGGAAGTTGTAGGTGCGGATGCGGTCGCTGCGGTCGCCGCTGCCGATCAGGCCCTTGCGCAGCGCGGCCTCCTTGGCCTCGCGCTCGCTGCGCTCTTTTTCCTGCAGGCGCGCCTGCAGCACCTGCAGGGCCTTGGCCTTGTTGCTGTGCTGGCTGCGGCCGTCCTGGCACTCGGCGACGATGCCCGTGGGCAGGTGGACCACGCGCACGGCCGAGTCGGTCTTGTTGATGTGCTGGCCTCCGGCGCCGCTGGCACGGAAGGTGTCGATGCGCAGGTCGGCCGGGTTGAGCGTGATGGCCTGGGTTTCGTCGGGCTCGGGCATGACGGCCACGGTGCAGGCACTGGTGTGGATGCGGCCCTGGGTCTCGGTGGCAGGCACGCGCTGCACGCGGTGGCCGCCGGATTCGAAGCGCAGGCGGCCATAGACGTCGGTGCCTTCCACGCGCAGCACCACTTCCTTGTAGCCGCCCAGCTCGCTTTCGTTGGCGCTCATGATCTCGACCTTCCAGCCCACGGCGTCGCAGTGGCGCGTGTACATGCGGGCCAGGTCGCCTGCGAACAGGGCAGATTCATCGCCACCCGTGCCCGCGCGGATTTCCAGGTAGGCGTTGCGCGCGTCGTCGGGGTCCTTGGGCAGGAGCAGGCGCTGCAGTTCATCTTCCAGCTGCACCAGCTCGATCTCTGCGCCGGAGATTTCCTCGCGCGCCATTTCCTCCATGTCGGGATCGTCCAGCATGTCCCTGGCAGAGGCCAGATCGGCCTCGCGCTGGCGGTAGCGTGCATAGCGGCCGGCAATGGCCGTCACATCGGCATGCTCGCGCGAGATGGCGCGGTACTGCTTCATGTCGCCCATGATGTCTTCGCGCGAGAGCAGGAAGTCGAGTTCTTCAAGGCGCTGGGCGTAGCGCTCCAGTTGTTGGCGCAGAAAGTCTTGCATGGTGTGAGGCGATGGTGCGAAGGGCTGCGCGGGGCAGCGCTGCGGCGGGGGAACGAGGTGGCCGGAAGTGGGCCGAGGCGCCAGAGACCCGCGGGCGCGCGGCTCTCTGAAGGGAGGCGAGCGCCGCTAGAGCGCCTTGTCGGGAGTCGTGCCGCGCGGACCGCCTGGCGCGGAGCGCAGGAACAGGCGCGAGACCGTGTCCATGGTCTGGGTGCGCTGGTCGGCGTCACCCTTGTGCAGCTCGGCCAGGGTGCCGTGCAGCATTTTCTGCGTGAGGCCGCGCGACAGGGCCTCCAGCACGGTGTCTATGTCCTCGCCCTTGGCCAGCAGCTTCTTGGCCCGTGCAATCTCCAGCGCACGCCATTCATCGGTCTGGGTGTTGAGCTGGCGGATCAGCGGCACCACACCGGCCTGCGGGCGGCGCTGGTCCAGCCAGTGCATGAAGCTTTGCACGCCGTGGTCGATGATGACTTCTGCCTGCTCGACCGCTGCCTGGCGCTGGGCCTGGCCCGTGCGCACCACGGTGGCCAGATCGTCCACGGTGTAGAGGTAGACGTCGCGCAGGTCCTTGACCTCGGATTCGATATCGCGCGGCACGGCCAGATCGACCATGAACATGGGGCGGTGCTTGCGCTTCTTGAGCGCGCTTTCCACGGCGCCCAGGCCGATGATGGGCAGGCTGGAGGCCGTGCAACTGATCACGGCATCGTATTCATGCAGATGCTCGGGCAAGTCGGCCAGCCGCATGGTGCCGGCGCCAAACTGGGCGGCCAGCTTCTCGCCGCGCTCCAGCGTGCGGTTGGCGATCATGATCTGCTTGGGGTGGCGGGCCGCGAAATGGGTGGAGACCAGCTCGATCATCTCGCCCGCGCCCACGAACAGCACGCGGATCTGGGAGAGGTCTTCGAACAGCTGGCCGGCCAGCCGCACGGCGGCAGCGGCCATGCTGATGCTGTGGGCACCGATTTCGGTGGAGCTGCGCACTTCCTTGGCCACCGCGAAGCTGCGCTGGAACAGCTGGTTCAGCGTGCTGCCCAGGGCGCCTGCGTTCTCTGCGGCGCGCACGGCATTCTTCATCTGGCCCAGGATCTGGGCCTCGCCCAGCACCATGGAATCGAGCCCGCTGGCCACGCGGAAGGCATGGCGCGCCACATGGCCGTCTTCCAGCAGATAGGAGTGCGAGCGCAGCAGTTCGGACGAGATGCCGCCGCTGTTGGCCAGCCAGTGCAGCGTGTGGTCCATGGCCGGCATTTCGGCCGCGCAGTAGATCTCGGTACGGTTGCAGGTGGAGAGAATGGCGGTCTCGACGGCGCTGTGCTGGCGGCCGGGGCCGGTCAGCGATTCGCGCAGGCCCTGCAGCGTGGGCACGATCTGGTCGAGCGCGAACGCGAAACGTCCCCGCATATCGAGCGGAGCCGTGTGGTGGTTGATGCCGAGTGCCCAGACTGCCATAACCCGGGATTATAAAATTTCGCGCAGTTTCAGGCATCCCTGATCACAACACCCTGGAATCGGAGCCCGCAGATGGGATGGATTGCGAGTACGAATCATTGGCTGAACTTCCTGGCGCCTGCACTTTTCCTGTCGCCGGCCCTGATGTTGTGCGCGCTTTTGATCTATGGGAAATCGCAGCAATCCATGGCCTGGTGGTCACAGGTTGCTATCAATTTCATTGTTGGTGCACTGGTGCTGCTGGCGGGGCTGTGGTGGTTCGGGCGCGATGCAAAGATGGCCACCTATGCTGCGCTGGTCGTGGTGATGGCGCTTTGCCAGTGGGTGTTTTCACGCGGCTGGCGCTGATGGCTGACAGCAAAGATTGATGCAGATCAACGGAAGAGGGCGTTTCTCCTGGCGATCAAGGGACTGAGACTGCGGCTGGAGGCACGGCGCCCGGCGCGGCCTGCTCCAGCAGCCATTCGCGGAACTGCGCAAAGGCTTCGGAAGGTGCCCGCGTGGCGGGACGGCACAGAAAGTAGCCGCGTTCGATGTGGACGGGCGCAGGCAAGGCAAGGGCCACGCGGCCGGCGGCCAGGTCTTCCTCGACCAGGCAGCGCTGCACCAGGGCCACGCCCATGCCGGCGGCCACGGCCTGTACCAGCAGGGCCACCAGCTCGAAATCGGCTGCCGGTGCGGGGCAGGGTCCGGGCAGGTTCAGATGGGACATCCAGCGGGCCCAGTTGCCCGGATAGTTGGTGTGGAACAGCAGCGGGCGTGCTAGCACGTCCCGGGGGCTGCGGATGGGCCGCGGGCCCTGCAGTTCTCTCGGATGGCAGATGGGCACCAGATCGCGGCCCACCACATAGTCGGCCACCACATGGGCGGGCCAGGGCTCGCTGCCCACGCGCAGCCAGCCGTCTATCTCGGCGGCCGACAGCGGATCGTCGCGCCGATAGGGCGCGAACGACAGGGCGATGCCCGGATGCAGGGCGTTGAAGTGCGGCAGGCGCGGAATCAGCCAATGGCTGAACAGCGTGGGCACCACCGACAGGCGCAGTTGCGGGCCGAAGTGGCGCCTGCGTGCGGCCGCGGATGCCGATTCGATGGCGTGTACGGCGGGCTCCACGGCCTGCAGATATTCGCGGCCGGCTTCGGTCAGCACGCTGCGCCGGCCCTGGCGCTCGAACAGCGCAAAGCCCAAGTGCTCTTCCAGCCGGGCGATGGCGCGGCTGATGCCGCCCTGGGTGACATACAGCTCCCGGGCCGCCAGCGAATAGCTGCCCAGGCGCGCCGCCGCCGCGAAGGCGTGCAGCTCGGAAAGCGAGGGGGAGTGCATGCGCATGACGGGCGCAATTATGACGGTTGGTCATGGTTGCTTGCCGTCTTGTCTCTTTTCGCGGATGCGGCGGCTGTCCAGAATCAGCGCCTGTCCCGCAGAGCCCGTGCTTTGCCGCCACCCCCAACCAAGATAGGAAACATCCCATGGCAATGCGCCGCACCCTGTTGTCCAGCCTGGCCGCCTGCGCCGCCACCGCTCTTCTGGCTCCCGCCGCCTGGGCCCAGGGCCCGGCGGCCGACTATCCCAGCCGTCCGATCCGCCTGGTCGTGCCGTTCGGAGCCGGTGGCTCCACCGACATGGTGGCGCGCCTGCTGGCCGAGAAGATGAGCGTGATCCTCGGCAAGTCCGTGGTGGTGGACAACCGCGGCGGGGCCGGCGGCTCCATCGGCGCTTCCGAAATCGCGCGTGCCGCGCCGGACGGCTACACCATCGGCATGGCCACGGTGAGCACGCACGGCTCCAACCCGGCGATCTTCCGCAAGCTGCCCTATGACCCGATCAAGGACTTCGCGCCCATCACCAATGTGATGTCGGTGCCCAGCGTATTCGTGGTCAACGCCAGCGTGCCCGCCAAGACCATGAAGGAGTTCATCGCCCTGGCCAAGGCCAACCCGGGCAAGTACAGCTTTGCCTCGCCGGGCACGGGTTCGCTGGGCCACGCCAATATCGAGAACTTCATGAACCTGGCGGGCATCGACCTGCTGCACATCCCCTACAAGGGCGCGGGCCAGGCCATCACCGATGCGCTGGGCGGCCAGGTCAACGCCATGACGGACAACCTGCCCTCCACGCTGCCCCACATCAAGGACGGCAAGCTGCGCCCGCTGGCCGTGCTGGCCTTCAAGCGCGCCGACGTGCTGCCCGACGTGCCCACGTACACCGAGCTGGGCTTTGCGCAGATGGGCGATGGCGGCTGGTTCGGCCTGGTTGCGCCGGCCGGCACGCCGCGCCCCATCATCGACAAGCTCAATGCCGCCGCGCACAAGGCCATGGCCATGCCTGACTACCTGGAAAAGCAAAAATCCATCTCGGGCGAATCCATGGGCAACACGCCCGAGGAATTCGCCAAGCAGATCAAGGCCGCCATCGAGCGCTACACGGCCGTGGCCAAGCGCGCCAACATCAAGCTCGACTGATGGACCGCATGGCACAGTCGGATTTCCTGCGCCCCCGGCCGGACACCCCGGTCGTGGTGCATCCCGCAATGGGCGAGGCGCTGCCCATCGTCTGCGACTCGCCGCACAGCGGCACCTCCTATCCCGAGGATTTCGGCCATGCCGTGCCCATGTCCCTGCTGCGCCGTGGCGAGGACACGCATGTGGCCGCGCTCTGGGACCGGTGGCCCGCGCATGGCGCGACGCTGATCGAGGCCACCTTTCCGCGCACCTACATCGACCCCAACCGCAGCGAGGCCGACCTGGACCCGGCCCAGATCGACGGCCAGTGGCCCGTGCCCCTGGCGCCCAGCGTCAAGACGCGCCAGGGCCTGGGCCTGATCTGGCAGCGCATCAGCCGCGACGGCGTGGCAACGCCGCTGTATGACCGTCCGCGCACGGTGGCCGAGGTGGAGCACCGCATCGCGCGCTACTGGCGCCCCTACCATGCGGCGCTGGCGCAGGCCATCGATGGCAGCGTGCAGCGCTTTGGCGGCGTCTGGCACCTGAACCTGCACTCCATGCCCAACGATGTCTACAAGCGCCTGGGCCGTACCGACGCGCCGCCGCTGGCCGACTTCGTGCTGGGCGACCGCGATGGCACGACCTGCGCGCCCGAGTTCATCCAGCTGGTGGGCGAGACGCTGGCGGGCTTTGGCTATAGCGTGGCCTACAACGAGCCCTACAAGGGCGTGGAGCTGATCGGGCGCATAGGCCAGCCGCACCTGGGCCGGCACAGCCTGCAGATCGAGATCCGCCGCCCGGTCTACATGGACGAGGACACGCGCGAGCCCAATGCGGGATTCGAGCCGCTGCGCGGCCATCTGCGTGAGCTGATGGCCGTGGTCGCGGCGCATGTGCGATCGGAAATGGCAAGGCGCGGCTAGCCCGGGCTGGCCGGATCACCGGGCATGGTCGGCGTGCCCGGCGTACCTGTCACCACGGGTGCCGCCACTGAGGTGGTGGCCGGTGGCGACAGGTACAGGCCTGCACCCTTGAGCGAGGCCAGGATGCTGAACAGCACATCGCTGCGCACGCCACCCGCATTGCGCGGATTGCCGACGTAGCCGATGGCCAGAAAGGTCAGCGTGCCGTTGGCAATGCCTTCTAGCTGCACCAAAGGCTCGGGCGTGTCCAGGATGCCTTCATGCGCGCGAAAGGCTTCCAGGATCAGGGTGCGCATGCGCTCGGCATCGGTGTCCAGCGGTGCGGGAAGGCGCAGCAGCACCCGCCCGGGCGCGCCGGCCAGCGTCATGTTGCGCACGGTCTTGGTGATGAATTCCGAGTTGGGCACGATGACGGTGGAGCGGTCGCCCAGCTGGATCTCGGTCGCGCGCACGTTGACGCGGCGCACGTCGCCCTCGGTATCGCCCAGCACCACCCAGTCGCCCACCTTGACGGGCCGCTCGGCCAGCAGGATCAGGCCCGAGATGAAGTTCTGCACGATGGCCTGCAGGCCGAAACCAATGCCCACCGACAGCGCACTGGCCACCCAGGCGATGCGCTCCACGCTGATGCCCAGCCCCGCCAGCGCCACGGCCACCACGAAGATGCCGCCCACATAGCCCAGCAGCGTGGTGATGGAGCTGCGCATGCCAGGCTCCAGCGAGGTGTTGGGAAAGTAGCGGTCCGTCAGCCAGCGCTTGATCACGCGGATCACGATCAGGCCGGTGACGATCACCGCAAACGCGGTGAACAGGGCCTGGGGCGCCATGGTGAAGTCGCCCACCTTGAGGCTGTGATTGACCGTGCTGCCACGGCGGAACACCTCGTCGGGCCCCGTGCCCAGCGGGGCCAGCAGGGCGATCACCATGTAGAACAGCAGGGCCACGCGCAGCAGGCCCGAGACCAGGACCGAGGCCTGGTCCAGCAGCCGCCCCTCGATGCCCAGGCCCTGGTTCAGCCGGGTGCCGAAGCTGCCCTTGGACGACAGAAGGGCCTCGCACAGATCGTCGCCGAGCTGGAACAGCAGGTAGGTGGTGGCAAAGACCACGCCGGTCCACACCATCTGGCGTGCCAGCGTGCCGGCCAGCGCCACATAGCCGGTCACGGCCAGCGCAATGGTGGCAATGCTGGCCACCGCCGCGCAGGCCACCAGCAGGCCCACCCACAAGGGCCGGGGCGGTGCGGGCTCTGCCTGGGCACCGTCTTCCTGCGCCACTGGCGCCGGCGCGCGCAGATGCCGCAGGGCCAGCATGACCACGGCCGAAATCAGCAGGGCCGACAGGGCGTGCACCGTGACCTCGGCGGCCAGGCTGGCGCCGATGATGGCGTTGACTTCGGTCACCAGGCCGTTGAGCGCGGCTCCGGCGGCAATCCACCAGGGATAGGGGCTGAGCCGCTCGGCCAGCTCGTCCGACACGCCGGGCAGGCGCCAGGAACTGCGCCTGCGCGACAGCAGGGTCTGGCCCAGCGACACCACGAAGGCGCCGAACAGCGTGACCTGCACACTGGCCTTGGCCAGCGCGTCCAGCGATTCGCTGAAGCCATCGCCGGCCTTGAGCACGCTCCAGGCCAGTTGCGCTGCCAGGCCGATCAGCAGCGTGTTGATCAGCACGGTGGCCGCTGCGCGCAACGAGCGGCGCAGGCGGCCGCTGGGCAGGCGCGCGGGCGCGGCACGCACCAGCAGACGCTCGGCCAGCCAGGGGCCGAGCAGGGCGATCAGCAAGGCGGCGGCCAGGCTGGCGATAAAGCCACCCCGGCGATCGGAGGCCAAGGTAGAGCTCACCGATTGGCGCAGCTCGCGCCCCAGCCCCTGCAGGCGCGCCGCGTCCAGGGGCGCGGCGGTGCTCAGATTGCGCCAGAAGGGGCGGCCCAGCGGTGAATCGGTGCGGGCCGTCAGCGCGGCCTGGAATTGCTCGCGGCGCTGGCGTATCAGCTCGTTGCCGCGCTGGTCGGCATCGACCGACACCAGCCGCGCGAGTTTGAGTTCGGAATCCACGGCACTGCGTTGCTTGGCCAGGCTGGCGCGCTGCTCGGCCACATCGGGCGCATCGGCGGGGGCGCCTTTTTCGGGTGCCGGTCCCAGGCCGGCCAGGCGCGAATCGATATCGGCCAGTTCCTCGGTGCGGCGGGCCGCCACCTGGTCGGCTGCCGTGCCAATGGCTGCAGCCTCGTCCAGCAGCTTGCGGCCGTCATCGTCCTCGGCCAGCTTGCGGGGAATGGCGTCCAGCTGCTTGCGCAGATCGTCTACGCTGGGCAGGGCGGGCCGGCCGTCTTCTGCGGTCGCGCCCGCGGCTGTGGCGCCGTCCTGGGCCTGGGCCGGGCCGGGTGCAGACAGGAGCAGCATCGCCAGAGCCATCAGCCAGATGGCCAGGCATGGGCGAAGGGCCTGTGCCCACGTGGGGCGCTGCGGAAGAGGGCTGCAGGGCGGTGTCATGGACGCACATTGTGCGGCGGGCCGCTGCAGCGGTTGTTTCCAAAGGTCCGGCCCCGCCAGCCGGCAGCCGTCTCAGCGCGATGCGGGACTGAACATATCGACACGGTCGGTGATGACGCCGTCCGTGCCCAGGTCGATCAGGCGCTGTGCGGCCCATTCGTCGTTGACCGTGTAGCTGCTGCAGCGCAGGCCCGCGCCATGCACCTTGGCGACCAGGGCTGCATCCCACAGCGCGTGGTTGAGCACCATGGCTGCGCAGCCCAATTCCAGCGCGGTGCGCAGGTCGGCGTCGCCCGTGGCGTCTGCCAGCCTGTCCACCAGCAGGCCGCGCGGAATGTGGGGCGCCGTGTCGCGTGCGCCCTTGAGGGCATCGATCTTGAACGAGGTGAACAGCGGCGGGACCCGGTCCTGGGGCCAGATGCGGTTCATCAGCTCGCCCGTGGCGCGGCCCGTGGCCTCTTCCTGGCCCGGCGTCGGCTTGATCTCCACATTCAGGAAAAAGTGGTTGGCCAGGCACCAGCGCGCCAGGGCTTCCAGCGTGGGCAGGGCCTCGCCCGCATATGCGCGCGAGTGCCAGCTGCCGGCGTCGAGCTGGGCGATCTCGCCCATGGACAGGTCGCCACCCGTGCCGTGGCCGTTGGTGGTGCGCTCCAGCGTGGCGTCGTGCATCAGGAACAGCACGCCGTCGGCAGACAGCTTGGCATCGCACTCGAACATGCGATAGCCGTGCGCGGCGCCCAGGCGGAAGGCGGCCATGGTGTTTTCGGGCGCCAGCTTGCCGGCGCCACGGTGGGCCACCCACAGGGGGTAGGGCCAGGATTTCAGGTTCTCGGTCATGGCGAGTCCGTCAAAAGAAGGGAGCTTGGATGGAAAAAGAGAGCCTCTGGGGCTCTCTTGGAAAAGGTCGGAGAGCCGGCCTTCAGGGGATCAGATCCGCTTGCCGCTTTCTGCGTCGAACCAGTGCAGGCGACGCTCTTCGGAAGGACGCACGCGCATGGTCTCGCCGGACTTGGGGAAGGGCGCGCCTTCGTCGATGCGTACCGTCATCGTCTCGCCATTGAGCGAACCATAGACCAGGCGCTCGGCGCCCAGCATTTCCACGGTGTCCACCTTGATTTCCCAGCCGCCTTCGTTGACGACGACCAGGTGCTCGGGGCGGATGCCCAGGATGCGGCCGGCCGTGCCGCCGGGCGCGTTCTTGAGCAGGTTCATCGGGGGCGAGCCGATGAAGCTGGCCACGAAGGTGGAGGCAGGCGTATGGTAGACCTCTTCGGGCGTGCCGAACTGCTCCATCACGCCGCCGTTCATGACGATCATGCGCTGGGCCAGGGTCATGGCCTCGACCTGGTCGTGGGTCACGAACAGGCTGGTGATGCCCAGCTCGGCGTGCAGCTTCTGGATCTCGATGCGGGTCTGGCCGCGCAGCTTGGCGTCCAGGTTGGACAGCGGCTCGTCGAACAGGAAGACCTTGGGCTGGCGCACGATGGCACGGCCCATGGCCACGCGCTGGCGCTGGCCACCCGACAGCTGGCGCGGCTTGCGGTCCAGCAGGTGCGACAGCTCCAGGATCTTGGCGGCCTTGTCCACGCGGCGCTTGATCTCCTCGGGCGGCACCTTGGCGATCTTCAGGCCGTAGGCCATGTTCTCGTAGTTCGACATATGCGGGTACAGCGCATAGTTCTGGAACACCATGGCGATGTCGCGCTTGGCCGGTTCCACGTCGTTGACGACCTTGTCGCCGATCAGCAGTTGGCCGTCGGAGATCTCTTCCAGGCCCGCCACCATGCGCAGCAGGGTGGACTTGCCGCAGCCCGAAGGGCCGACGATGACGACGAACTCGCCGTCCTGGATTTCGGCGTTGACGCCGTGCAGTACCTGGTTGGCCGACGGGCCGTGGCCGTAGCGCTTGATCAGGTTGCGAAAGGAAATGGATGCCATACGAAGATTCTGGTTGAGTCGCAGAGCGAAGGGCGCTGGCGCTTGCTCTGCGGGGTTCTATACGGTGGGTGGGGGCGGTGGACGGCTTACTTTTCGGTGTCCACCAGGCCCTTGACGAACCAGCGCTGCATCAGGATCACCACGGCAGCGGGCGGCAGCATGGCCAGCAGGGCCGTCGCCATCACCACGTTCCAGTCGTTGCCGGTATCGCCGCTGGCCACCATGCGCTTGATGCCGATGACCACGGGGTACATGTCTTCCGAGGTGGTCACGAGCAGCGGCCACAGGTACTGGTTCCAGCCGTAGATGAACTGGATCACGAACAGCGCCGCGATCGAGGTCTTGGACAGCGGCACCAGCACATCCTTGAAGAAGCGCATGGGGCCGGCGCCATCGATGCGGGCGGCCTCCACCAGCTCGTCCGGCACCGTCAGGAAGAACTGGCGGAACAGGAAGGTGGCCGTGGCCGAGGCGATCAGCGGAATCGTCAGGCCGGCGTAGCTGTTGAGCATGCCCAGCGTGGAGACGACTTCGTAGGTGGGACCGATGCGCACTTCCACGGGCAGCATCAGGGTCACGAAGATCAGCCAGAAGCAGATCTTCTTGAACGGGAAGCGGAAGTACACCAGTGCGAAGGCCGACAGCAGCGAGATCGCGATCTTGCCCACGGTAATCACCATGGCCGAGACGAAGCTGATCCACATCATGCGTGCCACGGGCGCGCTGGAGCCAGGGCCCGAGCCGCCGAACAGCGCGGCCTTGTAGGTTTCCCAGAAGTTGCTGCCGGGCACCAGGGGCATGGGCACCTGGATGATGTCCTGCGGCGTGTGCGTGGAGGCCACGAAGGCCAGGTACAGCGGAAAGCCGACGATCAACACGCCCAGCACCATGATCAGGTGCGAGAAAAAGGTCAGAAGAGGACTGCGTTCAACCATGATCAGTACTGCACTTTCTTCTCAACATAGCGGAACTGGATCACGGTGAGTGCAACCACGATCACCATCAGCACGACGGATTGGGCAGCCGAGCCGCTCATGTCCATGGCCTTGAAGCCATCGTGATAGACCTTGTAGACCAGGATGGAGGTGTCCTGGCCCGGACCGCCCTGGGTCGTGGCGTCCACGATGCCGAAGGTGTCGAAGAAGGCATAGACCACGTTCATCACCAGCAGGAAGAACGTGGTGGGCGACAGCAGCGGGAACTGGATGTCCCAGAAGCGGCGCATGGGGCCCGCGCCGTCGATGGCGGCGGCCTCGATCAGCGACTTGGGGATGGACTGCAGGCCCGCAAGGAAGAACAGGAAGTTGTAGGAGATCTGCTTCCAGATCGCGGCGATGACGATGAGCGTCATGGCGTTGCCGGAGTTCAGCAGGTGGTTCCAGTCATAGCCGATCATGCGCAGCGCATAGGCCACGACGCCGATGGACGGCGAGAACATGAACACCCACAGCACGCCTGCCACGGCGGGCGCCACCGCATAGGGCAGCAGCAAGGCGGTCTTGTAGGCGAGCGCACCCTTGATCACGCGGTCCGCAAAAATGGCCAGCATCAGCGACAGCGCGATGCCGAACACCGCCACCAGCAGGGAAAAGATGGCCGTGGTCTTGAACGAGGCCAGGTAGGCAGGGTCATCCAGCAGATGCTGGAAGTTGGCGAAGCCCACCCATTCGGTGGAAAAGCCAAACGTATCCTGCGCCTGGAAAGACTGCACGATGGCCTGGCCTGCGGGCCAGAAAAAGAAGACCAGCACGATGACCATCTGTGGTGCTATCAGCAGCCACGGCAGCCAGGCGGATCGAAAAAGAACGCGTTTTTCCATGACGGAACTCGGTAGAACAAAACAGCCCGCAAACCGGATGGCCGTGGGGCCGCCGGTTGCGGGCCTGTGATGCACGGTGCGGGCTGCCTGCGCAGCGGCCACGCCGCAGATCACATGGGAGGATTACTTGTTGGCCCGGGCGAAGCGGCCCAGTTGCTCGTTGCCACGGGTGACAGCGGTGTCCAGTGCCTGCTGGGGAGTCTTCTTGCCGGTCCAGATCTGTTCGGTTTCCTCATCGATGATGGTGCGGATCTGAACGAAGTTGCCCAGGCGGATGCCGCGCGACTTGTCGGTGGTCTTGCGGATCATCTGCGTCACGGCGGTGTCGGTGCCGGGATGCTTTTCGTAGAAGCCCGAAGCCTCGGTCAGCTTGTACGCAGCGGTGGTCACGGGCAGGTAGCCGGTGCGCTGGTGGCTGGCGGCCTGGATCTTGGTGTTGTTCAGGAAGTTGAAGAAGTCAGCCACGCCCTTGTAGCGTTCGGCGCTCTTGCCAGCCATCACCCACAGGGAAGCACCGCCGATGGCCGTGTTCTGGGGGGCGCCCTTCACATCGGCGTAGTAGGGCAGCTGCGACTGGCCGAAGGCGAACTTGCCTTCCTTGACCACGCGGGCGTACAGGCCGGAGGAGCCCGTGATCATCGCGCACTCGCCGGAAGCGAAGGCGGCGTCGGGCACGTTGCCGCGGCCCTTGTAGACGAAGCTGCCGTCCTTGGCGGCCTTGGCCAGGTTCTCGAAGTGCTTGACGTGCAGCGGCGAGTTGAACACCAGCTTGGCATCGGTGCCGTCAAAGCCGTTGTTCTTGGTCGCGTACAGGGTGTTGTGCCACAGCGAGAAGCTCTCCAGCTGGGTCCAGCTCATCCAGCTCGTGGTCAGTGCGCAGCGGTGACCCGAGGCCTTGAGCTTTTCAGCGGCGGCGAACACTTCGGGCCAGGTCTTGGGCGGCTTGTTCTCGTCCAGGCCCGCCTTCTTGAAGGCGTCCTTGTTGTAGTAGAAGATGGTGGTCGAGCTGTTGAGCGGGTAGCTCATCATCTGGCCGTTGGGGGCGGTGTAGTAGCCGGCCACGGCGGAGATGTACTCGCCCTGGTCGAACTTGAAGCCGCCGTCGTTCATGACCTTGGTGACCGGAACCACGGCACCCTTGGAGGCCATCATGGTGGCCGTGCCCACTTCGAAGACCTGCAGGATGTCAGGTGCATTGCCGGCGCGGAACGCGGCGATGGCAGCTGTCATGGACTCGTCATACTGGCCCTTGTAGGTCGGCACGATCTTGTACTGGGTCTGGCTGGCGTTGTACTCCTTGGCCAGGTCGTTCACCCAGTCGCCCAGGGCCGCGCTCATCGAGTGCCACCACTGGATTTCGGTTTGGGCTTGTGCCGAGATGGTGGTGGCCGCGATCGCGGCCGCCATGGCCAGTTGCTTCAGTTGCATGAGGACTCCTCTAGTTCGGTGACGGTTTCAGACCGCTGCCACGGTAAGGCAGGGGCATGACATGTCTGTGTCATTGTTTTCGGATGCTTCTTACCGCACTACAGGCCAAACCCGGTGAGCCGCTGGTCCCGTATGTCAGTCGTGTGACAAAAAATGACACGCGAAGCGGCGCTATTTTAGGTCAATACCATTTCGTTTCAAAAGCACGGGTTGTTCGTATTGGCTCGTTTGTGCTCTTTCTGTATAAGGCCGGTTCGCCGGGGCGTGTTTGCCCCGTGGTGTTGGCGAGGGCTGGCGTCTCACGGCAAGACGGCGAGCCGCCCAGAGCCCCGTAGGAAGCGGGCCTTCGAGGGGCTCGCTTAAAATTGCGCTCCCACTTGGCTTAGCGGCGCCCCTAGAGCGCCAGACACGGTCTACCCCCATGAATGTACCGATTGCGTTGGCGGCCCTGCAGGCACAGGCAGCCGAACCTGCACGTCTGCGAGAGATTCCCTACAACTACACCTCGTTTTCCGATCGCGAGATCGTGATCCGCCTGCTGGGTACTTCCATGTGGGATGTGCTCAACCAGCTGCGCCAGGAGCGGCGCACGGGCCGCTCCGCCCGCATGCTCTACGAGGTGCTGGGGGACATCTGGGTCGTCCAGCGCAATCCCTACCTGCAGGACGACCTGCTGCACAGCCCCGATCGCCGCAAGGCGCTGGTGGAAGCCCTGGAGCACCGCCTGGGCGAGATCGACAAGCGCCGTGCTCCGCAGCAGGACCCCGTGCGCGATGCGCTGGTGGGCCAGCTGGTGGATGCGGCGCGCCGCGCCGTGCATGAGTTCAACGCCACCTTCGTCGAGGCCGAGCAACTGCGCCGCCGGGTGCAAAAGAGCCTGGGCCGCCACACGGCCAAGGACAACATCAAGTTCGACGGCCTGTCGCGCGTGGCCCATGTGACGGACGCCACCGACTGGCGCGTCGAGTATCCCTTCGTCGTGCTCACCCCCGATACCGAAGCCGAGATGGCCGCCCTGGTGCGTGCCTGCATCGAGCTGCGCCTGACCATCATTCCGCGCGGCGGCGGCACGGGCTACACGGGCGGCGCGATCCCGCTGACCTGGCGCAGCGTGGTGATCAACACCGAAAAGCTCGAGGCCATGACGGAGGTGGAGATGCGCCGCATCCCCGGCGTGGACCACGAGGTGCCCACCATCTTCACCGAGGCCGGAGTGGTCACGCAGCGCGTGGCCGATGCGGCCGAGCGCGCGGGCTTCGTCTTCGCCGTGGACCCCACATCGGCCGAGGCCTCGTGCATCGGCGGCAACGTCGCCATGAATGCGGGCGGCAAGAAGGCCGTGCTCTGGGGCACGGCGCTGGACAACCTGGTGTCCTGGCGCATGGTCACGCCCGATGCGCAGTGGCTGGAAGTCACGCGCGTGGGCCACAACCTCGGCAAGATCCATGACGCCGAGATGGCCAGCTTCGAGCTGCAGTACTTCGAGGCCGACGGCAAGACCCCCATCCGCAGCGAGCGGCTGGACATTCCCGGCCAGAAATTCCGCAAGGAAGGCCTGGGCAAGGACGTGACCGACAAGTTCCTGTCGGGCCTGCCCGGCATCCAGAAGGAAGGCTGCGACGGCCTGATCACCAGCGCGCGCTGGGTGGTGCACCGCATGCCCGAGCACACGCGCACGGTCTGCATGGAGTTCTTCGGCAACGCCAAGGACGCCGTGCCCAGCATCGTCGAGATCAAGGACTTCATGTTCGCCGAGCAAAAGCGCTCGGGCGTGCTGCTGGCCGGCCTGGAGCACCTGGACGACCGCTACCTGAAGGCCGTGGGCTACGCCACCAAGAGCAAGAAGGGCAACGGCCATCTGCCCAAGATGGTGCTGCTGGGCGACATTGCCGGCGACAACGCCGACGATGTGGCCCGCGTGGCCGCCGAGGTGGTGCGCATCGCCAACTCGCGCAACGGTGAGGGCTTCACCGCCGTCAGCGCCGAGGCGCGCAAGAAATTCTGGCTGGACCGCAAGCGCACGGCCGCCATCTCGCGCCACACCAACGCCTTCAAGATCAACGAAGACGTGGTGATCCCGCTGCCCCGCATGTGGGAGTACACGGACGGCATCGAGCGCATCAACATCGAGCTGTCGCTGCGCAACAAGCTCAAGCTGTGCGACGCGTTGACGGACTTCTTCCAGCACGGCGACCTGCCCCTGGGCAAGCAGGACGATGCGGGCGACATCCCTTCGGCCGAACTGCTGGAGGACCGCGTGCAGCAGGCCCTGGCCCTGGTGGCCGACGTGCGCACGCTGTGGCAGGGCTGGCTGGACAACGTGGAAAACCTCTTCCAGCAACTGCAGGATCACACGCTGCGCGCGAGCTGGAAGACCCAGCTGAAGGCGCCCATGGCCCAGATCTTCGCGGGCGCGGCCTTCCAGCCGCTGCTGGCCGAAGTCAACGCCATTCACCAGCGCGTGCTCAAGGGCCGTGTCTGGGTGGCGCTGCACATGCACGCCGGCGACGGCAACGTGCACACCAACATTCCGGTCAACAGCGACGACTACGAGATGCTGCAGACCGCCCATGAGGCCGTGGCGCGCATCATGGTGCTGGCCCGCCATCTGGACGGCGTGATCTCGGGCGAGCACGGCATCGGCATCACCAAGCTGGAATTCCTCAGCGACGACGAACTGGCGCCCTTTGCCGCCTACAAGCAGCGCGTGGACCCCGAAGGCCGCTTCAACAAGGGCAAGCTGATCCGCAACGAGAAGCTGCAGGCCGTGGTGGGCCAGAGCCATGATGGCCGCTCGCCGCGCGAATCGCTGATGTTCGCCGACCTGACCAACGCCTACACGCCCAGCTTCGGCCTGATGGGGCACGAGTCGCTGATCATGCAGCAAAGCGACATCGGCGCCATTGCCGACTCGGTCAAGGACTGCCTGCGCTGCGGCAAGTGCAAGCCCGTGTGCGCCACCCATGTGCCGCGCGCCAACCTGCTGTACAGCCCGCGCAACAAGATCCTGGCGACCTCGCTGCTGGTCGAAGCCTTTCTGTACGAGGAGCAGACGCGCCGCGGCGTGTCGCTGCGCCACTGGCAGGAGTTCGAGGACGTGTCGGACCACTGCACGGTTTGCCACAAGTGCTTCAACCCCTGCCCGGTGAAGATCGACTTCGGCGACGTGACCATGAACATGCGCAATCTGCTGCGCAAGATGGACAAGAAGAGCTTCCGGCCCGGCAACAAGCTGGCCATGGCCATGCTCAACGCCACCAATCCGGACACCATCAAGTTCATGCGTTCGGCCATGGTCGGCGTGGGCTTCAAGGCCCAGCGCCTGGCCTCCGACGTGCTCCACAGCCTGGCCAGGAAGCAGACCCAGCATCCGCCGGCCTCGGTGGGGCGCGCGCCGCTCAAGGAGCAGGTGATCCACTTCGTCAACAAGAAGCTGCCGGGCGGCCTGCCCAACAAGACGGCGCGTGCCCTGCTGGACATCGAGGACAAGGACTACGTGCCCATCATCCGCAGCCCGCAGACCACGAACGCGGACACCGAGGCGGTGTTCTACTTCCCCGGCTGCGGCTCCGAGCGCCTGTTCAGCCAGGTGGGCCTGGCCACGCAGGCCATGCTCTGGCATGCCGGCGTGCAGACCGTGCTGCCACCGGGCTACCTGTGCTGCGGCTATCCCCAGCGCGGCAGCGGCCAGTTCGACAAGGCCGAGAAGATGATCACGGACAACCGCGTGCTCTTCCACCGCGTCGCCACCACGCTCAACTACCTGGACATCAAGACCGTGGTGGTCAGCTGCGGCACCTGCTACGACCAATTGCAGGGCTACGAGTTCGGCAAGATTTTCCCGGGCAGCCGCATCATCGACATCCACGAGTACCTGCTGGAAAAGGGCGTGACGCTGCAGGGCAAGGAGGGCTACCTCTACCACGACCCCTGCCACTCGCCCATGAAGCTGCAGGACCCCATGAAGACCGTCAAGGCCCTGGTCGGCGACGGCGTGGTCAAGAGCGAGCGCTGCTGCGGCGAATCGGGCACGCTGGGCGTCACGCGCCCCGACATCTCCACGCAGATCCGCTTCCGCAAGGAAGAGGAACTCAAGAAGGGCGAGGCCGCGCTGCGCGCCAGCGGCGCCCTGGCCGAGAAGGACAACGTGAAGATCCTCACCAGCTGCCCCAGCTGCCTGCAGGGCCTGTCGCGCTACGGCGGCGACATGAACAACGGCCTGCTGGAGGCCGACTACATCGTGGTCGAGATGGCGCGCCAGATCCTGGGCGAGAACTGGATGGCCGAATATGTTCAGCGCGCCAACGCCGGCGGCATCGAACGGGTTCTGGTCTGATGGCTGCTTCCGCTTCCTGCCTCCTGTGCGCCACAGAAGGCGGCCTGCCCGTCTGGCGCGGCCGGCGCCTGCGAGTGATCCGCGCCCAGGAAGAGGGCTTCCCGGCCTTCTACCGCGTGGTCTGGAATGCGCATGTGGCCGAGTTCTCCGACCTGGATGCCGCCGACCGCCAGCACTGCATGGATGCCGTGGTCGTGGTCGAGCGCGTCTTGCGTGAGCGCCTTGCGCCGGCCAAGATCAACCTGGCGGCGCTGGGCAACATGGTGCCGCACCTGCACTGGCATGTGGTTGCGCGCTTCGAATGGGACAGCCATTTCCCGGGCTCGGTCTGGGCTGCTGCCCAGCGCCCGCGCAATGGCGAGCGCGAGGCCGAGGTGGCAGCGCGCTTGCCAGCCATTGACACGGCGCTGTCGCAGGCACTCGATGCCTGGCAGCAGCACCCCGCCACTGAATGAGGAGCACCGCATGGCCGGCCTGACCCCTGACACCCCAACTCCCGAAGCCCTGACCGTGCACGGCGCATCGCGCGTGCTGGAAGTGGCCTATTCCGATGGCGCAAGCTTTCGCATTCCCTTCGAGCTGCTGCGCGTGTACTCCCCCTCGGCCGAGGTGCAAGGCCATGGCCCGGGCCAGGAAGTGCTGCAGACCGGCAAGCGCGACGTGGCCATCACGGCCATCGAGCCCGTGGGCAACTACGCCATCAAGCCCTTCTTCAGCGACGGGCATGAAAGCGGCCTGTACACCTGGGAATACCTCTACGAACTGGGCCGCCGCCAGGACGAGTTCTGGACCCAGTACCTGGACCGCCTGCAGGAATCCGGCATGGACCGCGACACCCCCATGCCCGGCAAGGCCGGCGGCGGCGGGCACGGCTGCGGCAGCCACTGACGCAGTACGCACGCAGGGGCCGGGGCGCGGCGTCTGCCGCGCCGTTCCCGCAGCGCCACATTCAGGACCTTTGCACAGCACAGGGTTATTGGGGGTGGTGCTATATTAAAAATAGCTTGAAAGTCTTTGTTTGAAGGCGTTTCGGGCTGTTTGTTCTTGATAACCCTTGCCCGGCAAAGCCCGTGGCCACACGGGGTTGTCGCTGTACGCATTACTACTGCTTGCTTAGCATCGTTGTTATGAGCACCACACATTTCGGATTCCAGTCGGTGGACGAGCGCGAGAAGGCCAGCCGCGTGCGCGGCGTGTTCGACTCGGTCGCTTCGCGCTACGACGTCATGAACGACCTGATGTCGGGTGGTCTGCACCGTGCCTGGAAGGCCTATACGGTGATGGTGGCCAACCTCAAGGAAGGCGACAGGGCGCTGGACATCGCGGGCGGCACGGGCGACCTGGCCCTGGCCTTCGCCAAGAAGGTCGGCTCCACCGGCCAGGTGGTGCATACCGACATCAACGAAGCCATGCTGCGTGTGGGCCGGGACCGGCTGATCAACAAGGGCGTGATCCTGCCCACCATGGTCTGCGATGCCGAGGCCCTGCCGTTTCCGGACAACCATTTCGATCTGGTCAGCGTGGCCTTCGGCCTGCGCAACATGACGCACAAGGATGCGGCGCTCAAGGAAATGAACCGCGTCCTGCGCCCCGGCGGCAAGCTGCTGGTGCTGGAATTCTCCAAGGTGGCCAAGCCCCTGGAGAAAGCCTACGACTGGTACTCCTTCAAGATTCTTCCGGCCATGGGCAAGCTCGTGGCGGGCGATGACGCCAGCTACCGCTATCTGGCCGAGTCCATCCGCATGCACCCCGGCCAGGAAGATCTCAAGCGCCTGATGCAGGAATGCGGCTTCGGCCATGTGGACTATCACAACATGACGGGCGGCATTGCCGCGCTGCATGTGGGAATCAAGTGCTGAGCGCGTGAGGTGCTCGGTGAGGTGACGGCAACACGATTATTCGAGGAGATGACATGAAAAAGCTATGGTCTATGGTCTTGGTCGCGATGCTGGTGGTGGTCCACGGCACGGCCGACGCCAAGCGCATGGGCGGTGGCGGATCGGTGGGCAAGCAGTCGAGCAACGTGACGCAGCGTGAAGCCGCGCGCGCGCCGACACAGAACACGCCGCCGCAGAACGCCGCCACACAGAACGCTGCAGGCAAGCCGGCCACTGCACCGGCAGCTGCTCCCGCCAAGAAGCCCTGGGGCGCCATGCTTGGCGGCCTGGCCGCTGGCCTGGGCCTGGCCTGGCTGGCGAGCTCGCTGGGCCTGGGCGCCGCCTTCGGCCAGTTCCTGCTGATCGGCCTGCTGGCCCTGGTCATCATGGTGGTGGTGGGCATGGTCATGCGTTCGCGCCGTGCAGCGGCTGGCGCGCAGCAGGCATCGTCCAGCCCCTTTGCCTTCCAGAACGCAGCGCCTGCCGGTGCCGGCAATATCGGTGGCAACGTGGACAGCGCACCGCTGGCACGCCAGTACAACCCCGAGAAGGTCGGCAACGACGCATCGGCCCGTCCCTGGGAGCAGAACCATCAGCCGGCCGCCCTGGCTGCAGGCTCGGGCTCCGGCGTGCAGATCGGCTCGGCCCTGGCAGGCTCGCAGAACTGGGGTGTGCCTGAAGGCTTCGATACCGAGGGCTTCCTCACCGCTGCCAAGCGCAACTTTGTCACGCTGCAATCGGCCTGGGACCGCTCCGACATCGCGTCGCTGCGCGCCATGATGACCGACGAGATGCTGACCGAGATCCGTGGCCAGCTCAGCGAACGCGAGGCCCAGCGTCCCGGCCAGCCCAACCAGACCGACGTGGTCATGATCGACGCCCAACTGCTGGGCATCGAGGACCTGGGCAATGACTACATGGCCAGCGTGGAATTCTCGGGCATGATCCGCGAGGACGCCTCGGCAGGTCCCACACCCTTCCGCGAAGTCTGGAACATGACCAAGCCCAAGAGCGGCAGCAGCGGATGGCTGGTCGCCGGAGTCCAGGCATTGCAGTAATTCCTCTCACTTCGGGAATAATCGGGGACTATGGCAACACAGTCCCCTTTTTCTTTCCTGAACGGCCTCATGGAACGCGTGATGGCCGGCCCGCAACCGCCGCAATGGCTGGTCAGCGAGGTGCATCAGCGCATCGTGCTGTTCCTCAACCATGTGCTGATGCAGGAAAAGGAGGCCACCGAGCGCCTGGTGCGGCAAAAGGGCCGCGTGGCGCGCGTGCAGTGGCGCGGCTACTCCATGGCCCTGCAGATCACGCCGGCCGGCCTGTTCAACGCGGCGCCTGAAGACGCGCAGCCCGATCTGCTGCTCGAAGTGACCGAGACCTCCGCACTGGCCCTGGCCCAGGTGGCCCTGCGCGGCGACAAGCCCTCCATCCGCATCGAAGGCGACGTGCAACTGGCCGCCGACATCAACTGGCTGGTGGACCACGTCGAATGGGATGTGGAGGAAGACCTCGCCCGCATCATCGGCGATGCGCCCGCGCACACCGTGGCCAAGGTGGCCCGCAGCGCTGCCCAGGCGCTGCGCCAGTTCGTGGGCGCCCGCATGGCCGGCAAGCCCGATGCCGATGCCCCCGCCCCTGAAGCCGCACGTTCGGCAGCGCCCGCCAGCGCGCCCGTTGGTTCCCCCGTGGTGTCCCTGCCCGGTTTCGAGAACGACAAGCCATGAGCCGGTTTCTTCGCGGGCTGACCATCCTCTGGGTGGTGTTCCGCTACGGACTCGACGAGCTGGTGCTGTCGAGCTTCGAGCATCCCTGGATGCGCCGCGCACGCGCGGTGCTCACCCTGGGCCGCCGGCTGGACAAGCCGCGCGGCCAGCGCCTGCGCGAGGCGCTGGAGGAGCTGGGCCCCATCTTCGTGAAGTTCGGTCAGGTGCTGTCCACGCGCAGCGACCTGATGCCGCCCGACGTGGCCGAGGAGCTGGCCCGGTTGCAGGACCGCGTGCCGCCCTTCGATTCGCAGATTGCGGTGGACACCATAGAGCGTGCCTTCCGCAAGAAGCTGGACCAGATCTTCGTGAGCTTCGAGCGCGAGCCGGTGGCCAGTGCCTCCATCGCGCAGGTGCACTTTGCCGTGATCAGCGACCGCAACGGCGTGCAGCGCGATGTGGCCGTCAAGGTGCTGCGCCCGGGCATGAAGGCCGTGATCGACAAGGACCTGGCGCTCATGCACATGATGGCGCGCTGGGTCGAGCGCCTGTCGGCCGACGGCAAGCGCCTCAAGCCCCGCCAGGTCGTGGCCGAATTCGACAACTACCTGCACGACGAGCTGGACCTGATCCGCGAAGCCTCCAACGCCGCGCAGCTGCGCCGCAACATGGAAGGCCTGGACCTGGTGCTGATCCCCGAGGTGTACTGGGATTTCTGCCGCAACGACGTGATGGTCATGCAGCGCATGAAGGGCGTGCCCATCAGCCAGGTCGAGCGCCTGCGCGAGGCCGGGGTCGACATCCCCAAGCTCGCACGCGACGGCGTGACCATCTTCTTCACCCAGGTGTTCCGCGACGGTTTCTTTCACGCCGACATGCACCCGGGCAACATCATGGTCAGCCTGGAGCCCGAGACCTTCGGGCGCTATATCTCGCTGGACTTCGGCATCGTCGGCACGCTGACCGAGTACGACAAGGAATACCTGGCGCAGAACTTCACGGCGTTCTTCCGTCGGGACTACAAGCGCGTTGCCGAGCTGCACATCGAAAGCGGCTGGGTGCCGCCGAGCACGCGCGTGGACGAGCTGGAAGCCGCCATCCGCGCGGTGTGCGAGCCGTATTTCGACCGTCCGTTGGCAGAGATCTCGCTGGGCATGGTGCTGATGCGCCTGTTCCAGACGTCGCGCCGCTTCCATGTCGAGATCCAGCCGCAGCTGGTGCTGCTGCAAAAGACGCTGCTCAACATCGAAGGCCTGGGCCGCCAGCTGGACCCCAATCTGGACCTGTGGAGCACCGCCAAGCCCTTCCTCGAAAAATGGATGCTGGACCAGATGGGCCCGCAGCGGCTGTGGCGCGAGCTGCAGGCCGAGGCGCCGCGCTACGCCAAGCTCATTCCCGAGCTGCCGCGCCTGATCCATCGCCGGCTCACGCGCAACTCCGGCGAGCACGACGAACTGCTCAAGGAACTGCTGCAGCAGCAAAAGCTCACCAACCGCCTGCTTCAGGCCATCGTCAGCGCGGGCATAGGCTTTGTGATCGCGCTGATCCTGCTGCAACTGGTGGTGCGCCTGCGCTGGTACTGAGAACACCGACGGGTTTCAAGCCCTCTGACTTTTCCCACTTTGAATCAGGAGTGCCAGCGTGCTGCTCTCAATGGTGATCGCCTACCTGTTCGTGACCATAGCCATTGGCCTGTGGGCGGCCAGGCGGGTCAAGAACACGGCCGACTTTGCAATTGCCGGGCGCCATCTGCCCATGTACATGATCATCACCACCACGTTTGCCACGTGGTTCGGCTCGGAGATCGTGCTGGGCGTGCCCGCCAAGTTCATCGAGGGCGGCCTGCGCGGCGTGGTCGAGGACCCGTTCGGCGCGGGCATGTGCCTGATCCTGGTGGGCCTGTTCTTCGCGGGCAAGCTCTACCGCATGACGCTGCTGACCATCAGCGACTACTACCGCCACCGCTATGGGCGCTCCATCGAGATCGTCTGCTCGCTGATCATCATGCTCAGCTACCTGGGCTGGGTCTCGGCCCAGGTCACGGCGCTGGGCCTGGTTTTCAACCTGCTGTCGGGCGGCACGGTCAGCATTCCCGTGGGCATGGCCATCGGCGTGGTGTCCATCCTGGCCTACACGCTGTTCGGCGGCATGTGGTCGGTGGCCGTGACCGATTTCCTGCAGATGATCATCCTCGTGGTCGGACTCGTGGTACTGGCCTGGTTTGCGGGCGACATGGCCGGTGGTGCCGACAAGGTCATCGACCTGGCCGTGAGCCGCGACCTGTTCCAGTTCTGGCCCGAACCCAGCTGGCATGACATCCTCTTCTTCTTTGGCGCGGCCATCACCATGATGCTGGGCTCCATCCCCCAGCAGGACGTGTTCCAGCGCGTGATGTCGGCCAACAGCGAAAAGGCCGCCACGCGCGGTACCGTCATCGGCGGCACGGCCTATATCTTCTTTGCCTTCGTGCCCATGTTCCTGGTGACCAGCGCGCTGATCATCATGCCGCAGGAGGCGGCGGAACTGCTCGGGCAGGACCCGCAGAAGGTGTTGCCCACCCTGGTCATGGACAAGATGCCCTTCGTCATGCAGGTGCTGTTCTTCGGCGCGCTGCTGTCGGCCATCAAGTCCTGTGCCTCGGCCACGTTGCTGGCACCCAGCGTGACTTTCACCGAGAACATCTGGCGCCAGTTCCGCACCCAGGCCAGCGACCGGGAAATGCTGCTGGCCATGCGCATCAGCGTGCTCGTCTTCAGCATCTGCGTGCTGGCCTACTCGATCAAGATGGAAGGAACGCCCATCTATGAGTTGGTCTCCAGCGCCTACCAGGTACCGCTGGTCGGTGCCTTCGTACCCCTGGTCTTCGGGCTGTACTGGAAGCGCGCCACCACGCAGGGCGCCATTTGCGCCGTGGCACTGGGCATTGGCGTGTGGGTGGTCTTCATGGCCACGCCGGCTTTGCACGAGGCATTTCCGCAGCAATTGGCGGGACTGCTGGCGGCTGTGACGGGGATGTTGGCCGGGTCACTGGCACCCCAGTGGCTGGCCAATCGCAGCGCAGACATTCTTGAGTTCAGGCCCGAAAGGTAAACGCATGCCTGAATGTGACCTGGAAAACAATTGATCACAATTATCGATAGTTATTTTCTATAAAGTTGGCGCTTGGGATCATGGAGGTCCCAAGATGCTGACATGTGCGGTATGAAGCACAGATCCTGACAGTACGGCGGACCTCCGAAATCAAACGCTTGGGAGGAAGCACTGTCATGAGAACACTGGAACTGATTGCGAAGACTTGCCGGCTGAGGCTGCGGACTGCTGCCGGCGTCCGATTGCGATGGGGAGGGCTTGGAGGCGCCTTGCTTGTGCCAGCCCTGTGCGGCCAGGTGGCAATGGCTGCACCGAGGATCCCGGTCGCGCCGGTCATCGTCTGGAGCGAGGATTTCGAAAACCCGCAGACACCCCCCATCGCCACGGAGGGGCGGGATCTGCTGGCCTACCAGGGCGCGGCCCCTGCGGGGCAGATGTATACCGCCGACTCGCTGTACCAGATGAGTGCCAACCAGTGCAATGGCATAGTCACGTCCTTCAACCAGGATCCAACTTCGGCGACGATGAGTGCGGCCTGCGGTTCACAAGGCAATTGGAACAGCCTGCAGCAGATGGCGGAGGTCGCAGGGCGCTATCAGGGCCAGAGTGCGGCGGATGCGGTCAAAAATCACGTCATGGCGATGCTTACAGCGAATGGGACCTATCCTGCTGGCGCAATTGCCTTTCGCACCAAGGCCAATATTCCGCAAAGTTCCGACAGCAGGTTCCTCACGGCCCGTGCCGATGTGGTGGCGAACTTCTGCTCGTCAGGATTCGTCGCTCCGTTGCTGCGTTTTTCTCTTGTCAATGACGCTAATGCGGAACTGCCCATCTCCATGAACGCTGTCGACCCATGCGTGGATGGTGTGTCGTTCAATACGATACCTATCGGTATTGGGATCATCCAAACGGCCAAGGCCCAGACAGTTACCTCTCCCGGAGCCCTGCTCTTCAGCGGGAACTCTGTCGGGTTTGTTCTCCGCAATGAACAGACCAGCTCCATGGGCAACGATTCGTCGATCGACAACGCGCAGATCATCGACGTGACGCCGCAGTTGGACAAGGCCTTCTCGCCTGCCAGCATCCAACTCGGGCAGGTCTCCCGGTTGACCATGACCATCACCAATACGACCGATCTGCTGCGCAAGCAAGGCTGGTCGTTTACCGACAACCTGCCTGCAGGACTGGTTGTCGAGGGCAATGCCAGCACCACCTGCCCCGGCACGAACGTGCAGGCAGCAGCAGGTGGCAGTACCGTGACCGTGTCCAACGGAGACCTGGCCCAGGGCGCCGCCTTTTGCGAGGTGAGCCTCGACGTGCGTCCGACCGCGACAGGCAGCTTCACCAACGGTCCTTCCAACCTCTCCCTGATCGGCCTGAACCAGCCGGCCACACTGGTTGTGCTGGCGGTTGAGCCAACGGCCGACATGCAGGCCACCTCCATCACGCTTCCCACGACCATGACGGTGGGCGCGCCGGTGTCCGGCAGCTTCAGCTGCACCAATGCCGGCCCCAGTGAGGCCACGGCGGCCTCGTGCGTGATCTCCGGCCTGCCCGCCGGGGCGACCACGTCCTGCACACCCAGCGTTCCTACAGGATCGCCGCTGGCTTCGGGCTCCGTCATTGACTGCACGGTGGCCTTCACACCCACAGCGGGCGGAATATTCACGGCCCTGGTCACCGCCGGCAGCGGCACGCCGGATCCGACGCCTGCCAACAATACGACCTCGCGCTCCTACAGCGTCGGGGAGCGGGCCGACATGCAGGCCAGCGCCATCACGCTTCCCGCGACCATGACGGTGGGCGCGCCGGTGTCCGGCAGCTTCAGCTGCACCAATGCCGGCCCCAGTGAGGCCTCGGCGGCCTCGTGCGTGATCTCCGGCCTGCCCGCCGGGGCGACCACGTCCTGCACACCCAGCGTTCCCACGGCCTCGCCATTGGCATCGGGCGGCAGCATTGCCTGCACGGTGCAGTTCACGCCCACCACAACGGGCACCATCGCGGCCTTGGTGACGGCGAGCAGTAGCACGGTGGATCCGGTGCCGGCCAACAACACCAAGGCCCACCCCTTCAACCCCGTGGAGCGGGCCGACATGCAGGCCACCAGCGTCACGCTGCCGGCCACCGCCAACGTGGGTGTTCCCGTGAAGGGCTCTTTCGTCTGCACGAATGCCGGCCCCAATGCGGCGGCCTTTGCCAATTGTTCCATCGCAGGGCTGCCGGCAGATGCCAGCACCTCATGCACGCCTGCGGTGCCGACAGGCACGCCGCTGGCCTCTGGCGCAAGCATTGCCTGCACGGTGAGCTTCACGCCCACCACGCAGGGCAGCCTCACAGCCACCGTGACGGCGGTCAGTGGAACCACGGACCCGGAGCCGGTCAACAATTCGCGTGACCAGGAGTTGGTGGTTGCTGCCGCGTTGGCGCCGGAGCCGGTCCCCGCCACCGGGGTGCCTGCCCTGGTGCTGATGGGCCTGGCCGTCATGCTGGCGGGCCTGGGAACGCAGCGAGGCCGGGTACGGCGCTGAGCACGGATGCGGCAAGCCCCCGGCAGCGGGGGCGGTCGGGCCTGATGGAATGCCAGTCTCCGCGACTGGCATTTCTCATTGGAGGCCACCAGTTGCCGGCCCTGTACGCGCGCCTTGTGGCCTGCCCCGCCTGGGCCATTCGGCTTGAGACAGCCGCAGTATCGGACGGATGCCTATAATCGAAAGTTTTGCATCTTCCCTCGTATTAGCATTAGCGCCATGCCTATTTATGCATACAAGTGTGGCTCCTGCGGTCATGCCAAGGACGTGCTGCGGAAAATCTCGGATGCCCCGCTGACGACCTGTCCGGCCTGCGGGGCCGAGACCTTCTCCAAGCAGCTGACAGCTGCCGGCTTCCAGCTCAAGGGCTCGGGCTGGTATGCGACCGACTTCAAGAACAGCGGTGGCAAGAGCGCCGCCGCACCGGCTCCCGCAGCCGATGCTCCTGCCTCGGATACTTCTGCCGCACCAGCGGCAACTGCGTCCGCGCCCGCTGCGGCCCCTGCATCTGCCTCCGCGCCCGCAACGGCCCATTGATCAAGGCTTGCATTTCATGTCCGCTCTGCGCAAATGGCTGTTCGCCGGCCTGCTGGTGATCGTTCCGCTGGTGATCACGCTGGGCGTGCTCAACTGGATCATCGGCACGCTCGACCAGACGCTGGCCATCCTGCCCGAGGCCTGGCATCCGGATCGGTTGCTGGGCTTCCATATCCCCGGCTTCGGTGTCGTGCTGACGCTGCTGATCCTGCTCGTGGTCGGTGCGGCGGCCAGCAACTTCATCGGCCGCAAGCTCGTGTCCTGGGGCGATGCGGTGGTCAGCCGCATTCCTGTGGTGCGCTCCATCTATTCCAGCGTCAAGCAGGTGTCCGATACCGTGTTCTCGGACAGCGGCAATGCGTTTCGCACCGCCGTGCTGGTGCAGTGGCCTCGTGAAGGCGTCTGGACCGTGGCTTTCGTCACTGGCTCGCCCAGCGGGGAGGTTGCCGCCTACCTGCGCGACGAATACCTGAGCGTCTTCGTGCCGACCACGCCCAACCCGACGGGCGGCTATTTCGTCATCGTTCGCAAGAGCGATTGCATCGAACTGGAAATGAGCGTGGATGCCGCGCTCAAGTACATTGTTTCCATGGGCGTGGTGACTCCACCGGATCTCGCAGTGCCCGCGGAACCCAAATAACAAACTGTCGCGCCCTTGCCGGGCGCAGGAAGCTTTTCATCATGGCCATGCGCTCCCACTACTGCGGTCTCGTGACCGAAGCCCTGATGGGCGAAACCGTTACCCTGTGCGGCTGGGTGAACCGTCGCCGCGACCATGGCGGTGTGATCTTCATCGACCTGCGCGACCGCGAAGGCTATGTGCAGGTGGTCTGCGATCCTGATCGTGCCGAGATGTTCAAGACCGCCGAAGGCCTGCGCAACGAGTTCTGCGTGCAGGTCAAGGGCCTGGTGCGCGCACGTCCCGAAGGCACGACCAACGACAAGCTCAAGAGCGGCCAGATCGAAGTGCTGTGCCATGAGCTGAACGTGCTCAACGCCTCGGTCACCCCGCCGTTCCAGCTGGACGACGAGAACCTGTCCGAGACCGTGCGCCTGACCAACCGCGTGCTGGACCTGCGCCGCCCCTACATGCAGCGCAACATGATGCTGCGCTACCGCACGGCCATCCAGGTGCGCAACTTCCTGGACAAGGAAGGCTTCATCGATATCGAAACGCCCATGCTGGGCAAGAGCACGCCCGAAGGCGCGCGCGACTACCTGGTGCCCAGCCGCGTGCACGACGGCGAGTTCTTCGCCCTTCCGCAGTCGCCCCAGCTGTACAAGCAGATGCTGATGGTGGCCGGCTACGACCGCTACTACCAGATCACCAAGTGCTTCCGCGACGAAGACCTGCGCGCCGACCGCCAGCCCGAGTTCACGCAGATCGACTGCGAGACCTCGTTCCTGGGCGAAGAGGAAATCCGCGCCATCTTCCAGCGCATGATCACCGAGGTCTTCAAGACCCAGCTGAACGTGGATCTGGGCGAGTTCCCGATGATGACGTACCAGGAAGCGGCCTTCCGCTTCGGCTCGGACAAGCCCGACCTGCGCGTCAAGCTCGAGTTCACCGAACTGACCGAGGTCATGAAGGACGTGGACTTCAAGGTGTTCTCCACGCCCGCCACGACCAAGGGCGGCCGCGTGGTGGCACTGCGCGTGCCGGGTGGCTCGCAGATCTCGCGCGGCGAGATCGACCAGTACACCGAATTCGTCAAGATCTACGGCGCCAAGGGCCTGGCCTGGATCAAGGTCAACGAAGTGGCCAAGGGCCGCGATGGCCTGCAGTCGCCCATCGTCAAGAACCTGCATGACGCAGCCCTTGCCGAAATCCTCAAGCGCACGGGTGCACAGGACGGCGACCTCATCTTCTTCGGCGCCGACAAGGAAAAGATCGTCAACGACTCCATCGGCGCGCTGCGCCTGAAGGTGGGCCACAGCGACTTCGGCAAGGCCAACGGCCTGTTCGAGGACCGCTGGGCGCCGCTGTGGGTGGTGGACTTCCCCATGTTCGAGCACGACGAGGAAAACGACCGCTGGGCGGCCGTGCACCACCCGTTCACCTCGCCCAAGGATGGCCACGAGGAACTCATGGTCACCGATCCGGGCAACTGCCTGGCCAAGGCCTACGACATGGTCCTGAACGGCTGGGAGCTGGGCGGCGGCTCGGTGCGTATCCACCGCGCCGACGTGCAGAGCAAGGTGTTTGACGCGCTCAAGATCTCGCCCGAAGACGCACGCGCCAAGTTCGGCTACCTGCTGGACGCGCTGCAGTACGGCGCCCCCCCGCACGGCGGCCTGGCCTTCGGCCTGGACCGCCTGATCACGCTGATGACGGGCGCCGACTCCATCCGTGACGTGATCGCCTTCCCCAAGACCCAGCGCGCCCAGGACCTGCTGACGCAGGCACCTTCGCCCGTGGACGAAAAGCAGCTGCGCGAGCTGCACATCCGCCTGCGCAACCCGCTGGCGGCCACCCAGGGCTGAGGACCGGGCCTGGCGGCTTGATACGGACGGCAGAAGCTGGCACAGCTTCTGCCGTTTTTCTTTTTGCGGAGAGCTTTCATGCGTTTTCAAGGCATTGCATCGGTGGCGCTGGCGGTGTCGGCAGGGCTGGGTCTGTCCGGTTGCGGCGAGAAGAAGACCGAGCTGGGGCAGGGCGGTTCGGAGATCACGGGCTCTGCCGGGCCGCTGGGGGCGAACAACGGGTCGCGCGAACTCGTGCGCTGCGATGCGCCCGTGGCCACGCTGGCCCTGGCCGAGAATCCCAACGGCTACGTCATGAGCTCGGGCTATCAGCTGCCGGCCTCGCCCGTTCCGCTGGTCAAGCTGCTGGCCCAGCAAAGCGGGTGCTTTCGCGTGGTGGACCGGGGAGCGGGCCTGCGCGGCACGGTGCAGGAGCAGGACCTGAAGAATTCCGGCGTGCTGCGCGAGAACTCCACGGTGCGCAAGGGCCGGGGCTACGAGGCCCAGTACACGCTGACGCCCAGCCTGACCTTCAGCGAGCAGGACGCGGGCCGCGGGCTGGCCGGCGTGGTCGCCATGATCCCGGTGCTGCGAGACATTGCAGGGCTGGCCGGCCTGGTCGAGCAGGTCAAGTTCAAGGAGGCGCAGACCGCGCTGCTGCTGTCGGACAACGAAACCACCGAGCAGGTGGCCGCTGCCACGGGTGCAGCCCGCACCACCGATCTGGGCGTGGGCGGCATGGTGCTGGGCCGCCTGGGCGCTGCGGGCGCGGGCTGGAGCAATACCAACGAGGGCAAGGTCATCGCCGCTGCCTTTCTGGATGCGCACAACCAGCTGGTCTTCCAGGTGCGCGCGCTGCAGGCCAAGGAGCTGCCACCGCCGGTGGCCACCAAGGCCGGGCAGGGCAGGAGCTGAGGCCAGCCATGGCCGGCCACAAGATCCCCGAGTCGGTGCTGGTCGTCATCCACCGTGATGACGGGCAGGTGCTGCTGATGCGTCGCACGGCACCGGCGCCTGAGGGCGGGGAGTTCTGGCAGTCGGTGACGGGCAGCAAGGACCATGAGGGCGAGTCCTGGCGCGAGACCGCGGTGCGCGAGGTGCGGGAAGAAACCGGCATCGATGCCGAGGCGCCCGGCTGCCTGCTGCAGGACTGGGCGCTGGAGAACATCTACACCATCTACCCTGCCTGGCAGCACCGCTATGCGCCCGGTGTATGGCACAACCGCGAGAGGGTTTTCGGGCTGCGGATTCCGTCCTACACCCCTGTGTTCTTGAATCCGAGGGAACATACCGCATCTGCTTGGCATCATTGGCGTGAGGCTGCCCAGCGCTGCTATTCACCGTCCAATGCGGAGGCCATCTTGCTGCTTCCACGTTTTTCCCCAACGAAGCCGGACTGAACCCCTCACCTGCGTTCCCGAACCGCCATGACTGAAAACGCGAATTCCCATCAGGTGGACCCCGGCCCGTCGATACTGCGCGTCGCGACCTACAACATCCACAAGGGCGTGCAGGGCATGGGGCCCGCGCGCCGCCTTGAAATCCACAACCTGGGCCACGCCGTGGAGCAGCTCGATGCCGACATCGTCTGCCTGCAGGAAGTGCGCAAGATGAACCATAAGGAGGCCGCGTACTTCGAGCGTTGGCCCCAGGTCTCGCAGGCGGAGTATCTGGCTCCCCTGGGCTATGAGGCCGTCTACCGCACCAACGCCTACACCCGCCACGGCGAGCACGGCAACGCGCTGCTGACCCGCTGGCCCGTGGTGGGTCACCAGCACGAGGACATCTCCGACCACCGCTTCGAGCAGCGTGGCCTGCTGCATGTGGAGGTGGAAGTGCAGAACCGGCGCGTGCACACCATCGTGGTGCACCTGGGGCTGATCCCCGGCAGCCGCGTGCGCCAGGTCTCCCAGCTCAAGCGCTTCATCGAGCGAGAGGTGCCGCCCGGCGCGCCCGTGGTGGTGGCTGGCGACTTCAACGACTGGGGTGGCCAGATCAAGCGCATGCTCGGCGGTTTCGGCCTGTACGAATACGACGAATTGCCCAGCGTGCCCACCTATCCCTCGCGCCTGCCGCTGGCCCAGCTGGACCATGTCTATGTGCGCGGCCTCACGCCGCTGGGCCTGCATGTGCCCAAGGGGCGCATCTGGTGGCGCATGTCGGACCATCTGCCGCTGATTGCGGAATTCCGCCTCTAGCCCTGGCCGCTCTGACACACGCCACTCTTTTGCTATTGAATTGATAGCTTTCGGGGCGGGCAGAACCTGCGTTTGGGTGGAAAATCCCTTGCGTGCCATGCTGCGGGTTTCGCTGTTACCATGCCAGCCATGTTCAGAGAACTCGTCGACATGAAACAAGACAGCCAGGCCGAAGGCACCCCCGTCTCGGTCAAGATCCGCGAACGACTGAAGCAGGCGCAAAAGCGCTTTCATGCGAACGACAACATCTCCGAATTCATCGAGCCCGGTGAACTCGAGCAGCTGCTCGACGAAGTCCAGGAAAAGATGCAGGGCGTGCTCGACAGCATGGTCATCGACACCACGCACGACCACAACACGCGCGCCACGGCGCGCCGCGTGGCCAAGATGTATGTCAACGAGGTGTTCCGGGGCCGCTACGTGGCGCAGCCCGCCATCACCGAATTTCCCAACGCCGAGCACCTCAACGAGCTGATGATCGTCGGCCCGATCACGGTGCGCAGCGCCTGCAGCCACCATCTGTGCCCGGTGATCGGCAAGATCTGGATCGGCGTGCTGCCCAACAAGAACACCAATGTCATCGGCCTGTCGAAGTACGCGCGGCTGGTGGACTGGATCATGGGCCGTCCCCAGATCCAGGAAGAGGCCATCATCCAGTTGGCCGACCTGATCCTCGACAAGACCCGCCCCGACGGCCTGGCCGTGGTCATGGAGGCTTCGCACTTTTGCATGTCCTGGCGCGGTGTGCGCGAGATGGACAGCAAGATGCTGAACTCCGTCATGCGCGGCGCCTTCCTCACCAACCCGGAACTGCGCCGCGAGTTCCTCTCGCTGGTGTCCAGCCGCAAGTAAATCCCCGGGGTGGCGTCCCCGGACGCCTCACACAACACCCCAGGCTGCGCAGTGCGCGGCCTTTTTTCTTTCCCGCGCCCCGCCCCGCTTTCCCCGGACCTGCCCATGTCGCTGCAAGCCTTTGCCCTGATCATCATTGCCGGCCTCATCCATGCCGGCTGGAACATCGTGGCCAAGAAGGCGGGCGGTGATTCGCGCTTTGCCTTCTTCACCTCGGTCATCATGATGGTGATCTGGGCGCCGCTGGGCTGGTGGGTGGGGCGCGATGTGGTGCCGACATGGGGGCGCAGCGAATGGCTGGTGGTGCTGGCCAGCGGCCTGCTGCACGTGGCCTACTACGTGACCTTGCTGCGCGGCTACCGCAGCGCCGATCTCACCGTGGTCTATCCGCTGGCGCGCGGCTCGGGGCCGCTGCTGTCGTCCATGGTGGCCATCCTCTTTCTGGGTGAGCGGATTTCCTCGTTGGGCGTGCTGGGCATTGCCGGCGTGGTGGTCGGCGTCTTCCTGATCGCGGGAGGCCCCGGCCTGCTGCGCGCGCGCCATGATCCCGAAGCCCGCGAACGGCTCAGGATGGGCCTGTGGTACGGCCTGCTGACGGGCGCCTTCATCGCCAGCTACACCGTGGTGGACGGCTATGGCGTGAAGCTGCTGCTGATGTCGCCCATCCTCATCGACTACATGGGCAACTTCGTGCGCGTGTTCCTGCTGGCGCCCGTGGTGCTGCGCGACCTGCCCACGGCCCGGCATCTGTGGCGCGCGCAGTGGCGCTTCGCGGCCCTGGTGGCGCTGATCAGCCCCATCGCCTACGTGCTGGTGCTCTACGCCATGCAGGATGCGCCCATGTCGCACGTGGCGCCTGCGCGCGAAGTCTCCATGCTGTTCGCGGCGCTGATCGGCGGGCACATGCTGCGCGAAGGCGATCGCCTGGCACGCATTGCGGGCGCCGTGTGCATTGCCGTCGGTGTGACGGCGCTGGGCCTGGGCTGAGCACCATGGCGGCAATGCGGGTACTGGGCTGCGATTTCAGCAGCCGACCTACGGCGCGCAAGCCCATCACCATGGCCCTGGGCCGCCTGCTGGCTGGCGACACGGTGGTCCTGCAGGATTTGCTGGAGTTCGCCTCGCTGGACGCATGGGCCGCCTGGCTGGCCCGGCCTGCCGATTCGGCGCAGTCGGCCTGGGTGGGCGGTTTCGACCTGCCTTTTGCCCTGCCGCGCGAACTGGTGGAGCAGCTGGGCTGGCCCACGGAATGGGCGGCCTGCATGGACCACTATGCCGGCCTCACGCGCCAGGCCATACGCGAGCAGTTCAAGGCCTTTTGCGCGGCGCGGCCTGCAGGCGGAAAGTTCGCGCACCGGGCCACGGACGGGCCTGCCGGTGCCAGCCCTTCCATGAAATGGGTGAACCCGCCCGTGGCCTACATGCTGCATGCCGGGCTGCCCTTGCTGCGCGCGGCCGGCGTGCACCTGCCGGGCCTGCAGCCTCCCGGCAAAGGCGATGCGCGCCGCGTGGCGCTGGAAGCCTACCCGGGCATGCTGGCGCGCGCCGTGATCGGCCGCCTCAGCTACAAAAGCGACGAACCCGCACGGCAAACGCCCGAACGCCATCAGGCGCGCGTGCAATTGCTGGCGGCGCTGGAGCGCGGCGACAACCCGCTGGCGTTGCGCCTGCGTATCGACGCCGAAGAAACCCGCAACCAGTTGCTGGCGGACGGCAGCGGAGACCGGCTGGACGCCGCAATCTGCATGCTGCAGGCCGCCTGGGCTGCGGCCCGCCATGCGCAGGGCGATGCGCTCTACGGGCTGCCGCACGACCTGGACCCGCTGGAAGGCTGGATCGTCACGGCCCAGGCCTGATCTGCGCCGCACTGAAATACTCGAATCGGGAAGAGACAAGCGATGCCCACCTTTGAAACCTTGCTGGCCTTTTTCGGCGTGGCCGTGCTGCTGGGCCTGAGCCCGGGGCCTGACAACCTGTTCGTGCTCATGCAATCGGCCCAGCGCGGCTGGCGCGTGGGCCTGTGCGTGGTACTGGGCCTGTGCCTGGGGCTGGTGGTGCATACGGCGGCGGTTGCGCTGGGTTTGGCGGCGCTGGTGGCTGCGTCGCCCCTGCTGTTCACCGCCATCAAGCTGTGCGGCGCCGCCTACCTGGCCTGGCTGGCCTGGGGTGCGCTGCGCGCCGTGGCCCGGCCGGGCGAGATGCCGCAGGCCGGCGCGGCCGACCCGCTGACCCCCGCACGGGCGCTGCGCTGGGTGGGGCGTGGCGTGGTGATGAACCTCACCAACCCCAAGGTGCTGATCTTCTTCCTGGCCTTTCTGCCGCAGTTCGCGGACCCCGCGCGCGGCGGCGTGGCCACGCAGGTGATGGTGCTGGGCTGCGTGTTCATGCTGGCAGCGCTGCTGGTGTTCGGTGCCATCGCCTGCTGCTCGGGCTGGTTCGGCGTGCTGCTGCAGCGATCCGTGCGTGCGCAGAACTGGCTCAACCGCGTGGCCGGGCTGGTGTTCCTGGGCATGGCGGTGCGGCTGGCGCTGGTGCAGCGCTAGGGCCTGTTCACACTAGTGCGGGGCCGTGGCACAGTCCCTCCACGCTTTTTCGCTCACGCCCCTTGGCGCCATGAGCAGCGGCGTCCTCATCAAACCCATGCCACAGACCACGGCCCACACCATTGCCATCGTCCAGGTTTTGCAGATCGTGCAGGGCGTGCAGCGCAATGGCATGGATGTGCCAGCCATCCTGCGCCGCGCCGGCATTGCGCCTGCCCTGCTGGATGCGCCGCTGTCACGCGTGACCCAGGCGCAGTACGCGGCGCTGATCCGCGTGCTGCGCCGCGTCTGCCGCGACGAGCTGTGGGGCCTGTGCCGCCATCCGCTGCCCGTGGGCAGTTTTGCCCAGGCCTGCCGCACCATGCTGCCCTGCCGCACGCTGGGCGAGGCATTGCAGGCCGGGCTGCGTTTCTACCGCCTGGTGCTGCGCGACTTCGCGCCCCGGCTGCAGGTCGTGGACGGCGTGGCCCGCATCGCCATGGTGTCGCTGCGCGAGCGCGATGCGCCGCTGGCCTATGCCGAGCGGTCCTTCTGCTTTCTGGGCTATGGCGTCATGTCGTGGCTGGTGTCGCGCAGGATAGAGCTGACGGGCGTGTGCGCGCCGGCCGGCGCCAGCATGCCGTATGGCACGGAGGCGCAGCGCCTGTTCCTGGCGCCGCTGCAGCGCGACCGCGACTTCACGGGGTTGGAGTTCGATGCGCGCTGGCTGGAGCTGCCCGTGGTGCAGACCCCTGAGAGCCTGGCCGAATTCCTGGACCAGGCGGCCATGGGTCTGGTCATCCGCTACCGCGACCGCACGCGCCTGGGCGAGCGCATCCGCCGCCTGCTGCGCCGCGATCTGGCGGGCGAGCTGCCTTCGCTGGAGCAGGTCGGCGCCGCGCTGTCCATGACGCCGCAGACGCTGCGCCGCCGCCTGCGCGACGAAGGCCTGGGTTTCCAATCCCTCAAGGACGACCTGCGCCGCGACGCGGCCATCGAGCTGCTGAACCGGCCGGAGCTGACGCTGGCCGATATCGCCGCGCGCGTGGGGTTTGCCGAGGCCAGCACCTTCCACCGCGCCTTCAAGGGCTGGACCGGCCTGCCGCCGGGCGCCTACCGGCAGGCCCAGCATCGCGGCCGCTGATCTTTTTTGCCAATCATTTTGAGACGATCGGCGATTGGTGGCTGAAGGCCTGGTGGCCACACTGTCCATGGACCCTGCCACTGCGGCAGGGCACACCGCCCCGCCAACGAGGGCGGAGCACCGAAGGACAAGGAGACAAGCCATGGAATCGAGCCGACGCGGCTGCCTGCGGGCGGCGCTGGCATGCGCTGCCAGCGCCTCACTGGGTGCCGCCCTGGGAACGGCATCGCCGATCGCCTTTGCACAGCCGGCAGGCGGTGCCTACCCGTCCAAGCCGCTGCGCATGGTGATTCCCTACCCGGCAGGCGGCGGCACCGACATCATCGGGCGCATCATTGCCCAGCAACTGAGCCAGGCCTGGGGCCAGCCCGTGGTGGTGGAGAACCGGCCGGGCTCCAGCGGCATCATCGGCGGCGACGTGGTGGCCAAGTCGCCGCCAGACGGCTACACGCTGCTGCTGGGGATCACGGCCATGATCCAGTCGCCTGCGCTGTACGCCAGGATGCCCTATGACGTGCTCAAGGACTTTGCCCCCGTATCGCAGGTGGCCCTGTCCTCGGACCTGTTCGTGGTGCCGCGCGACGTGCCGGCCACGACGCTGCAGGAGTTCATCGCCCTGGTCAAGGCCCATCCGGGCAAGTACAGCAACGGCAACTACGGCAACGGCACCTCCTCGCACATGCATGGTGAGCTGCTGCGCGCCCGGGCCGGGCTGGACCTGGCGCTGATTCCCTACAAGGGCGCGGCGCCGCTGGTCAACGACGTGCTGGGCGGGCAGCTGTCGTCGGGCTTCATCGATGTGTCCTCGGCCAATGCGCACCTGAAGTCGGACAAGATCCGCATCCTGGCCATCACCGGCATGCAGCGCCACCCGGCGCTGCCCGAGGTGCCCACGTTTGCCGAGCTGGGCCTGGCCGGCTTCGAGGCCAATGGCTGGTTCGCCACCTTCGTGGCGGCGGGAACGCCCCGGCCCATCGTGGACCGGCTCTCGGCGGAGGTGCGGCGCATCGTGGCCACGCCCGAACTCAGCGGCCGCCTGGCCTCCATGGGCCTGCGCCCGGTGGGCGGCACGCCCGAGGAATTGGCCTCCGTCATGGCGCGCGACATGCCGCGCTGGGCGCGCATCGTGAAGGAGGCGGGAATCAGGCTGGAGTAGCCGATGCAGTCTGCGCCCGGTCCTGGCCCGACTGAACGGGCTGTGGCCAGGCGGGCTGGGGTGGGCGCAACTGCTCCAGCACCCGGCTGAGCCGGAGCACGCCCAGGTCGTCGAACCGGCGGCCTGCGATCTGCACGCCTATGGGCAGCTGCCCGTCATGCCCGCAGGGCACGGATGCGGCGGGCTGTTCGGACATGTTGTAGGGCACGGTAAAGGCAATGTGCTCCAGCGGCCGCAGCGGGTCGTTGGTGGGGCTGGGCAGGTGGGCCGGGAAGGCCGTGATCGGCGCCACGGGGGACAGCACGTAGTCGTAGGCCGCCGTGGCCCGCACCGTGGCCGTGCGCAGAAGGTGCGACTGCTGGCTGGCCACGAACAGCTGCGTGGCTGTCAGTGGCGCGGCACTGTCGGCCCATTCGCGGATGAAGGGCAGGATCACGCGGCGCTGCGCGTCCGTCAGCGACTGCATTTCCACATGTGATCGCATGCGCCAGAAATGGTCGAGGCCGTCGAGCATGTCGCGGGTGAGCCAGGGCTCGATGCGCTCGATGTGCGCGCCGGCCGATTCCAGCCAGGCCGCAGCCTGCTCCACCACGGCGCGCACGCGGGGCTGCAGGGGCAGGCCGCAGCCGGCATCCAGCAGCAGGCCTATGCGCAGGCCGCGCACCTGGGCAGGGTCCATGTCGAAGCTGTCCCATGCAATCTCCTGGTGCGGCAGGCCCATGCTGTCGCGTGCATCGGGCAGGGACAGCACCTGCATCATCAGCGCGGCGTCGGCCACGCTGCGGGTCATGGGACCTGCGCAGCGGCCGGTGTAGGGCGGGTCGATGGGCACGCGGCCCAGGCTGGGCTTGAGGCCGAAGATGCCGCACCAGCCCGCCGGCAGGCGGATGGAGCCGCCGATGTCCGTGCCCACGTGCAGCGGCCCGTAGCCGGCCGCCGCAGCGGCGCCCGCACCGGCGCTGGAGCCGCCCGGCGTCTTGTCCGGATCCCAGGGGTTGAAGGTGTTGCCGTGCAGCGAGGACAGGCCGGACGACAGCATGCCGTAGTCGGGCATGGTGGTCTTGGCGAAAAGGATGGCGCCTGCCTCGCGCAGGCGCGCTGCGGGTGGGGCATCCAGCGGGGCCGCGACCTGCGGCATGGCGGCCGTGCCCACGGGCGTGGGATCGCCGCGCGTGGCGATGTTGTCCTTGACCGTGGCGGGAACGCCGTCGAGCAGGCCGGCCGGCTCGCCGCGCAGCCAGCGGGCCTCGCTCTCGCGGGCCCGGGCCAGGGCGGCCTCGGGGCGCAGCAGGTAGGTGGCGTGCAGGGCCGGCTCCCAGCGCTGCACATGGGCCAGCAGGTCGTGCATGACCTCGACGGGCGAGAGGCTGCGGTCCCGGTAGGCGCGCAGCAGCGCATGGGCGGGCAGGTCGTGCAGGGCCTGTGTCGTTCCAGTCATCGCGGCTTCCTCGAAGATGGCGGTTCTTGCGGCAGATCTGGCGCAGTGTGGCCCGGTGCCACCGGCGCGCCTGTCGCCTGTGGCTCAGCCTGTGCGCGGTTCAGGTGGCCCAGGACAGTGCGGAGAGATCGTTGACGAAGACGGGCATGTCCTTCCACAGTCCGCGCAGGTTCTTGTTGGCCACGGTGACCCATTGCGGCGTGTAGAGGAAGGCATGCACGCAATCCTGGGCCAGCAGGCGCTGCGCATCGCCCAGCAGGCGCGAGCGGTCGGCGGGGCGCGAGGCGTTCTTGATCTTGTCGTACAGCTCGTTGAACTGGGACGACTGGTAGCCCCAGTAGTAGTCGGGCTTGGCGAAGTTGCCCAGGTCGAAGGGCTCGACATGGGAGATCAGCGTCAGGTCGTAGTTCTTGAGGGTGTAGGTGCCCGACAGCCACTGCGCCCATTCGACGTTCTGCAGCTTGGCGCGGATGCCGATCTTGGCCAGCTGCGCGGCAATCACCTCGCCGCCCTGGCGCGCGTAGGGCGTGGGCGGCAGGGTCATGGTCAGCTCCAGCGGCGTCTTGACGCCGGCCTCGGCCAACAGCGCCTTGGCCTTTTCCACGTCGAAGGGGTTGATGCCCGTGGTGTCCACGTAGCCGAAGGCCGTGGGCACGTAGTAGCTGCCAATGGGCAGGCCGTAGCCGTCGCCCGCGCCGTCGATGACGGCCTTGCGGTCGATGGCGGCGGCGATGGCGCGGCGCACCCGCGCATCGTTCAAGGGCTTGCGCGCGTTGTTCATGGCCAGGATGGTCTTGGCCCGCGAGCCGCTGACCACGACCTGGAAGCGCCCGTTGGCCTTGAACTGGGCCACGCTGCGCGGCGTGACGCGCGGGAAGGCGTCGACATCGCCGGCCAGCAGTGCGGCCACCTGGGCTGCGGGGTCGGAGATGAAGCGGAAGGTGGCACGGCGAATGCGCAGGCCGGGGGCCGTGCGGTACCGGGGCCAGGCCGTGAGCGTGACCGAGGCGCCCTTGTTCCAGTTGCCCAGCTGGTAGGGGCCCGTGCCCACGGGGCGCGTGGCGTTGGTGGCAGCGCTCTTGGGCTCCACGATGATGGAGGTCGCCTGCCCCAGCACGAAGAGGAAGTCGGGGTCGATGTCCTTGTTGGTGACGACCACCGTGTGGTCATCCACCACGCGCGTGGACAGGGCGGCGAAGGTGCGCTTGTCCTTGTTGGTGCTCTTGTCGTCGCCCGCACGGTCGAAGGAGTACTTCACGCTGTGGGCGTTGCAGGGCTCGCCGTTCTGGAAACTCACACCCTTGCGCAGGCGGAAGGTGTAGGTCTTGAGGTCGGGCGAGACCTCCCAGCTTTCGGCCAGCAGCGGGGAGACGCTGCCGTCCGGATTGATCTTGGTCAGCGTCTCGAACAGGTTGTAGAGCACGATCTCGCCAATGGACGATGCGGCACCGGCCGTGGGGTCCAGCCCCGGCGGCTCCAGCGTCATCGCCAGCGTGACACTGTCCTTGCGGCCCTGGGCCAGCGCAGGCCAGGGCATCAGCAGGGGCAGGCCGGCAGCAGCGGAGCTGGCCAGCAGGGAACGGCGATTGAACATGAACAGGTCTCCGGAAATTCTTGCAGATGGGTCATGGGCCGCTGGCTGCGGCCTGCAGCAGTGTTTTTACACCAGGGCGCGCGTGCGCGTGGCCATGAGGGCCCGGTCCGCTCCGGTGGTTGTCAGCTTTCGGCTTTCAGGCGCGGTGCTGCAGGGCGATGCGTGGCACGGCCCGTACCAGGGCCTGGGTGTAGGGATGCTGCGGGGCGTGGAACAGTTGCTGCGGAGCCCCGCGCTCGACGATGCGGCCTTCGCTCAGCACGATGGCGTCGTCGCACAGGTGCTGGACCACGGCCAGGTCGTGGCTGATGAACAGGTAGGACAGGCCCAGCTGCTGCTGCAGATCGCGCAGCAGGTTCAGTACCTGGGCCTGCACCGAGACGTCGAGGGCGCTCACGGGCTCATCGGCCACGATGAGGCGGGGCCGCGTGACCAGGGCGCGTGCAATGGCGATGCGCTGGCGCTGGCCGCCCGAGAATTCATGCGGGTACTTGTCCAGGTCCTGCACGCGCAGCCCGACCTGCTCCAGCGTGGCGCGGGCCAGGTCGCGCCGGGCTGCGCGCTCGGGCGGTGCAGGCTGGGCGGTCAGGGGCTCGCAGACGATGTGTTCCACCGTCATGCGCGGGTCCAGCGAACCGTAGGGGTCCTGGAACACCATCTGGAAATCGCGGCGCGCCATGCGCAGGGCCTGGTTGCCGAGCCGGTGCAGATCCTGGCCCAGCAGCTGCACGCTGCCGGCGCTGGGCGTGTCCAGAGCCATGACCAGGCGTGCCAGCGTGGACTTGCCGGAGCCCGACTCGCCCACCACGCCCAGGCTGCGCCCCGCCGTCAGCGTGAAATCCACGCCGCGCAGCGCATGCACCTGCTCCGGCGCGCGCCACAACGAGCGGCGTGGCAGCCGGTAGCTGCGGGCCAGGTCCGTCACCTGCAGCAGGGGCGGATCGGCAGCGGCCGGTGCCTGGCGGTCGTGCTCCGTCATGTGCTGCGGCCCTGCGTATGCATGCCCGGCGCAATGGCCTCGGAGCGCAGGCAGCGCACCACATGCGGCTGTGCCCAGGCCTGCAGGGCAGTGGGCGTGGGCCGCTGCGGGCGCTCCAGGACCAGGGCGCGCGGGCGCTCGCTGTGGCAGGTGGGCTCGGTATGGCTGCAGCGGCCCGCGAAGGCGCATCCGGCTGGCAGGTCCACCAGCTCGGGCACGGTGCCGGCAATGGTGGGCAACCGCGCCGGCGGCTGGTGGCCTGGTCCCGAAGGCTCCAGCTGCGGCCTGGCGGCGAACAGGCCGCGCGTGTAGGGATGGGCGCGGCGCGCGAAGATGGCCTCGGTCATGCCGCTTTCGACCACGGTGCCGCCGTACATCACCTGCAGCTGCTCCGCGTTTTGCGCGATCACTCCCAGATCGTGCGAGATCAGCAGCAAGGCCATGGAGTGCTCTGCCACCAGTTCCTGCAGCAGATCGAGAATTTGCTGCTGCACGGTCACGTCCAGCGCCGTGGTAGGTTCGTCGGCGATCAGCAGGTCGGGCCCGCAGGCCAGGGCCATGGCGATGGTGATGCGCTGGCGCTGGCCGCCCGAGAACTGGTGCGGATAGTCATCAAAGCGCTGGGCTGCGCGGGCAATGCCCACGCGCTCCAACAGGGCCACTGCGCGCTCGCGCGCGGCCTGGCGGCCCAGGCGCTGGTGGTGGCGCAGCGGCTCGGCCACCTGGCGGCCGATGCCGTGCACGGGGTTGAGGGCCGTCATGGGCTCCTGAAACACCATGGCCATGCGGTTGCCGCGCAGGCGGCACAGCGCGCGCTCGTCCATGTCCAGCAGCTCCTGGCCGTTGAGCCGGATGCTGCCGTCCACCTGCGCATGCTCCGGCAGCAGGCCCATCAGCGCCAGGGCGGTCAGCGACTTGCCGCAGCCCGACTCGCCGATCAGGCCCAGCGTGGCGCCGCGCTCCAGGATGAATTCCAGGTTCTGCACGGCACGCGCGCGGCCGCGCGGGGTCTGCAAGGTGATGGTGAGGCCGGAGACTTCGAGCAGGGGCATGGCGCGTGTCTTCCTCAGCGCTGGCGCGACAGGCGCGGGTCGAGCAGATCGCGCAGCCCGTCGCCCAGCAGGTTGAGCCCGAGCACGGACAGTGCAATGGCCAGGCCCGGCCACACGGCCAGCAGCGGGGCCTGGAACATGAGGGTCTGGGCCTCGCTGAGCATGCGGCCCCAGGAGGCCTGCGGCGGCTGCGTGCCCAGGCCCAGATAGGACAGGGCGGCTTCCGCCAGAATGGCCAGCGCGAACTGTATGGTGGCCTGCACCACCAGCACGGGCAGGATGTTGGGCAGCACATGGCGCCAGGTGATGCTGGCGCGGCCATGGCCGCAGGCGCGTGCAGCCAGCACGTATTCACGTGCCCAGACCGCCTTGGCCGATGCCCGCGTGATGCGCGCAAAGGTGGGAATGTTGAAGATGCCGATGGCAATGATGGCGTTGACGATGCCCGCGCCGAACACGGCCGTGAGCATGATGGCCGATAGCAGCGCAGGAAAGGCGAAACTGAAATCGGCCAGCCGCATGATGGCCTCTTCCACCCAGCCCCGGCAGGCCGCGGCGACCAGTCCCAGCACCACGCCCATCGACAGCCCGATGCCCACGGCGATCACGCCGACCAGGATGGAACTGCGCGCGCCCAGGAACAGCAGCGAGGCCACATCGCGCCCATAGGCATCGGTGCCCAGCCAGTGCAGGCTGCCGGGTGCGGCCAGCTTGGCATCCAGGTCCATGTCGTAGGCCGAGCCCGGCGTCCACCACAAGGACAGCAGCGCGGTGAGCAGCAGCAGCGCGGTCAGCATGGCACCCAGCATGAAGCTGCGGTGGCCCAGCATGCGCCGGCCCAGGCTGGCCGGCCTGCTGAGGGTGACCGCCCGCGTGGGCCGATGGCCCGGTGGCGCAGCGGTCGGCGAAACAGGGTTGCCTGGCTGGCTCATATGTCGCTGGCCTCGATGCGTGGATCAATGGCTGCGTACAGCACATCCACGATGAAGTTGATGACCACCACCATGGCCGCCAGCAGCAGCACGCAGTTGCGCACGACGATGAGGTCGCGGTTGGCGATGGACTGGAAGATCAGCCGGCCCAGGCCCGGCAGGTAGAACACGTTCTCCACCACGATGGTGCCGGCCAGCAACTGGGCAAACTGCAGCCCCATGACCGTGAGCACGGGAATCATGGCATTGCGCAGCACGTGGCCCCAGAGCACGGCGCGGCGCGGCAGGCCCTTGGCGCGGGCCGTGCGCACGAAGTCCTCGCGCAGCACTTCCAGCACGGCCGAGCGCGTGATGCGCGCCAGGATGGCCGCCTGCACCACGGCCAGCGAGATCGCCGGCAGCAGCAGGGCCTGCAGTGCGGGCAGGACGCCGCCGCCATCGGCCTCGCTCCAGCCTGGAAAGCCGCCTGCGGAAAACCATTGCAGCTTCACCGAGAACACCAGGATCAGCAGGATGGCGAACCAGAAATTGGGGATGGCAATGCCGATCTGCGCCAGGCCCATGACGCCCAGGTCGCCCCATCGGTTGTGGCACGAGGCGGCATAGATGCCCGCTGTCAGGGCCAGCACGGTGGTGATGAGCATGGCCATCACGGCCAGCGGGGCGGTCACTGCCAGGCGCTCCAGCACCAGATCGCTGACCGGTGTGCTGTAGGCGTAGCTCAGTCCCATGTCGCCATGCAGCAGCCCCTGCAGCCACTGCAGGTAGCGCTGCCAGGCTGGCTGGTCCAGTCCCAGCTGCTCGGCCAGCGCCTGCACGGCCTCGGGGGCGGCATCGGGCCCCATCAGCGTCTGGGCCGCATTGCCGGGCAGCACCTCCAGCACGCCGAACACCACGGCCGAGGCGCCCAGCAGCGTGGCTGCCAGCATCAGCAGGCGCTTGAGCAGGAAGACGCTCATGGGCAGTCGGCCTTGGCACGGTGTTGGGCTGTCACGTCGGCGGAATGTGTGTGGGTGGTTCTTGGCGGGCCCGAATGGTAATGCGCACGGCCCATGCGCGCAGCATAGCGGCCTTTGAAGGTGCATCGCTCCGTGCCGATCCGGCGCGTATGCTTGCCCGTGCAGCCTTCATGCGTATGAAGGGGGCAGGATAATGGCGCAATGACTGATGCCACCTTGCTGCAAGGCCCGTTCGGGGTGCAAGGGCCTGCCCGGCCCGGAGCGTGGCGTGCGCTTGCGAGGGACCTGCCATGGCTTTGATGATCACCGACGAATGCATCAACTGCGATGTCTGCGAACCCGAGTGCCCCAACGATGCAATCTCCATGGGCGAGGAGTACTACGAGATCGAGCACAGCAAGTGCACGGAATGCGTGGGGCATTTCGATGAACCCCAGTGCGTGCAGATCTGCCCCGTGGCCTGCATTCCCGTGAATCCCGCCCACGTGGAAGACCGCGAGACGCTGATGCAGAAATACCTGCGTCTGCAATCCCAGGCTCCCGCCGCTTCCTGATCGCTCAGCCCTTGTCGCTCTCGGCTGTGGCCGGGCGCACGGGCTTGGGGCGTGGAGGCTTGGTGGTGTGGATCAGCAAGGTCGCCTTGTCCATGTCGCCCGCCTGCAGCTCGGGCCAGGCCTTGAGCGAATGGGCAATGCTGTCCTCGATCAGCTGGCGCTGGTCGGGCGCGGGCTTCTTGAGCACCCAGTTGGCGACTTCGGCCTTGTGCCCCGGGTGGCCTATGCCGATGCGCAGCCGCCAGTAGTCGGCCGAGCCCAGCTGGGCATGGATATCGCGCAGGCCGTTGTGGCCGCCGTGGCTGCCGCCGCGCTTGAGCTTGACCTGGCCTGGGGCGAAGTCCAGTTCGTCATGGACCACGAGGACCTCCTCGGGCTGGATCTTGAAAAAGCGCGCCAGCGCGCCCACCGATTTGCCGGACAGGTTCATGAAGGTCTGCGGCTCGAGCAGCCAGACACTCTCGCCACGCACGCTGGCGCGGGCCATGAGGCCGAAGTAGCTGCGCTCGGGCACCAGGTGGACCTTGAGTTCGCGCGCCAGCGCATCTATCCACCAAAAACCCGCGTTGTGGCGGGTGTCCTCATACTCCGGCCCGGGATTGCCCAGGCCGACAAACAATTTGATCATCGGGCGATTATCTCCATGGCGGCCGCAGCAGGCAGGCGATGGTGTTCACCATGCAAAAGGCCCACGCGAGGTGGGCCTTTTGCAGGTTGCGGCAGCCGCAGCCGCCGCAAGGGAAAGCCAAGAATTACTTCTTGCCCTTCTTTGCCGGAGCGGCCGGAGCCGCTGCGGGAGCTGCGGATGCATCAGGAGCCACTTCGGGCAGCTTGATGGAGATCAGGGCCGGGTTCTTGTTGGAGCCGCGCACCACAGCCTTCACGCCGTTGGGCAGCTTGACGTTCTGCAGGCCCAGGGTCGACTTGGAGGTCAGGCCGCTCAGGTCCACCTTGATGAACTCGGGCAGTTGGGAGGGCATGCACACCACGTCCAGTTCATGGATCAGGGGAGTGATGGTGCAGTTCTCGACCTTGACGGCCTGGGACTGTTCCATGCCTTCGAAGTGCAGCGGCACCTTCAGGTGAACCTTGGTCTTGTCGTCAACGCGCTGGAAGTCCACGTGCAGGATCAGCTGCTTGTAGGGGTGGAATTGCACGTCGCGCAGCACGACCTTGGAGGTCTGGCCGTTGACTTCCATATCCAGAACGCTGGAATGGAACACTTCCTTCTTCAGGGCGTGCCACAGGGCGTTGTGATCGATCTCGATCAGTTGGGCTTCGGCAGCACCGCCGTAGACGATGCCAGGGGCCTTGCCCGAATTGCGCAGACGGCGGCTCGCACCCGTACCTTGCTTGGCGCGCTCAAAAGCGACGAATTGCATAACTAACTCCTAGATGGATGGACCGCGACCAGCCTCATCCGTTGATAAAAGAACGCCTGCCCCGTGCGGAACAGGCTGCTCTTGCGGTGTCCCGGGATGGTCCTGAAACCATCCCGGAACGCGCAAACCTCCCGAAGGAGGTTTGCTGGTTCAGACCACAGGGGCCGATATTTTATTCGGAGAACAGGCTCAGCACCGAATCGCCGGTGGAAATCCGCTGGATTGTCTGGGCAATCAGGGGGGCCACGGACAGTTGGCGGATCTTGCCGCAAGCCTGGGCTTCGGCGCTCAGAGGAATGGTGTTGGTCACCACGACCTCGTCCAGTGCACTGCCGTTGCCGATGCGCTCGATGGCCGGACCCGAGAAGATCGGGTGCGTGCAATAGGCGTAGACGCTCTTGGCACCACGCTGCTTGAGCACTTCGGCTGCCTTCACCAGGGTGCCGGCGGTGTCGATCATGTCATCCATGATCACGCAGTTGCGGCCGTCGATGTCGCCGATCACGTGCATGACTTCGGAGACGTTAGCCTTGGGGCGGCGCTTGTCGATGATGGCCAGGTCGCAGCCCAGCTGCTTGGCCAGCGCACGGGCACGGACCACGCCACCCACGTCGGGCGAGACAACGATCAGGTCTTCGTAGTTCTTCTGGCGCAGATCGCCCAGCAGCACCGGCGTGGCATAGATGTTGTCCACGGGGATGTCGAAGAAGCCCTGGATCTGGTCTGCGTGCAAGTCCATGGTCAGCACGCGCTCAACACCCACGGCCTGCAGCATGTTGGCCACGACCTTGGCCGTGATCGGCACGCGGGTGGAGCGCGGGCGGCGGTCCTGGCGGGCATAGCCGAAGTAGGGAATCACCGCGCAGATGCGCTCGGCCGATGCACGCTTGAGGGCGTCCACCATGACCAGCAGTTCCATCAGGTTGTCGTTGGTCGGTGCGCAGGTCGATTGCACGACGAAGACGTCGCGCGTACGCACGTTCTGCTTGATCTCGACGGCGACTTCTCCATCGGAGAAGCGACCCACGTCGGCTGCACCCAGCGTGGTGCCGAGGTGCTGAACGATTTCAGCGGCCATGCCAGGATTGGCATTGCCGGTGAAGACCATGATGTCAGGATGATGTGAATGCATTGAGCGCCCCAGTACGATGGGTTTGCCTTGACGCGAAAGACGTTTGGCAGGGGAGGAAGGACTCGAACCCTCGCATGCCGGAATCAAAATCCGGTGCCTTTACCAACTTGGCGACTCCCCTACACAGGCCCTCTGCCGCAGGCAGACAGCCTATAAACTCTCATCTTTGAGCCAATCCTTGAGGGGATGGGCCTGCAGATTCCTGCAAACTCTGACATTCCAGATGCCTGGGACATTCTCGAAGTCGATTGTTTGCGTCAGTGGTGCAAATACTGCACTTCCCGAGCCCGTCATTCTAGCACGCAGTTTGAAGGACTTGAGCCAATCAATGGCTTTTTTCACTTCAGGCTGCAGCCTTTCGGCGACGGGCTGCAAGTCGTTCTGGCCAAAGCCATAGTGATCTGCAGCAAAGTCGGCGATTGTAGCATGGGCATGATTGCGCTTGAGGTCGGGGGCGCGGAAGATGGACAGGGTTTCCAGTCCCGCCTCGGGCTTGACCACCACGAACCGCTGGGGCGGCAGGGCATGGCTGTGCTCCAGCGGCGTGATGTGCTCGCCTATGCCCTCCACCCAGGCGGAGCTGCCGCACAGAAAGAAGGGCACATCTGCGCCCAGGCCCAGTCCAATGCGCTGCAGTTCGCGCCGGGTCAGGTTCAGTTGCCACAGGCGGTTCAGCGCCATGAGGGTGGATGCCGCATCCGACGATCCTCCGCCCATCCCGGCCTGTGCCGGCAGGCGCTTTTCCACGCCTATGTGCACGCCCTGGCTGCAGCCGGTGGCCTGTTGCAGCGCGCGTGCGGCCCGCATGATGAGGTCGTCGGCAGGAAGGGCCATGCCCGAGAGGTCCTCGCGGCTGACGTTGCCGTCGCCGCGCTTGTCGAAGTGCAGCGTGTCGTGCCAGTCCAGCAGCATGAAGACCGATTGCAGCAGGTGGTAGCCATCGTCTCGGCGGCCGGTGATATGGAGGAACAGGTTGAGCTTGGCCGGAGCCGGCACGTCGTGGAGCGAGCGCATGGGCTGGAGAGGATGAGAGGGATGGAGGCGGGTGCGGCGGGATGGGGGTGCAGAGGGCGCGCCCGGCGCAAATCAGGGTGTGTCGAGCACGATGCGCAGCGCTGCCGGCGGCTGCGGGTCATGGCGCCGGGCGGACAGGCGGCCCTGCTCCATGCGGGAAAGGTCGACCTGCCAGCCTGCGGCTGCGGTGGCCCGGCCCCGCAGCCAGTCGAACAGGGCAGCGATGGGCAGGTCGCTGCCCGTCAGCTCTTGCACCAGCGTGGGCAGCGAGTCCGAGGTCTTGCGGTCCTCGCCTTGCTGCAGGCTGGCCTGTCCTGGCGCCCAGAGCAGGCGCGCCAGCGTCGATCCCAGGGGGGTGAACAGCAGCAACTCGCCGCGCTGGGGGGTGCCCAGCAGCTCGAAGCCTGCGCTGAAGGATTGGTTCTGCGCATCTTCCACCTGCAGCGCCAGTCGGCCCGACCAGTGCCCGGCGGCGGCCGGTGCTGCTGCATCGGCCTGGAGCTGGCGGGGTGGCAGGGCGCAGCCGGCCAGAGTCAGCAGCGCCGTGGCAGCAGCCGTGGCGCACAGCTGCCGGCGGATGAGCATGGGGTGCAAACGATGGGGCACGGGGTGGGGCACGGCGCGGCGGCTCAAAGCGAGACGCCCAGGCGGCGCAGGGTGTCGCGCAGCGTGGTGTTGTCGGGGCTGGAGGCCAGGCCCTGGCGCCAGATCTTCTGCGCGCGTTCGCGATCGCCCTTGACCCAGAGCACCTCGCCCAGGTGCGCCGCGATCTCCACGTCGGGGCGGGAGGCGTAGGCGCTTTCAAGCAGCTTGAGCGCTTCGTCCAGGTTGCCTTGGCGGAATTTCACCCAGGCCAGGCTGTCGGTGATGAAGGGGTCGCTTGGCGACATCTCCAGCGCCTTGCCCACGAGCTTTTCTGCTTCGTCCAGATGGATGCCGCGCTCGGCGAAGGAGTAGCCCAGCGCGTTGTAGGCATGCTGGAAGTCGGGCCGACGCGCGATGATGCCGCGCAGCAGCCGCTCCATTTCGTCATGCTTGCCGATGCGCTCCGCGAGCAGGGCCGTGTCGTAGGCCAGTTCGGCGTCTTCGGGGTCCTGTTTTTGCAGCTCGGCCTGCAGCGCATAGGCCTGGGTATTCTGATTGGCGTCGCGCAACAGCTGCACTTCGGCCAGACGCTTGAGCCGTTGCTGACTGGGGCCGCTGGCAGGCACGGCTTCGATCAGGGCGCGTGCTTCCTTGAGCTTGCCCTGGCGTGCAAGCAGGCTCGCTCGGCGCGCCTGCACGCTCAGCAGGTTGGGGGCGTCGTCGATGCGGCGCAGCAGGGCGTCGGCCTCGTCGAACCTGCCTTGCTTTTCAGCGATCTGTGATTGCAGCAGGTAGTACTGGGACTGGCCAGCGCTGCGCGCCACGCCGGCAGGAATCTGCGGCACGAGCTTGCCGAAGCGCTCGGTGGATGCCTGAGCCGCACCCACATCGTTCGTTTGCAGCTGCAGGGCGGCCAGCGTGGCCCAGGCTTCGGCGTAGTCGGGCGAATCCATGGTGATGGAGACCAGTTGCTGCCGGGCCTCGTCCAGGCGCTGCTGACCCAGCAGCACGCGTGCATAGGCCATGCGCATCTGGGCTGACGGGTTCTTGGCCAGGTAGCGCTTGACGATGGGTTCCGCCTCCGGCATGCCGGCTTCCAGCAGCTCCATGGACAGCAGGGCCACGGGGCCTGTGTCGGGCGTCAGCGCCTGGGCCTTTTGCACGGCCTGCATGGCTGCGGCCTTTTGCCCGGCGCCCAGGCGCATGTGGCCTATGGTGGCCCAGGCCAGCGGGCCGCTGGCCGGATTGTCGGTTTCGCCGGCCATAGCCTGCTCGACCACATCGGCAGCAAGGGCCTTGTCGCTGGCGTTGTTGTAGAGCTGGGTGATGCCCAGATAGGTGGCAGGCTTGGACGGAGCGGGCGTGGCCTCGATCTCGCGCTTGAGATAGCTGCCGGTATCGGCGATGCGGTTCAGCGCCACCAGGATCTGGAGCACGAAGCGGTTGGCATCGCGTGACTGGGGAAAGGCGTCCAGCCAGGCGCGGGCATTGGCCAGTGCGCGCTCACCGGAGCGCGACTGCAGCGCCAGTTCCGTGCCACGGCGGTACAGCTGCTCGCTGCCGCTGGTGCGCGCAGCCTCCATCATCATGGCCTGGGCATCGCCCAGCGCGCCTTCGCTGGCAGCGATTTCGCCGACCAGGATCTCGTAGAACAGTTCGGCGTTGAGCGCTGCGCGCTCCTCTTCGGCAGACGCGGCGGCGGACGATGGAGGTTCCGGGGATTCCGTCTCGATGGTGGCTGCGGTCTTGCCAGGCAGTGCCCAGGCAGTGGCGGAACCCATGGCCAGGGCTGCTGCCACGGCGAGTCCCTGAAGGCGAAGGCGATGATCCATCGAATCATAATAATCGAAGCCTCGGCCCGCATTTCGCACAACCTCAGTACAACCCGGATCGCATGCCCGAATTGCCAGAAGTAGAAGTCACGCGGCGTGCGTTCGCCTCGCAGATCGCCGGAGCGCGCATTGAATCCGTGGCGCTGGGCAAGCCATTGCGCTGGCCTCTGGGCATTGCCCCCGAGCTTCTGACCGGGCGCGAGGTGCACAGCGTGCGCCGGCGCGGCAAGTACCTGCTGATGCAACTGAGCGAAGGCCTGCTCATGCTGCATCTGGGCATGTCGGGCAGCCTGCGTTTCGTGGCGCCGCACGAGTTGCCGCTGGGTCCGGCGGGCGCACATGACCATTTCGATCTGCACACCAGCAAGGGCCAGCTGCGCCTGCACGATCCGCGCCGGTTCGGTGCGGTGATGTATGTGCCGGCCGAGAACGATCCCTGGGCGCGCAGGCTGCTGGACCATCTGGGAATGGAGCCGCTGGATGACAGCTTCCTGTTCGAGACCTTCAAGGCCGGTCTGAAGGCCAGCCGTACGCCCATCAAGCAATTGCTGCTGAGCGGCAGCGTGGTGGTGGGCGTGGGCAATATCTATGCGTCCGAAGTGCTGTTCATGGCACGCATTGCGCCCACGCAGCCGGCCTGCGAGGTGGGGCCGCGCAAGGTGCGCCGGCTGTTCGAGGAGATTCGCCGCGTGCTGGAACTGGCGGTGGAGCAAGGGGGAACGACGCTGCGTGATTTCTCGGCGCCCGACGGCATGGCAGGCCACTTCCAGCTGCAGGCCAAGGTGTATGGCCGCGAGGGCCAGCCCTGCACGCATTGCGGCTCGCCCATACAGCTGCTGCGCCAGGGCCAGCGCAGCACCTACTTTTGCGCGCGGTGTCAGAAAGCGTGAGATGGCCTCAAAAAGAGGAGCGAATTCTCAACGTCTCGTAACGCTTGTGGAGGCCAATCTGCGCGAGATTCATATCGGGTCTGTGCGGGAGGCTCACATTTCTGAAAAATTACCCTCAGCCGCGCTGGATTGATGGTGAAATATTGTTTCATTTGTAAATAAACGATGTTTTGCCCTGAATCCCCCCGTTCCAGGGGCCGGCCTTGGGGCGCAGCTGCGGGCAAAACGGGGCGACGGTGCTATATTTTGATGAGAAAAGGCATCACGCTTGCGGCGCAATGTCGAGGCGATCACTAAGCATCGGCAGGCATTGGCGATGCAATGGCGGGGGAAACACGTGGGACCATCATTCAACGAGCAATTCGACCAGCACGGCGCATGGCGCCGTGGCTTTGCGCAGCAATTGCATGCGCTGCGCGAATGGTTGCAGTCCCAGGAGCTGCTGGATGTCGCTGTGCAGGAGCGGCTGCAGCGGCTGGAAGCCCAGGTGCGCGGCGACAAGGTCATGGTGGCCTTCGTGGCCGAGTTCTCCCGCGGCAAGTCCGAGCTGATCAACGCAGTCTTCTTTGCCCACTACGGCCGCCGCCTCATGCCGGCCAGCGCAGGTCGCACCACCATGTGCCCGGCCGAGCTGGGCTGGGAAGCCGAACTGCAGCCCAGCCTGCGCCTGCTGCCCATCGATACGCGCGAATCGCTGGAAAGCCTGGGCCAGTGGCGCGCCCGGCCCGAGGCCTGGCTGCAGCTGCCGCTGGATGTGAACAATGCCCAGCAGATTGCCGACACGCTGGCCAAGGTGGCCGAGGTGCGCAAGGTGTCGGTGGATCTGGCGCGAACCTGGGGCTTCTGGCATGACGATGACCAGGGCGGCAATCCCTTCGTGGATGAGCAGGGCCTGGTGGAGGTGCCCATGTGGCGCCACGCGCTGATCAACATGCCCCATCCCCTGCTCAAGCAGGGGCTGGTCATTCTGGATACGCCCGGCCTGAATGCCGTGGGTGCCGAGCCCGAGCTGACCGTCAACCTCATCCCCCAGGCCCATGCCGTGGTGTTCGTGCTGGCGGCCGATACCGGCGTGACCAAGTCCGACCTGGCCATCTGGCGCGACCATGTGCTGCCGCCCGATGCGGCGTCGGGCCAGCAGGCACTGGCCGATTCGCGGCTGGTGGTGCTCAACAAGATAGATACGCTGTGGGATAGCCTCAGCTCCGCGACGCAGGTGCAGGCCCAGCTGCAGCGCCAGCGCCAGGAATCGGCCCAGATGCTGGGCCTGCCTGTGGAGCGGGTGTTGCCCGTGTCGGCACAAAAGGGCCTGGTGGCCAAGGTCTCCGGCAACGAGGCGCTGCTGCAGGCCAGCGGGCTGCCCATGTTCGAGAACATGCTGGCCGAGGGCATCATGGGCCAGCGCCAGAAGGTGCTGCAGACGGCTGTCAGGGCCAATGTGCAGCAGTTGCAGGTCGAGGTGGAGCGCGTGCTCAATATCCGCCGCCGCGACCTGGACGACCAGATGGCCGAGCTGCGCAGCCTGCGCGGCAAGAACGCCAGCGTGATTGCCTCCATGCGCAACCGCATCGAGAGCGAGCAGCGCGATTTCGATGCCAGCGCCGCCAGGATCCAGGCCGTGCGCCTGGTGCACATGCGCATGCTGCGCGACATCTTCCGCCAGCTCGGTTCCAGCGCGCTCAAGCAGGAACTGGTCGATCTCAAGGAGGCGCTGGAGCAGCGCGGCCTGAAGCTGGGCGCGCGCAAGGTCTACGCGGAAACCTTCGAACGCCTGCGCACCGTGGCGACCCGGGCCCAGGCGCAGGCCGGCGAGATCCAGTCCATGCTGGGCGCGACCTTCAAGGAACTCAATGCCGAGTTCGGCTTCTCGCTGCAGGCTCCTGCGCAGCTGGAGCTGACCGAGTTCGGCGGCGACCTGCAGCGCATCGAGGCCAGCTACACCCAGTACCTGGGCCTGGGCCACGCGCTCAGGCGCAGCAATCCCGCGTTTGCCCAGCGGCTGATCAAGGCCCTTGCCATGCGTCTGCGCACGGTCTTCGAGTCTGCGGCCAACGACGTGGATATGTGGAGCAAGTCCGCCACGGCCCAGCTGGATGCCCAATTGAAAGAGCGCAAGCGCAGCTTTGCCCGCCGCATCGAAGCGGTGGACCGCATCCAGAATGCGGCTTCGGGCCTGGTCGAGCGCATTGCCGAAATCGAGGCCGCCGACGAACAGCTCACGGCCTTGCAGCTGCAGCTGGGACAGGCCACCATGGAACTGCTGCAACCCCTGTCGCCCACTCCCGCCTTCCCCGGCCTGGCAAAGGCTGCACAGGAAACTTCACTGACTGTTTGATATCTTGACCTTTCCCTCGATTGCCACGCCCGTCGTGCAGTGGCAGGCGTCGCATGGACGCAATCACCTGCCCTGGCAGCAGACGCGCGATCCCTACCGCGTCTGGCTCTCTGAAATCATGCTGCAGCAGACCCAGGTGAGCACCGTGCTGGGCTACTACCAGCGCTTCCTTGATGCCTTTCCCGATGTCGCCAGCCTCGCGGCCGCGCCGCAGGATGCCGTGCTGGCGCTGTGGAGCGGCCTGGGCTACTACAGCCGTGCGCGCAACCTGCACCGCTGCGCCCAGGCCGTGGTCCAGGAGTGGGGTGGTGCCTTTCCACGCAGGGCCGAGGATCTGGCCACGCTGCCCGGCATAGGTCGGTCCACGGCGGGCGCCATCGCGTCCTTTTGCTTTTCCGAGCGCGTACCCATCCTCGATGCCAATGTGCGGCGCGTGCTCACGCGCGTGCTGGCTTTCGATGCCGATCTGGCCGTGGCCAGGAACGAGCGCGAACTGTGGGACCTGGCCCAGCAGCTGTGCCCCACCGAGGACCTGCAGCAGGCCATGCCCCGCTATACCCAGGGCCTGATGGACCTGGGTGCCACCATCTGCACGCCGCGCAAGCCCAGCTGCCTGGTCTGTCCGCTGCAGCCGCAGTGCCGGGCGGCTCGCTTCGGCAATCCCGAAAACTACCCCGTGCGCACGCGCAAGCTCAAGCGCAGTTCCGAGGCCTGGTGGCTGCTGATCGCCGTGGACGGGCAAGGCCGCGTCTGGCTGGAGCGCCGCCCGCAGCAGGGCATCTGGGCGGGCCTTTATGCGCCTCCCGTGTTCAATGAACGCGAGGCGCTGGAGCAGGCCGCCGCACGGCACTGGCCCGCCGCACGATCCGCCGACTGGACCGAGCTGCCGGCTTTCCTGCATGTGCTCACCCACCGTGATTTGCATCTGCATCCGGTGCGCGTGTCTGTCCATGGCAGCGGCCCGGATGCTGCCATGGAAGACGGCCGGGGCTGCTGGGCCGATGCCAGGGCCTGGGCCGACATGGGCCTGCCGGCCCCGGTGCGCAAGCTGCTGGATGCGCAGTTTGCGGGCTGAAGCCCAAGGCCGCCGCGTCTTCCTAGAACGTGCGGCGCGGCAGGAGCAGGGCGCAGCGCAGCAGCATCCACGCCAGCCATTGTTCACGTGCGCCCGGCTTGCGCCGTGCGCGTGCGGCGGCCTCGGCAATGTGCAGACGCAGGCTGAACAGGGCCTGGCGGTCGCCCCTTTGCACCGCCTGGTGCCAGGCCTGCTCGCAGCGCTGGCGTTCCAGCGCCTGATCGAGCGGGCTGCGCACGCCGGGCACATCGGCCGTGCCAGGGGTGTCGGTGAGGACGTTCATGGCTGCAGCGCTCCCACGGTTGGGCGGGTGCCTGCGTCTGCATCGCCGCGGTCGCCATCCTGCCGGCCAAAGGCATACCAGTCCACATGCCGTGTGCAGACCATGATCAGGGCCAGCACGGCGAACAGCGCGATGGAGCCCACGATGAGCGCGCTTTGCTCCAGCTGCAGCAGCACATACAGCAGGCCGTAGAGCGAGGCGATTCCCGCAGCAAACGGCAGGCCGCGCTGCAGGCTGCCCAGGATGTGGCTGGCGTAGTAGGCCAGCAGCAGCACGCAGGCCGAGGCAGCAATGCCGTAGGCGCTGGCAAATCCCATGTGCTCCGACAGGCTGATCAGCAGCAGGAAGAAGCTGCACAGCGCCGATCCCACCAGCAGGTACTGGATGGGGTGCACGCGCAATTGCTTGAGCACCTCGAACAGGCCGACGGCCACAAAGGTCAGCACCACGAAGAGCAGGCCGTACTTGGTGGCCCGGTCGCTCAGCGAGTAGGCGTTGATGGGATCCACGAAGTCGGTGTCCAGCGACTCCAGGCAGGGGCCGCTGCTGGGCGCGTGCGCCGTGGCGGCGTATTCCTCCATGTCGCGGCGGCCTGGCTGGCACAGCGGCTGCTGGTCGGTGAAGGCCTGGCGCGCCGAAGAGGCCAGTGCCGAGAGATTCCAGCTGGCGTTGAATCCCTTGTCGCTGACTTCACGCCGGTTGGGCAGGAAGCTGCCGCCGAACGAGGGGTGGGGCCAATCGGCCGACAGCTGGACCTTGCTGTGGCTGCCCAGCGGCACGAAGGCCAGCTTTTCGGTGCCCACCAGTTCCAGGGCAATCTTCAGCTCAAGGGGCTCGTCCTTCTTGAGCAGGGCAGGCGCCAGCTCCGCCTGCAGGCCTTGCGAGTAGCGTTCCAGCGAGGTGCCGGGTCCCACGTCCAGGCTCTTGCCGCCGGCCTCGATGGTGGCCGAGCGTATGCCGCGCGGATCGGTCAGCGACAGCGCCACGCGCAGTGCGCCGCAGCGCACGGCCTGGTTGGCTGCCGCTTCGATGGACGGCTTTTCCAGGTACTGCGCGGCATGGGTGAAGCTGGCGCTGATGCTGTCCTGCATGGCGTAGGTGCTGACCTGGTGCAGGCCGCGCGAGCGCTCTTCCATGCGTGCCGTTGCCTCATGGCGCAGTTGGTCGGGCAGCAGCATGCGCTGGAACTGGCGCGTGGTCCATTCCGTCTTGCTGCCCTTTTCTATGCCGGTGGTCTCGGTACAGTTTTGCACCAGCACCGGTCCCATCAGCGTCTGGCGTCCGGCCAGGCTGGCGACCACGCCCTGCACGGCGTTGTCGCGGTTGCGTATGCGGTCGCGCACCACGTCATGTACCAGGCCCAGGCCCAGCATCAAAAGGCCCAGCATGACCAGCAGGGCCACGCCTTTGGCAAGCAGTCGGTTCTTCATTCCACATCCCGTTCGTTGATCGTGGACGCAGTCTGGGCGGGGGCTGTGTGGCCGGAATGAAGTCTGTGAAGTGAAGGTGAAGTCGGATTCGCGCCTCCAAATCCGAGTGAACAGGCCCTGGCGGTCAGGGTGCCCGCAGTGGCCAGTTCAGCGTGACACGTAGCCCGGGCTGGGCGTTGGCGGCCTGCATGCTGCCGCCGTGCAGCAGCATGATGCGCAGCACGATGGACAGGCCCAGTCCCGTGCCGCTGCGTTCTCCGTTGGGGCGGGGGGTGGTGAAGAAGCGTTCGCCCAGCCGGCCCAGCAGGGCTTCGGGCACGCCGGGGCCTTGGTCGCGCACGCTGACACGGCCGGGCTCCATGTCCACTTGGATGCTGCTGCCTTCGGGGGCGAAGTCGATGGCGTTGCTCAGCAGGTTGCTGAGGGCCAGCACCACCAGGTCCTGCTCCCAGGGGCCGCTGCTGTCCTGGCCTTGCAGCACCAGCTGGATGCGGCGCTGGTGCGCTGCGCTGTGCACTTGCGCCATGGCCTGTTCGGCACAGGCCTGCAGGCTGCAGGCCGTGTGCGCGTGCAGGGCGCGGCGCTGCTCCAGCTGGCTCAGGCGCAGCAACTGGTCCACAAGGTTCTGCAGGCGCTGGCACTGGTCCACCACCTGGCGCGCGAACAGTTCGCGGTCGGCCGATGGCAGGTCTTCCTGCAGCAGCTCGCCTGCGCCACGGATGGCAGCCACAGGGCTCTTGAGTTCGTGCGTGAGGGCGCGCACATAGCCTTCGATGTAGTCGCGTCCTTCCAGGCGGCTGCGCATGTTCTCCATGGCGCGGGCCAGTTCGCCCAACTCGCCGGGCATGCGCGGGGCTTCGGGCATGGGGGGCGCCGTGGTGGGCGAGGCGGCCTCGTTGAGCGTGGGCGCCTGTACCTGCTGGGCATAGCTGCGCAGGCGCCGCACATGGATGACCAGCCACCAGGTGACGGCAAAGCCCACCCCGGCCGACAGCAGCAGGAACAGCAGGCCGCCGCGCAGCATCTTGCTTTCCGCGCTGTCCACGATCTTCTGCACCGAGTGCGCGGGCTTGGAGGCCGTGAGCACGCCCGCAATGCGGCCTTCCACCATGATGGGTGCCGACACATACATGACGCTGCTGGCCTCGTCGTTCTGCACCTCGCGCGTGGTGCGTGCGCCGTATTCGCCGCGCAGCGTGCGGTACACGTCGCGCCAGCGCGAGTAGTCGGCGCCCTGGTCCAGGCCGGCCGAGTCGAACAGCACCAGGCCTTGCTGGTCGGTGATGGTGACGCGCATGTCCAGGCTGGTCTTGCGCGTGTCCCAGATCCAGACCTTGACGGTCTGGTTGGCATAGGCCTGCATGTGGTGCGCGAAGCGGCTGTCCGCGGGGCTTTGCTGCAGCACGCCGCTGGCCATATCGTCGCTGGCCAGCGCGGCCAGGGCGTAGGCGGTTTCGACCAGCGTGTCCTCGGTCACCTTGCGCACGCTGGGCTTGACCTCGACCATGAAGACGCGCAGCACGAAGAATGCGGCCAGGCCGTTGATGACGAAAAAGGCGAAGAACAGCCGCAGTCCGAGGCGCATGGCGTGCGGCGGCGCGTCAGCCCGGCAGCGTCAGGCTGTAGCCCATGCCGCGGTGGGTGGTGATGAAGTCCTGCTGCGGCACCTGGGCACGCAGCTTGGCGCGCAGGGTCTTGACGTGGGTGTCCACGGTGCGGTCCGTGCTGTCGCTGTCCTGGCCCCAGATGCTGTCGAGCAGGAACTCGCGGCTCAGGATGCGTCCGGGGCGCTCCAGCAGGCAGCGCAGCAGCTGGTACTCGCGCCGCGTCAACTCCAGGGGCACGCCCTGCATGCGCACGCGCTGGCCTTGCGTATCGATGCTGAACAGGGCATCTGCCGGCGGCGCTGTGCTGGCTGTGGGCGCGGGCTGCAGGCGCTGCGCACGGCGCAGCAGGGCGCGGGTACGGGCCACCAGCTCGCGCGGGCTGAAGGGTTTGGTCAGGTAGTCGTCGGCGCCCAGCTCCAGGCCCAGCACGCGGTCCATTTCCTCGCCGCGTGCGCTGAGCACCAGCAGCGGCACGGCGGCGCCGGCCTGGCGCAGCTCGCGGCACCAGTCCAGGCCGTTGCCATCGGGCAGGCCCACGTCCAGCAGCAGGGCATCGGGCGGCTGCGCCTGCCATTGCGCGCGTGCGTCTGCCAGCTGCAGGCAGTGGCGCACGGCAATGCCGTCGCGCTCCAGCGCATAGCAGACGGTGCGCGCGATGGCGGGGTCGTCCTCCACCAGCAACACGCGCGGGGCGTTCGTCATCGGCATGCCTTGCATCGCAGTACTCCGGGAGCGGACCCTGGCGCTTCAGATGTCGTGCGCAAGCAGGTCGGCAGGCTTGGGGGGGGGGCGGCTGTCCAGCGAGCGGTGCCGGCACAGCGTGGGCCAGCGCGGGGCGAAGTGCCGCGCCAGTTCCTCGACCAGGAAGACCGAGCGGTGCTGTCCCCCGGTGCAGCCAATGGCCACGGTGACATAGCTGCGGTGATTGCTGGCCATCATGTCCAGCCAGGATTCCAGGAACTGCTGGATGTCGCGGCGCATCTGGTCCACGCCGGGCTGCTGGCGCAGGAACTCGGCCACGGGCGCATCCATGCCGGTCAGCGGGCGCAGCTGGGGTTCGTAGTGCGGATTGGGCAGCATGCGCACATCGAATACATAGTCGGAATCCGAGGGCAGGCCGTGCTTGAAGCCGAAGGACTGGAAGACCAGGGTCATCTGGCCCACCGGGGCCGCAATCAGCTCCTTGATATAGCTTTGCAGCTGGGACGAGCGCAGGTGGCTGGTGTCGATGACATGCGATTTCTCGCGCAATTCGCCCAGCAGTTCGCGCTCGGTTTCTATGTCCTGCACCAGGGCGCGGCGGCCCTCGGCGACAGGCCCTTGCGACAGAGGATGGCGGCGCCGCGTTTCGGAGAAGCGCCGCACCAGGGTGCCCGTGGTGGCGTCCAGAAAGACCAGGTGGGGCACGACACCCTGGCGCTGCAGCCGCTCCAGCTGCCCGGGCAGGTGGGGCAATCCCCCGGCGCTGCGCGCATCCATGGCGATGGCCACCTTGTTGCTGTGGCGGCCGTGCTCCAGTTCGACGAAGGCGGACAGTAGCTCGGGAGGCAGGTTGTCCACGCAGTAGTAGCCGGCATCCTCCAGCGCATGCAGGGCGACGGATTTGCCCGATCCGGACATCCCGGTGATCAGCACGATCTCAAGCGACATGGCATCAGCCTCCATTGGTGTTGCGCGCGCCGTTGGCCGCACGGCCCGGCTTGGGCCGGGTACGCTGCGCGTCGGCCTGCGGCCGCTGCCGGCCGGGCCTGCGCGGCGCCGGGCGGGGCGGGGGTGCCTGGCGCGCCATGGCCAGCATTTCGCGGGCATGGGCCATCGTGGTTTCGGACTGGCGCTCGCCGCCCAGCATGCGGGCCAGCTCTGCCTCGCGCGCGGTGCTGTCCAGCGGCTGCACGGTGCTGAGCGTGCCCTGCCTTGCGCGCTGCTTGGCCACCAGATAGTGGTGGTCGGCACAGGCCGCGACCTGCGGCAGATGGGTGACGGACAGCACCTGGCGCGATCGGCCCAGCGCATGCATGAGGCGGCCCACGGTCTCGGCGACGGCGCCGCCCACGCCCGAGTCCACCTCGTCGAAGATCAGCGTGCCGGCCTCGCCCAGCTCGCTGGTGGTCACGGCAATGGCCAGCGAAATGCGCGACAGCTCACCGCCCGACGCCACCTTGGCAATCGGCTTGGGGCTGGCTCCAGGATGGCCGGCGACCAGGAAGGCCACGCTGTCCACGCCAAAGGCACCGGGAGAATCGGCTGTGGACAGGGCGGCCTCGAACAGGCCGCCTTCCATGCCCAGGCCCTGCATGGCCTGGGTGATGGCGCGCGACAGGCGCGGCGCAGCCAGGGCGCGTTGCTGCGACAGCACCCGGGCGCTGGCCTGGTAGTGCTGCTGCGCGGATTGCTCTGCAGCGTGCAGGGCCTCGATGTCCACGGCGGCGTCCAGCTGCTGCAGCTCCTGGCGCCAGCCGGCCAGCAGTGCCGGCAGCTCATCGGGCGTGCGGCGGTAGCGGCGCGCCAGCTGCATCCACAGCGACAGGCGTGCATCCAGCTCGGCCAGGCGTTCGGGGTCCAGGTCGGCGCGGCGCAGATAGGCCTGCAGCGAATGGCGCGCATCCTGCACCTGGGCCGTGCACGAGGCCAGCACGTCGGCGATGTTCTGGAACTCGGGCTCCAGGTGTTCCTGGTTCTGTATCAGATGGCTGGCGCGGCCCAGCGGAGTGATCACGCCGGCCTCGTCGTCCTCCAGCATCTGCAGCGTGGTCTGGGCGGTGTCTATCAGGGTCTGGGCATGCGACAGGCGCGTGTGCTGGGCATTAAGCTCGTCCCACTCGTCGGCCTGCGGGGCCAGCTTGTCGAGTTCGGTGATCTGCCACTGCAGCCGTTCGCGTTCGCGCTGCAGGCTGTCCTGGGCGGATTGCGCATGCTGCAGGGCTTGTCGTGCCTGGCTCCAGCGGCTCCAGCAGGCCTGGACCTCGCGGCTGTCTATGCCTGCATAGGCGTCCAGCAGCGCGCGTGCTGCGTCGGGCCGCGTGAGGCTTTGCCAGGCATGCTGGCCGTGGATGTCGATCAGCTGCTCGCCCAGGGCGCGCAGCTGCGTGGCCGTGGCCGGCGTGCCGTTGATCCAGGCGCGGCTGCGGCCCTGGGTGTCCACCGTGCGCCGCAGCAGCAGGCTGTTGTCCTCGCAGGCCAGGCCTGCCGCCTCCAGCCAGGGGCGCAGCCGCGCGCAGCCGTCGAACTCCACGCAGATATCGGCCTGGGGGCAGCCTTCGCGCACCACGTCGGCGTCGGCGCGGGCGCCCAGGGCCAGCTGCAATGCATCGATCAGGATGGATTTGCCGGCGCCGGTCTCGCCCGTCAGCACGGTGAAGCCCGCATGCCAGTCCAGATCCAGGGCCTGCACGATCACGAAGTCGCGCAGCACGATGCGCTTGAGCGCCATGGTCAGGCGCCTCCCTCGTTCCAGCCCAGTTTCTTGCGCAGCGTGGCGAAGTAGTTCCAGCCCTTGGGATGCAGAAAGCGCACGCTGTGGTGGGCGCGGCTCACGAGGATGCGGTCGCCGTGCTGCAGCGAGGCCAGCGACTGCATGTCGAAATTGGCGCTGACATCGCGCCCGGCCACGACTTCGATCGTGACCTCGTTGGCATCGGACAGCACGATGGGGCGATTGGACAGGTTGTGCGGCGCAATGGGCGCCATCACCCAGGCGGGGATGGACGGATGCATCATCGGCCCGCCAGCGGACAGGGCATAGGCCGTGGAGCCCGTGGGCGTGGCCACGATCAGGCCGTCGGCGCGCTGGTTGGAGACAAAGCGGCCGCCCACCTCGATGCGCAGCTCCACCATGCCGGAGGTGCCGCCGCGGTTGACCACCACGTCGTTCATGGCCAGGGCCTCGAACACGCATTCGCCCTCGCGGATCACGCGGGCGCACATCAGGGGACGCAGATCCTCTTCGTACTCGCCCTGCAGCATGGGGGTGAGCGTGGCCTCGAAGTCCTCCAGCGCGATGTCGGTGACAAAGCCCAGGCGGCCCTGGTTCACCCCGATCAGGGGCGTTCCGTATTGCGCCAGGTGCCGGCTCACGCCGAGCATGGTGCCGTCGCCGCCGACGACCAGGCCCAGGTCGCAATGCCTGCCCAGGCCATCGACATCGAGGGTGGGGTAGTCTGTGAGCCCTGCGTGCAGGGCCGATTGGGTATCAAGCACGACTTCGCAGCCCTGGCGCCTGAGGAAGTCCGCAATGCGCTCGAGCGCGTTGCTGGCATTCTCGGACGGGGCGCTTGCGCTGGGAGCGTGGTACTTCCCGATCAAGGCAACGTGGCGAAACGTGGACGTCATTTCTGGAAATTACATCATTAAAATCATCACATGCTCGACGAACGTGCCAAGTTGTTGCTCAAAGCGCTGATCGAGCGTTACATCGCTGACGGCCAGCCTGTGGGCTCGCGGACCCTGTCGCGTGCGTCGGGGCTTGAATTGTCGCCTGCCACGATACGCAATGTGATGGCTGACCTCGAAGACCTGGGGTTGATCATCAGTCCGCACACCTCGGCCGGCCGCATTCCGACCGCCCGGGGCTACCGGCTGTTCGTGGACACCATGCTCACGGCGGACCGTGCAGATATCGTGACGCCCGAGCTCGTGCCCGAGCAGCCGCAGAAAGTCATCGCCAACGCCGCCAATCTGCTGTCCAGCCTTTCCCAGTTCGTGGGCGTGGTGCTGGTGCCTCGCCGCACCTCGGTGTTCAAGCACATCGAATTCGTGCGACTGTCGGAGCGGCGCTTTCTGGTCATCATCGTCTCGCCCGACGGTGACGTGCAAAACCGCGTCATCTTCACCGACGTGGATTACTCGGCCTCCCAGCTGATCGAGGCATCGAACTTTCTCAACAGCCACTACGCAGGCCTGGCCATGGAAGAGGTGCGCGAGCGCCTCAAGGGCGAGGTCGAGCTTTTGCGCGGCGAGGTGGCCACCCTCATGCAGGCAGCCGTCAACGTGGGCACGGAGGCCATGACCAGTGCCCAGGAGGACGTGGTCATCGCGGGCGAGCGCAATCTGCTGTCGGTCAGCGATTTCTCCAGCGACATGGGCAATCTGCGCCGCGCCTTCGACCTGTTCGAGCAAAAGACCCAGATCCTCAGGCTGCTGGATTTCTCCAGCCAGGCTGAAGGTGTGCGCATCTACATCGGGGGCGAAAGCCAGGTCGTGCCCTTCGAGGAGCTGTCCGTGGTCAGCGCGCCCTACGAGCTCGACGGCAAGGTGGTGGGCACGCTGGGCGTGATCGGCCCCACCCGCATGCACTACGACCGCATGATCCAGATCGTGGACATCACCTCCAAGCTGGTCAGCAACGCGCTGAGCCACAAGCGCTGAGCCACAAGCGCTGAGCCGCGCAGGTTAGGATCTACAATAGCCGTTTGCCATGGCGTGCATCCGCGCTGCCCTGGTGAATCAGGGGCCTTAGCTCATGCTTGGTTAGAGCAGCGGACTCATAATCCGTTGGTGCCCAGTTCGACTCTGGGAGGCCCTACCATCCATTGGTATGAAAAAGCCTGCCGCCTTCCCGGGCGGCAGGCTTTTTTGCTGGGCGCGACGCTGCCGGCTGGCATGGCTGCCGTTGAATGCGACTTCCAGGTTTTTTGCAGAAATATGGCGCTTTTGCCTGGAAGCTCCAAAACCCGCTGCTACAATGCGAAGCGTTGCGGCTGTAGCTCAGCTGGATAGAGTACTTGGCTACGAACCAAGGGGTCGTGGGTTCGATTCCTGCCAGCCGCACCAAAAAACGCAAAGCCCTGAAGTTAAAAGACTTCAGGGCTTTTTCGTTTTCACGGGCCATCCGCTGGGATCCGCTGGGATGACACCCCCGGTCAGGCTTGCTGCGCCTTCGGCAGCACGATGCTGAAGGTGCTTCCCTGGCCTGGCGCGCTTTCTATCTGCAGCTGCCCGCCATGGCGGGCAGCCACGGTGCGTACAAAGGCCAGCCCAAGGCCTGCGCCGTCCAGGTGCTGATGGTGGTCCAGGCGCTCGAAGGGCTGGCTCAGGCGGGCGACGGCCTGTGCATCCATGCCGGGTCCGTGGTCCCGGATGGCGATGCGGCAATGGCCGGCGTCCTGCAGCAGCAGGCATTGCACCGTGGCGCCGCTTGCCGGTTGCCCGTGCGCTCCGTACTTGATGGCGTTGCCGATCAGGTTGACGGCTGCGCGGTGGAGCATGCCCGGGTCGCCCAGCACGGGGCATTCCTGCTCGGGCAGGCTGAATTCCAGCTGCACATGGGCGGCGCTGGCCTGGGCCCAGCAGCTTTCCACGGCCTGGTCCAGCACCAGGCCCAGGTCCAGCTGCTGCCGGCGCAGCGCCTGCTGCTGGGCACGAGCCAGGTGCACGAAATCGTCGGCCAGCTGCAGGGAGGCCTGGGCATAGCCTTCGATGCGCGGGAGCAGCATGCCCAGGTCGGGCGCTTGTACGGAACCACGCTGCATCTCCAGCAAGGTGATGATGGATGCCACGGGCGCCCGTATGTCGTGCGAGATGAACTGCATGGCCTGGTCGCGCTGGGCCTGGGCGCTGCGCAGATCGCTGATATCGACCAGGGTGATCAGCCAGCCTGTGGTGGGCGGAGCCTCGAAGGCCTGGACCAGCAGCATCAGGCTGCGGCCGCGGCCGTCGCGCCCCTCGCTGCTGAGCGGCAGGCCGCCGGCGGCAAGCGCCCTGGCCGTGAGCAGCGGGCTGCCGGCCTGCGGGCCGGGCGCCGTGTCCAGCGCCCGCAGGCCATCGAGCAGCCTGGGAAGGGAGTCGCCAGCGCGCAGGTCGTGATCCAGGCTGCGCGCATAGGCATGGGCCGCGGCATTGGCCAGCAGCACATGGCCCTGGCGGTCGCAGACAAAGGTGGGCGAGGGCAGCTGGCGCAGGCTTTCGCTGACGAAATGGTGCAGGGCGCGCAGTTGCCGCGAAGCCTGCTCGACGGCGGCAATGCGCTGGTCCAGCAGGTCGCCGCCCAGGCGCAGCGCGGTGGGCAGGCCCTGGCCCTGCAGGTCTCGCAGTTCCAGCGCCAGAAAGCGGGCGGCGGCGCGCAGGCGCAGCCAGCTCCACAGCGGATAGGCCAGGGCCAGGCCCAGCAGGGCTGCGGCAGGGGCCGTCTGCACCTGCCAGATGCGTGGTGCCAGCCCGGCCAGCGACAGGCAGGCCAGGGCCAGCAGCGCGCAGGCCAGCATGCCGCCCGAAGGGCCCAGCCAGGCCAGGGCCAGCAGGGCCAGCAGCACGGCTGCGGTGTTGAGCGCACGGTCCAGCCCCGCCGAAGCGCGGTGTACGTGCGAGCCCTGCAGGCTGCCGTTGAGCACATGGGCCAGCATTTCCACGCTGGAGATGGGGCGCGCGCTGGCACCCAGCGGTGCGGTGAACTGCGCTCCCAGTCCGGCGGCCGTCGTTCCTATGAGCACGTATTTGCCGCGAAATGCCGCAGCAGGAATGCGGCCGCGCAGCACGTCGATGTACGAATAGGTGGTGAAGGGAGAGCGGTCACGCGCGCCCTGCTCGGGCCTGGCCTGTGCGAAGGCAATGATCTCCCGCTGGCGGCGCTGCCATGCGGGTGTGCCGGGGTCCAGCGGCGGCACGGGTTCGGGGCGGGCGCATGCGCGGCCGTGCTGGCCCACGCAGTGCAGGGCCAGCGCCATGTGCCACCAGGGCTGCTGCGCGCTGCCTTCAATGGCATGGAAGCTGCGCACGGCGCCGTCGGAATCCACGGGCAGCTGGGTGTGGCCCAGCGCTGCCGCAGCCTGTGCAAAGGCCGGCAGCGGATCCGTACCCGGCGCCACGGGCAAGGCGGTGCGGCCGCTGCGCTGCAGGACGCGCGCCAGCAGCAGATCATCGCCTGGATAGTCCAGATCTTCTTCGCTGAGCATCACGTCCAGGCCGATGGCGCGCGGCGGGGCCTGGCTGATGCGCTCCAGCAGGCCCGCGTGCAAGGCACGCCTCCAGGGCCAGCGGCCTATGGCGTCGATGCTGGCATCGTCGATGGCCACGATGACGATGTCCTGAGATGCCTTGGGGCGGTGCAGCCAGCTGGCCGTGTCCTGCACCAGTCCGTTGATGCGCTCCAGCTGCCCGTCACCGCTGAGCCAGAACACCAGGGACAGCAGTCCCGCCGCCAGCAGCAGCCAGTCCCGCCGCAGCCCCCGGCCACGCGCGGGCGCCGGCTGCACCTGCTGCGCCGGCGTGGCGGGACTGTCAGGCGAAGGCGGCAGGGTGGACAAGCGTGGTCAAGGATTGAACGGGTGCGGTTACTGGCGCTGCAGGCGCTCTCCGCTGCCCGATTGCATCATCTCGCCGCTGGCATCGACGATCCAGCTGCCGGTGCGGAACTGGCGTGCGGCCGAGAAATCGCTGCGCAGGCCGTTGGCGTCCTCGATCTGCAGCCGCAGGTAGTAGCTGCCTGCGGGCAGGTCCTCGGTGCTCCATTGCGGCTGGTCGGTCCAGAGGTCAACCAGCGGCGCGGTGAACTCCTGGTCGCGCGCCACCATCACGTGGTAGCGCTGGCCGGGCTCGCCACTCCAGCGGATCTGGCGGCTGCCCTCGGCGGGGCCGTCGCCCATCTGCAGCGCGCTGGCCGAGGGCTGGGGCGGCACGGCCGCCAGCTGCATGGCCTGGGCTGCGGCGAACGGGCCCTGGTCGGGCTTGCCGTCGGCCAGCGTGCGGATGCTGGCGGCGCGCCAAAGATAGCGGCCGGCCGGCAGCCGGGCCAGCGCGGCTGCGTGCAATGTGCAGTCGTTCAGGTCGCGCGCGTCGATGGCGGGTTCGGCAAAGCCGGCCTGGGCATCGGCAGAAACGACCTGGATGCGGTAGCGCACGGCGCCCACCACCTTGGTGCACTGCAGGCCGGCGCGGCCCAGGCCCACGGTGGCGTCGGCCTGCGGTGATTCGTACAGCGGCGGCACGGGATGGGCCTTGACGCGCAGGGCGCGCCGGCTGGCTGCACCCGGAATGCCCTGGGCGTCGATGCCGCGCAGGGACAGTACATAGTCGCCATCGTCCACGCCTGCCAGGCGCAGCGGTGAGGCCGTGGCCTGGAAGCTGGCGCTGCGCAGCACCTGGGTCATGTCCGCGTCGCGCGACAGCTGCAGCTGGTAACGCACGGCGCCGGGCAAGGCCGGCAGGGGCAGGCTGATCCAGTTGGCGTCTTCCGCCAAGGCGGGCCAGGCGGTGATGTCGGGTGCGCCCAGCATGGGGCGGGGTTGGCCGACGCGGCCGTCTGCCGCCACGGCCACGCCCTGGCCGGGGTGCAGCAGCGCATCGCCGGAAGGTGCGCCAGAGGCGTCCGAGCCCACGGCGACCGTGCCTTCATCGACGGCGGCCGCTGTCCTGCCTGCCGCATCGGTCTGCACCAGGAAACGCGTGCCCCGCACGCTGGTCGATGCCACAGGCGTGCGCACTTCGAAGCGGCGCTGGGCATTGCCCTGCTCGGTGGGGACCGAGGCCTCCACGCTGCCTTCTCGCAGGTCGATCACGGACTGCAGGCTGCCGGCCCGGCCCTTGCGGCGCATCTGGCGCAGCAGGACATCGGACTGCGACTGCACGCGCACCAAAGAGCCATCGGCCAGGCGCACGGCCACAAAGGCGTCCGGCGCAAGCTGCAGTCGATCGCCTTCCTGCAGCGTCTGTCCCTTGCGCAGGACCTGGCCTGCGTCTTCGGCCGAGCCGCTTTGCGTGTCGGCCAGATGGTCGAGCGCGCGTGTGCTGCGCGCATCGCCCTGCACGAATTCCACGGAGGCCACGGCGGCGCGCAGCAGGCGCACGGGAATCTCCAGCACGGAGCCGGGCCGCAGACGGTACGGGTTGGCCACGCCGTTGTGCTGCTGCAGCTGGGTCCACTGGCGTGCATCGCCCAAGTAGCGGCTGGCCAGCTGTTCCAGGGTGTCGCCTGTGGCCACGCGGTGGGCGAGCATGTCGCCGCCGCTGGCGGCGGGTTTGATCTGGGCCTGTGTGGCGGCAGCGCCCAGCAGGGCCAGGCTTGCCAGCAGGCAGGCCCGCGCGACGGGCCCGCGCAGGCTGGCGGCGAGCAAGAGTCTGTTCATGGTGTTTGAGGTGCCGCCTGCAATGCCTCGTCAGGCACGTCCAGGCGGTAGCCGTAGCCGTACACGGCGCTGATGGCGTAGGGCTGACCGGCGCGCAGGTTCAGCAGCGCGCGAAGGCGCGAGATATGTGTGTCCAGCGAGCGCGACTGCACTTCGGCGTTGTGGCCCCACACGGCTTCGCGCAGGTGCTCGCGCGACAGCAGGCGGCCCTGGTTCTGGAACAGCGTCAGGGCCAGCGTGTATTCGCGGTGCGTCACCTCGATGGGCTGGCCATTCATTTCCAGGCTGTTGGTGGTGGTGAGGAACCGGAAGGGGCCGAACTCCAGCACGCTTTGCGTGTTCACCGGATAGGCGCGGCGCAGCAGGGCGGCCATGCGCGCGCGCAGCTCGCCGTGGCGCACGGGCTTGACCATGAAATCGTCTGCGCCGCAGGACAGGCCTTCGACGATGTCGGCCTCTTCGCTGCGGTGGGTGATGATGAGGATGGGCAGCTCGCGGCTCACATGGCCGCGCGTCCACCGCACCAGGTCCGTTCCTTCCATGTCCGGAAGGTGCCAGTCCACGATCAGAAGGTCGAAGCTCTCGCGGCGCAGTTCCAACTGCAGGGCCGAGCCCGTCTGGTAGGTGTGGCAGCTGTGGCCCGTCTCCAGCGCAACCTGACGCAGCATCTCCAGTTGCAGCGGATCATCGTCCAGAGCAGCGATACGCATCCCAATGTCCTTTCACGCAAGCGCCAGAATCCCGGGCGCAGGGCTTGCGGGCAAGACTGCCCGCAAATATGCGGTTTCTCAAGCGAAGCTTACCCTTACTCCGAAGCATCGCGCAGTTGCTGCAGGGCGGCCAGCACCAACTGCGCGTCGGCGGGCTGCAGCCGGGACTGCAGTGCGGACAGGGCCGCCTCGCCTTCCCTTTGCAGTTGGCCGATGGCCTGGCCGGCTTCCTTGGGGGCGTCGAAGCCCAGGCTTTGCAGCAGCAGCTGGCCGTCGGCAGCCACGAGCTTGAAGTAGAACTTGCCGTCGGCTTCGCGGTATTGCTTGAACTGGGGCAGGGCCTGCTTCGCGGCCTTGGCCTTGGCGGCCACGGGGGCCTGGGCCAGGCTGCGCAGGCCGACGGCCGAGCGCAGTTCGCGGATCAGGGGCAGGGTCTCGCGGCGGGCCTTGGTGGCGCCGGCCTGCAGGATGTCCTCCAGTTCGCCCGGATGGGCCACCAGGTGCTCGTAGCGCTCGCGCATGGGGGCCAGCTCGCGGTCGATGCGCTCGAACAGCTGCTGCTTGGCGTCGCCCCAGGCAATGCCTTCGGCGTACTGGCGGCGCAGCGCCTCGGTTTCTTCCTCGCTGGCAAAGCCCTGGTAGATCTGGAACAGGGCCGAGCCCTCGACTTCCTTGGGCTCGCCGGGCGTGCGCGAATCGGTGGTGATGCTGCCGATGAGCTTGCGCAGCTGCTCGCGCGTGGAGAACAGCGGGATGGTGTTGTTGTAGCTCTTGCTCATCTTGCGGCCGTCCAGGCCGGGCAGCGTGGCCACGTTGTCCTCGACCTGTGCCTCGGGCAGCGTGAAGAACTCGCCGCCATAGATGTGGTTGAAGCTGGAGGCCATGTCGCGCGCCATCTCGATGTGCTGGACCTGGTCGCGGCCCACGGGCACCTTGTGGGCGTTGAAGGCCAGGATGTCGGCAGCCATCAGCACGGGGTACATGAACAGGCCGGCAGTCACGCCGTCATCGGTCTCGGCGCCGTCCGCGTGGTTCTTGTCCACGGCCGCCTTGTAGGCGTGGGCGCGGTTGAGCAGGCCCTTGCCGGTCACGCAGGTCAGCAGCCAGCACAGCTCGGGGATCTCGGGGATGTCGGACTGGCGGTAGAAGGTCACATGCTCGGGGTCCAGCCCCGCCGCCAGCCAGCTGGCCGCGATCTCGATGGTGGAGCGCTGCACGCGCGCCGGGTCCTGGCACTTGATCAGTGCGTGGTAGTCGGCCAGGAAGTAGAAGTTCTCCACCTCGCGCGAGCGGCTGGCCGCGATGGCCGGGCGCAGCATGCCGGCATAGTTGCCGAGGTGCGGGGTTCCGCTGGGAGTGATGCCGGTGAGGAAACGGATGGTGCTCATGACGGGAGACTGCGACAGGCAATAGAGAGAAAAGAAGGGAATCTGACGGGCAGGCTGGGCGGGTCTGCCGCGCGTTCAGCGCAGCAGCGCGATCAGCGGCGTCAACGCGAGATCGATCACGGCATAGCCGAGATCCATCAGCGGCCGCAGCCACAGGCTGCCGACCACGCCGGCGATGACCAGTCCCATGACGATGAAGAATCCCCAGGGTTCGATCCGCGCCACCCATTGCGCCTGGCGCCAGGGCAGCAGGCCGACGAGGATGCGCCCGCCGTCCAGCGGCGGCAGCGGGAAGAGGTTGAAGGCCCACATCACCAGATTGACCAGGATGCCGGCGCGGCACATTTCAATGAAGAAGCGCTCGCCCACTCCCGATCCGACCAGAACCACGAGCAGCACGCCCCACATCAGCGCCTGCACGAAATTGGAGGCCGGGCCCGCCAGAGCCACCCAGATCATGTCGCGCTTGGGGTTGCGCAACTGGTCGAAGCGCACGGGCACGGGCTTGGCGTAGCCGAACAGGAAGGCGCCCGAGGTGGCGAAATACAGCAGCAGCGGCATCAGGATGGTGCCGATGGGGTCGATGTGCTTGATGGGGTTGAGCGTGATGCGTCCCATCATGGCGGCCGTGTTGTCGCCGAAGTGGCGTGCGGCATAGCCGTGGGCAGCCTCGTGCACCGTGATCGCGAAGAGCACGGGCAGGGCATAGATGAGTACGGTCTGGATGAGGTTGGAGATGTCCACGGCGGGCATTGTCTCAGACGGCGGCCACCCTTGCCGCTGGGCACCGCCAGAGCCCGTGCGCAGCGCTGCGGCCGACCGGATATGGTGGTTTCCCGCGGATTGGCAACAGCCGCCTCTGTGTTGCAAAATGAAACAGCAATGCGATGGGCGAATCAACAGGTTTTTCACCAAGGCCCTCGGGCCATATGGACAAGAGGTGGCACGTGGGCGTACTGGGCTTGGGCAGGCTGCCGATAGGCTGGCGGCTGGTGATTGCGTTCGGCGGTATCAATCTGCTGGTGTTCACGATGATGGCGGTCACGGTGCTCTCGCTGGGGCAGGCCGAGCAGGCGCTGGCGGCCGGCGGGGCGACCACGGTGGCCGAGCAGGCGCTGGTGCACACGCGCTGGTGGGTGCTGGGCCTGGGGGCGGCCGTCTGCACACTGGCCCTGGTGGCCTGGTTCAGCCTGCGGCGCGGCATCGTGCAGCCGCTGGGCCAGGCCATCCTGATTGCCGAAACGGTGGCCGCCGGCGACCTGAGTCAGGAGTTTTCGACCGAGCTGCAGGGCGACTTCGGCCGCCTGCTGGGCGCGCTGGGCACCATGGAAGACACGCTGACCGAGCTGGTCGGCCGCATCAAGCAGTCCACGGATTCCATCGGCCTGTCGGCCGGTGAGATCGACGCCGGCAACACCGACCTGTCGCGCCGCACCGAGGCCCAGGTCTCGGCGCTGGCCCAGACGGCGGCCAGCATGGAGCAACTCACGGCCACCGTGCGCCAGAACGCGGAGCGCGCGCATTCGGCCAGCGGCCTGGCCGTCGATGCATCGTCCACGGCCAGGCGCGGGGGGGCCGTGGTGGGCGAGGTGGTGCAGACCATGGAGGCCATCAGCGGCAGCTCGCGCAAGATCGTGGACATCATCCAGGTCATCGAAGGCATTGCCTTCCAGACCAATATCCTTGCGCTGAACGCGGCCGTGGAGGCGGCACGCGCGGGCGAACAGGGCCGGGGCTTCGCCGTGGTGGCCAGCGAGGTGCGCAGCCTGGCCGGCCGTTCGGCCGAGGCTGCCAAGCAGATCAAGGAACTGATCACCACCAGCGTGCGCCAGGTGGAAAGCGGCGCGGGCCTGGTCAACCAGGCGGGGGCCACCATGCAGGAGATTGTCGGCGCCGTGGGCCAGGTCTCGGGCCTGCTCGGCGAAATGTCGCAGGCCCTGCGCGAGCAAAGCGAAGGCATTGCCCAGGTCAACGCCGCCGTGGGCCACATGGACAGCGCCACCCAGGAGAACGCGGCCCTGGTGCATCAGGCCTCGCGTGCGGCCTCAGCGTTGAGCGAGCGCGCCCAGGAGCTGGAGCAGGCCGTGGGCGCCTTCAAGCTCGATGACGAGCCGCAGGATGCTGGCGCTGGCGTGCGGGTGCAGCCGCAGAAGCCGTCGATGGCTCCCGCCGCAGTCTTGTCCGCCGCTGTGACGAGGCCGTTGCAGCGCGCGCCGGCTGCTGCACCCCGGCCCCTGGAGTGGGCGCAGCACTGAACGCCTTTCAGGATCAAGCAGCAAAAACAGACGCCGGGCATGCCCGGCGTTGATGTTTGTGCGGGGGGTGGGGTGATTCAGGTCATTTCCAGGCCCAGGGCCTCCAGGCTGCCCCGGCCTTGCCGCACCACGGTGGGCGGATTGCCCAGGGCCATGGGCACCAGGTCGATCACCGTGGTCGGCTCCGAGGGGCAGGCACCTGCATCGACGATGGCATCGAGCTCGTGGGGAAAGCGCTCCAGGATGGCATCCGCGTCATGCAGGGCCTCGGTCTCTCCGGGCGGGATCAGCGTGGTGGCGATCAGCGGCTCGCCCAGCTGCTCCAGCAGCAGCTGCGTGCCCTTGCGGTCCGGCACGCGCAGGCCGATGGTCTTGCGCGAGGGGTGGCTCAGGCGCTTGGGCACTTCCTTGGAGGCTTCCAGGATGAAGGTGTAGGGGCCCGGCGTGGCCAGCTTCAACAGCCGGTACTGGCGGTTGTCCACGCGCGCATGGCTGGACAGCTCCGACAGGTCGCGGCACAGCAGCGTGAGGTGGTGCTTGTCGTTGATCTGGCGGATGCGGCGAAGCCGCTCCACCGCAGGGCGGTCGTCCAGATGGCAGACCAGGGCATAGCTGGAGTCCGTGGGAATGGCCAGGATGGCGCCCTGGCGCAGCATGTCGGCGGCCTGCTTGATGAGACGGGGCTGGGGATTGTCGGGGTGGGCTTCGAAGCGTAGGACCATGGTGTGCGTTGTTTGCGGGAAGGGCTCAGGCCGGCTGAATGCGCTCGCCCAGCAGTTCCCATACCGGCGTCAGCTGGCCCGGCAGGTAGGGCAGGTCGCCCAGGTCGGTATGCGACTCCTCGGGGCTGTGGAAGTCGCTGCCGCGCGAGGCGGCCAGGCCGAACTCGCGGGCCATGTCGGCATAGACGGCGTACTCGCTGGGGCGGTGGCTGCCGGTGACGACCTCCACGCCCTGGCCCCCATGGGCCTTGAATTCGGAAAACAGCGCGTACTCCTCGTTGGCCGTCAGCGCATAGCGGGCCGGGTGGGCGATCACCGCCACGCCGCCGGCCTGCGTGATCCAGCGCACGGCGTCGGCCAGGCGCGCCCAGGTATGGGGCACGTAGCCGGGATGGCCTTCGGTCAGGTAGTGCCGGAACACCTCGCCGGTGTCGCGGCAGCGGCCGGATTCCACGAGAAAGCGCGCGAAATGCGTGCGCGAGATCAGCGCGGGATTGCCGGCAAAGCGCAGCGCGCCTTCGTAGCTGCCTTCAATGCCGGCCAGCTCCAGCTGGCGGGCCATCTCGCGGGCGCGGGGACCGCGTCCGTCGCGCGTGGCATGCAGGCCTTCGACCAGGGCCGGGTCGTCTGCGTCAAAGCCCAGTCCCACGATGTGCACCGTGGTGCCTGCAAAGCTCACCGAGATCTCTGCGCCCGTCAGGTAGTCCAGGCCGCAGGCGCGCGCTGCGGCGGCTGCGCGGTGCTGGCCGCCGACCTCGTCATGGTCGGTCAGCGCCCACAGCTGCACGCCGCGGGCTGCGGCACGTTCGGCCAGTTGTTCAGGCGTCAGCGTTCCATCCGAGACCACGGAGTGGCTGTGCAGATCGGCATTCAGATAGGACTTGGGCACCGGCCCATTGTAGGTGTCGGTCCTTTTCCGAGCCTGGCGCTGCGGCTGGGGACTTCCCTGAGTGCGGGTTTACCGCCCTCAATAGTGACAGCGGCATGACGATGATCAGCCAGGCGCCGTCAAGGGTGGACAAGAATGATTGCCCGGAGCGAAGGTCGGCGGGGCGCCATGGCCAGGCTCCGGCATTGTTAGAAAAAAGATCGGTTTTTCCATGAATCTGAATCAAATCACCGTCGCCCAGAAACTCTGGGCCCTGGTGCTGGGACTGCTGGTGAGCATGCTGGCGGTCAACGGCGGCATCCTGTTCTATCTGCACGGAGTCAACGAGAAGATCAACACCGACGTGATGACCGCGCAGCGCGGCGCCACGCTGGCGCGCGAGTGGCGGCATCTGACCCAGATGAGCGTGGAGCGCTCCATCGTCGCGGCCATGTCGCCCGACGAGACGCTGGCCGCGCAGCAGCGCGCGCTGATGAGCAAGGGCATAGAACGCATCAACGTGCTGCAAAAGCAGGTGGGCGAGCTGCAGCTCGATGCCAAGGGCAAGCAGGCGCTGGAGGCCGTGGCGGCCGAGCGCCGGGAAACGCTCAAGGCCAACTCGGCGGCCCAGGATGCGCGCAAGGCCAGCGACTTCGCCTCCACCTTCGACATCGTGGAAAAGCAGCTGCGCCCGGCGGCCGAGCGCTACAACACGGCGCAGGAAGCCTTTGTGCAGCAGCAGGAGCGCCAAAGCGAGCTGGCGCGCGAGGAGGGCGTCGCCCACCGCACCCGGGCCTACTGGATCGGCGCCCTGGCCAGCGCGCTCATCGTGGCCCTGGGCCTGTTCATGGGCATGGCCATCATGCGTTCCATCACACGTCCGCTGGACCAGGCCGTGGCGCTGGCCGACGGCATTGCCGCAGGCGACCTCACGGGGTCGGTGCAAAGCAACCGGGGCGATGAGCTGGGCCATCTGCTGCAGGCGCTCAACGGCATGGCCCAGCGGCTGCGCGGCGTGGTGGGCGAGGTGCGTTCGGGCGTGGAGTCCGTGTCCACGGCCTCCAACCAGATCGCCAGCGGCAACCAGGACCTGTCCTCGCGTACCGAGCAGACGGCGGCGAATCTGGAGGAGACGGCGGCCAGCATGGAGGAGCTGACGGCCACCGTCACCCAGTCGGCCGATACGGCGCGCCAGGCCAACCAGCTGGCGGCCACGGCCGCGCAGGCGGCCGAGCAGGGCGGCGCCGTGGTGGCCCAGGTGGTCACCAGCATGCAGCAGATCACGGACAGCAGCCGCAAGATCGCCGACATCATCGGCGTGATCGACGGCATTGCCTTCCAGACCAACATCCTCGCGCTCAACGCCGCCGTGGAAGCGGCCCGCGCAGGCGAGCAGGGCCGGGGCTTTGCCGTGGTGGCCGGCGAGGTGCGTTCGCTGGCGCAGCGCAGTGCCGAGGCCGCCAAGGAGATCAAGCTGCTGATCACCACCAGCGTGGACAACGTGCAGTCGGGCTCGCAGCAGGTGGAGCAGGCGGGGCGCTCCATGGAGGAAATCGTCTCCAGCGTGCGCCGCGTCAGCGACCTCATCGGCGAGATCACCGCCTCGTCCACCGAGCAGCGCGACGGCATTGGCCAGGTCAACCAGGCCGTGAGCCAGCTCGACCAGATGACGCAGCAGAATGCGGCCCTGGTCGAGGAATCCAGCGCGGCTGCGCTGGCCATGCAGGACCAGGCGCGGCGCCTGTCCGAGGTGGTGGCGGTGTTCAAGCTGGGGCAGGAAGGCAGTGCGCTGGCACCGGCCCGGGCGCAGGCGCCCGCCAGTTCAGCCGCCGTGGCGCGCCGACCGGCAGCAGCCCCTGCAGCGGCGGCGCGTCCCGCGCCCGCGGCACGCCCGGCTGCCGCCGTGCGCAATGCACCGGCGCCCCAGATCCAGCCGCCTGTGGCCAAGGCGCCCGCCCGGGCACCTGCCAAGGCCGGCGCGGACGACGACTGGGAGACCTTCTAGCGGGAGGAGCGGGGATGCAGGCCGGCGCGTCCATGTGCGCCGGCCTGCAGGCCTTCGTCAGTTGCGCGGTTTGCCGTAGTCGGGCGAGCGCGGGCCCGGCAGCAGTCCGCGCTGCGCCATGGGCGACAGCAGGCGCTGGTTGGCGATGGAGGCGATCTGCACGCTGCGGTCGTTCATGGTGTCCAGGATCTGGTTGAGCAGTGCCGTCACCAGAATGCCGACCAGTCCGCCGCCCGAGCTTTGGCCTTCGGCACTGGAGGCCGTGGCGCTGCCGTCCCACAGCTGTGTGCCGGTACGCAGGTCCACCAGTTTGGCGTCCAGCGTGACCACCGAGGCGCTGCTGATCACCGCATAGCTGGTGCCGTAGTTGCGGATGTTCAGGTACAGGGCCGCATCGGCGCCAAAGATTTCACGGAGCTTGGCCACGGGCAGTTCCTGCGCATCGTCGGCGTTGACGATGCCGTTCTGGCGGAACATTTCCTCGGTGACCGCCACGGGCAGGACGTAGTAGCCAGCCTCGGCCAGCGGCAGCGTGATCTGCGACAGCACGCCGGCCGGCGCATTCACTTCCGGCGACTGGTTCAGCGCGGGCATGACCAGGATGGATGCAGGCTTGGATGCCCGCAGTGCCGAATAGTCATAGGGCGCAGTGGTGGCGCACCCGGTCAGTGCGACGGTCATGGCCAGGGCCAGGGTCTTGATGTGTGTGCTCAGGCGCATCTCAATCCTTGCGGGCCGTGAAGGTTTGCAGCAGCGTGTCCATGAACTTGGCGGATTCGGGGAAATGCTGCTTTTCCTCTGCCAATTGCTGCACCGTCTTTTCGTTGTTGCCGGTCCGGGAATACAGCATGGCCATATGGGCGCGATAGCCGGGGGGCAAAGCCTTTCCCTCGGCCTGCACCTTCAGGCGGGTTTCTTCCAGCTTGAGCAATTGGTCCTCGGCGCCTGTGCTTCCGTCATCCTTGAGGTATTGATAGACCTGGGGCTGGTAATCGTTCCAGGCATACAGAGGCTGGCGCGGTGCGGCGCAGCCGGCCAACGAGGCGCAAACGGCCAGTGCAGCCAGGGTTGCGGCCGAATGGGGAATCTGCTTCATTGCGCGGGCTTCCATGCACCGCTGTCCATGCCGGCCGCCAGCTTGTCCACGGCTTCGCGGATGGCCAGATCCAGCACCTTGCCATTGAGTGTGGAGTCATAGCCGGCCGTGCTGCCGAATCCCACGATTTCCCGGTTCGACAGGCTGTATTCGCCTGCGCCCTGCACCGAATAGACGACTTCGGAGGTCTGCACCCGGACGATGTTCAGGCTGACCTTGGCATAGGCCACCTGCTCCTTGCCACGGCCGAGCACGCCGAAGAACTGGCGGTCCCCGACCACCTTGCGGCCGAACTCGCTCACGTCGCCGGTCACGACGTAGGTGGCGCCCTTGATCGCCTGCTCCTGCCGGTTGAAGCCCGCTTCCTGGCGGGTCTCGGACATGTTGTCGCGGTCCAGCACGCTGAATCGGCCGCTTTGCTGCAGGTGGGTTACCAAGATGGTTCTGGCCTGGCCACCGAGGCGGTCGACTCCGTCCGAGAAAATGCCGCGCTGAAAGCTGGAGCGGTTGTCGAATTTGCCCACGGAAATGGGGCTGCGCGGGCCTTGATAGGCGCTGGATGCAGAAGCGGGCTTGGCTGTTTCAAGCGTGCGCGATTGCTCGGTGGTGGAGCAGCCGGAAAGGCCGGCGGCCAGGGTGATGGCAATGGCCGTGCAAGGCCACAGGCGAGAGGTCATGAGTATTTCCCCGGTTTTCTTGGAATGAATTTGCAATAATTTGTTGCAAAAACCGGGGATATTAACCGAGGGGCACCGTGAATGGCGCCCCGGGTCTCTAGGACGCGTCCGAATGCACTCCCTCGATCAGGAATTGCACCTTGCGCTCTCCGCGCCATTCATTGATGTCCATGCGAAAGGCAATGCAGGCCGATGGCGGCAGCGGGTCGGTATGGCCGAACCAGATGCCGTCCACGGTTTCGCCCTGATGGCGCAATTGCAGTTTCAGGTGCTTTTCACCGACCAGGCGCTGTGAGAGCACTTCCAGCTGTTCGCTGAAGGTGGGCGGGGCAAAGCCCTGGCCCCAGACCGCGAGATTGAGCTGCTCGACCATTTCGGGCTTGCGGAAATCCGGGTCCAGCGGTCCGTCGGTCTCTATGCGGCGCGTCAGCGTGGCCGCGTCCAGCCATTCCTGTGCCACCTGGGCCAGGGCCTTTTCGAACACCGCGAAACCGGCCTCGGCAATGGTGCAGCCGGCCGCCATGGCGTGGCCGCCAAAGCGCAGCAGCAGGCCGGGGTGGCGCTTGGATACGAGGTCCAGCGCGTCGCGCAGGTGAAAGCCGGGAATGGAGCGGCCCGAGCCCTTGAGTTCATGCTCGTGCCCCGGCGCGCCGCTGGCTGCGAAGACGAAGCTGGGCCGGTGCATGCGGTCCTTGATGCGCGAGGCCACGATGCCGACCACACCTTCGTGGAAATCGGGGTCGAACACGCTGATGGCCGCCGGCGGCGTCATGCCGTCCGTGCACAGGCCCTCGGCCATGAGCAGGGCCTGCTCGCGCATGCCGCCTTCCAGCTCGCGGCGCTCGCGGTTGATGGCGTCCAGCATCTGGGCCAGGTTGGCGGCGCGGCCCGCATCGTCCGTGGTCAGGCACTCGATGCCGATGGTCATGTCGGACAGCCGGCCGGCCGCATTGATGCGCGGACCCAGTGCGAAGCCGAAGTCGAAGGTGGTGGCCGCAAAGGCCTTGCGGCCGGCCGCGTCGAACAAGGCCTGCAGGCCCGGCTGCATCTGGCCTCGGCGTATCTGCTTGAGGCCCAGGGCGACCAGGCGGCGGTTGTTGGCGTCCAGCTTCACCACGTCGGCCACGGTGCCCAGGGCGACCAGGGGCAGCAAGGCCTCCAGACGGGGCTGGCTGGTCTTGTCGAAGCGGCCGCGCGCGCGCAGTTCGGCTCGCAGGGCCAGCAGCACGTAGAACATCACGCCGACACCGGCCATGGACTTGCTCTCGAAGCTGCAGCCGGGCTGGTTGGGGTTGACGATGGCATCGGCCAGCGGCAGGTGGTTGCCGGGCAGGTGGTGGTCGGTGACGACCACCTGCAGGCCTAGGGACTTGGCCTCGGCCACGCCTTCGACGCTGGCAATGCCGTTGTCCACGGTGACCATCACGTCGGCGCCGGTTTCCTTGACACGGCGCGCGATGGGGGGTGTCAGGCCGTAGCCGTCCACCACGCGGTCGGGCACCAGGTAGCCGACCTCGGTCGCGCCCAGCATGCGCAGGCCGCGCCAGCCCACGGCGCAGGCGGTGGCACCGTCGCAGTCGTAGTCGGCCACGATGCACAGGCGCAGGCCGCGCTCTATGGCATCGGCCAGCAGCCGCACGGCGGCGTCCATGCCCAGCAGGCCCGAGGGGGCCAGCAGGCGCGCGGGCGTGTCGTCCAGTTCGTCGGCGGAGCACACGCCGCGTGCGGCGTAGAGCTGGGCCAGCAGCGGGTGGACACCGGCCTGGCGCAGTGCCCAGGCCTGCTGCGCAGGGATCTCGCGGGGAATGATTTTCATGGGCAGTGTGTCAGAGCATGCGGCCCAGGTCGGGCAGGGCGCGGGGGCCGAAAAGGCCCGTCAGCCTGTCCAGCCAGCGCGGCGGGCGGCTGCTCCATGCGATGGCATGGCGTTCGCCGCACAGCGTCAGCGTGAGCGGGTGGCCTGCGCGCACGCGCTCCAGCAGGCGGGCGATGAGCCCGGCGTCCAGCGCCTTCCAGGCCTGGCGCCAGGCAGCGGGGTTGCCCTGCAGGGCTGCGGCGTGAAGGTCGTCCAGGCATTGCACGGCGGCCTTGGCGCCGGTGGCCGTGCCGGGCTGCAGGCGCCCGGCGCCGTGGACCCAGAAGGCGTTGATGGGCACCTGGCCGCGGGCGGCGCGGGCGTCGTTGAAGACATGGGTGTAGAGCAGCATCTGCACCTCGCTTTGCAGGCGGTGCAGGGCGCGTGCCTGCTGCGCGTCGGGCAGCCAGGGCCGCACGTCGCGGCCGATGACGCGGTCCATGGAGGCCGTGGCCAGGTCATCGAACAGCGCACCGCGCGCCAGCCAGCGCTGCGGCTGCTGGTACTCCAGCACGATGCCGTCGTCAGCGAACCAGGGCGCCAGCAGGGCCAGCAGCTGGCGGGATTCCTCATCGCTGAGGGGCGTGGTGGCGGGATCGCTCTGGTGCACCTGGTCTGCGCCTATGTGCCAGTGGCAGGGCGTGACATAGGCGCAGGCCTGCGCCGTCTCACCGGCCTGCCAGGCGGCCCAGGCAATCAGGCCCGGTGCATCGGGCAGGCCCAACGAGCGCGCCAGGGTGCGTTCGTGGGGGGGAGAAAAATCCATCTCAGTGCCGGTCTGTGCGGGCGCGGGCTGCATCAGCGCCAGCAGGGATTGGAGATGTGGCAGCTCCAGGCCGCCCCAGGCGGCAGCGACGGCGGCGTCATCGCCCGCATCCGAGGACGGACCGCCGGCATAGGGAATGATCCATTCGGTCGTTTCCTCCAGCGGGGCTTGGGTGGAGGACACCAGGGGAGCGGTCAAAAGCATGGCCGCTATTGTCGGGCATGGGGTGCCGCAGTGCCGGCGCCTTCGTTTTTCCCCTTGGAGCGCGGTTCAGCGCTGGGGCATGTCGCGGGCCGAAGAGACCAGGCTGACCGTGGCGTCCTCGGGGATGGGCGGCATGCCCTGGTTCCAGTCTTCCCAGGCGCTGCGCATGGCGGCCAGACGCTCGGGCGCGCGCACTGCCTGGTTGGCGCGCTCGCGCTCGTCGCTGGCCAGGTCGAACAGGTAGTCGATGCCGTCCACGCGCAGGTACTTCCAGTCGCCGTCGCGCAGCGCGCGCTGGCCGCGGTGCTTCATGCGCCAGTGCAGGGCGCGCGGGAATTCGGCATCTTCGGCGCGCAGCACGGGCAGCAGGGAGACGCCGTCCAGCGCATGGCCGGCCGGCGCCTGCACGCCGGCGGCATCCAGCACCGTGGCCGACCAGTCCATGCTCATGCAGTGCTGGGTGCTGCTGCGGCCCGGCGCGATCACGGCCGGCCAGTGCGCAATCCAGGGCACGCGTATGCCGCCTTCGGTCAGGTCCATCTTGCCGCCGACCAGGGGCCAGTTGTCGGAGAAGCGTTCGCCGCCGTTGTCGCTGGTGAAGACGATGAGGGTGTTGTCCAGCTGTCCGCTGGCACGCAGCGCCTCGACGATCCAGCCTATGCCTTCGTCCATGTGGTGGATCATGCGGCGGTACTGGTGGATGTTGCCGCCGTCCAGGTGGGCAATGCCTGCGCCCAGGGCCTCGGCCGTGCTGCGGTCATCGCGCGTTTCCCAGGGCCAGTGCGGCGCCGTGTAGTGCAGGCTCAGGAAGAAGGGCGCATCGCCCTGGGCCATGCGGTGGACGAAGTCCACGCTGCGCTGCGACAGCAGGTCGGTCAGGTAGCCCTCGTCGTGGTGCTCCTCCTCGCCCACCCACAGGTCGTGCTGGCCCGAGCTGCTCAGATGGGTGAAGTAGTCCACGCCGCCCGACATGGGGCCGAAGTATTCCTCGTAGCCCGAGCGCAGCGGGCCGAAGTGCGGCGGGTAGCCCAGGTGCCACTTGCCGATCAGCGCCGTGCGGTAGCCGGCATCCCTGAGCATGGAGGGGACGGTGGGCATGTCCGGCGGCAGGCCCAGCTTCTCGCCCAGCGGCGTGCCGCGTGTCTTGCTGTTGATGGGCTCCTCGGCCGCACCGCGCAGGCGGTACTGGTAGCGCGCCGTGGCCAGGGCAAAGCGCGTGGGAGAGCACACGGGCGAGTTGGCATAGCCCTGGGTGAGCCTGAGGCCGCTGGCGGCCAGGCGGTCGAGCACCGGGGACACCGCTCCGAAGTCGGCCGCGCGGCCGCCGTAGCAGCCGAGGTCGGCATAGCCGAGGTCGTCGGCCACGATGAAAAGGATATTGGGACGGGACATGGAAATGCGCTCTGTGCAGGGTCGTGGGCGGGAAGCGGCGGCGCTCATTCCATCTTCATTCCGGTGGACTGGATCACGGTCCGGTAGCGGTCGGCCAGCGCCTGTATGCGTTCGGCGGCGGCCGGGCCGGTCAGGCCTTCGTAGAACAGGTCGTTGGCGCGCATGCGCTCGCGCAGCGCCGGATCCTTCATGGCCTTTTCCAGCGCGGACTGGATCCTGGCGACCAGCGGCTCGGGCGTGGCGGCCGGCACCCACAGGGCGAACAGCACTTCCTGCTCCAGGTCCTTGTGGCCCAGCTCGCCCACGGTGGGCACGCCGGGCACCAGCGGGTTGCGCTGGCGCGTGGTCACGGCCAGCGGCACGACCTTGCCGGCCGCCACCTGGCCCAGCATGGCCGAGGAGCTGATGATGCCGCCGTCCACCTCGCCGGCCAGCACGGCCGTGCTGGCCGGGGCGTTGCCCTTGTAGGGCACGTGGCTGACCTTGGCGCCCGTGGCATGGGTGAGGATGGCCGAGGCCAGGTGGCCCGGCGTGCCGTAGCCGGCCGAGCCCAGCGTCAGGCCGCTTCTCTTGCCCTGGGCGATGAACTGGTCCAGGGTCCTGAGGCCTGTGCGTGGGTTGACGGCCACCATCATTCCCTGCGAGGCGATCATCATCACGGGACGCAGGTCCGTGCCCTTGAACGGCATGCTCTTGTAGATGAAGGGATTGACGGTGAAGGTCGTGTCGATGCCGACCAGCAGCGTGTAGCCGTCGCCGGGCGCCTTGGCCGCGTTGTCGGTGCCGATGTTGCCGCCCGCGCCGGGCCGGTTGTCCACGACGAAGGGCTGTTTGAGTTCACGCTGCAGTACCTCGCCCAGGCTGCGCGCCAGGATGTCGGCGGCGCCGGCGGGCGCGAAGGCGACGACGATGCGCACGGGTTTGGCGGGCCAGGCCGCGGCATCGGCGGCCGCATCGGCCCGGGCGCCAGCGCCGGAGCCCAGGCCCAGCAGAAGGGCCAGGCCGGCCCGCAGCAGCGGGCTGCGCAAGGCATGGGTGGCATGGGTGGCTTGGAACAGGGAAAACATGGTCGGCGAACTTTCTGCGCTGCGGGTGCGCCGGGCTTTGCGAGAATCCCCAAGCCGGCTCCGGACGGTGGCTCCCGTTGTCTCCTTTCCGGACGGGGCCACTGTAGAAGTCCCCGCAGCAATTGATCTAATCAACTGTTCCCCGTGAATACCCGTCCAGCCCCCACGTCCATCCAGCAGATGCTGCTGTTTCGCATCAACCGCTACTTTGGTGCGGCCGGCGGCGTGGCCATGCGCATGTGCGAGGCGCATTTCGGCATCACGCGCCGCGAGTGGGGCGTGATGGCCACGGTGGCTGCCAACGAGGGCCTGCTGTCGTCGGAGCTGGCCGAACGCGCGCAGCTGGACCGCGCACGCACCTCGCGCGCCCTGAGCGGGCTGGAGGAAAAGGGCTGGGTGCAGCGCAGCCCCCTGCCCGGCGACCGCCGCCGCGTGGCCGTGTCGCTGACCGCCGAGGGGCGGCGCATGTACGGCCTGATCCTGCCGCGCATGGCCCAGATCCATCTGGACCTGGTGTCCGTGCTCAGCGACGAGGAACTTGAACAATTCGACACCTTGCTGGCCAGGCTGCAGCGCCATGCGCTGACGCTGGAGGCAGAGGGCCGCTACGACGCCCTGCCGCGCGTGGACCGCGGACGGCACCGGCGCTGACACGCCGACGGCAAAGCCTGCCGCCATGCAGGGCCTGCGGGCGATGACACAATGCATGCCCATGCAATTTCCCTACGAACTGGCCGTCGGCTGGCGCTACACCCGGGCCGGGCGCGCCACGCGCCGCAACGGCTTCATCTCGTTCATCTCCGGCGTCTCCATGCTGGGCATCGCCCTCGGTGTCGCGGCGCTGATCATCGTGCTCAGCGTGATGAACGGCTTCCAGAAGGAAGTGCGCGACCGCATGCTCAGCGTGGTCTCGCACATCGAGATCTTCGCGCCCCAGGGCGCGGCGCTGCCCGATCTGGAGCGCACCATGCGCGAGGCGCGCGCCAACCCCGACGTGCTGGGCGCCGCCCCCTTCGTCGCGGCCCAGGCGCTGCTGGCGCGTGGCGAGGACATGAAGGGCACCCTGGTGCGCGGCATCGATCCGGCGCGCGAGGGCGAGGTCACCGACGTGGCCGCCACCAATGCCGAGGTGCTCCAGCGCCTGGTGCCTGGCGAGTTCAACGTGGTGCTGGGCGTGGAGCTGGCGCGCTCGCTGGGCGTGCGCCAGGGCGACATGGTCACGCTGATCGCCCCGGGCGGCCAGGTCACGCCGGCCGGCGTGGTGCCGCGCCTCAAGCAGATGCATGTGGCAGGCACCTTCGACTCCGGCCACTACGAATACGACTCGGCCCTGGTGATGATGCATTACGAGGACGCGCAGCGCCTGTTCCGCCTGGAAGGGCCGACCGGCATCCGCCTGAAGCTCAAGGACCTGCACGAGGCGCCGCGCGTGGCCATGGAGCTGGCCCACACCATCACCGACCGCCTGCTGATCCGCGACTGGACCCAGCAGAACCGCACCTGGTTCGCGGCCGTGCAGCTGGAAAAACGCATGATGTTCATCATCCTCACGCTCATCGTGGCCGTGGCTGCGTTCAACCTCGTGTCCACGCTGGTGATGACGGTGACCGACAAGCGCGCCGACATCGCCATCCTGCGCACGCTGGGCGCCTCGCCGTCCAGCATCATGGGAATCTTCATGGTGCAGGGCGCCATGGTGGGCGTCATCGGCACCTTCGCGGGCTTGCTGCTGGGCCTGGGCATCGCCTTCAACATCGATGTCATCGTGCCGGCCATCGAGCGCCTGCTGCATGCCAACTTCCTGCCCAAGGACATCTACCTGATCAGCAAGATGCCCAGCGATCCGCAGTACAGCGACATCATGCCCATCGCCGTGATCTCCCTGGTCCTGGCCTTTGTCGCCACCATCTACCCGAGCTGGCGCGCCAGCCGCGTGAACCCCGCCGAGGCGCTGCGCTATGAATGAAGTGAATGTGATGCCCGGTTTCGAAGTGTCCCAGCAGGGCGCCGTGGTCCTCGATGCGCGCGGCCTGACCAAGCGCTTCGCCGAAGGACGGCTCAACGTGCAGGTGCTGGCAGGGGTCGACCTGCAGGTGCGTGCGGGCGAGACGCTGGCCATTGTCGGCGCCTCGGGCTCGGGCAAGAGCACGCTGCTGCACCTGCTGGGCGGGCTGGATGCCCCCACCAGCGGCAGCGTCACCCTCAAGGGCGAGCCCCTGCATGAACTCAGCGCCCAGAAGCAGGGTGCGCTGCGCAACAGGCACCTGGGATTCATCTACCAGTTCCACCATCTGCTGCCCGAATTCAGCGCCCAGGACAACGTGGCCATGCCGCTGCGCATACGCCGCGACGACCGGGCCGAGTGCATGGAGCGCGCCGCACGCATGCTGGCGGCCGTGGGCCTGGGCGAACGCATGCTGCACCGGCCGGCCGAGCTGTCGGGGGGCGAGCGCCAGCGCGTGGCCATTGCCCGCGCCCTGGTCACGCAGCCTGCCTGCGTGCTGGCCGACGAGCCCACCGGCAACCTGGACCGCAGCACGGCCGACACCGTGTTCCGCCTGATGCTGGAGCTGGCGCGCAGCCATGGCACGGCCTTTGTGATGGTCACGCACGACGAGCAGCTCGCGGCGCGCTGCGACCGCATGGTGCGCCTGGTGCAGGGACAGCTGGCCTGACCCTGTACTGGGTCCTGCATGCGCCGTCCTGTGCGCTCCGGCGTCAGGCCATGCGCAGCAGCTTGCCGCCCATGTGCGGCGTGCGCACAGGCACCACGGTGGGCGCTGGCGCCGCCTTGATCTGCGGGGCCTCGGGAACCATGGCCGCCGGCAGCGACTTGCGCACGGGTTGCGCGCGGGGCGTGTCGCCGATGTTCACGCTCTGGGCCGTCAGGTCGGCCGTGACCTCGCGCAGCCGCGCAGACTGCGCCATGGAGGCCTGCACCACGTCGCCCATGATGGCCGTGACCTGGTGGGAGGAATCCACGATTTCCTGCATGGTCCCGCCGGCCTGTCGCACCTGCTCGGCGCCCAGAGCCACCTGCTCCACCGAGGTGTGGATGAGCTGCTTGATCTCCTTGGCGGCGGCGGCACTGTTCTGCGCCAGTGCCCGCACCTCGCCGGCCACCACGGCAAAGCCCCGGCCCTGCTCGCCGGCGCGGGCCGCCTCCACGGCGGCGTTGAGCGCCAGGATATTGGTCTGGAAGGCGATGCCGTCCATCACGCCGATGATGTCGTTGATCTTGCGCGAGCTGGCGCTGATGGACTCCATGGTGCCCATCACCTCGTGCACCGTGCGCCCGCCCTGCTCGGCCACCAGGCAGGCCTGGCGGGCCAGTTCATTGGCCTGGCCTGCGTGCTCGGCGCTTTCGCTCAGGCCCTGCATGGCCTCGCCCAGGGTCTGCGCGGCCGTGAAGCGGCGCGTGATATCGCGGGCGTACTTGACTACCTTGAAGGGCCGGCCATCGGCATCGAGGATGGGATTGTAGCTGGCCTCGATCCAGACCTGGCGGCCGTGCTTGCCGATGCGCAGGTACTGGCCTGCATCGTGCTGGCCGCTGCCCAGCTTGCGCCAGAACTGCGCGTATTCGGCGCTTTGGCGCTCATGGGGCTGGACGAACATGCTGTGGTGCCGCCCCGTGACCTCGTCCAGCGTGTAGCCCATGGCCTGCAGGAACAGGCGGTTGGCATGGAGGATGTTGCCGTCCAGGTCGAACTCGATGATGGCCTGCACCTTGGAGATGGCCGCCAGCTGGCCTTCGGCATCGGCGTTGCGGCGCTGCTGCTCGGTGATGTCGGTGGCGTACTTCACCACCTTGAAGGGCCGGCCATGCCGGTCGAAGATGGGGTTGTAGCTGGCCTGCAGCCAGACATCGCGCCCATCCCTGGCGATGCGCCGGTAGCGCCCCGCATCGTGGATGCCGCTGCCCAGGCGCTGCCAGAACTGGGCGTATTCGGGGGATTCGCTGACCTGGCTGTCCACGAACATGCGGTGGTGCTGGCCGATGACCTCGTGCGCCTCGTAGCCCATGGTGTCCAGGAAGTTCTGGTTGGCAGCCAGCACATGGCCTTGCAGGTCGAACTCGATCACCGCCTGGGACTTGTGTATGGCGGCCAATTGCCCGTCAAGCTCCGCCTTGCGGCGTGCGCCACCGAGGTCCAGGATTCGACTCCATGCTGAGCGCTTCATGGGAATTCCTCTCTCCAAAGCATGCCGGCCGGTGATGCGGGAGCCCGATGCGGGGTGCAAGTGTTACTTTATGTATTTTTATGGAGGCGCAAGCCATTCGTGTATTGATTTTGTCAAACGGAGCCGACTCGCAATAAGCCAAGGGTTTGCCCTTGCTCCGGGCCTCGTCTGCCCCTTGGACGGGCGCCGCCCGGGCCGGTGGCATGATGCGGCCATGCCCGCCTGGATAGACACCCACTGCCACCTCGATGCCCCCGAATTCGACGCCGACCGCGATGCCGTGCGCGCGCAGGCGGCCGAGACAGGCGTTGCGCATCTGGTGATTCCGGCCGTGGCGCGCGAGCACTGGGACACCGTGGTGGCGCTGGCGCGGCGCCATGGCGACAGCTATGCGCTGGGCATCCATCCGCTGTACACGCCCAATGCCCGCGAGCAGGACATTGCCGCATTGCGCGAGACGCTGGACCGGCTGCGTGGCGATCCTCAACTGGTGGCCGTGGGCGAGATCGGGCTGGACTTCTTCGTGCCGGGGCTGGACGCACAGCGGCAGGTCTGGTTCTACGAGCAGCAGATCGCGCTGGCGCGCGAGTTCGATCTCCCGGTCATCCTGCATGTGCGCAAGTCCAGCGACCGGCTGCTCAAGACCCTGCGTGCACGGCCCGTGGCGGGCGGCATTGCCCATGCCTTCAATGGCAGCGGGCAGCAGGCCCAGGCCTTCATCGACCTGGGTTTCAAGCTGGGCTTCGGCGGCGCCGTGACCTATGACCGCGCGCTCAGGCTGCGCGAGTTGGCAGCCAGCTTGCCGCTGGACGCACTGGTGCTGGAAACCGACGCTCCCGACATTCCGCCGCACTGGCTCTACACCACGGCCGGGCAGCGCGCCCAGGGCCAGGCCCAGGGCCGCAACACGCCGGCCGAGCTGGCACGCATTGCGGATGTGATTGCGCAACTGCGCGGCATCACGCCCCAGGCCCTGGCCGAGGCCACGGGCCGCAACGCGCGTGCCGCGCTGCGAGGCCTGCCCGCCATGGCCTGAACCAAGCTTGAGCGGAACCTGAATCTGAGCGGTCTTGCCGCCCGCTGCCAGCAGCCCGGCGACCGCTGGGCGACAATGCCGGCCATGTCCTTGACCGTTCCCGACCTGCCGCCCCCCGGCACCCCGCGCTGGCAGGGCCTGGCGCCGGTGGCCGATGCGCGGACCCGGGCCCTGGTGCTGGGTAGCTTTCCGGGCCTGCGATCGCTGCAATTGCAGCAGTACTATGCCCATCCGCAAAACCAGTTCTGGCCCCTGCTCCAGGCCTTGTGGCCCGAGTATCCGCAGCCCGGCCGCGATGACTATGCGGGCCGCTGCGAATGGCTGCTGGCCCGGGGCCTGGGGCTGTGGGATGTGTACGCCAGCTGCGAGCGCGAAGGCAGCCTGGACAGCGCCATCCGCGCTGCCGAGGTGAACGACTTCGCTGGGCTGCGCACGCACTGCCCGCAGTTGACGCTGGCCTTGCACAACGGTGGCGAGAGCTACAAGCACGCCGGCCGCACGCAGGCCCTGGGCCTGGCTGCCGTGAAGCTGCCATCGACCAGCCCGGCCAACGCGAGCTGGCGTTTCGAACGCAAGGTCCAGGCCTGGCGCGAGGCGCTGGCTCTCCATCAACTGCTCTGAATCTTTCCATTTTTCCCGACGTGATACGCAAGACCCGTGGCGCCGCCAAGGCCGCCCCTTCCTCTCCCGCCAACGCCGCAGACGCCGAGCTGCCCGAAGTCAGCGTCTCCGACGATGGCGATGTGCGCCACCTGCACCTGGGCACGCCCTGGATACAGGGCTCCATGCGCATACGCGAGCCCTTCGAGATCGAGCTGGAGTACGTGCAGCGCATGATGGGCTGGCTGCTGTTCATGGAACCCGCCAGCGTGGCCGGCCGCCATGCCATGCAGCTGGGCCTGGGCGCCGCGGCCATCACCAAGTTCTGCCACAAGAAGCTGCGCATGCGCACCACGGCCATCGAGCTGAACCCGCAGGTGCTGGCCGTGTGCCGCAGCTGGTTCAAGCTGCCGCCCGACAGCGACACGCTGCGCGTGGTGCTGGCCGATGCGGCCCAGGAAATCCGCAAGAGCCAGTGGCTGGGCACGGTCGATGCGCTGGCCGTTGATCTCTATGACCACGATGCGGCCGCGCCCGTGCTGGACAGCGCCGAGTTCTATGCCGATTGCCGCAATCTGCTGACCGAGGACGGCATCATGACCGTCAACCTGTTCGGCCGCACCTCCAGCTACGAGCGCAGCCTGGCGCGCATGGCCGAAGCCTTTGGCGAAGAGGCCATGTGGGCCTTCCGCCCCACGCGCGAAGGCAACACCGTGGTACTGGCCCAGCGCACCCCGCGCGCGCTCGACCCCGCAGCGCTGCAGGCCGCCAGCGCCCAGGTGCAGGCCCGCTGGGACCTGCCCACCACGCGCTGGCCCAAGATCTTCGTGCGGCCCTGGTAGAGCGGGCTGGCCGGGCAGGGAGGCCGGCAGGCTTACCATAGGGCGCAGTTCAGCTTCCGGCCCAACGCCATGTCCGACCCGACCTCCACCGCACAGCCCACAACCGCCGTCGCTCCGCGCAATCCTTCGGGGCCCCTGGACTGGCGCAGGCTGGTGCAGTGGCTGCAGGCCGACGGCGTGATCACGGCCGAAGAGGCCCAGCGCACCGTGGCGCGCTGCTCGCAGGCCGAGAGCACCCAGCACCCGCTGGTCCGGCTGGCCAACGTGGGCGTGGCCCGGGCCGGTGACGGGCGCGCGCTGGACATCGAGGAGCTGACCCAGTACCTGGCGAGCCGCAGCGGCCTGGCCTACCTGCGCATCGACCCGCTGCGCGTGGATGCGGGCCGCGTGGGCGAAATCATGAGCGCCAGCTATGCCGAGCGCCACAAGGTGCTGCCCGTGCAGGTGTCGCCGCAGGAAGTGGTGGTGGCCACGGCCGAGCCGTTCATCGACGACTGGGTGGCCGAGGTCGAGCGCCAGGCGCGCCGCAAGGTGCGCCGCGTGCTGGCCAGTCCGGTGGACCTCAAGCGCTACACGGGCGAGTTCTTCGCCTTGGCCAAGTCGGTGCGCGCTGCCGAGAAGGCCGGCGGTGCGGCCAGCGCGGCCAGCTTCGAGCAGCTGGTGGAGCTGGGCAACAGCAGCAAGCAGCTCGATGCCAACGACCAGGGCGTGGTGCGCGTGGTGGACTGGCTGTGGCAATACGCCTTCGACCAGCGCGCCAGCGACATCCACATGGAGCCCCGGCGCGACCAGGGCGTGATCCGCTTTCGCATCGACGGCGTGCTGCATCCGGTCTACCAGGTGCCCATGGGTGTTCTCAACGCCATGGTCTCGCGCGTGAAGCTGCTCGGGCGCATGGACGTGGTGGAAAAGCGCCGTCCCCAGGATGGGCGCATCAAGACCCGCAACCCGCGCGGCGACGAGGTGGAAATGCGCCTGTCCACGCTGCCCACGGCCTTTGGCGAAAAGCTGGTGATGCGGATCTTCGACCCCGACAACACGGTCAAGGACCTGGACGCCCTGGGCTTCACCAGCCATGACGCCCAGCGCTGGAACGAGCTGGTGCGCCGCCCGCACGGCATCATCCTCGTGACCGGTCCCACGGGCTCGGGCAAGACCACCACGCTGTACTCCACGCTCAAGCGCGTGGCCACGGAGGAGGTCAACGTCAGCACCGTGGAGGACCCGATCGAAATGATCGAGCCCAGCTTCAACCAGACCCAGGTGCAGACGCAACTGGACTTCGGCTTCACCGAGGGACTGCGTTCGCTAATGCGCCAGGACCCGGACATCATCATGGTGGGCGAAATCCGTGACCTGGCCACGGCCGAGATGGCCGTGCAGGCCGCGCTGACCGGCCACCTGGTGTTCTCCACGCTGCACACCAACGATGCGCCCAGCGCCGTGAGCCGGCTGATGGAGCTGGGCGTGCCGCCCTACCTGATCAACGCCACGCTGCTGGGCGTGCTGGCCCAGCGCCTGGTGCGCACGCTGTGCCCGCAATGCAAGCAGCGCGACGAGGAGACTTCGGCCGCCACGCTGGCCGAGGCCGTGCGGCCCTGGAAACTGTCAGGCAGCTACCAGCCCTACAAGCCCGTGGGGTGCGTGGATTGCCGCATGACGGGCTTTCGCGGGCGCATGGGCCTGTACGAGCTGCTGACCGTGAGCGAGGCGCTCAAGCAGCAGATCCACACCTCACCGTCCATGGATGCGCTGCGCCGCCAGGCCGTGCAGGACGGCATGCGTCCGCTGCGCCTGGCCGGAGCCCTGCGCGTGGCCGAAGGCGTGACCACGCTGCAAGAGGTCATGGCCAGCACGCCCCTGCTAGGCTGACTGGCGGATAAAAACGTAAGTGCCTGCTCTTGCGCAGGCCGTTGCCAATGATGGATGGGGTGCCTGGCATGGGCACCCTTTTTTCCTCATGCGGGTAGGACATGAGGGTATGCCCTTTGTAGGTGGAATCCACATTCGGACACAGTTTTTCTGAACGCAAAATCGCCGGGTCGTGATTCCGTAAGGAGACATTCTCGTGAAAATCAAGAGTCAGAAAGACTTTTTTTCCGGCGTGATGTTTTTGGTTGTCGGCCTCGCTTTTGCGATCGGCGCAACCAACTACACCGTCGGCACCGGTGCCCGCATGGGCCCGGGCTACTTCCCGCTGATCCTGGGTGTGCTGATGTCCATTCTGGGCACGGCCATCTGCTTCTCCGGCCTGACCAAGGGACCCTCCGGCGGTGACAAGATCGGCAAGTGGGCGTGGAAGCAGGTGTTCTTCATCCTGGCCGCGAACTTTGCCTTCGGCATCCTGCTGGTCGGCGTTCCCAATCTGGGCATTCCCCAGTTCGGTCTGATCGTCGCCATCTACGCGCTGGTGTTCATCGCCAGCCTGGGCGGCCATAGCTTCAACTTCAAGGAAGTGGCAATTCTGGCCACCGTTCTTGCCGTAGGCAGCTATGTGGCCTTCGTGTGGGCACTGAATCTGCAGTTCCCCGTCTGGCCCAGCTTCATCACCGGCTAAGCAGGAGCATCGTCCGTGGAACTTTTTCAGAACCTGGCGACCGGCTTCGGCGTCGCCTTCACTTTCCAGAACCTGATCTACTGCTTCGTCGGCTGTCTGCTCGGTACGCTCATCGGCGTGCTTCCAGGCATCGGCCCCGTGGCAACGATCGCCATGCTGCTGCCAGCGACCTACGCCCTGCCTCCGGTGGCGGCGCTGATCATGCTGGCCGGTATCTACTACGGTGCGCAGTACGGTGGCTCGACCACCGCCATTTTGGTGAACCTGCCGGGTGAATCCTCGTCCGTGGTGACCGTGATCGACGGCTACCAGATGGCCAGAAAGGGGCGAGCGGGACCTGCTCTCGCTGCCGCAGGACTCGGCTCGTTCTTCGCAGGCTGCGTGGGCACCGTGATCCTGGCCGCCTTCGCACCTCCGCTGACGGAAGTGGCCTTCAAGTTCGGCCCTGCCGAGTACTTCTCGCTGATGACCCTGGGCCTGATCGGCGCCGTGGTGCTGGCTTCGGGCTCGCTGCTCAAGGCCATTGCGATGATCGTGCTGGGCCTGCTGCTGGGCATGGTCGGTACCGACGTGAACTCCGGTGTGGCCCGGTACAGCTTCGACATTCCCGAACTGACCGACGGTATCGACTTCGTCGTGATCGCCATGGGCGTGTTCGGCTACGGCGAAATCATTGCCAACCTGTCCAAGCCCGAGGACGAGCGCGAAGTGTTCGCAGCCAAGGTGACGGGCCTGATGCCCACCGCCGAGGACTTCAAGCGCATGCTGCCTGCCATGCTGCGCGGCACGGCCCTGGGTTCTGCCCTGGGTATCCTGCCCGGTGGCGGTGCCATGCTGTCGGCCTTTGCTGCCTACACCATCGAGAAGAAGACCAAGCTCAAGCCGGGCGAAGTCCCCTTCGGCCAAGGCAACATCCGTGGCGTGTGCGCGCCCGAGTCGGCCAACAACGCAGGTTCGCAGACCTCCTTCATCCCGCTGCTGACGCTGGGCATTCCGCCCAACGCCGTGATGGCACTGATGGTGGGCGCGATGACCATCCACAACATCCAGCCGGGCCCGCAGGTGATGACCAGCAACCCCGAGCTGTTCTGGGGCCTGATCGCCTCAATGTGGATCGGCAACCTGATGCTGATCGTCCTGAACCTGCCGCTGATCGGCGTCTGGATCAAGCTGCTGACCGTGCCCTACCGCTGGCTGTTCCCGTCCATCGTGCTGTTCTGCGCGATCGGCGTGTACGGTACCAACAACAACACCTGGGACGTGTGGATGGTGGGTATCTTCGGCTTCGTGGGCTATGTGTTCCACAAGCTGGGCACCGAACCGGCTCCCTTGCTGCTGGGCTTCATCCTGGGCCCGATGATGGAAGAAAACCTGCGCCGTGCGCTGCTGCTGTCGCGTGGCGACTGGAGCGTGTTCGTGACCCGTCCGATCTCGGCCGGCCTGCTGCTCGCCGCCGTGGTGCTGCTGGTGGTGGTGCTGATGCCCGCAGTGAAGAACAAGCGCGAAGAAGCATTCGTCGAGGATTGATCGCCTCAGCGCTGCAACCATGTTGCTTGACGGCCCTTCGGGGCCGTTTTTTTTTGCGTCGACGAGAAATGCACGTGAAAGCTGTTGATCCCGGATGGCGGGAGGACGCAGCGCCCGTGCCTGCACAATAGCGCGCAGTCTTTCGAGGTCACGATGTCCCCACTTCTGTCATCCCAGCACCCGCTGCGCGTGCTGCTGCACAACGAGATCCATGCGCGTCCCGCCGAGGAAATGCAGGCGCCGCTGGCCATCACCCATGTGGTGATGCTCACCGACGCGGCCCAGCGCGAGGCCAGCCGCGCCCATGTGGCCACCCTGCTGCGCAACCACCACCTGCCCCCGCCCGATGCGGCGACCACGCATGTGCTCATCGATCTGGGCGCCTTTCACCTGCGCTGGGAGCTGCACACGGAATTCGTCTGCTGGACCTTCAGCAAGCCCATGTCGCAGGCCGGCATGGACGATGTGCGCGAGCCCGAGGCCGCCATCGACTACGTGCCGCGCGACTGGCTGGCTGCATTGCCTGGCCAGTGCCTGAGCGGCCTGCACCTGTGGGCCTTGCAGGAACAGGCGATCAACGAGCCGCACCTGGTGCGCCACCTGCTGCAGGAAGACACGCTGGTGGGCGCACGTGTGGCCGGCGATGCGGGCAAGGTCTACACGGACTTCGCCATCCATGCCGATGGCTTCTCGCGCATGCTGCTGCTGGCCGGCGAATCGCTGTCGCCGCGCCGCCTGGGGCGGTTGGTGCAGCGCCTGCTGGAGATCGAGACCTACCGCATGGCGGCCTTGCTGGGCCTGCCGGCAGCCCGCCAGGCCGCTGCCGTTCTGGCCACGGCCGAGCGGGACCTGGCGGCCCTGGCCCATTCCATCCGCCTGGCGGACCGCGATGCCGAGCCGGCGCTGCTGGACCGGCTCACGCGCCTGGCCGGGCAGGTGGAGAGCGAGTACGCCACCACGCACTCGCGCTTTTCCGCCAGTGCGGCCTATTTCGAGCTGGTGGACAAGCGCATTCAGGACATCCAGGAATCACGCATCGACGGCATACAGACCATCCGCGAGTTCATGGACCGGCGCCTGACGCCGGCGCGCAGCACCTGCGAATGGGCGGCGCGGCGGCAGAACGCGCTGTCCGAGCGCGTCTCGCGCGTCAGCAGCCTGCTGCGCACGCGCGTGGAGATCGAGCAGCAGCAAAGCAGCCAGCAACTGCTGGGCGCCATGAACCAGCGCCAGGACATGCAGCTCAAGCTGCAGTCCACGGTGGAAGGCCTGTCCGTGGCCGCCATCACCTACTACTTCACGGGCCTGATCAGCTATCTGGCCAAGGGCGCCAAGGCCCTGGGCTGGCCCTGGTCGCCGGAGAGCACGGCCGCCGTCGCCATTCCCGTGGTGGCGCTGGGTGTGTGGTGGTCCTTGCGCAGGCTGCACCACAGGCTGTTCCGTGGCCAGCACGGCGGCGGCGCGCATTGAAGGCAGCGCCAGGGGCTCGCCGGTGTGCCGGCGAGTTCACGTTTTCTCACGTTTGGCGTGAAAGCGTCGAAGCCTCGCGCACAATGTGCGCTGCCGTTCTGCAAGGATCGAGCAAGGTTGTGTTTGTTCAGGAGTGAGACATGGATCTGGGAATCGCGGGCAAGTGGGCCCTGGTATGTGGCGCCAGCAAGGGCCTGGGCTTTGGCTGTGCCAAGGCGCTGGCGCAAGAGGGTGTGAACCTGGTGATCAATGCGCGCAATCCCGAGGCCCTGCAGGAGGCCGCGGCCAGCCTTGCGGCCCTCGCGCCGCAGGTGAAGGTGCTGGCCGTTGCCGCCGACATCACCACCGAGGAAGGCCGTGCCGCCGTGCTGTCGGCCGCCGGCGGCCCGGGCGTGGATTTCGATATCGTCATCACCAATGCGGGCGGCCCGCCTCCCGGCGATTTCCGTGACTGGGACCGCGCGGCCTGGCTCAAGGCCGTGGACGCCAACATGCTCACGCCCATCGAGCTGATCAAGGCCACGGTGGACGGCATGGCGGCACGCGGCTTCGGCCGCATCGTCAACATCACGTCCAGCGCCGTGAAGGCGCCCATCGACATCCTGGGCCTGTCCAACGGCGCGCGCAGCGGCCTCACGGGCTTTGTGGCGGGCCTGGCGCGCAGCGGCATCGCGGCCAAGGGCGTGACCATCAACAACCTGCTGCCCGGCAAGTTCGACACCGACCGCCTGCGCACCACCTTCACGGCCGCCGCCAACAAGAGCGGCAAGAGCCTGGACGATGTGCGCCTGGTGCAGCAATCCCAGGTGCCGGCGCGCCGCTTCGGCACGCCCGAGGAATTCGGCGCCATCTGCGCCTTCCTGTGCAGCGCCCACGCAGGCTACATGACGGGCCAGAACATCCTGCCCGACGGCGGCCTGTACGCAGGAACCTTCTGATGCGCCAGGGCACTGCGACCATGACCGCCTCCGGAGCCTGCAAGCCCCGGACAGTGCCAGGCATGGCCGCGCAGTTGCAAACGGGCGGCGGACAGGGGCGGTCTTGAAAGCCCCGGCCCTGCATCGCGGCCAGCGGCCTCGCCGCAGCCTGCCCATGTCGCATGCCATGCAGGGAGCCGGGAGATGAGCGAACTGTCCCACCAGACGGACTGGTCGCAGGCGATTGCAGGCCCCTCCGCGCGCCCGGCGGCTGCGCTCAGTCCCCCAGGCGTGCGCCATACCCTGGGCCTGATGCTCGTGCTGCTGACGGTGGCCCTGGCGGCCGCCGTCGTCTGGCTGCTCAGCGGCATGCGCACCACCGCGCAGGAAGAGGCATCGCTGCGCCTGGTGCGCTTTGTGCTCGGCACCGAGGCGGCCATCAGCCGCAGCCTTGAATCCCTGGACGCACTGGCCATGGGGGTGGATGAATGGCTGGGTTCGCGCGATCCCGCATCGGCCTCGCAGCCGCAACTGCAGGAGATGCTGCACGCCATGGAGCGGCAGAACACGCTGGCGCGCCGCGCCTCCGTGCACGACTCCAAGGGCCGCGAGCTGGCGGCTTCGGGCGATGGCCCGGCCATTGATCTGCCGGCCCAGGCCTGGGAGCGCCTTGCGGCCCAAAGCCGCTCAGAATTGCTGGCCAGCCCGCCCTCCGTGGCGCCGCAGCCGCCGGGCGGCGAGCGCATGCTCTATCTGGTGCGCCCGCTGAGCCGTGCGCAGCAGGGTGGCTATGTGCTGATGCAGGTGCCGGTGGCGGCGCTGGGCGCGGTGCTGGCCCAGGGCGGCGTGCTGGACGGACTGGAAGTCACGCTGGAGCAGGGCAGCGGCGAGCTGCTGCTGTCCATGCCCCCCTACGGCGAGGCCTCGGCTGCGCGGTTGCTGCCGGCGACATCGCAGTTGGCGTCCAGCGGCGTCATGCCCATGGCCGCACGCCTGAGCCGCGTGCCCGCCCTGGTGGCCGCGCATCCGCTGCCCAAGGGCAATCTGTGGGTCACGGCCAGCCTGCCCATGTCCTCCGTGCTGGCGGGCTGGCGTGTGGCGGCCTGGCTGATGGTGCTGGCCGTGATGATCTTCGGCGTGCTGCTGGCCATACTGGGCTGGACGGTCCACCGCTACATGGATCGCCTGCATGCCGCGCGCCGTCAGGCACAGCGCTCCGAGCAATGGCTGGACCAGGCGCTGGACAGCATGGTCAGCGGCTTTTTGCTGCTGGATTCACAGCAGCGCGTGCTGCGCTGGAATCGCTGCTACGAGGAGATGTTTCCATGGCATGCGGATCAGCTGGAGCCCGGCCGGCCCCTGCAATCCCTGCTGGATGCCAGCCCCAGCGCCGTGGGTCTGGTGGCGGCGCCGGAGCAGATCGATGAGGCGAAGGACCTGCACCGGCAACTGGTGCTGCGTCCTGGCGTCCCCATGGAGCAGCAACTGGCCAGCGGCCGTTTCGTGCAGATGACGGCGCGCCCGGCTGCCGAGGGCGGCGTGGTCATCACCTACAACGATGTCACCGATATCCGGCTGGCCACGGCCGAGATCGAAAGCCTGGCCTTCTACGATCCGCTGACCAGCCTGCCCAATCGCCGCCTGCTGCTGGACCGCCTGGCCCAGGCCACGGTGCTGGCTGCGCGCGAAGGCTGGACCGGGGCGCTGCTGTTCCTGGACCTGGACCAGTTCAAGATGCTCAACGATACGCTGGGCCATGAAGTGGGCGACCAACTGCTGCAGCAGGTGGCGCACCGGCTGCGCAGCGCCGTGCGCTCTTCGGACACGGTGGCGCGCCTGGGGGGCGATGAATTCGTGGTCATGCTCTGCGAGCTGTCGCACGAGCCTGCCGAGGCGGCCACGCTGGCCCAGCGCATTGGCGAGAAGATCCTGGCTCGGCTCAACCAGTCCTATGTGCTGGGTGCCCACCTGCACCGCAGCGCCTGCAGCATTGGCGCCACGCTGTTCGGCCGCCAGCCGCAGTCGGCGGCCGAGCTGCTCAAGCAGGCGGACATCGCCATGTACCAGATCAAGGCGCGCAACGGCAGCGGCCTGTGCTTCTTCGATCCGCAGATGCAGGTGGAGATCCACCAGCGCGTGCGCATGGAGGGCGACCTGCGCCAGGCCCTGGCGCAGTCCCAGTTCGAGCTGCACTACCAGCCCCAGTTCACGCTGGCAGGCGAGGTCATCGGTGCCGAAGCCCTGCTGCGCTGGCGCCACCCCGAGCGCGGCCTGGTACCGCCCGGCATGTTCATCGCCGTGGCTGAGGAAAGCGAGATCATCGTGCCGCTGGGCATGTGGGTGGTGCGCACGGCCTGCGAGCAGCTGGCCGCTTGGCAAAAGGATGCGCGGCTGCGCCATCTGCAGGTGGCCGTGAATGTCAGCGCCCGCCAGTTTCGCCACCAGGACTTTGCCTCCCAGGTCATCGAGCAGGTGCGCAGCGCAGGCATCGCCCCCCATCTGCTCAAGCTGGAGCTGACCGAGTCGCTGGTGATCGAGAACGTGCAGGAGTCCATCGCCAAGATGAAGCAGCTGCGCAGCCATGGCGTGTGCTTTTCCATGGACGACTTCGGCACCGGCCATTCCTCGCTGACCTACCTCACCCAGCTGCCGCTGAACCAGCTCAAGATCGACCAGTCCTTCGTGCGCCACCTGGGCATGCGCCATACCGACGATGTGATCGTGCAGACCATCATCGGCATGGCTCGCAACCTCAACCTGGATGTGATCGCCGAAGGCGTGGAAACGCTGGAGCAGCGCGCCCTGCTGGCGCACTACGGCTGCGAGTACTTCCAGGGCTATCTGTTCAGCCCGCCCGTTCCCATCCGCGCGTTCGAACAGCTGCTGGCCAAGGTGCCCGTGCGCACCGCGGCACACGGCCTGCCCAAGGCTATCCCCGGCGCGAAGACACCATGATGCCGCCCACGATGAGTACGAACGCCAGGCCGTGGTACAGGCGCGGCGCTTCGCCCAGCAGCGCGATCGACAGCAGGGCGGTGAACAGCGGGATCAGATTGCCGAAAAAGCCCGCCACGGCCGGGCTGCTGCGCTGCACGCCCAGCCCCCAGAAACGGTAGGCCAGGATGGCCGGGCCCAGGGCGATGAACAGCAGTGCCCCGCCCAGAGGCCAGCCCCACTGAATGTGGAACTGCCCCATGGCCATCTCGCCGCCCGTGAACAGGCCGGACCAGACCAGGCCGAAGACCATCTGGGCCAGCAAAAAGCCTGCCCAGTCCGAGCGCAGCCGTTGCGGGACCTGCGCCTTGGACAGCAGCCAGGTGTAGAGGGCCCAGACCATGGTGGCCAGCACCATGAACAGATCGCCGGGCACGAGCTGCAGATGCAGCAGCAGCTCAGGATCTCCGCGCGACAACACCACGGCCACGCCCAGCATCGACAGCAGTGCGCCCAGCAGTTGGCGCCGGCTGACGGGAATGCCCCAGACGATGCGGCCCAGGGCCAGCATCCACACCGGCATGCTGGAGCTGACCAGGGTGACGTTCAGCGGCGTCGAGGTCTTGAGCGCCAGATACAGCAGCGCGTTGTAGCAGCCGATGCCCAGCAGGCCCAGCACGGCGAACTGCCGCCAGTGGCTCCAGGTGCCGCTGCTGCGGCCCAGTGCCCATCCTGCCAGCGGCACAAGCAGGACAAAGGCAATGGCCCAGCGCAGGAAGTTCAGCGCAAACGGCGAGATCAGGTCATGGACCAGGCGGCCCACGATGGCGTTGCCGGCCCACAACAGGGGCGGCAGCGTCAGGATGGCGGCGGTGGACAGCTTCAGCGGCGGGCTCGTGTGGCTCATAGGCCCGCCACTATAGGTGCTGCGAACGCTCTTTGCCGGCCTTGCGCCAGTCCTGTGCGGGCCCGGTGCAGCGTCTTGCGCGTGGCCTCCCGAAACATGGCACGATGCCGCTCTTGTTGGTTTTTTGCAGGAGTGCATCCCATGGGTATTGCAGTGCAGATCCGCCACAACGGCGGCCCCGAAGTCCTGGAGCTGGTGCAGGTCGCCGTGGGCGAGCCCGGGCCGGGCCAGGTGCGCATACGCCACCATGCGGTGGGCCTGAACTTCATCGATGTCTACCAGCGTTCGGGCCTGTACTCGCTGCCCATGCCCTTGAGCCTGGGCATGGAGGGCGCAGGCGTGGTCGAGGCCGTGGGAGAGGGCGTGCAGCACCTGGGCGTGGGCGACCGCGTGGCCTATGCCAGCAATCCGCCGGGCAGCTACAGCGAAGTGCGTGTCATGCCCGCCATGTGCGTGTGCCGCCTGCCCGACGCCATCGCGTTCGAGACGGCTGCCGCCATGATGCTCAAGGGCCTGACGGCCCAGTACCTGCTCAAGAAATGCATTCCGGTGGAGGGCCTGGCACCGGGTGATGCCGTGCTGTTCCATGCGGCGGCCGGTGGCGTGGGCCTGATTGCCTGCCAATGGGCCAGGGCCATGGGCCTGCAGCTCATCGCCACGGCAGGCTCGGACGAGAAGTGCGCGCTGGCACTGGCCAACGGCGCGGCCCATGCCATCAACTACCGCAGCGAGAACTTCGCCGAACGCGTGCAGGAAATCACGGGCGGCCAGGGCGTGAAGGTGGTTTACGACAGCGTGGGCAAGGACACCTGGGAAGGCTCGCTGGCCTGCCTGCGGCGCTTTGGGCTGATGGTCAGCTTCGGCAACGCATCCGGTCCCGTGGCGCCTTTCGCACCCGCCGTGCTGGCCGCCAAGTCGTTGTATGTGACGCGCCAGACCCTGTTCTCCCACATCACCAGCCGCGAGGCCACCCAGGCCATGGCCGACGATTTGTTCGCCGTGGTGGAAAGCGGTGCCGTGAAGATCCACATCGACCAGCGCTATCCGCTGGCTGAAGTGCGCCAGGCCCATCTGGACCTGGAGGCACGCAGGACCACGGGCTCCACCATCTTGCTGCCATGAACGGGGAAAAGAGCCCAGCCGACCCAGGCGTGCAGGCATGGCTGAACCGGGTGCGCGCCGCAACCCGCCAGCCTGCGCTGCAGCCGCGCCGGCCGCTTCAGGTGGCGGCAGAGGAAATCGGTTCGCTGGAAGATGGGCTGGCTGCGCAGTTGCCGGACGGGGTGATGCAGGCCCATGGCGTGGCGCTGCGGCAGCAGGCCGGCCACTGGCACCTGCAGGGCGAAGGTGATGCCACGGCCCTGCTCAACGCCCTGGCACGCGTGCTGCGAGCCTGCGGCCACAGCGGCCCCTGGCGCGATGAGCAACTGGCCGTGTGCAACGTGCAGGGTCAGCGCATTGGCACCGTGGAGCGTGGCGCCGTGCGTCCGCTGGGCATTGCCACCCTGGCCGTGCACCTGGTGGGCGAGACGGCCGACGGCCGCATCTGGGTGCAGCAGCGCGCCGACAGCAAGCCCACCAACCCCGGCATGTGGGACACGCTGATGGGCGGCATGGTGGCCGCGCACGATACCCTGGAACAAGCCGTGCAGCGTGAAACCTGGGAAGAGGCCGGCCTGCGCGTGGGCGAGCTGCAGGGCCTGCGCCATGGCGGCCACGTACTGTTCGAGCGCCCCAGCGACGAGGCCGAGGGCCGTGGCTTCATGCGCGAACGCATCGACTGGTTCAGCGCCACCGTGCCGGCTGCGCTGGAGCCCAGCAACCAGGATGGCGAGGTGCAGGCCTTTGCACTGATAGAGCGCGACCAGCTCGTGCAATGGCTGCTGCAGGACCGCTTCACGCCCGAGGCCGCCCAGGTGCTGGCGGCCTGGCTGGGCTGGTGACCGGGCAAGGCTTGCGGCGCCTCAGCGCGCCGCCTTGTCCAGCGCCGATTCCTTGAGCCGGCTGGGCGCCAGGGCGCCGGCCGATTCCAGGATGGGATAGGCCACAGAGCACAGCAGCGAGTTGATGCGCTTGAGGTCGCTGATGAGGTCGATGTGCAGCGAGCTGGTCTCTATGCTGGAGACGGTGTTGTCGGACAGGCGGGCCAGGTGGGTGGCCGAGTAGGCCAGTTCCAGATCGCGAAAGCGCGCCTTTTCCTCCAGCAGCTTCTGGGCCTCGCGCACATTGCCGTTGAGAAAGACGCTCATGGCCAGGCGCAGATTGTCCAGCAGGTGGTGCAGCAGCTCGCGGATCTCCTGCGTGCCGGCCTCGGAGAACTGGCGGCCCTTCTTGATCTTCTTGTCCTCGATGTCCAGCAGCACGCGCTCGATGATGTCCCCGATCTGCTCCATGTTGATGGTGAAGCTGATGATTTCCGTCCAGCGCTGGCCCTCGCGCTCATCCAGTTCGGCGCGCGAGATCTTGGTCATGTAGTACTTGATGGCCGAGTACAGGTCGTCCACCGTGCCTTCAAGCTCGCGCAGCTCCTGGGACAGCTTGAGGTCGTCTGTCTCCAGCACGCGCTGCATGCCGATCAGCATGGACTCGACCATGTCGGCCTGGTGCAGGGCCTCGCGCGCGGCGCAGGAAATGGCCAGCGACGGCGTGCTCAGCGCCGAGGGGTCCAGGTGGCGGGGCCGCAGCAGGCTGGTGGAACTGGCCTCGGGCTTGGGCAGCAGGGCCGTCACCCAGCGCGCCACGGTCTGCGTCAGGCCGATGAAGCACAGGCTGTTGAAGATGTTGAAGGCCAGGTGGAACAGCACGATGTTCTGGCCCTTGCCGTCGATCAGCGGCATCACATAGGTGGCCCACAGCCCCAGGAAGGGCGCCACGATGGCCACACCCATGATCTTGAACAGCATGTTGCCGATGGTGACCTGGCGCACTTCCACGCTGGACTTGGCCGTGGTCAGCACGGCCACCAGGCCGCTGCCGATGTTGGCGCCCAGCGTCAGGCCCAGCGCCACTTCCATGGGAATCGCGCCCGAGCTGGCCATGGCCGCGATCAGCAGCACGATGGCCAGGCTGGAATAGGCCATCACGGCCAGCAGCGCACCCAGCAGCAGCTCCATGAAGATGTCGCTGGTGACAGAGGCCAGCAGGGTGCGCACGGCGGGGGCTTCCAGCAGCGGCTCGGTGGCATCGACCACCAGGCGCAGGGCCAGCAGCATCACGCCCAGCCCGATGAGCACGCGGCCTATGCGCCCGGCCGTGGTGTCCTGGCGCGTGATGAACAGCACCACGCCGACAAAGATGAACAGCGGCGACAGCCAGGACAGGTCGGTGGAGAACAGCACGGCCATCAGCGCCGTGCCCACGTCGGCGCCACGCATCACGGCCAGCGCGGCCGGCAGCGAGATCAGGCCCTGGCCCACGAAGGCCGAGGTCATCAGCGAGGTCGCCGTGCTCGACTGCACCAGCGCAGTCACGCCCAGGCCCGACAGCGCGGCCGAGAAGCGGTTGCTCATGCTGTGGGCGAGCAGGTTGCGCAGGTTGGCGCCGAACACCCGCAGCACGCCGGTGCGGACCATGTGCGTGCCCCAGACCAGCAGGGCGATGGCGGCCAGTAGATTGAGTAAGTGCTTCATGTGCTGTGAGCGGAGAAGCGGACCAATATAACCCCGGTCCCGGCTTGCGCGCAGGAGAGTCGGCCGCATGAGCGCACAGTTTGGTGCGAAATAAGGAAAATTGTAGAAATAAAACGAATCGAAAAGAATTTCGGTTGACCCAAAACGCACTCAGGAAAACCCGAGGAAAACCCGCCGGCATGCAGCCGGTGGCCCCCTCAATGAAAAAGCCCCTCGCAAGAGGGGCTGGCGGCGGCTCCGGTTGCGGCAGGGATCAGATCAGGTGCCCTTGGCCCGCCGTGCGCGCAGCACCTCGTCCAGGATCAGCAGGGCCGCGCCCACGCTGATGGCGATGTCGGCCGCATTGAAGGCCGGAAAGTGCGAACGGCCCCAGTAGAAGTCCAGGAAGTCCACCACGTAGCCGTGCTGCAGGCGGTCCACCACGTTGCCGATGGCACCGCCCAGGATGCTGGCCAGCGAGAAGCAAAACAGCTTCTGCCCCGGATGCTTGCGCAACTGCCAGACGATGAGCAGCGTGGCCGCCGCGCCGATGCCCACGAACAGCCAGCGCTGCCAGCCACCGGCTCCAGCCAGGAACGAGAAGGCCGCGCCCGTGTTGTGGGCCCGCACGATGTTGAAAAAGCCCGTGATCGGCGTCCAGTCGCCCAGCTGGTAGGCATCAAGGATCCACTGCTTGGTGAGCTGGTCGATGGCGATGATCGCCAGCGACCAGGCCAGCCAGGGCCAGATGCGGCGGCTGCGGGATTCGGGGACTGCGGCAAAGCTAGGGGTCATGGCAGCGCCTCGGTGGGATTACGCCTTGCGGCGCTCTTCGCCGGCACCGTGCAGGTTGCTGTCGCAACGGCCGCACAGGCTGGGGTGCTCGGGATTGATGCCCACGTCGGCACGGTAGTGCCAGCAGCGGTCGCACTTGGCATGGCTGCTGGGTGTGACGGCGGCCTGCAGCGTCTCGCCCGCCAGGGCCTCGGCGGCCGAGGTGATGAAGACGAACTTCAGGTCGTCGCCAAGGCTTTGCAGCAGGGCCAGGTCTTCGGGCTGGGCCGAGACACGGACTTCGGCCTGCAGCGAGGAGCCGACCCGGCCTTCGGCGCGCACGGCCTCGATGTCCTTGTTCACCACGTCGCGGATCTCGCGCAGGCGGGCCCACTTGGCCAGCAGGGCCTCGTCGCCGGCCGGCAGGTCGGTGTAGGTCTCCAGGAAGATGGACTCGCTGTCGCCGAAGACCTTCCAGGCCTCTTCGGCCGTGAAGGACAGGAAGGGCGCCATCCAGCGCAGCATGGCGTGCGTGATCTGGTGCAGCGCGGTCTGGGCGCTGCGGCGGGCCAGGCTCTTGGGCGCGCTGGTGTACAGGCGGTCCTTGAGCACGTCCAGGTAGAAGCCGCCCAGGTCTTCCGAGCAGAACAGCTGCAGCTTGGCCACCACAGGGTGGAATTCGTAGACCTTGTAGTGGGCCAGCACCTCGGCCTGGAACTGGGCCGCACGGGCCAGGGCCCAGCGGTCGATTTCCAGCAGCTCTTCGGTGGGAACCGAGTCTTTCGCCGCGTCGAAGTCGCTGACGTTGGCCAGCAGGAAGCGCAGCGTGTTGCGGATGCGGCGGTAGGCGTCCACCACGCGGGCCAGGATCTTGTCGTCGATGCCCAGGTCGCCCGAGTAGTCGGTCGAGGCCACCCACAGGCGGATGATCTCGGCGCCCATCTTGTTGCTCACGTCCTGCGGGGCGACGGTGTTGCCCAGCGACTTGGACATCTTCTTGCCCTGGCCGTCCACGGTGAAGCCGTGGGTCAGCAGGCCGCGGTAGGGCGCGCGCCCGAAGATGGCCGAGGCCAGCAGCAGCGACGAATGGAACCAGCCGCGGTGCTGGTCATGGCCTTCCAGGTAAAGGTCGGCCTCGGGGCCCTGGTCGTGGTGCATGTCGGCGTGCGTGCCGCGCATCACATGCCAGAAGGTGGAGCCGGAGTCGAACCAGACTTCGAGGATGTCGGTGCTCTTGGTGTAGTGCACGGCTTCCTCGGCGCCCAGGATGTCCTCGGCCGTCACGCGGCTCCAGGCCTCGATGCCGCCTTGCTCGACCATGGCGGCGGCCTGGTCGATGATCTCCATGGTGCGCGGATGCAGTTCGCCGCTGTCCTTGTGCAGGAAGAAGGGCAGGGGCACGCCCCAGCTGCGCTGGCGCGAGATGCACCAGTCGGGCCGGCCGGCGATCATGTCGCGCAGGCGGGTCTTGCCGTTCTCCGGGTAGAACTGGGTGTGCTCGATGGCTTCCAGCGCGATCTGGCGCAGCGTCTGCGCGGGCTTGTCACCGGGCTTGGTGAACACTCCCTCGCCCTCATCCATGCGGATGAACCACTGGGCGGCGGCGCGGTAGATCACCGGCGTCTTGTGGCGCCAGCAGTGCGGGTAGCTGTGGGTGATGGTCGTGGTATCCAGCAGGCGGTCGCCCAGCTTGAGCGCATCGATGATGACGGGGACGGCCTTCCAGATGTGCTGGCCGCCGAACAGCGGCAGCTCGGGTGCGTAGACGCCGTTGCCCTGCACGGGGCTCAGGATGTCATCGCGCGTCATGCCGTTGTTCATGCAGCTGTTGAAGTCGTCCACGCCGTAGGCGGGGGCCGAGTGCACGATGCCGGTGCCGTCATCGGCCGTGGCGTAGTCGGCCAGGAACACGGGCGAGACGCGGTCAAAGCCCTTGTCCACGTGGGCCAGCGGGTGCTTGAACTGCAGGTGGTCCAGCTTCCTTCCCACGGCGGTGGCAAGGACCTGGCCTTCGAGCTTCCAGCGTGCCAGGCATTTGTCGACCAGGGCGGAGGCCACGATCAGCAGGCCGCGCTCGGTATCCACCAGGCTGTATTCCAGCTCGGGGTTGACGTTGAGCGCCTGGTTGGCGGGGATGGTCCAGGCCGTCGTCGTCCAGATGACGATGAAGGCGGGCTTGGCCAGCGAGGTCAGGCCGAAGGCGGCCGCCAGCCTGTCGGGCTCGGCCGTGGGGAACATCACGTCCAGCGTCTGGCTTTGCTTGTCGGCGTACTCGATCTCGAACTCGGCCAGCGAGGAGCCGCAGTCAAAGCACCAGTACACCGGCTTGAGGCCGCGGTAGACGAAGCCGCGCTCCATGACACGCTTCAAGGCGCGCAGCTCGGCGGCCTCGTTGGCGTAGTTCATGGTCTTGTAGGGATGGTCCCAGTCGCCGAGCACGCCCAGGCGCTTGAAGTCCACCATCTGCTGGGCGATCTGCTCGGTGGCGAATGCACGGCTCTTGGCCTGCATCTCGTCGCGCGGCAGATTGCGGCCATGCAGCTTTTCGATGGCGTTCTCGATGGGCAGGCCGTGGCAGTCCCAGCCCGGCACGTACATGGCGTCGAAGCCCTCGAGCTGGCGGCTCTTGACGATCATGTCCTTGAGCGCCTTGTTCACCGCATGGCCGATGTGGATCTTGCCGTTGGCGTAGGGCGGGCCGTCGTGCAGGATGAACTTGGGCGCACCGTGGCGCGCATCGCGCAGCTTCTTGTAGATGCCCTTGTCCTCCCATTCCTGGACCCAGCCCGGCTCGCGCTTGGGCAGATCGCCGCGCATGGGGAAGGGCGTGTCGGGCATGTTCAGCGTGGCGCGATAGCCCGCATTGGCGTTGGGAGAGACTTTCGAATCAGACATGGAGAACCTTGAAAGCAGGCCAGAGCCCGGACCGTCTGGTCCAGGCACGGGAAAAAGGGGAGGAAGCCTGGTGCGCACCCGCGCCCGGGCAGGTGACGGAGATCGTCAAATTCGGTCGCGCGTGGTCTGGCGACGGGTCTCGGTGTAGATGGGTGTGTGGATGGTGGCGAAGAACGCGCGCGCGTCATCGCAGTCCTTGGCGATGCCGGCGGTGAGGGCGTCGAGACTGTCGTACTTCAGCTCGTCGTGCAGTTTGTGCAGAAGTTCCACGCGGATGATTTTACCGTAGGCCTCTTCGCCACCCGGCGCGCCGGGCCAATCGAGGCAGTGGGTTTCCAGCAGGACGCGCCCGCCGTTGACATCCGTCGGGTCCAGGGAAGGGCGCACACCGAGGTTGGCCACGCCGCGCAGAGGACGCTCATGCAGTCCGTGGACCAGTACCGCGAAGATGCCGCTGGCCGCGGGCTTCCAATGGTTGAAGCGCAGGTTCAGCGTTCGAAAGCCGTCGCCCGCGCCCTGGCGGCTTTCGGCCAGGCTGCGGCCCAGCTTGCGCCCGTGGACCACATGGCCGGAGATGGTGTAGGGATGACCCAGCAGCCGCGCCGCATCCTGCATGCGCCCCTCGGCCAGGGCGCAGCGCACATGGGTGCTGGACACGCGCAGGCCATGCACTTCGTAGCTGTTCATGCGGGCCACGTCAAAGCCCTGGCGCTGGCCTGCCGCGTCCAGCATGGCGTAGTCGCCCGCGCGCTGGGCGCCGAAGCGGAAATCGTCGCCGACCAGCACGTATTTCGCGCCCAGGCCGGCCACCAGCACCTCATCGATGAAGGCCTGGGGCGCCTGGCTGGCCAGCGCCCGGTTGAAGGGCAGCACCACGGTCTGGTCCACGCCGCAGCGCTGCAGCTCCGACAGCTTGTCGCGCAGCGTGCCTATGCGCGCCGGCGCGATCTCGGGCCGGCCCAGGGCCTGGGCGAAGTAGTCGCGCGGATGGGGCTCGAAGGTCAGCACGCAGGTGGGCACGCCACGCTGGGCAGCTTCAGCCGACAGCAGGGCCAGCATGGCCTGGTGACCCCTGTGAACACCATCGAAATTGCCGATGGTGACGGCGCAGGCCGGTTCTCGCCCTGGATGGTTGAAGCCTCGAAAAATCTTCATGGGACGCTTTGTTTTCAATAGCGGCTGGCACGCGCGCAGCCAGCGCAGGCTGTCAATCCGACACGGAAACAGAGTATATTGCCTCGATAAGGCCTGCCTTGCAGGCCCTGTGCACTGGCTGCATTCCCGTTCACCTTGGTGTCAGAGGAGGCGTGTCGTGAAGGTCTTGAAGCTGTCGGCCCAAGGGCTGCCCCAATCCTGGATTACGCTGGAGCAGGCGGCGCTGCATTACGCGGCGGACGATGTGCGCTGGGAGTCCGGCGGGGAAGTCGCCTGTTTCCGCGGTGGCCACAATGCCGTCACGGGCTGCCAGTCGGTCATCCACATCAACAGCATCATCGGCACGCGCGGTGCGCCCTCCATCAATCCGCACAGCCTGCAGCCGGGCCTGACCAACGGCAAGCTGTTCGCACGCGACCGCTGCATCTGCGCCTACTGCGGCCGGGTCTTCCACGAAAACGACCTCACGCGCGAACACATCGTGCCCATCTCCGCAGGCGGCGGCCATCACTGGATGAATCTGGTGACTGCCTGCCGTTCCTGTAACCACCGCAAGGGCGCCCGCACGCCTGAACAGGCGCGCATGCCCCTACTCTACACGCCCTATGTACCCAGCCTCTGGGAAGACTTCATTCTGCGCAACCGGCGGATTCTGGCGGACCAGATGGAGTTTCTGCTGCTGCACGTGCCCAGAAGCTCGCGCTGGGCGCGCGATAGCCTTGTCGGGGACGGTGGTGCGCCCACGCACGAGGTGGCGTGGGCTTGATGAGAACTGTCAGGCAGCGGTCTTGGTTGCGGTCACGACGAAGCCCTGAACCGGTTGCCCGCCTTCCTGCCGCAGCACCAGTTCCTCGGTCGATACGCTGAAGCCCGCTTGCTTGCACAGTGCTTCGATATGGCTGCGCTTGTGGGCGTAGCGTTGGCTGTTTTGCAGCACCAGGTCGGGGCCGTCTTCTGGCGCAGTTTCGCAGGAGAAGATGAATTCGCCACCCGTCTTCAGAATGCGCGCCGCATTGGGGATGACCGTAGCTGCATCGCCAACGTAGATCAGTACATCGAGGCAGGTGATCACGTCATACTCGCTGTCCGGAGTGTCGCGCAGGGCATCCAGCAGGCTCACGTTGTGGAAACGGTCATAGATGCCGTGCCGTGCCGCCTGTTCGATCATTTTCACGGAACTGTCCACGCCGATCAGGAAGCCCTGCATGGAGCCCAGACAGACACCCAGCAGGCCTGTGCCACAGCCCAGGTCCAGCAGGTTAAAGTCCTTTTCTGGATTGCGCGCGACCAACTGTTCTGCGACGCGTTTGGGCAGCTGGTAGCCGAGGCCACGCACCATGTGCATATCGTATTGCTCGGCCATTCCGTCGAACAAGGGCCTGTGCATCTCAACAGGCTGGTGTGCCGGGGTTTCGCCCCGGGCCAGGGCTGCGTAGTAGATCAGCGTGGCATCCTCGGGGGATCGTTCCTGCAGCATGCGGATGTCAGGCTGTGCCGCAGCAGGCTCGCCGCGTGCGATGCAGGCCTTGATTCGGCCAATGCGCAGTGACGGCTGCTCGGGCTGCTCCTGTACCAGGGCGTCCCAGATCTGCCCTGCCTCGGCGTGTTGCTGCAGGCTGCTCAGATCGTTGGCCAGATACTGGCGCAGCATGGTGTCGCCGGGAAATAGCTCCAAGCCTCTGCGCAGGTGCTCCACGGCCATTGCGGTATGACCGGCGCGGTGGGCGATGTCCACCACGCCTGCCAGTACCTGCGGATTTCCAGGCTCGATGCGCGCCACTTTCTCAGCGAGTTCCAGAGCAGAATCGAATTGGCTGCGACGAGCCCGATAGAGCGCGGTTTCCAGCAGGCCTGGTCCCCACATGGGCGCCAGTTCGAGGCAGCGTTCGAATGTCTCTTCGGCTTTGGCGTGATTGCCGGCTTTCTCCGCCATCAGCGCCGCCAACATGAAGACGCGTGCGTCGTTCGGCATCTGGCGCTGGGCCTTGTTCAGGGTCTGTGCGGCTTTCTTCAGATTGCCTTGCTCAATCTGTTGGCGGGCCGCTTCCAGATGCTTGCGATTGATGTCGACGGGGGTAGAGATAACGCTCATGGACAGAAAAATAGGTGTGCGCGGGCGCATGGGCCGGAGGTGGCTTGGAGCACGCGTTCCAAACAGGGATTGCGCCAGTGGCTAACTTTTCATTATCGTGGATTCTCCAGGGCGCCTTGTTTCAAGCCGCTGTCTGCAAGGTTTTGGACTGCGCAGCGGGAGCGGGATGCGGCGGCAGCGTGAGCGTGAAGCTCGTGCCGCCCTCCGGTGAAGGTGCCGCCTGTATGTCGCCGCCATGCAGTCGCGCAATGCGCCGGGCGACCCACAGGCCCAGGCCGAAGCCGCGGGCCTGGTCGGAGCGGTGGCCGCGCTCGAAGCGCTCGAAGATGCGCAGCGCCAGCTCGGGCGCCAGGCCTGGGCCCTGGTCGCTGACGGTGAGTTCCAACTGACCACGGTCGTCGGTGCGCGCGCGCACGGTGATTTCTCCGGCCTTGGCGTACTTCACGGCGTTGTCCACGAGGTTGGACAGTGCGATGCGGATGAGCGTGGAGTCGCACTCCCAGATGGCGGGCGCCTGCGCGCTGTCCAGGCGCAGACGGTGGCGGCGAGACCAGTGCACGAGCTGCGCGGCATCATCGACCAGCTCCATGACGGGAGCGCGGTGCAACTGCAGCCTGAAGGCGGGAGCGTCCAGGCGGTCGCTGATCAGGCAGTTGTCCACCAGGGCCGTGAGGCGTCTGCAGGCGCGCCGGATCTGGGCGGCGCGTTCGAGCTGGGAGTCGATGTCGGGGGAGGGAAAGGAAAGTTGCTCGGTGGCGGCACTGTCCACCACGGCCAGCGGCGTGCGGAACTCATGGTTGACCATGTTGAAGAACTGCCGCTGCTCCAGTCGCAGCGTGCGTTCGCTGTGCAGCGCCGCCTGCAGCGCGTTCTGCGCCCGCAGCAGCTCGGCCGTGCGCAGCCGCACGCGCTCTTCCAGCGCATGCTCGGATTTGGCCAGGGATTCGAGCAGTTGTGCCTGGCGTGCCATGGAGTCCCGGAATTTCTGGATCAGGCTGGCGCCGACGGCCACGGTGATCACGATGTTGACCAGCAAGGTGTTGAGCTGCCAGAAAACGCTGGTCTCTATGGTGGGCAGGCTGGCAAGGCCCACATAGGCTGCCGTCACATACAGCCCCATGAGCCCGTACATGGTGCTGGGAACGACCATCAGCACATGGACCAGGCTGGCACGATCGCGCAGCAGATTGCTCCATGCGACCACCGCAAACAGCGCGCTGATGGCCCAGGGCGCGCCGACCCCTATCCAGGCCCAGTCCTGGTAGCGGCCGAGCGGGATGCTTGGCAGGCACAGCAACGGGATGATTCCCAGGGCGAGCAGGGCCCGGTCCATGCGCCGCCAGCGTGTGTCGCGGGTCAGCAGCTCGCGCATCTGCCAGGCCAGGGCGGCGGGAAGCATCAGGGTGCCAAGGCTGACGCACAGATGGCCCCAGTGCGCCAGATGGTCGGGCAGCCAGATCTGCAGGTAGCCCCGGTCGCTGGCGCCGTGTATCAGTACGGCGATGGCTGCCACGGCCATGGCGGCCAGTTTGCGCAACCGCAAGGCCAGGGCTGCCCCGATGATCAGCAGGGCCAGCATGAGGTTGATGCCCTGGTGGATGCCCGATGCCCATTCCACGGCCGAGAACTGCGTCATCAGACCGCTGCTGCGCCAGATCGTGGCGTCCAGCTGCATGGGGCTTGAGGTCTGCACGCGCAGGATGAAGGGCTGGTCCGTGTACAGCGGAAACACGAGCTGGCGCACATGGACCCGTGGTTCGCCGGTTGCCGTATCGCCGCTGCTGCGCATGCGCCAGGCGCCGTCCATGTACTGGTACAGCGCGACCTGGTCCAGGTAGCTGGGCAGGATCTCCAGCCACAGAGGGTCCTGCTCGGGGTCGATCTTCCCGGCCGCGATATAGGGAGCCTGCACCTTGAGCCAATACACATCGCGCGTGTAGCCCTTGTTCAGCGGTGTGTCCAGCGCGGTGAAGTCCGTATCGGGCAGTGCTGCCACCTGGTCGATGGTGAGGCTGCCCTGCGCATCGACAAGCGCCAGCATGGGCAGGTCCGTGCCCAGCTGCAGGCGCTTGGCTGGAAGGGACTGCCAGGCCGGACTGAGGATGAAGCAGACCACCAGCACCAGCGAAAACACCAGCCAGCCCGGCAGCGCCAGACGGTTCAGGACACGCAGCAGGTTCAGGATGCGCATGGCGAGGCGGGCTGTGTTGCAGCTGCGGCAAGGCCGCTGTCTTCGGGAATGCTGCAGGGCAGCGTCAGCGTGAAGCAGGTGCCGCCGCCCGCAGCTGGCGTGACCTGCACATCGCCGCCGTGCATCTGGGCCACGCGCCGGGCCACCCACAGGCCCAGGCCGAAGCCTCGGGTCTGGTCCGAGCGCTCTCCGCGCTCGTGCAGCTCGAAGATGCGCTGCGCCAGCTCGGGCGCCAGGCCAGGGCCCTCGTCGCTGACGGTGAGCTCCAGCCGGCCCTGCCCGTCCAGGCGGGCACACACGGCGATTTCGCCGGCCTGGGCGTATTTCACGGCGTTGTCCACGAGGTTGGACAGGGCGATGCGCACCAGCGTGGGATCGCACTGCCAGGAGGCGGGGATGCCGGCAGTCTCCAGCCTCAGATGATGGCGGCGCGACCAGTGCACGAGCTGTACGGCATCGTCGATCAGGTCCGTCACCGGAACCCGGTCGAGCTGCAGCCGGAACGCAGGCGCGTCCAGGCGGTCGCTGACCAGGCAGTTGTCCACCAGGGCCGTGAGGCGCCTGCAGGCACGCCGGATCTGGGCGGCCCGCTCCAGTTGGGAGTCGATGTCGGTGGACGGAAAGGTCAACTGCTCCGTGGCCGCGCTGTCCACCACGGCCAGCGGCGTGCGGAATTCATGGTTGACCATGTTGAAGAACTGGCGCTGCTCTAGCCGCAGGGTGCGTTCGCCGTGCAGCGCGGCCTGCAGCGCGTTCTGTGCATGCAGCAGCTCGGCCGTGCGTGTGCGTACCCGGCCTTCGAGCGCGTGCTCGGAACGGGCCAGTGAATCCACCAGTTGCGCCTGCCTGTCCATGGAGTTCTGGAATTTCTCGACCAGGCTGGCGCCCACGGCAATGATGATGAGGATGTACAGCAGCAGCGATTCCAGTTGCCAGTACATGCCGGCTTCGATGTCGGAGGACACCAGCCCCGTGAACGCTGCAGCCACGTGGATGCCCATGACCGCATGCAGCGTGTAGGGAATCAGCACCAGCAGGTTGACGATGCTGGGGCCCTGGCGGAGCAGGTTCTTCCAGGCCACCAGAGCGCTCAGCATGCTGGCCATCCAGGGGACGCTGACTCCTAGCCAGGCCCATTGCGTGTAGTGCCCCATGGGAATGCTGAGCAAGGCCAGCAGGGGCGCCAAGGTCAGCAGCACCAGCATGCGGTCGATGCGGCGCCAGATCGTGCCGCGCGTCAAGGTCTCGCGTGCCTGCCAGGCAAAGGCGGCAGGCAGCAGGAAGACGCCCACGCTCACCCAGATATCCGCATGCGGCGCCCAGGGCTCGGGCAGCCACAGCTGGGCATAGCCGCGCACATTGGCGTTGTGGGTCAGAACCACGAACGCCAGCAGCGTCATGGCCATCAGGCTGCGCATGCGAAGGGCCAGGGCTGCGCCGGCGATCAGCAAGGTCAGCACCAGGTTCACGCCCTGGTGCACCCCCGAGGCCCACTCCACGCTGGACAGCCAGGCCATCAGCCCCGTGCTGCGCCAGACCGTGGCGTACAGCTGCATGGCGCTGCTGGTCTCGATGCGCAGCACAAAGGGCTGGCCGGCGCGCAGTGGAAACATCAGCTGGCGCACATGGATGCGCTGGGCCATGGGCACCGTGTCACCGCTTTCGCGTGCCTGCCACAGGCCATGCGCCTGCTGGTAGAGCGTGACCCTGTCCAGATAGGTGGGCGTGATCTCCAGCCACAGCGGATCATTGCCGGCCAGCGCACTGGCGGGTGCGAGGGCGGGCATGGCAACCCTCACCCAGTAAGCCTGGCGGGTATAGCCCTCGTTCAGAGGCGTGCGCCGGGTTTCGAAGGCATCATCGGGCAGGGCCGCGACCTGTTCAATGGTCATGCTGCGGCCCGCATCGGCAAGCACCTGCATCGGCAGGTCCTTGCCCAGACGCAGTCCCTTGTCAGGGGGAGACATGGTTGCCGGGCTCAGCACGAAAAATGCGAGCAGCCCGAGCGATACCGTGATCCATGCAATAAAAGTAAATTTTTGTGTGTTTCTCTGAACTGTGAGCATTCGAGAGTGTTCGTGCATGGCGGCGGACGTTCACCCCAATGAAAATCCGCGCACCAATAGGCAAACATCATGCAGCAGACACTAGAGCCATCGATCGAGTTCACCGTCGCCGTCGTAGAGGACGACGAGGATATTCGTATCAATGTGTGTCGATTTTTAACAAAGTCTGGCCTGCATGCCTGGGGCACGGATTCTGCAGAAGACTTCTACATAAAGCTACTGCGCGAGAAGGCAGATCTGGTCGTCGTCGACCTGGGTCTGCCCGGCGAGGACGGGCTGAGCCTGGTCAAGCGCCTGGCCGAGCAGGAGATCCCCGTGGTGGTGCTCACGGCACGCGGCGATCTGGACAGCCGCATTGCCGGCCTCAATGCCGGCGCGCTGCAGTACTTCGTCAAGCCCACCGACATGAACGAGCTGGTGGCCGGCATCCGCTCCCAGCTTCGCCGCAACACCGGTCAGCCGGGCAGGGCGTCCGCCCCATTCCTGACCTGGCGCCTTGACCCCCTGTCGGCCTGCATGGTCGCACCCAACCACCAGATCATTGCCCTGACCAGCCGCGAGCTGGAATTGCTCGGCTGCCTGATGGCCACCCCCGGGACCATGGTGTCCAAGCAGACCCTGATCGAGGCCATGGGCTATGCCGATGTGGATGACGGTTTTCACCGCATCGAATCGCAGCTGACGCGGCTTCGCCGCAAGACCCTGGATATCTCCGGGCTGGCCCTGCCGGTGAGGGCCGTGTTCGGCCGAGGGCTGGTGTTCGTGCCTTAGGCGCCTTTTTCTTCTCCATTTCAGCTTTTTGAACCGCAGCCGTCCGGGCATGCGGAAGGGATTCGTTCGCCCATTTTTTTGCTGCAAAAGCGCGTGCGCGTGCTTGGGCGGCTTGGTGCTGGCGGCGTGCGCAGGCGGGCGGCGTGGGCCGTCGGAGTTTTCAACCGTGATCAAACACACATCAAGAGAGGAATGGTATGGCGAGACAGAGTTTGCATATCCGGCCCACAGGGCCGCGCATGAAGGCCTGGAGGCAGGCCAGAAGTCTGGTTGCAGCCGGCACCCTGGCAATGGTGGGTGCAGTTGCGCAGGCGGCATTTCTGAATGGGGACTTCGAGGCAGGGGACCTGACTGGCTGGACCCCCCAGGCATGGACCAACAATGGCACCCAGGCCAATCCGAAGCGCTTGAGCGAGTTGCGCCTACAGCCACCTGGCACCAAGTCCCATCTGGTCGAAATCGCCAGCGGCTCGGAAGGCGCTGCAGACGAAGTCCTGTTCCGGGGTGACGCCGGCCAGTCCGCCCTCAAACTGACTTTGGCAGGCTCCCACTCTGCCCGCATCAACCTCAAGGCGAACAGCGCTACCCCAGCCAGCAACGTGATACCTCGGTCCAGCAAGGTCACGGGGGGACTCGCCGGCTGGACCCAGCAGGTCAATACGGCAAGTTCCATCACCCAGGAAGTGACGCTGACTGCAGATGACATCGACCAGGACGGCAAGATCCACATCCGATTTGTCGCGGCGCCCGTGCTTGAGTACGCCAGCAATCACGGGGGCGAGGATCGCCCCTACTTTGCCATCTCGCTGGTCAAGACCTATGACGCCCAGACCTCCACGGATCTGACGGGCTCACCCCAGGAGTTGTTCTTCAAATACCACTACGGCGGCGAGCCGGGAGCACCCTGGAAGACCTTTACCGACAAGGGCGGTGCCATCCAGAACTACACCGACCCCCAGGCCTACGATGTCGCTCCTGGCAATGCCTACCTGCGGGTAGGCGACAAGGTCAGGCTGCAGGCCGTGGCCTCGGCCTGCAGTGCCGGTGGCCACGCAGGCCATCTGTACGTTGACAACTTCGGCACGACCCTGCCCAAGACCCTGTGGATCAGCGCGTCCGGGCCTGTCAGCGCGCCCAAGGCGGACGGCACGGAGATCACCTACACCTATACCTATACGAACAACGGCAGCACCCCGGTGAACAACGTGAAGGTCACGCCCGCCATGCCCGTGGGCACGGATGCGGGCATCAGTCCGACCACGTTCGTGTCGCTGGCCGGCGACGGCGGCGCTTGCACGGCCCCGGCCGTGGGCAGTTCAGATCCTGCACAGTGCGACTTTGGGACCCTGGCTCCCGGGCAGTCGGGCACGTTCACGATGACCGTGAAGGTTCCTGCGGGCACGCCGTCAGACCAGATCAACAACGGCAACTACACCATCGGAGGCGACCTGACCTCGACCCTGCTCGGTGCCATGGTGCAGACCCAATTGCTGGCTCCCGCGGCGAGCAGCGACATGGTGCCTGATGTCTCCGGACTCCCGCCCACCGCCGTGGTCGGCGTCCCCTACACCGGCAGCTTCTCCTGCAAGAACGATGGTGCAGCCAGCGCAGGCCAGGCCATCTGCGATGCCTCCGGTCTGCCCCCTGGCGTGACGGCAGGCCAATGCACGATAGACGGCGCGGCCTGGATGCAGCCCGCCGTGGTGCCTGCGGGCAAGACGGTGGTCTGCCTGGTCTCCGGCACACCGACGGGTCCAGGCGGCAGCTCGACGGTCACGGTGACCACGGGCGGCGACAACGACCTGACCCCGGGCAACAACACGGTCACATCGAACATCACGGTCACCACAGCGCCGGACATGCAGGTCAATCTGAGCGGACTGCCCTCCACCTCGCCGCTGAACATTCCCTATAGCGGCAGCTTCACCTGCAGCAACCAGGGCCTGGCCAACGCCGTGAGCGGCACCTCCTGCGCCGTCACCGGCCTGCCGGCTGGCGTGACGCAAGGCGCATGCTCCATCAGCTCCGGCAATGCCGCGTGGGTGGCGGGCAATGCGGTGCCGGTGGGAGCCACGGTCACCTGCCAGGTGAGCGGTACGCCCACGGCCGCAGGTTCGTCCACGGTCACGGGCACCACGGGCGCAACGGATGATTCGAATGCGGCAAACAACACCGCGACCATGAATGTGTCCACCGTTGCAGTGCCCGACATGGGCGTCGATCTGAGCGGCCTGCCGACCGCGTTCACTGCCGGCACGCCCTACAGCGGCAGTTTTGTCTGCAAGAACCAGGGCTCGGCCGATGCATCGGCAGGGACCTCGTGCGCAGTCACGGGACTGCCGCCTGGCGTCAGCCAGGGCGCTTGCCGCATCAGCCCCTCCAATGCAGCCTGGTCCGCAGGGGATGCCGTGCCTGCGGGCGCCAGCGTGACCTGCACGGTCAGCGGAACGCCCAGCTCCGTGGGGGCGGTGGCACTGACGGGCAGCACCGGTGCGACCGGAGATGCCAACCCGGCCAACAACACGGCTTCCCGCGCGGTGGCCGTGGCCGTATCGCCCGCCTCCATCCCCACCCTCTCCGAATGGGGCCTGATCCTGATGTCCGTCTTGATGGGCATCATGGGCTGGGGCATGGTGCGCCGCCGCTTCAACGCGCTGTGACCGGCAACCGGTCGTGACGCAGGGCGCCCTTCGGGGCGCCTTTTTTTTGGTTCGGAGCATGGCCGCAGCCCATTGACATGCTCAATATGTGATCGAATAAGGGTTTATACCTAGCATTCGCCCCATGATCGTCCGTGATCGCCCCGCCGGCCTCAGGCTGTTTCTGATTTTGCGGGGCTCGGTGCTCCAGCGCATCCAGGTCACGCTGCTCGTGAACATCGTGTTTGCCGCCATCATCACCCTGGTGCATGGCAATCTCTTCGACGTGAAGATCACGGTGACGCCCATCCCTTTCACGCTGATCGGCCTGCCGCTGGCCATCTTCCTGGGCTTTCGCAACAACACCGCCTATGACCGCTACTGGGAAGGCCGCAAGCTCTGGGGCGAGATGGTGATCTGCGCGCGCACGCTGGCGCGCCAGTGCCAGAGCCTGATTGCGCTGGACACGGTGCCCGATCCCCGGCGTCGCGACAGCGATGTGCGCGTGCGCATGGTGCACCGGGCTGTTGCCTTCGCGCATTCGCTGCGGTCCCAGCTGCGGGGCCTGCACGACGATGCCGAAGCCGGCCGCTGGCTCGTGGGCAGGGAATGGCGCCAAATCCAGGCCCTGCCGCTGGAGCAGCGCTGCGACGCACTGATGATGTCCATGGGGCATGACCTGGCGCAGTGTGTGCGCCGTGGCGAGATGGAGCCCTGTCTGGCCGCGTCCATGGACAAGACCTTCACGCGCATGACGGCCGCTGCCGCCTCGTGCGAGCGCATTCGCAACACGCCCATGCCGTTCTCGTATGCGCTGCTGCTGCACCGTACGGCCTATATGTACTGCTTTCTGCTGCCGTTCGGCCTGGTGGACACGACCGGGTTCATGACGCCCTTTGTCGTGGCCATCGTGGCCTACACCTTCTATGGGCTCGACGCCCTTGGCGATGAACTCGAAGAGCCCTTTGGCCTGGAGAGCAACGACCTGCCGCTGGACACCATCTGCCGCTCCATCGAGATCAGCCTGGGCCGCACGCTGGGCGAGACGGATCTGCCCGCGCCGCTCAGGCCCGAGGGCTACAGGCTGACCTGAGGCGGCGGGCAAGCATGGGAAAAAGCAAAGGCCCATGAAAAGCCCATGAAAAAGCCCCGCAGTTTCCTGCGGGGACTGGTGGTCTGAAGCGGGACCCGAGGCTCAGGCAAACACGCCGGCCGTGTCCTGCATCTTCCCGGACACGATGCCCAGATGGTGCAGCGTGTCCCCACCCGTCATCTCCATCTGCGTCAGGCGCTTGAAGTAGTGGCTGCCTGCGTACTCGTCAGTCACGCCGATGCCGCCGTGCAACTGCACCGACTGCTGACCCACATAGCGCAGCGACTGGCCCAGCTGGACCTTGGCGCGCGCGATGGCCACGTGGCGCTCCGCCTCGGGCGTGTTCATCTTGAGGCTGGCGTAGTAGCTCATGGAGCGGGCCAGCTCCAGCTGCATCTTCATGTCCGCCACGCGGTGGCGCAGGGCCTGGAAGCTGGCGATCACCGTGTTGAACTGCTTGCGCTGGTTCATGTACTCGGTGGTGAGCTTCAGTGTCTGCTCCATGGCGCCCACGCCTTCGGCGCACAGGGCGGCGTTGGCCACGTCCTGGGCCAGTGTCAGGGCGGCCAGGCCATCGGTCGTCACCAGCGTGGCGGGGGCCGCCTGGCAGCGCAGCTCGGCGGCGCGGCTGCCATCCTGGGTCCGGTAGCCCTGGGTGCTGACGCCGCTGGCGCCGCGCTCCACCAGGAAGAGGGCGATCTTGCCGTCCAGCTGGGCCGGCACCAGGAAGGCATCGGCCGCGTCGCCTGCGGGCACCACGCTCTTGGTGGCATCCACCGTGTAGCCGCCGCCGCTCTTGCCGGCCGTGGCCGCGCAGACGTCGAGCCGGTAACGGGCCTGGCGCTCCTGGTGTGCCAGCACGACCAGGGCCTCGCCGCTGGCCACGCGCGGCAGCCACTGGCCGGCCACGGTGGCGTCGGCATGCTGGCCGAGCACGCTGGATGCCACGAAGGCCTGTGCCAGCGGCTCCATCACCAGGCCGCGGCCCAGCTCTTCCATCACCACCATCACGTCGGTGGCGCCCTGGCCCAGGCCGCCGTGCTCCTCGGGCACGGTCAGTGCCGTCAGGCCCAGTTCGGCCAGCTCGCCCCAGGCCTCGCGCGAGAAGCCGCCCGCCTCGACGATGGAGCGGCGGCGCTCGAAGGTGTAGCCCTTGTCCACCCAGCGGCGCACCGCGTCGCGCAGTTGCTGCTGGTCATCCGAAAAATCAAAGTCCATTTTCTGTCTCCCGAAGCTGATCGAAGCGCGTCCGGCGCACTTCTGGGGTCAGCGAAACTCCAGCCAAAATCAGCCCAGAACCGTCTGAGCGACGATGTTTCTCTGGACCTCGTTGGAGCCGCCGTAGATCGTCGTCTTGCGCATGTTGAAATAGGTCGATGCCAGCGGCGCGTTGTCCGCCACGCCGCCGGGGAAGTCGCCCTGCCAGCCGGCTTCCATGGCTTCTTCGATGAAGGGCAGGCTGAAGGGGCCTGCGGCCAGCATCATCAGCTCGGAGTAGCGCTGCTGGATTTCACTGCCCTTGATCTTGAGCAGGCCGGCGATGTCCAGCGGGTTCTTGCCCGATTTCTCGGCCGACAGCACGCGCAGCACCAGCATCTCCAGCGCCACCACGTCGACTTCGAGCTTGGCGATCTCGTCGCGGAAACGCTGGTCCTCATAGACGCCTTCGGCCTTGGCGATGCGCTTGAGGCGTTCCAGCTCGCGCTTGGCGCGGTTCACGTCGGCGATGTTGGTACGCTCGTGGCTGAGCAGGTGCTTGGCGTAGGTCCAGCCCTTGTTCTCCTCGCCGATCAGGTTCTCGGCCGGCACTTCCACATTGTCGAAGAAGACCTCGTTGACCTCGCACTCGCCGTCCAGCAGCTTGATCGGGCGCACGGTCACGCCAGGGCTCTTCATGTCCACCAGCAGGAAGCTGATGCCGGTCTGGGGCTTGCCCTCGTTGCTGGTGCGCACCAGGCAGAAGATCCATTCGCCGTACTGGCCCAGCGTGGTCCAGGTCTTCTGGCCGTTGACGATGTACTTGTCGCCCACGCGCTCGGCGCGGGTCTTGACGCTGGCCAGGTCCGAGCCCGAGCCCGGCTCCGAGTAGCCCTGGCTCCACCACACTTCGCCGCTGGCAATGCCGGGCAGAAAGCGCTGCTGCTGCTCGGGCGTGCCGTAGGCCATGATCACGGGCGCCACCATCACGGGGCCGAAGGGAATGATGCGCGGCGCGCAGGCCAGGGCACATTCCTCCTCGAACAGGTGCTTTTGCACGGCGTTCCAGCCGGGTCCGCCGAACTGCTTGGGCCAGCCGTAGCCCAGCCAGCCTTTCTTGCCAAGAATCTTGGCCCAGTTCTGCAGGTCGTCGCGCGTCAGGCGCAGCGAATGGCGCACCTTGTGCGCGATGTCCTGGGGCAGGTTGGCCCGCACCCAGGCGCGGACTTCCTCGCGAAAGGACTGTTCTTCAGGGGTAAATGCCAGGTCCATGGACTGTGTCTCCTTCAATCCCGGCTTTTGTAGCACGCGCGTTCTTTTTTGAACTGTCCAGGGCGTGACAACCTATGGCAATCCCTGATGGCTTCACGGCCGCCGGATATCAGGCAGGCTGATCTGGTTCTTCCAGACCCAGCTGGGCGTAGACATGTGCCAGACGTGCCTGCAGCTGGCGTACCTGGGCTTCCAGATCGACCACGCGCTGGGCCAGGGCATCGCCGCGTGCGCCTGCTGCCGCAGGGGCCGAGGCGATCGCGTTCACGTCCACGGGGCCGCACAGCAGGTGGGCCCAGCGTTGTTCGCGCGCGCCGGGCGCGCGGGGCAGCAGGACGACCAGCGGGCCGCCTTTTTCCTCGCTGCGCTCGCGCAGCTCTTCCAGGAAGGCTTCGACCGAGGAGATGTCGGCAAAGCGGTGCCAGCGCTCGGAGTTGATGCGCAGCTCGCCAGCCGTCTGCGGGCCGCGCAGCATCAGCAGGGACAGCAGCACGGCGCTCTGGTCGGGCACACCCACGCCGCGCGGGAAGTTGTGTTCCCAGCGCGTGGCGCGTGCGCTGCTGATCTGCACGGACATGGTGCGCAGGCGCAGGCTGTCCAGCGCTTCCTGGGCTTCGCCCTCGCTGACTTCCATCACCGGATCGCGACTGCTTTTCTGGTTGCAGCCCGTCACCAGTGCGTTGAGCGTGAGCGGGTAGCTGTCGGGCACGGTACGCGCCTTCTCCATCAGGGTGGCCAGCACGCGGGCTTCGACGGCGGTCAAGGGGGTGGAGCGGGGATCGAATGGCATGGGTCTGAGGGCAAGAGGTGACAAGGCCCGGCAGGGCCATGGGCCTTGCCGGGGCTGGCGCAGGCCGCGCGGCCCGCGGTGCGACAATCGCCGCCCATGAAAAATATCGTGATCCTGATCTCGGGCGGCGGCTCGAACATGGCTGCCATTGTGCGTGCTTCGCAGCAACAGGACTGGGCGCGGCGTTATGGCGCCCGCGTGGCCGCCGTGGTCAGCAACAAGGCCGAGGCTTCGGGCCTGGTTTTCGCGCGCGAGCAGGGCATTGCCACCGAGGTGCTGGACCACCGCCCGTTCCCCAGCCGCGAGGCCTTCGACGCCGAGCTGGCCCAGGTGATCGACCGGCACGCGCCCGCGCTGGTCGTGCTTGCCGGCTTCATGCGCATCCTCACGCCGGGCTTCGTTGCGCATTACGAAGGTCGCATGATCAACATCCACCCCTCGCTGCTGCCCGCCTTCACGGGCCTGCACACGCACCAGCGGGCCATCGATGCAGGCTGCCGCTTCGCCGGCTGCACCGTGCACCGCGTGACGGCCGAGCTGGATGTGGGCCCCATCCTGGAGCAGGCCGTGGTGCCCGTGCTGCCCGGCGACACGGCCCAGGCACTGGCCGCGCGCGTGCTGGTGCAGGAGCACATCATCTACCCGCGCGCCGTGGCGCAGTTGATGCGGGGCTAGGGTCTGCTCACAGGCCTTCGCTCTGAAAGGCCTGCTGCTCCACTTCGGGGCAGCGTGCAAAGCGGGGCTGCTCCACGCCGTTGATGACCACGGTTTCGTTGAACATGGCGGCTGGCCGCACCCACAGGCCGCGCTCGCCGTAGAGCGCGCGGTACAGGGTCATGGACTCGCGCGTTTCGCTGTGGCGCACGGTGGCAAGCACCTCGTAGGGAGCGCCCTTGTAGTGGCGGTACAGGCCCGGGGGCGTGGCAATCAGAGGGGGCAGGTCGTCATCGGTCATGGGGCGCCATGGTAGCCGTGCCAGCCCGGCGTTGCTCCGGGTTCCGACCTGCGCCCCTCTCGGATTTGCAAGGCAGTGGGACAATCGCGGCCATGCATCCCAAACAGCTTCTCGACGCCTGCGCCGAACTGGTCAAGCGCACCCTGACTTTCGAACATCCGGCCGACGCCGTGGTGTCACGCTTTTTCCGTGAAAACCGCAACCTGGGCCCGCGCGAGCGCGCTGCGCTGGCCGAGACCGCCTACACCGTGCTGCGCAAGAAGCTGCTTTTTGAGAGCCTGGCGCGTTCTGGCAGCGGCTCGCGTGAGCGCAGGCTGGCCATTTTGGGCTTTGCCCACAGCCAGGAGGCACTGGCCCGCGTGGCTGGCAAGACCGAGCAAGGTGTCAAGGACACACGCAGCTTCGTGCGTGCCGCGCTGTCGCCGCAGGAGCTGCAATGGCTGGACGCCTGCGAGGCCGTGCGTCCCGACGAACTGATGGAGCCGCACCGCCACAACCTTCCCGAATGGCTGGTCGCGCCGCTACAGCAGCAACTGGGCGATGACTTCTGGGCCTTTGCCCAGAGCATGGAACAGGCCGCGCCGCTGGATCTGCGCGTCAATGCGCTGAACGCCAAGCGTGCCGATGTGCAAAAGGAACTGGCCGATGCCGGCATCGCTGCCGAAGCCACGCCTTACTCGCCCTGGGGCCTGCGTGTGCAGGGCAAGCCGGCGCTGGCCCGGATGGACGTTTTCACGCGCGGTGCCATCGAGGTGCAGGACGAAGGCTCGCAACTGCTGGCGCTGATGCTCGATGCCAAGCGCGGCGAAATGGTGGTCGATTTCTGTGCAGGCGCAGGCGGCAAGACCCTGGCCATTGGTGCTTCGATGCGCAGCACGGGGCGTCTGTACGCCTTCGATGTCTCGGGCCACCGGCTCGAGGCCCTGAAGCCGCGCCTGGCGCGCTCGGGCCTGTCGAACGTGCACCCCGCGGCCATCGCCCATGAGCGCGACGACCGCGTCAAGCGCCTGGCCGGAAAGATCGACCGCGTGCTGGTCGATGCCCCCTGCTCGGGCCTGGGCACGCTGCGCCGCAATCCCGACCTCAAGTGGCGCCAGTCGGCCAAGGCCATCGAGGAGCTCACGCAAAAGCAGGCGGCCATCCTGGCCAGTGCTGCGCGGCTGGTCAAGCCGGGCGGACGCCTGGTCTATGCCACCTGTTCGGTCCTGCCCCAGGAAAACGAAGCCATCGCCGACGCCTTTGCAGCGGAGCACTCTGACTTCGTGGCCATGGATGCCGGAGAACTTCTGGCCCAGCTCAAGGTGGAGCGGGGCGATGTGCTGTGCAGCGGCGGCGAGACCGGCACGCAGTACCTGCGCCTGTGGCCCCAGCGCCATGAGACGGACGGGTTTTTCGCCGCCGTTTGGACCCGGAAGCCGTAACTTGCAGACGCAATAAGCTGTAAATCGCGGGAGATTGCCGAACGCCTTCACGGGGGGCTCGCCTAAAATTGAGGCATCGGTGCCACTGGGCGCCGGCTTTGGCAAAGGCTTGGGTCATGTCTGTGGATTTCGCGTCGGTTTGGAATATTGCCCTGGACTGGATGGCCCATGGCCTGTGGCAGCTGTCGTGGTGGCAGCTGCTGCTGTATGCCCTGGTCACCACCCACGTCACGATTGCGGGCGTCACCATCTTCCTGCACCGCTGTCAGGCCCATCGTTCGCTGGACCTGGGGCCGGTGCCCTCGCATTTCTTCCGGTTCTGGTTGTGGTTGGGCACGGGCATGGTCACCAAGGAGTGGGTGGCCATCCACCGCAAGCACCACGCCAAGTGCGAAACCGAGGACGATCCCCACAGCCCGCAAACGCGCGGGCTGGATACCGTGATGCGCCAGGGCGCGGAGCTGTACCGCGAAGAGGCCAAGAACGCCGAGACGCTCAGGAAGTTCGGCCACGGCACGCCCGACGACTGGATCGAGCGCCATCTCTACAGCCGGCATTCGATCTGGGGTCCTTCTCTGATGCTGGTCATCAACGTGCTGCTGTTCGGCGCCATCGGACTGACCATCTGGGCCGTGCAGATGGCCTGGATTCCGTTCTGGGCTGCCGGTGTGGTCAACGGCCTGGGCCATTTCTGGGGCTACCGCAACTTCGAGGCCCAGGACGCCAGCACCAACCTCGTGCCCTGGGGCCTGGTCATCGGCGGTGAGGAACTGCATAACAACCACCACACCTATCCGACCTCGGCCAAGTTCTCGGTCAAGCGCTATGAGTTCGATATGGGCTGGGCCTACATCCGGGCGATGCAGGCGGTCGGCTGGGCCAAGGTCAAGAAAACGCCGCCCAGGCTGGTCATGGGCGCCATCAAGCCTGTGGCCGACGAAAAGACGCTGGAGGCCGTGATCGCCAACCGCTACGAGGTCATGGCCCGCTATGCGCGCGGCGTGCGTGCCGCCGTGCAGTTCGAACTCGATGCGCTCAAGCAGCGCAAGGCGCAGCAGGCCGACCTGTCCTTGCTCAGGACGGCGCGCCGCTGGCTGCACCGCGATGCCGACAAGGTGCCCGCCCAGGCGCAGGACCAGCTGGCCCAGGCGCGCGCCGCCCATCCCGTGCTGGACCAGATGCTGGTCATGCGCGAGGAGCTGCGCCAGCTGTGGCTCAACACCTCGCTGTCGCGCGAGCAGCTGACGGCCCATCTGCAGGCCTGGTGCCATCGCGCCGAGGCCAGCGGCATTGCCGCGCTCAAGGAGTTCTCGGTCAAGCTGCGCGCTGCCCACGCCTGAAGCTGCGAAGCCAGCCGGCAAGCGTCCATTCCCGGGGCCGCATCTTCTCTTCGGAGGCGATGCGGCTTTTTGCTGCGGGGTTCGGCTGCAGTTCCAGACCTGCCGTGGCCTGGGACACGGAGCGGACTCTTATCCGCAGGTCCGCGCCTGCGCGCCAGCCCTGGCCCGGCTGCAGCCTGAGGGTCAGCCCCGGCGCTGCATCGGCCCAGACCTGCTGCGGGACGCTGATTTCCAGGCTGCCCTGGCGGCAAAACAGCTCGCAGCCCTCCTGCATGGACAGATACAGGTCGTTTCCGGGGGCGAGATGGCGCAGTTCGAACGAGCGGGTGTGGGCGTTATGCATGGGTCTGTGTCCTGTAGTTCCAGGCCCCAAGCGTAGGCATTCGGCCCTCTTTGGCACAGGCACAGCCTATGGTTTGTTGCGCCGCAGCAGTGCAGGCAGTCCATGTTCTGTTCTGCTGCATGGCTTGATGATCTGTATCTGTTGCGTAACAGGGCCTTGAGGCAAGATCTCGGTCAAGCACTTCCATCCCCAGCCGTTTTCCATCCTGCCCATGACCGCCGCAAGCGCCGCCCCCACCCTGTACCGCCGCCTGGCGGCCGACTACAGCCTGGCCATGGAGATGGGCACGCTCAAGGCGGGCGAGCGCATGCCTTCCGTGCGCGAGCTGATGCGCCGCCACGAGGTCAGCCTGTCCACGGCGCTGCAGACGCTGCGGCATCTGGAGGATCTGGGCCAGCTCGAGGCCCGCCCGCGCGTGGGCTACTTCGTGCGCGATGCCCGGCCTGCAGGGCTGGCGCCTGCCAGCGAGCCGGATCTGAGCCAGCCCGTGCAGCCGTTGCCACAACAGCACTTTGCGGGCATCAATGAGCACATCTCGCTCATGCTGGAGCGCGGCCGCCAGGCCGACGTGCAGGTGGACCTGGGCGGTGCCACGCCGCCGCCAGAACTGTTCGATCGCGGCTACCTGAACCAGGCGGCTGCCCGGCTGCTGCGCGAGCAGCCCGATCTGCTGGTGCTGGGGCGTTCCATGATGGGCAGCCACCCTGATTTCCAGCGGGCCATGGCGCGGCGCGCGCTGGCGGCGGGCATCCATGTCGCACCGGCCGATGTGCTGGCGACCACGGGCAATTCCGAGGCTGTGAGCCTGGCGCTGGCCGCCGTGGCCTCGCCGGGGGATGTGGTGGCCGTGGAGTCGCCGACCTACTACGGCCTGCTGCAGGTGGTGGAGTCCTTGCAGATGCAGGCGCTGGAGATTCCCTGCAGCCCGCGCACCGGCCTGTCCATTGAGGCGTTGGAGCTGGCCCTGCAGACCCAGCCCCGGCTGAAGGCCGTGGTGGTCGTGCCCGAGCTGCAGATGCCGCTGGGCACGCGCATTCCCGATGAACACAAGGCCAGACTGGTCGAGCTGTGCGCCGCCCACGGCGTGGCGCTGATCGAGGACGACTCCTACGGCCTGTTCGTGGAAAGCAGCCAGCCCGTGCGCCCCATCAAGGCCTGGGACCGCCTGCCGGGACATGTGATCTATTGCGAGGCCTTCAACAAGAGCATGGCGCCAGGCCTGCGCCAGGGCTGGATGAACGCCGGCCAGTGGCATGGCCGTGTGCAGATGCTCAAGTTCGCGCGCAGCCGGGGGACCCAGACCCTGGCCCAGTTGCTGGCGGCCGCCTGCGTGGGCTCGCCCGCGCATCTGCGCAATCTGCAGCGCCTGAAGCAGCAGCTGCGGCGCCAGCGCGAGGGCATGGCGCAGCTGGTGGCGCGCTTTTTCCCGTTGGGAACGCGGCTGAGCCTGCCGCCCGGCGGGCTCAGCCTGTGGCTGGAGCTTCCGGCTGGCGTGTCCACGTCCGCGCTGTTCACGCAGGCGCTGGCGCGCGGCATACGCACGGCGCCGGGCAGCATGTTCTCCAACTCGGGCCGCTACGAGCACTGCATGCGCCTGGGCTGCACCCTGCCCGTGGATGGCGTGGTCGAGCAGGCCTGCCGCGATCTCGGCGCCATGGCCTGCGCGCAGCTGGGCCAGCCCGCGCGCCACGGGTGAGGGACGCAAAAAAACCGCCGGGCTTGCGCCGGGCGGTTTCTTTGTCGGTACCAGGGACAGGCTGAATTACTTCAGCTTGATTTCCTTGTACGTGACGTGCTTGCGAGCCTTGGGATCAAACTTCATGATCGCCATCTTCTCGGGCATTGTCTTCTTGTTCTTGGTCGTGGTGTAGAAGTGGCCGGTTCCTGCAGTGGATTCCAGCTTGATCTTTTCGCGTCCGCCTTTAGCAGCCATGGTGTTTCTCCTTGAGGGATTTAGGCTTGGCCACGGGCACGCAGGTCTGCGAGCACGGAGTCGATACCGTTCTTGTCGATCAGGCGCAGAGCAGCGCTGGAAACGCGCAGGCGCACCCAACGGTTTTCGCTCTCAACCCAGAAACGGCGGTATTGCAGGTTGGGCAGGAAACGACGCTTGGTCTTGTTGTTGGCGTGGGAAACGTTGTTTCCCACCATGGGCTTCTTGCCCGTTACTTCACATACGCGTGCCATGAGGACACTCCGATAGTTGTACAGCCGCCGACGCTGATGCCCTGCATTTGCTGCAGGGCCTGCCGGCAACCTCACCTCGCCATAAAGGGTGGCGGTAACCCCATCGCTGAAAGTGTCCTGGCCATGCAAGCAAGGCGCGCTTCAAATTCAGCAAAGCCACGGATTATAGCGTCTTCATGAGAAAAGCCCCTGGGCCAGCCAATCACGGCGGCAGCCAGGGGCTTTTGCCGCCCTGCACGAGGGCAGGGCGGGCGGGATGGCTTCCCGCTTATTCCTGCTCCAGGAAGCGCTGGGCGTCCAGCGCGGCCATGCAGCCCGTGCCGGCGCTGGTGATGGCCTGGCGGTAGACATGGTCCTGCACGTCGCCGGCCGCGAACACGCCGGGCACGCTGGTCTGGGTGGCGAAGCCCTTGAGGCCGCCCTGGGTGATGATGTAGCCGGTCTCGTCCATCTCCAGGTGGCCCTTGAAGATCTCGGTGTTGGGCGCGTGGCCGATGGCGATGAAGCAGCCCTGCAGCTGGATGTCCTCGGCATGGCCATCCTGGGTGCTCTTGATGCGGATGCCGGTCACGCCGGACTGGTCGCCCAGCACCTCGTCGAGCACGAAGTGGGTCTTGAGTTCGATCTTGCCGGCACGGACCTTGTCCATGAGCTTGTCCACGAGGATGGGCTCGGCCTTGAACTTGTCGCGGCGGTGCACCAGGGTGACCTTGCTGGCGATGTTGGACAGGTACAGGGCTTCCTCGACGGCGGTGTTGCCGCCGCCGACCACGCACACGGGCTGCTCGCGGTAGAAGAAACCATCGCAGGTGGCGCAGCCCGAGACGCCGCGGCCCATGAAGGCCTCTTCGGAGGGCAGGCCCAGGTACTTGGCCGAGGCGCCCGTGGCGATGATCAGGCTGTCGCAGGTATAGGTGCCGGAGTCGCCGGTCAGCGTGAAGGGGCGCTTGGAGAAATCGACGCTGTGGATGTGGTCGAACACCACCTGGGTCTTGAAGCGCTCTGCGTGCTCCAGGAAGCGCTGCATCAGTTCGGGGCCCTGTACGCCGTTCACGTCCGCAGGCCAGTTGTCCACTTCCGTCGTCGTCATCAGCTGGCCACCCTGGGCCATGCCGGTCACCAGCAGCGGGTTGAGGTTGGCGCGCGCGGCGTAGATGGCGGCCGTGTAGCCGGCAGGGCCGGAGCCGAGGATCAGGACTTTGGCGTGTTGCGTAGAAGACATGGATGCAGTTCTTGAAAAAGGCGCACGCCGGCAGTCGGCGTGCAGAAAAAAGATACATCGGGCACAGCCATGGAGTATCGCTCCGCAGCCGGGTTCCCGTTGCCATGCGGATCAATGGCCCGGATTGTCAAAAATGATCGGCATGGCGCCGTCATGCAGCGGCGTCATGTTCTGTTGCAAGTGCTTGCATTACGCTAGCAGGCCGTCCTGGCTGTTTTTGCGGCCAGCCCGAGGGGGCTGGGGTAAGCTCCCGCCTGCGTATGACCTACTCATTGAACGCTCTGAACGCTTCCACATCCGCCAAGGGCAAATCCAAGTCTGCGGCGCGCCCCGGCATGGTGGCGCGCTTCGGCCATGAAATGCTGCTGTTGGCGGGGCTGCTGGCCCTGGTGTTCTGGCTTGCCTCCATGCTCAGCTACTCGCCCCAGGATCCAGCGTGGTCCACCTCCGGGGCGGGACACGCGCGCCTGGTCGCCAACTGGATGGGCCGCGTCGGAGCCTGGCTGGCCGACGCCTGCTATTTCGGCTTCGGCATGTCGGTCTGGTGGCTGGTGCTGGCCTCGGTGCAGACCTGGATGTCTTCCTTCGCCCGCTGGCTGCGGGGCGGCGTGCCCCGCGATGGCGTGCAACTGCCGCCGCTGTGGCGCCGGCGCCTGCGTTTCTGGGGTGGCCTGCTGCTGCTGCTGGGCGCAAGCTGCGCGCTGGAATGGACGCGGCTGTACCGCTTCGAGAGCGTGCTGCCAGGCCCTGCCGGCGGCGTCTTTGGCTACATGCTGGGCTACCACAGCCTGCAATGGCTGGGCTTCATGGGTTCGGGCCTGATCGGCATCTGCGTGGCCGTGATCGGCCTGGCCATGGTGTTCCGCTTTTCCTGGGGGCATCTGGCGGAATCCATGGGCGCACGCCTGGATGGATGGGTGCATTTCCTCTTCGCGCGCCGCGAGAAGGCCCGGGACGAGGCCGCAGGCCGCCGTGCCGCGCGCGAGCGCGAAGAGGTGTTGCAGGAAGAGCGCACGGAAAGCGCCGTGCAGCACCCGCAGCCCGTGCAGATCATCGAGCCCGTGCTGCAGGAGGCGGCGGCCCCCAGCGTGCGCGTGGTCAAGGAGCGCCAGAAGCCGCTGTTCTCCGAATTGCCCGACAGCAAGCTGCCCCAGGTGGACCTGCTCGATGCGGCGCAGCAGCGCCAGGAAAGCGTCTCGCCCGAGACGCTGGAGATGACCAGCCGGCTGATCGAAAAGCGCCTCAAGGACTTTGGCGTGGAAGTGCATGTGGTGGCCGCCATGCCCGGCCCCGTGATCACGCGCTACGAGATCGAACCGGCCACGGGTGTCAAGGGCTCGCAGATCGTGAACCTGGCCAAGGATCTGGCGCGCTCGCTGTCCCTGGTGTCCATCCGCGTGATCGAGACGATCCCCGGCAAGAACTTCATGGCGCTGGAGCTGCCCAATGCCAAGCGCCAGTCCATCCGCCTGTCCGAGGTGCTGGGCTCGCAGGTCTACCACGATGCCAAGAGCATGCTGACCATGGGCCTGGGCAAGGACATCGTGGGCAACCCGGTGGTGGCCGATCTGGCCAAGATGCCGCACGTGCTGGTCGCCGGCACCACGGGTTCGGGCAAGTCGGTGGGGATCAACGCCATGATCCTGTCGCTGCTGTACAAGGCCGAGGCGCGCGATGTGCGCCTGCTGATGATCGACCCCAAGATGCTGGAAATGTCGGTCTACGAAGGCATTCCTCACCTGCTGTGCCCCGTGGTCACCGACATGAAGCAGGCCGCCAACGGCCTGAACTGGTGCGTGGCCGAGATGGAGCGCCGCTACAAGCTCATGAGCAAGCTGGGCGTGCGCAATCTGGCGGGCTACAACACCAAGATCGACGAGGCCAAGGCGCGCGAGGAATCGATTCCCAACCCCTTCAGCCTCACGCCCGAGGAGCCCGAGCCGCTGCAGCGCCTGCCGCACATCGTCATCGTCATCGACGAGCTGGCCGACCTGATGATGGTGGTCGGCAAGAAGATCGAGGAGCTGATCGCGCGCCTGGCCCAGAAGGCCCGCGCGGCCGGCATCCACCTGATCCTGGCCACCCAGCGCCCCAGCGTGGACGTGATCACCGGCCTGATCAAGGCCAACATTCCCACGCGCATCGCCTTCCAGGTCAGCAGCAAGATCGACAGCCGCACCGTGCTCGACCAGATGGGTGCCGAGTCCCTGCTGGGCATGGGCGACATGCTCTACATGGCCAGCGGCACGGGCCTGCCCGTGCGCGTGCACGGCGCCTTTGTGTCCGACGAGGAAGTGCACCGCGTCGTGGGCTACCTCAAGGAGCAGGGCGAGGCCGACTATATCGAGGGTGTGCTCGAAGGCGGCACGGCCGAGGGCGACAGCGAGTTCGGCGCGGAGTCCGGCGACGGCGGCAACGGCGAGAAGGATCCCATGTACGACCAGGCCGTGGAAGTGGTGCTCAAGGACCGCAAGGCCAGCATCTCGTATGTGCAGCGCAAGCTCAGGATTGGTTACAACCGCTCGGCCCGCCTGCTGGAAGATATGGAAAAGGCGGGCCTGGTCAGCGGTCTCACGGCCAGCGGGCAGCGCGAGGTGCTGGTGCCGGCGCGCGCCGGGGAATGAGCCCGCATTTCGCAATCATGGAGAAAGAATGAAACGTCTGTTGACTGCAGTTGTGATCGCGGCAAGCGCGACGGTCTCGTGGGCCGATGGCCTCAAGAGCCTGGAAGCCTTCATGAAGAATTCCCAGGCCGGCCGCGCCGAATTCACCCAGGCCGTCACGGCCCCGTCCAAGGATGGCCAGCCGCCGCGCACCAAGAACTCCAGCGGCCAATTCGAATTCCAGCGTCCCGGCAAGTTCAGGTTCGTCTACACCAAGCCGTTCGAGCAGACCATCGTGGCCGACGGCAAGACGCTGTGGCTCTATGACGCCGACCTCAACCAGGTCACGCAGCGCGCGCAGGCCCAGGCCCTGGGCAGCACGCCTGCCGCCATCCTGGCGTCGGCCAGCGATCTCAAGGCGTTGAGCGCCGATTTCGATCTGCAGTCCGCGCCCGAGCAGGATGGCCTGCAATGGGTCCAGGCCAGCCCCAAGGACAGGAACGGCCAGCTCAAGAGCGTGCGCGTGGGCTTTGCAGCCGATGGGCAGCTTTCGGCGCTGGACATCCTCGACAGCTTTGGCCAGCGTTCGCTGATCCGCTTCAGCAAGCTGCAGGCCCAGGCATCCCTGCCGGCCTCGACCTTCGAGTTCAAGGTGCCTGCGGGCGCCGACGTGCTCAAGCAGTAATCCACCGCTGCACAGGGCGGCCCTTCAAGAACCTCACACGCTGCGGTGCGCAGTTTGTGAGGTTTTGTAATGGTTTTGCCTAATATCGCCGGGACAATAGCGGCCTGCGGCCAGCGACTGTTTCGACGTCCCTTCGAGGACATGCTGGCCGGCTCTCGCATGTCTTTATGAACCTCAGTCGCAAGTTGCCGCTCGCCATTGCCATGGCGCTGCTATTCACCCTGGCCGCCGGATTCTTCGGCCTCTGGTCGGCCCATCAATCCCTTGGCGTCTTTCACGGCGACGTACAGCGCCACATGGCCGCAGAGCGCCTTGCCGCAGAAGTGGAAGGCCACTTCAAGACCCAGGTCCAGGAATGGAAGAACGTGCTGCTGCGCGGCTCGGACAACGCGCTGCGCGAGCGGCACTGGAAGGGCTTTCTGTCCGATGAGCGCGCCGTGCAGGACAAGACCACCGCCTTGCTGGCCCTGGTGGAAGACGCCGCCCTGCGCGAGATGGCCCAGCGCTTTGTGGCACAGCACCGCAAGATGGCCGAGGGCTATCGCGTGGGCCTGGACAAGTTCGAGGCCACGGGCTTCGACCCCTCCGTGGGCGACATGGCCGTGCGCGGCGTGGACCGCGAGCCGGCCGAGCTGCTGTCCCGGCTCAAGGCCGGCATCGCTGCCCAGAGCAAGTCCGTGGCCGATGATGCCTACAGCAGCGGCAGGCGCGCCACGGAATTGAGCCTGGCGCTGATGCTGGTGGCGGCCGTGGCCGGCGTGGTCATTGGCTGGCTTATCACCCGCGCCGTGGTGGCACCGCTGCGCAGCGCGGTCCGGCTGGCCGAGAACGTGGCCCGTGGCCATCTGACCAATGCCATAGCGAGCGGCGGCCGCGACGAGCTGGGCCAGCTGCTGCGGGCGCTGGGCGCCATGCAGGAACAGCTGCGCAGCATCGTCGTGGAAGTGCGCGGCAATGCGGAGCAGGTGGCATCCGCCAGCTCGCAGATCGCAGCGGGCAACAGCGACCTGGCCCAGCGCACCGAGCAGCAGGCGTCGGCCCTGCAGATGACGGCATCCTCCATGGACCAGCTCGACTCCACCGTGCGCGGCAATGCCGATCACGCAGAGAAGGCCAACCTGCTGGCTTCGTCCGCCAGCGACATTGCCACGCGCGGCGGCGATGCCATCTCGGCCGTCGTGGGCACCATGCGCAGCATCCAGGATGCGTCCGAACGCGTGGTCAGCATCATCGAGGTGATCGACGGCATTGCCTTCCAGACCAACATTCTTGCGCTCAACGCGGCCGTGGAGGCCGCACGGGCCGGCGAGCAGGGCCGGGGCTTTGCGGTGGTGGCCGCCGAGGTGCGCACGCTGGCCCAGCGCAGCTCGGGTGCGGCGCGGGAGATCCGCGACCTGATCCAGGCCAACGCCCAGCGCGTGGCCCTGGGCGCCCAGGAGGTGGACAGTGCGGGCGCGACCATGGCCTCGGTGCAGGAGGCGATTGCCAAGGTCTCGCGCATGATCGGCGCCATCAGCCATTCCAGCGGCGAACAGAGCGCGGGCGTGAGCCATGTCAACAGCGCCATCGTCCGCATCGAGGAAGGCACCCAGCAGAACGCCGCGCTGGTGGAGCAGACCAGTTCGGCCGCCGAGAGCCTGCGCAAGCAGGCCCATCAGCTGGTCGAACTCATGTCGAGGTTCAGGACGGCTTGAACGCGGCGGCGGGCGCAGGGCGCAGCCGGTCGTGGAGGGCGGCCAGCACCAGGGTCGCGGCCACGGGCAGGGCCCAGCCCATGCCGTTGCCCGGCAGGCTGTTCAGGAACGCGGGCAGCCAGTCCTGCCAGCCGGCAGCCCTGGCTGCATCGATGAGACCAAACAACAGGGCCACGGCCAGCACCGGTGCGAACACCCGCTGCGCATTGCGCCACAGGCCAGACAGCAGGCTCAGCACCACCAGGGCGATGGCCAGCGGGTAGATGCCCACGAGCACGGGTCCGGATACGGCGATCAGCTGGGCCAGGCCCTGGTTGGACACCAGAATGCAGGCCAGGCCGATGGCCACCACCACTGCACGGTAGGGCAGGCGCAGCATTTGGCTGAAGTAGGCGCCGCAGGCACTGACCAGGCCCACGGCCGTGGTCAGGCAGGCCAGGGAGATCACCACGGCCAGCAGCAGGCTGCCGATGGGGCCGAAGGTGTGATCCACATAGCGCGTGAGGATGAGCACGCCGGTCTGTGCCTGCGGGGCGATGGACTGGCTGGTGGCGCCCAGATGGATCAGCGACAGATACACCATGCCCAGTCCGACGGCGGCGATCACGCCCGCGACGATGGCGTAGCGCGTCTGCAGGCCGGTATCGGAGATGCCGCGGTCACGGATGGCGTTGACGATGACGATGCCGAAGGCCAGCGCCCCCAGCGCGTCCATGGTCTGGTAGCCCTCCAGGAAACCTTCGGTCAGCGGCGACACCAGGTAGTCGCCACTGGCCCTGGTGGCCTCCCCGGCCGGCAGCAGCACGGCGGCGGCGCCCAGCACCACCAGCGCCAGGATCAACACGGGCGTGATCAGCTTGCCGATGTTGTCGATCAGCTTGCCCGGGAACAGGGACAGGCCCATGACCAGGGCGAAGTACACGGCAGAGTAGATGAACAGGGCTGTGCTGCTGTGGCCCATGAAAGGCGCAAAGCCCATCTCGAACGACACCGTCGCCGTGCGCGGCGTGGCGAACAGCGGCCCCAGGATGAGATAGATCAGCAGGCCCAGCACCATTCCGGCCTTGCGGCCCACGGGCGAGGTCAGTGCGTCCATGCCGCCGCCCACGCGCGCCAGTGCGACCACCGTGAGCAGGGGCAGGCCCACGCCCGTCAGCAGGAAGCCGGTGGCCGCGGCGGCCGCGTGTTCGCCGGCGCCCTGGCCGACCATGGGCGGAAAGATGATGTTGCCCGCGCCGAGGAACAGCGCAAAGGTCATGAAGCCTAGGGCGATCAGGTCCCTGGTCTTGAGTGTTTGCATGGATGCAGAAATGAAAAGGCACCGCATTGCCGCATGGCAGGCGGTTCCGTAAACGGAGGTAGGCGCGGGTTGGAAGGCTGCGATGACGCAGGCCCGAAGGTCGCGCGCGGATCGCGCGGCCGGCTCCGCAAAGGGCAGCATTTTAGGGCTGCGGCCCGAAGCAGGTGTGAAATGTCAGTGATTGCTCTTGATGGGGTGCATGCAAACAATCCATGTCGTTTCAGTAACATGCCTGGAGGCGATGGCCATATTCCCGTCTGAAGATCAGGAGTTTCAGTCCACGGCCGACATCAGGCATCAAGGCCTGGCGCACCTGCGCCAGCCATGGCGTGGACAATGGCGCCATGGTTCTGCAACTGCATCTGTTCCTCTTGGCGAAGAATCCGCAACACGGGCTGCCGCACCTCGCGTGCGGGGAGCGGCCTTCGAGAGAGCTGTCCCATGGCTGATCTGTTCACCCAGGAGCCCTCCGCACCACTGGCCGAAGCCCTGCGGCCCAAGACCCTGGACGAGGTCGTGGGCCAGTCCCACCTGCTGGGCGAAGGCAAGCCGCTGCGCCTGGCCTTCCAGTCGGGCAAGTCGCATTCCATGATCTTCTGGGGGCCACCCGGCGTGGGCAAGACCACGCTGGCCCGGCTCACGGCCACGGCCTTCAAGTGTGAGTTCATTGCGCTGTCGGCGGTGTTCTCCGGGGTCAAGGACATCCGCGCGGCCATGGAGCAGGCCCAGCAGAACCTGGCCATGGGCAGGCACACCATCCTCTTCGTGGACGAGATCCACCGCTTCAACAAATCCCAGCAGGATGCGCTGCTGCCCTATGCGGAAAGCGGCCTGGTGACCTTCATCGGCGCCACCACGGAGAACCCGTCCTTCGAGGTGAACTCGGCCCTGCTGTCGCGCGCACAGGTCTATGTGCTGCAGTCACTGACCGATGAAGAGCTCAGGCAGCTGCTGCAGCGCGCGCAGGAAAAGGCCCTGGGCGGCCTGCAGTTCGACGACCTGGCGCGGGACACCATCATCGGCTATGCCGATGGCGACGCCCGGCGGTTCCTGAACCTGCTGGAGCAATGCCAGACGGCGGCGGGCGCTGCAGGCGTCACCCGGATCGATGCCGAATTCGTGCAGAACGCGCTGACCTTGAATGCCAGGCGCTTCGACAAGGGGGGCGACAACTTCTACGACCAGATCTCGGCCCTGCACAAGTCCGTGCGCGGCTCCCATCCCGATGCGGCGCTCTACTGGCTCACCCGCATGCTCGACGGCGGCGCCGATGCGCGCTACCTGTCGCGGCGCATCGTGCGCATGGCCTGGGAAGACATAGGCCTGGCCGATCCGCGCGCCATGCAGATCGCCAACGATGCGGCCCTGACCTACGAGCGCCTGGGCAGCCCCGAAGGCGAGCTGGCCCTGGGCCAGGCCGTTATCTACCTGGCCATGGCCCCCAAGAGCAACGCCGGCTACAACGCCTACAACAAGGCCCGGGCCTTCGTGAAGCAGGACAGGAGCCGCGAGGTGCCCGTGCACCTGCGCAACGCGCCCACCAAGCTCATGAAGGAGCTGGGCTACGGCCATGAATACCGCTACGCGCACGACGAGCCCAACGCCTACGCGGCCGGCGAGACCTATCTGCCCGAGGGCATTGCGGAGCCGGGCTGGTACCAGCCCGTGCCACGGGGCCTGGAGATCAAGATCGGCGAGAAGCTGGCGGTGCTGCGCAAGTGGGATGAAGAGGCTGGCGGCGGCGGCGCATAGCCGAATCCCGTGAGAGCAGGCCGGGGCTGGAGCCAGGGCTAGGCGCCCGGGCCGGGCTCCACCGTCACATCCCGCGCGTGCAAGGGAGCGTGGCAGTGCGAGCAGACGATCAGGGGATCGAACGTGTGGCCGCACACCGAATGCCGGTGCAGCAGGGGCCGGCCTTCCTCGCCGGACATGTGCACATCGCCCCAGTGCACGATGGCCATGACCACGGGATGCAGGTCCAGTCCCTTGGACGTGAGGCGGTACTCGTGCCGCACCGGCGCCTCCTGGTAGGCCACCTTCTTGAGCACGCCGGCCTCGACCAGCCTGGCCAGCCTGTCCGACAGCATGGGGCGTGAAATGCCCAGGCGCCCCAGGAATTCATCGAAGCGGCGCACTCCCAGAAAGCAGTCGCGCAGCACCAGCAGCGTCCAGCGGTCACCGATGACCGAGACCGTGCGTGCGATGGAGCAGCGCTCCTCTTCCAGTTCGTTCCATTTCATTGGGCAGTTCCCCGCTTGACGGGTTCAGATTTTAAACCTACCGTGCATAAAGTTCAAAAAATGAACTGACTTCTTCATCCACGGAGATTCCATGACCGACAAGAAAGCCATCCTCGTCATCGGTGCCGGTGACGCCACGGGCGGGGCGATTGCCCGGCGCTTTGCGCGCGAAGGCTATATCGCCTGCGTCACCCGCCGCGATGCCGACAAACTCCAGCCGCTGGTCGAGCAGATCCGCGCCGCAGGGGGTGAAGCCCATGGCTTTGGCAGCGACGCGCGCAAGGAAGAGGAAATGGTGGCCCTGGTGCAGAAGATCGAGGCCGAGATCGCACCCATCGAGGTCGCCGTCTTCAACATCGGCGCCAATGTGCGCTTCGGCATCACCGAAACCACGGCGCGCGTCTACTTCAAGGTCTGGGAGATGGCCTGCTTCGCCGGCTTTCTGATGGGGCGGGAGGCGGCCAGGGTGATGCTGCCGCGCGGCCGGGGCACCATCATCTTCACGGGTGCCACGGCCAGCTTGCGCGGGCGCGAGGGCTTTGCCGCGTTTGCCGGTGCCAAGCACGGCCTGCGCGCCCTGGCGCAGAGCATGGCGCGCGAACTCTGGCCCAAGGGCATCCATGTGGCCCATCCCGTGATCGACGGCGCCATAGACACCGAATTCATCCGCAGCAATTTCCCCGAGCGCTATGCCCTCAAGGAGCAGGGCGGCATCCTCAATCCCGAGCACATTGCCGACCTCTACTGGCAACTGCACCAGCAGCCGCGCGACGCCTGGACGCACGAGACCGAGATCCGTCCCTGGATGGAGCCGTGGTGAGCCGCCTTGCCTTATCGCATCGTCACTTCCTCCCACTCCCGCAGGCCACGCCATGAACACCAAGGTGCAATTTCTCTTCGACTTCGGCAGCCCCAACGCCTATCTCTGCCACCAGGTCATTCCCCGGATCGAGGCGCGCAGCGGCATCCGCTTCGAATATGTGCCTGTCCTGCTGGGAGGCCTGTTCAAGCTGGCCAACAACCGCTCCCCGGCCGAGGCCAATGCCGACATTCCCAACAAGCGCGCCTATGAGGCGCTGGAGCTGCAGCGCTTCGTGCACAGGCACAGCCTCACGCGCTTCCGGATGAATCCTCACTTTCCCGTGAACACCCTGCAGATCATGCGTGGGGCCGTGGCCGCCCAGGACATGGGCTGCTTCGAGCGCTATGTCGATGCGGTGTTCTCCAGCATGTGGGAGAAGGGCTGCAAGATGGACGATGCCCAGGTGATCGGCACCGAGCTGTCCGGTGCGGGTCTGGACGCCCCAGCCCTGATCGCCGCAAGCCAGACGCCCGAAGTCAAGGCCCGGCTGCTGGCAAATACCGAGCAGGCCTTCCACCGTGGCGCTTTCGGATCGCCCACCTTTTTTGTTGGCGACGAGATCTACTTCGGCAAGGACCGCCTGCGCGATGTGGAGGAGGAGGCGCTGCGGGCCTGAAGCCAGCCTCAGGCCGACCGTCCGTCGTAGCGCGTGATGCGCAAGGCTTCGGCATCCACGCCTTCCAGGCAGCGCACGTTGACTGCCGCCATGTGCCGGCCCTTGGGATCGGTGGCTTCGCCGAAAGGGTGGATGCCGCAGGTCGGGCAGAAGCGGTGCTGGATCAGATGCCGGTGGAAGGTGTAGGAGCGCATCTGCTCCTCGGGCGTGCTCAGCTGCAACTGTTCGCGGGGCACGAACCACATGAGGGCGCCCTTGCGCGCGCAGATGGAGCAGTTGCAGGCCATGACCTGGGTGAGTTCGCCTTCCACATCGAAAGCGATGCCGCCGCAGTGGCAGCTGCCGTGGTATTTCATCGGGGTTCTCCGTGGCCACCGCTTGCTGGCGGCACTGCCGTTGATGGTAGGAGTTCATGCTGGCTGCGGCAAATTGCTGCAGTGCTACATAAGAGCGCGTGGCTTGTAAAGCCTCGGGAAACCCCGCTGCAACAAGGCGTTGCAGGCCACCGGGGGGTGCCTAGAATCGCCCATCCCCTGCGGCTTCCTGATCACAAGCCGGGATGCGGCAGGAGAGCTTCCACCACCATGGCATTGCTGGCTCCGTTCGTTTGGATGCGAGGCACGCTGAATGTCTCCATCCTGAGCAAAAGGGGAGAGCGCATATGGACATACTGCTTCAGCAGGTCATCAACGGATTGGTCCTGGGCAGCATGTATGCCCTGATCGCCCTGGGCTACACCATGGTGTACGGCATCATCCAGCTCATCAACTTCGCCCATGGCGAGGTGCTCATGGTCGGGGCGCTGACCAGCTGGAGCTGCATAGGCCTGATGCAGGAGGCCATGCCGGGCGCACCGGGCTGGCTGATCCTGCTGCTGGCGACGGTGATCGCCTGCGTGGTGGCCGCCGCACTGAATTTCGTGATCGAGAAAGTGGCCTACCGGCGCCTGCGCAGCAGCCCGCGCCTGGCGCCCCTGATCACGGCCATCGGCGTCTCGCTGCTGCTGCAGACGCTGGCCATGATCATCTGGAAGCCCAACTACAAGGCCTATCCCACGCTGCTGCCGAGCACGCCCTTCGAGATCGGCACGGCGGTGATCACGCCCACCCAGATCCTGGTGCTGGTGGTCACGGCGATTGCGCTGGCTGCGCTGACCTACCTGGTCAACTACACCAAGCTCGGGCGCGCCATGCGGGCCACGGCCGAGAATCCGCGCGTGGCGGCCTTGATGGGCGTCAAGCCAGACATGGTGATCTCTGCCACCTTCATCATCGGCGCCGTGCTGGCGGCCATCGCGGGCATCATGTACGCCTCCAACTACGGCACGGCCCACCACACCATGGGCTTTCTGCCGGGACTCAAGGCCTTCACGGCGGCCGTGTTCGGCGGCATCGGCAACCTGGCGGGCGCCGTGGTCGGCGCCATGCTGCTGGGGCTGATCGAGTCCATTGGCTCGGGCTACATCGGTGATCTCACGGGCGGCGTGCTGGGCAGCCACTACACCGACATCTTCGCCTTCATCGTGCTCATCATCATCCTGACGCTGCGCCCCTCGGGCCTGCTGGGTGAGCGAGTGGCCGACCGCGCCTGAGGAGAGACGCATGAACAGCAAGAAGACCGTGCAATGGATCCTGGGTGGCCTGGCGCTGCTGGCGCTGCCGCTGGTGCTGCAGTATTTCGGCAATGCCTGGGTGCGCATCGCCGACCTGGCGCTGCTCTATGTGCTGCTGGCACTGGGCCTGAACGTGGTGGTGGGCTACGCGGGCCTGCTGGACCTGGGCTATGTGGCGTTCTACGCCGTGGGCGCCTACATGTTCGCGCTGATGGCCTCGCCGCATCTGGCGGAGACCTTCGAGGGCTTTGCCGCCATGTTCCCGGACGGGCTGCATACCTCCATCTGGCTGGTGATACCGCTGGCGGCGCTGCTGGCGGCCATCACGGGGATTTTGCTGGGCATTCCGGTGCTCAAGCTGCGCGGGGACTACCTGGCCATCGTCACGCTGGGCTTCGGCGAGATCATCCGCATCTTCATGAACAACCTGGACCAGCCGGTCAACATCACCAATGGCCCCAAAGGCATAGGCCAGATCGACTCGGTCAAGATCCTGGGACTGGACCTGGCCAAGCGCCAGGAGATCTTCGGCTACGACATCAGCTCGGTCACGCTGTACTACTACCTGTTCCTCTTCCTGGTGCTGGTCAGCATCGTGATCTGCTGGCGCCTGCAGGACTCGCGCATAGGCCGCGCCTGGATGGCCATCCGCGAGGATGAGATCGCCGCCAAGGCCATGGGCATCAACACGCGCAACATGAAGCTGCTGGCCTTCGGCATGGGCGCCTCTTTTGGCGGTGTCTCGGGCGCCATGTTCGCGGCCTTCCAGGGCTTCGTCTCGCCCGAGTCGTTCAGCCTCATGGAGTCCATCATGATCGTGGCCATGGTGGTGCTCGGCGGCCTGGGCCATCTGCCCGGCGTGATCCTGGGTGCGGTGCTGCTGTCGGCGTTGCCCGAGGTGCTGCGCTATGTGGCCGGTCCCCTGCAGCAGATGACCGATGGGCGGCTCGATGCCTCCATCCTGCGCCAGCTGCTGATCGCGCTGGCCATGATCGTCATCATGCTGATGCGTCCGCGCGGCCTGTGGCCGTCGCCCGAACATGGCAAGAACCTGCCGCACCAGTCCTGAGCATGGAGAAACCGCAGATGGCGAATACGGCAGACAACAGCTCCAGCGCTCCGGTGCTCAGGGTTTCGGGCATTTCCAAACGCTTCGGCGGGCTGCAGGCGCTGTCCGATGTGGGTATGACCATTGGCCGGGGCCAGGTCTACGGACTGATCGGACCCAATGGCGCGGGCAAGACCACCTTCTTCAACGTGATCACGGGCCTGTACACGCCCGACAGCGGCAGTTTCGAGCTGGCCGGCAAGGCCTACGAGCCCACGGCCGTGCACAAGGTGGCCAAGGCCGGCATTGCGCGCACCTTCCAGAACATCCGGCTGTTTGCCGAGATGACGGCGCTGGAGAACGTGATGGTCGGGCGCCATGTGCGCACGCACTCGGGCCTGATCGGCGCGGTGCTGCGCACGCGCGGCTTCAAGGCCGAGGAGGCCGCCATCCGCGCGCGCGCCCGTGAATTGCTGGACTACGTGGGCATCTCCAAGTACGCGGACTTCAAGGCCCGCACGCTGAGCTACGGCGACCAGCGGCGCCTGGAGATCGCGCGGGCCCTGGCCACCGACCCGCAGCTGATCGCGCTGGACGAGCCTGCCGCCGGCATGAATGCCACCGAGAAAGTGCAGCTGCGCGAGCTGATCGACCGCATCCGCCGCGACCAGCGCACCATCTTGCTGATCGAGCACGACGTGAAGCTGGTCATGGGCCTGTGCGACCGCGTCACCGTGCTCGACTATGGCAAGCCCATTGCCGAAGGCACGCCGGCCGAGGTGCAGAAGAACGACAAGGTGATCGAAGCCTATCTGGGCACGGGAGGACACTGAACCATGGGCGAGCAAGAGCAAGACAAGGGCGCGTCCCCTCCGGTGCTGCTGAAGGTCGAGGGCCTGAAGGTGGCCTATGGCGGCATTCAGGCCGTCAAGGGCGTGGACTTCGAGGTGCGCCAGGGCGAGCTGGTCTCGCTGATCGGCTCCAACGGTGCCGGCAAGACCACCACCATGAAGGCCGTCACGCGCAGCCTGCAGATGGCGGACGGCGACGTGCACTACCTGGGCCGCAGCATCCGGGGCGTGGGCGCCTGGGATCTGGTGGCCCAGGGCCTGGTCATGGTGCCCGAAGGGCGCGGCGTGTTCGCGCGCATGACCATCACCGAGAACCTGCTCATGGGCGCCTACACGCGCAACGACAAGGCCGGCATTGCCGCCGACATCGAGCGTATGTTCGGCATCTTCCCGCGGCTGAAGGAGCGCCGCGACCAGCTGGCCGGCACCATGTCGGGTGGCGAGCAGCAGATGCTGGCCATGGCGCGCGCGCTGATGAGCCAGCCCAAGGTGCTGCTGCTGGACGAGCCCTCCATGGGCCTGTCGCCCATCATGGTGGACAAGATCTTCGAGGTCGTGAGCGACGTGCACGGCCTGGGCGTGACCCTTGTGCTGGTCGAGCAAAATGCCAGCCGTGCGCTGGCGCTGGCCGATCGCGGCTATGTGATGGAGTCCGGCCTGATCACCATGACGGGGCCCGGCCAGACCCTGCTCAGTGACCCGCGCGTGCGGGCTGCCTATCTGGGCGAGTGAGCGCCACGGCTGCCGTGAGCGCGGGGATGGATGGAATGCCCCGTGCCACTGACGGGATATGGCAAAAATATGACGATTTGATGAAGATTCATCAAGCGTCGATCGATGCGAGACTTTGCGTATTTGTGCGATGGAATGGGTTATTCGAGGAAATTCGCGCAAAAAGGCAATTTTTGGAAAGAAATCGAAAATCCGCCCTGCCCAGTGCCGGACGCGATAATTTGGGTTTCCCCGCGTCGGGCTGCACATCACATGAACTGGCTCCAACACATCCCCGTCGGGCTGCAGACCGTGGTCCTGCTGGCCATGAGCAATGTCTTCATGACCTTCGCCTGGTATGGCCACCTGAAGAACCACGCCTCGTCGCCCTGGTACGTGGCAGCCCTTGTCAGCTGGGGCATCGCGCTGTTCGAGTACCTGCTGCAGGTGCCCGCCAACCGCATAGGCCACACGCAGTTCAGCGTGGCGCAGCTCAAGATCATCCAGGAGGTGATCACGCTGGCGGTGTTCGCGCCCTTTGCCGTGCTCTACCTGAACCAGCCGCTCAAATGGGACTTCCTCTGGGCCGGGCTATGCATGGTGGGCGCGGTGTACTTTATTTTTCGCAGCGGCTGACAGGGCGGCGCGCCGGCGCGCAAAAACGCGCCTGGGACTCAAGAGTACACTTCGCCCCGTTCAAGCCGGGAAGCCATGCCAAGCATCCGCAATGTGACGCAGTGAGTCGCCTGGTTCCCCCTGTTTCCCGGTAAGGAGCATTCATGCTTTTTGGCAAGTTATTGCCGCGCGAAGGCAATTTTTTCGAGATGTTCAACCAGCATGCCGATCGCATCGTCGAAGCCGCGCATGCCTTCTCGCAGCTTGTCGCCAACTACAACGATCCTCATCTTCGCGAGAAGTACAACGAGGACGTGAACAACGCCGAGCGTGCCGCAGACCGCGTGACGCACGACGTCACCAAGGCGCTGCACAAGACTTTCATCACGCCGCTGGACCGCGAGCACATCCACTCGCTGATCAACACCATGGACGACGTGGCCGACCTGATCCAGGACTCGGCCGAGACCATGGCGCTGTACGACGTGCGCCACATGACGGAAGAGATCACGCGCCTGACGGACCTGTGCGTGCGCTGCTGCGAGCGGCTGCGCGATGCGGTCAAGCTGCTGTCGCGCATCTCCGATCCCTCGGTGGTGGACGCGGCGATGAAGACCTGCGAGGAAATCGACCGCCTCGAATCGGACGCCGACCGCGTGATGCGCTCGGCCATGAGCAAGCTGTTCCGCGAAGAGCCCGATGTGCGCGAAGTCATCAAGCTCAAGGCCATCTACGAGCTGCTGGAGACGGTGACCGACCGCTGCGAGGACGTGGCCAACCTGATCGAGGGCATCGTCCTCGAGAATTCCTGAGCCCTCGCGGAGTCGTTTCTCTATGGAATCCGTACAAGCGGCCCTGTGGGTCGTGATCCTGCTGGTGGTGCTGGCCCTGCTGTTCGACTTCATGAACGGCTTCCACGATGCTGCCAACTCGATCGCCACCGTGGTCTCCACGGGCGTGCTCAAGCCCACGCAGGCCGTGGCCTTCGCAGCCTTCTTCAACGTGGTGGCGGTCTTTGTCTTTCACCTGAGCGTGGCAGCCACCGTGGGCAAGGGGATCGTGCAGCCCGGCATCGTCGACACGCATGTGGTCTTCGGTGCCCTGGTCGGTGCCATTGCCTGGAACGTGATCACCTGGCACTACGGCATCCCCAGCAGTTCCTCGCATGCGCTGATCGGCGGCATCGTGGGCGCGGTGATGGCCAAGGCCGGCGCAGGCGCGCTGATTGCCAGCGGCATCGGGAAGACCGTGGCCTTCATCTTCGTCTCGCCGCTGCTGGGCTACCTGCTGGGCTCGCTGATGATGGTGCTGGTGGCCTGGGTCTGCCGGCGCGCCGCGCCCAACAGGGTGGACCGCTGGTTCCGCAGGCTGCAGCTGGTCTCCGCCGGTGCCTATAGCCTGGGCCACGGCGGCAATGACGCGCAAAAGACCATCGGCATCATCTGGCTGCTGCTGATCGCCACCGGCTATGCCAATGCCGGCGACGCCGAGCCGCCGCTGTGGACCATCGTCAGCTGCTACCTGGCCATCGGCCTGGGAACCATGTTCGGCGGCTGGCGCATCGTCAAGACCATGGGCCAGAAGATCACCAAGCTCAAGCCCGTGGGCGGCTTCTGCGCCGAAAGCGGTGGTGCACTGACGCTGTTCTTTGCAACCTTCCTGGGCGTGCCGGTCTCGACCACGCACACCATCACCGGCGCCATCGTCGGCGTGGGCTCCACCCAGCGCGCCAGCGCCGTGCGCTGGGGCGTGGCAGGCAACATCGTCTGGGCCTGGGTGCTGACGATCCCTGCCAGCGCCTTCGTGGCATCGATTGCCTACTGGATCAGCCTGCAGCTGTATTGAGCCGGGGCTGCTGCCGCCAAAAAGAAAGACCGCCCATGGCGGTCTTTCTTTTTTCGGGGGAGGCGTTGGCTGCGCCTCACTGCGAAATCTTGCGCGCCTCCTCCACCTGGTGCTCGAAGTAGTGCTGGAAACTGTAGGCAATGCTGGCCATGAGCACGGCGGCGCCCAGCATCAGCGACAGCGCAATGGCAAAGATGGTTGACCAGCCCGTGCGTCCGGCCTGCGCCTGCACGTCAATGCCGGGGTTGTGGCGCCGGTTCCAGGCTTCGGTGTCGGTCAGCCCGTAGAGGATGGCGCGCAGCGCACAGCCGGCGATGGTGAAGCCCAGCAGCGGAATCAGCAGCCAGCTGAGCTGGTCGTCCTGTCCCAGTTGCTGCACGCGTTCGATGCCGTACACGCCCAGCGCCGTGGGCACGGGCAGCAGCCAGCCCAGCCAGTCGCCGAGCCCATGCAGGTAAAAGCGATGCAGCCCCAGCGGCCCGCCCACAAAGGCCAGCCAGGCGGCCAGTGTCTTGTTCCTGGGGCGGGGAGCCCGGTCGGCGCCGGTGGTCTGGGGCAGGGGCGTGCTGGGTCGGTTCATGCGCCCATTATTCGGGCGAACTGCGGTCGCCGTCTCCCAGGGTCTTCTCCATGAGCACGATGTCCAGCCAGCGGCCGAACTTCCATCCCATGGAGCGCAGCGTGCCCGCAGGGGTGAAGCCTGCAGCGCGGTGCACCCCGATGGAGCCGGCATTGGCCGAGTCGCCGATCACCGCCAGCAGTTTGCGCACGCCGGCCGCCTCGCAGTCGTGCGACAGCGCATCGATCAACAGGCGGCCCACGCCCTGGCCGCGTGCCGCGTCATGCACATAGATGGAATCCTCGGCAGAAAAACGATAGGCCGGGCGCGGCTTGAACCAGTTGGCGTAGGCAAAGCCCAGCACCTGGCCCTGTGCGTCCACGGCGACCAGATAGGGCAGGCCCTTGGTCAGCACATCCGCGCGGCGCGTGGCCATGTCGGCTTCGGAAGGGGGATCGGTCTCGAACGTTCCTGTGCCATGCAGCACGTGGTGGCGGTAGATGGCGGTGATGGCAGCGAGATCGCTGTCCTGGCTTGGGCGGATGGTAGGCATGAGAAAAGAAGTTCGATATAATCGCTGGTTTTACGGCGTGTCGCTGGCCGGGTGGCCATGTCGCGTGTCTCAAACGCCGCAAAACTCTGTGCAGCCATTTATTGTGTGTTAATTACGTGGTGGCTGCGCCACCCGAAGGAAAATCATGGTCGTCATTCGACTCTCTCGCGGCGGTTCCAAGGCCCGTCCGTTCTACAACATCGTTGCTGCTGACAAGCGCGTTCGCCGCGATGGTTCGTTCATCGAACGTCTGGGCTTCTACAACCCCAACGCCCGTGGTGGCGAAGAGGGTCTGCGCGTTGCTCTGGACCGCGTGAACTACTGGAAGGGCGTTGGCGCGCAGGCTTCCGAGACCGCAGAGCGCCTGATCAAGCAGGCCACCCAGAAGACTGCTGCCTAATTCAGCACCCCTTCTGAAATCGGGTTCCGTTGGCTTGTCTGACGGGGCCCGTTTTTGTTTTCCCCCTCCGGATCGCCTTGCACCGATCTGCATTGACCGTCCACCTACTGCCTACCGACTGCCATGAGCCACATGCCTGAACTCGAAGCCAGCGTCCTGCCTGCCGATGCCGTGGAGGTCGGGCGCATCGCCGATGCCTGGGGCATCAAGGGCTGGTTCAAGGTGGCGGCCTTCAGTTCCGACCCCGAGGCCCTGTTCACGGCCAAGCAGTGGTATCTGCAGCCCGCCGAAAAAGGCGCCCGGCAGTTCACCGGAACCGTGCTGCTGCCGGTCAAGCAGGCGCGCGTGCACTCCGACTCCGTCGTCGCCACCTCGCCCGCCGTGAACGACCGCAACGCTGCCGAGGCCCTGCGCGGTGCGCGCATCTTCGTGGCGCGCAGCGATTTTCCGCAGCCCGAGGATGGCGAGTATTACTGGGTCGACCTGCTGGGCCTGTCCGTGGTCAACCGCGAAGGCGTGGCCCTGGGCATCGTCCGAGACCTGCTGTCCACCGGCCCGCAGACCGTGCTGGTGCTGGCCTATGAAGAGGATGGCAAGGAGCGCGAGCGCATGATTCCCTTTGTCGACGCCTATGTGGACAAGGTGGATCTGCCGGGCAAGACCATCGTTGCCGACTGGCAGCCCGACTACTGATCGCCGACATCCATGCGCTTCGACATCCTCACGCTGTTTCCCGAGCTGTTCACGCCGTTTCTCGAAAGCGGCGTGACGCGCCGGGCCTATGCCTCGGGCCAGGTCGGCGTGCACCTGTGGAATCCGCGCGACCATGCCCAGGGCAACTACCGGCGCGTGGACGACCGGCCCTTCGGCGGCGGGCCGGGCATGGTGATGATGGCCGAGCCGCTGCAGCGCTGCCTGGAGGCGGCGCAGCAGGCGCGCCGCGACGCGGGCGAGACCGAGCCGGCGCCGGTGGTGCTGTTTTCGCCGATAGGCACGACGCTGCGCCACTGCGTGGTCGCCGACTGGGCGCAGGGGCAGGGTGCCATCTTGCTGTGCGGCCGCTACGAGGGGTTGGACCAGCGCTTCATCGATGCCCATGTCACGCACCAGCTGAGCCTGGGCGATTTCGTGCTCTCCGGCGGCGAGATTGCTGCCATGGCCTTGCTCGATGCCGTGGCCCGGTTGCAGCCCGGCGTGCTCAACGACGAGGGCAGCTTCCAGCAGGACAGCTTCAATCCCGCGCTCGATGGTCTGCTCGATTGCCCGCACTACACGCGCCCCGAAGTCTGGGAAGGGCGCGAAGTGCCGGCGCCGCTGTTGTCTGGGCACCACGCGCAGATCGAGCGCTGGCGCCGCGACCAGCGCCTGTCCATCACGGCCAGGCACCGGCCCGAGCTGATAGAGCAGGCGCGCGCCCAGGGCCTGCTCAATGCCAAGGACGAGGGGTTTTTGGCAAAAAACGCCGCCGGGCTATAATCCGCGATTCTTCGATCCTCTATCCGGCCGCTGCTACGAACAAAGCAGCCATGGCGCCAATCCCGGCGCTTGCCAATCCTGGCGCGGACAAGATCGATTGGATGTTGACCATGAATCTGATCCAGACCCTCGAGCAAGAGGAAATCGCCCGTCTGAACAAGACCATCCCCCAGTTCGCCCCCGGTGACACCGTCATCGTGAGCGTGAACGTGGTCGAAGGCAGCCGCAAGCGCGTGCAGGCCTACGAAGGCGTCGTGATCGCCAAGCGCAACCGTGGCCTGAACAGCGGCTTCACCGTGCGCAAGATCTCCAGTGGTGAAGGCGTGGAGCGTACGTTCCAGACCTACTCGCCCCTGATCGCCGGCATCGAAGTCAAGCGTCGCGGTGATGTGCGTCGTGCCAAGCTGTACTACCTGCGCGAGCGCAGCGGCAAGTCGGCCCGCATCAAGGAAAAGCTGCCGTCGCGTGTCAAGGTTTCTGCCGAAGCCTGAGCACCTGCGTCACAGCTGGAAAGCCGCTACAGTCGCCTGTAGCGGCTTTTTTGTTGCCCGGTCGTTTCTCACCACATTCCTTCATTCGTGTCCTCTCTGCCCGATACCGCCATACCCGTGCCGACCGGCGGCCCGACGCCAGCGGCCGTCGCCTCGGTCGCCGACCCGCGCATGGCGCAACTGGTGGGCAGGGACAGCCACCTGCCCGCCGTGCCTCTGGAGGCCCGCGCGCCGGATGCCCTGCGCCAGCGCTTTGCGCGGCCGCCCCGCTGGGCTCCCGAGGTGGTGCGCGAGAAACGCTTCAGTGATCGCCAGCCCACCGATGCCGCCGTGCTCGTGCCCATCGTGCTGCGCTCCGAGCCCACGGTGCTGCTGACCGAACGCACGGCCCATCTGTCCACCCATTCGGGCCAGGTGGCCTTTCCGGGTGGCAAGCGCGATCCTGAGGATGTGTCTGCCCAGGCCACGGCCCTGCGCGAGGCGCAGGAGGAAGTCGGGCTTGCTGCCGGCGATGTGGAAGTGTTGGGCACCCTGCCCATCTACACCACGGGCACGGCCTTTCTGATCACGCCGGTGGTGGCCCTGGTCGATCCCCGGGCGCGCCTGCATCCCAATCCCTACGAAGTGGCGGACGTGTTCGAGGTGCCGCTGTCCTTTTTGCTCGATCCTGCCAACCATGAGCGCCACGCCATGGTCTGGAACGGCGTGCCGCGCGAATGGTTTGCCATGCCCTATCAGGATGGAGACCGCCAGCGCTACATCTGGGGCGCCACGGCCGGCATGCTGCGCAATCTTTACCGATTCCTGTCGGCCTGATGCCCGGATGGGGTGCCGTGCCACCCCGGGGTCACGGGCCTGCCCGCATGCGCCAGTATGATGGCCGGATGAGTTTCTTTGCCATTCTGATCGCCTTGCTGATCGAGCAGGCGCGCCCCCTGACGCCGGCCAACCTGGTGCACACAGGCTACAGGGCCTGGACGGTTTCGGTGCGCCGCAACTTCGATGCCGGCCAGGCGCACCACGGCTGGCTGGCCTGGACCGTGGCGGTGGCGCTGCCCTGCGTGCTGGTGACAGGCATCTATCTGCTGCTGCTGTGGGGCGTGGGCTGGCCGCTGGCCATGGTTTGGAATGTGGCCGTGCTCTACGTCACGCTGGGCTTTCGCCAGTTCAGCCACCACTTCACGCGCATCCGCGATGCGCTGGATGCAGGTGACGAGTACGCGGCGCGCGAAGCCCTCGCCCACTGGCAGCAGGTGGACGCCAGCGAAGTGCCCCGCAGCGAGGTGGTGCGCCATGTGATCGAGTATTCGGTGCTGGCAGCGCATCGCCATGTGTTTGGCGTGCTGTTCTGGTTCTCTGCATTGGCAGCGCTGGGCCTGGGCCCGCTGGGCGCCGTGTTCTACCGCATGACCGAGCACCTGTCGCGCTCCTGGTCGCGCAAGGGCCTGCTGGGTGGCAGCCAGGTCAGTGTCCAGTTGCAGCACGCCTCACGGTTGGCCTGGACCGTGATCGACTGGCTGCCCGCACGGCTGACGGCTCTTTCCTTTGCCGTGGTCGGCAGTTTCGAGGAGGCCATCGAGGGCTGGCGCTTCCATGCCCAGCGCTTTCCCAACGACAACGACGGCGTGATCCTGGCCGCCACCTCGGGCGCCATCAACGTGCGCCTGGGCGGCGAGGCACTCAAGCGCCGCGAGGGCATCTCGGTGACCCGTGACGACGGCGAGGAGATCGACCTCGACGTGGACAGTGAAGCCACGCCGGGCCGTGAGCCCGAGATCGGCCACCTGCGCAGCGTGGTCGGCCTGGTCTGGCGCTCGGTCGTGGTCTGGCTGCTGCTGCTGGCGCTGCTGTCGCTGGCGCGCCTGTTGGGCTGAGTGCGGAGCCTGCGGGCGAGTCCTGGATGACGCCCCTTTGGAGGCGTCGTTTCTTCCTCCCGGAGGGGCCCCGTGGCGTTTGGGGGAGGCTCAATACTTCGTGGCCTGACTCAACTCATCAAACAGCTCGGCATAGATGCAGTACCGGTTGGCACTGATGTCATGGTCGGCGTCCATGCCGTGTTCCTCATCCTCCACGCGCGGCATGACCGCGCATCCGGGCTCGTGCAGGTGGGTGCAGTTGTAGAACTTGCATTCCTGCGCATGGGCGCCGATGTCGGGCATGCAGCGGGGCAGGTCGGTGGGTTCGATGTGGCGCAGGCCGAACTCCTGGAAGCCCGGCGAGTCGATCAGGGCTGTCGTGCGCTCCTCGTCCATCCAGTACCAGCTGGTCGTGGTGGTCGTGTGCTTGCCGGAGTTCAGTGCCTGCGAGATCTCGTTGGTGGCCGCGCGTGCGCCGGGGACCAGCAGGTTGATCAGGGTGCTCTTTCCCGAGCCGGAAGGGCCCAGCACCAGCGTGGCCTTGCCCTTGAGGTGCTTCATCAGCAGCTGCCGATCGGCCTCGCCCTCATTGGCCAGCGACAGCGACAGTACCTCGTAGTGCGGCTTTTCCTGGCCCAGGTACATCTCGCGATAAGGCTCCAGGCGCTCCCAGGCGTCGGCAAAGGGCTCGGCCAGGTCACGCTTGTTGAGGGCAATCAGGGGCTTGATGTGGGTGGCTTCGGCAGTGATCAGGGCGCGGGCCAGCTGGCTTTCGGAGAAGACCGGCTCGGCGGCGATCAGGATCAGCACCTGGTCGATGTTGGCTGCAAAGGACTTGGTGCGTATCTCGTCCTGCCGGTAGAACAGGTTGCGCCGCTCCAGCACCTTTTCTATGGTGCCTTCCTCCCCCTGGCCTGGGGGCGGGAGTTGCCAGCGCACGCGGTCGCCCACCACGGTCTGGCTCTTCTTGCCGCGCGGGTGGCAGATGTGGCGCGAGCCGTCTTCGGTCTCGACCACGCAATGGCGGCCATGGCTGGAGACGACCAGGCCTTCGTGCAGTGCGGAGCGCTCAGCCATGGGTCAGCGGGGTGCGATTCATGGGCGCGCCAGCAACGCATCGATGCGGCGTGCGCACTCGATGTCGGTGGACGAGATGCCGTTCACGTCATGCGTGTTCAGGCGTACACCGCAGCGGCCGTAGCTCACGGTCAGGTCGGGATGGTGGTCCTGCTGGTGGGCGATCAGGGCCAGCGCATTCACGAAGGCCATGGTCTCGTAGTAGTTGGCGAAGGCGTAGCTCTTGGCGATGGCATCGCCATCGAGCTGCCAGCCCGGCAGGGCGGCCAGTGCGGTGTGCAGTTCGTCGGAAGTCAGCGCGCGGCGCTGCTGGTTGGACCAGTCCTGTTGTTGCAAGCGTTGTGTGCTCATGGTGAGTGCGTATGGTTCAGGTCGGATAGGGCATGCGCGCCAGCCGGGCGAGGGCGGGCGGATGCGAGTAGTAGAAGCTCACGTACCAGGGATCGGGCGTGAGCGTTGAAGCATTGTCCTCGTACAGCTTGAGCAGTGCCGAGGCCAGGTGGGCTCCGCTGGCCTGTTGCATGGCGTAGGCATCGGCTTCGAACTCGTCGCGGCGCGACAGGGCCGAGAACAGCGGGGTGACAAAGAAGCTGAACACTGGCACGGCCAGCAGGAACAGCAGCAGCGCCACGGCCTCGTTGCCGGCGCCGATGCCGCTGTGTCCCAGCGCAAGGTCCAGACCCGGACGCACGCCCAGGCCCAGGTAGAACCACAGCTGCTGCGACAGCCAGCCCAGCAGCGCAAAGCCCGCCAGGCTGGCGGCAAACATCAGCAGCATGCGCTTGAGGATGTGGCGGTGCTTGAAATGGCCCAGCTCATGCGCGAGCACGGCCTCCACCTCGTCGGCGTCCAGCTGCTTGAGCAAGGTGTCGAAGAACACCACGCGCTTGGAGTGGCCGAAGCCCGTGAAATAGGCATTGGCATGTGCCGAGCGGCGGCTGCCGTCCATCACGAACAGGCCCTTGGCCGTGAAGCCGCAGCGCTGCATCAGTGCGCTCACGCGCTCCTTGAGCGGGCCGTCCTCCAGTGGATCGAACTTGTTGAACAGCGGTGCGATGAAGGTCGGGAAGATCCACATCAGCAGCAGGTTGAAGCCCGTCCAGACGGCCCATGCCCAGAGCCACCACAGGTCGCCGGCCGAACCCATGAGCCACAGGATCAGTGCCGCAATCGGAAGGCCGATGGCTGCGCCCATGGCCGTGGACTTGGCGGCATCGGCCAGCCACAGCCGCAGCGTCATCTGGTTGAAGCCGAAGCGCTGCTCCAGCACAAAGGTCTGGTAGAGCGACAGCGGCAGCTCCGCCAGGCCGGAGATCAGTGCAAAGCTGGCCAGAAGCGCCAATTGCTGCCACAGGCCGGCGCCCATCCATTCCAGCAACTGCTGGTTGAGTGCATCCAGCCCGCCCAGCAGCGTCCATGCGAGCAGCACCACGGCGCCCAGCGTCATGTCGATCAGGGCAACGCGTGCCTTCGCCAGTGTGTAGTCGGCGGCCTTCTGGTGGGCGGCCAGGCTGATGCGCTGCGCAAAGGCCTCGGGCACCTGCGCTCTGTGGCCTGCCACATGGCGAACCTGGCGCGAGGCCAGCCAGGCGCGCAGCAGCCACTGGGCCAGCACGGCTGCGGCAAACAGCAGGGAAAGCGTCGAGGAAAAATCGGGGTTGAAGACCATGTGGCCGCAGTGTAGGCGACAATTTGGGCCATGTCCGAAGCCTCCAGCGCCTGCATTCCCGTCCCCGCCGAATCCGGCACGCCCGTCACCCTGAGCAAATCCGACCTCAATCTCGTCTGGCTCGACTGCGAGATGACCGGGCTGCAGCCCGACACCGATCGCATCATCGAGATCGCCGTGGTCGTCACCAGCCCGGACCTTGCCACGCGCATCGAGGGTCCTGTGTTCGCCATCCATCAAAGCGATGCCCTGCTCGACGGCATGGACGCCTGGAACAAGGGCACGCACGGCAGAAGCGGCCTGATCGAGCGCGTCAAGGCATCGACCACCACCGAGGCCGATGCGGAAGCCGCGCTGATCAAGTTCCTGGCGCAGTACGTTCCCAAGGGCAAGGCGCCGCTGTGCGGCAACAGCATTGGCCAGGACCGGCGCTTCATGGAGCGCTACATGCCCAAGCTCAACGACTTCTTTCACTACCGCAACGTTGATGTCAGCACCCTCAAGGAACTGGCCAGGCGCTGGAAGCCCGATGCCTACGCATCCTTCAAGAAGGCCCAGCGCCACACGGCGCTGGCCGATGTGCATGAATCCATCGATGAGCTGGCGCACTATCGCGCACGCCTGCTGAGCGTCTAGCGCCCGGAGCCGGGCCCTCCGGCCATTTTTGTGCAGGGGGCTTGCGGGAAAACCCCAGGAGTGCGACAATCTACAGCTTGCCTCCATCAACAAGGGGCAATTTGCACATCTCCATCACACAAGGGCTCCTGCGCTGTGTGTCTGAGGTCGATGTCCACAGACCTCCATGAAGGCTTTCATGGATGGCGGGACCATCGGTTTCGGACCAGCCGAAAACGCCCATCCGCCCTTTTGCGAAGGGCCGGTCAAGTCTGACGGTGGATGTTGACCCAACCGTCGAGAAAAGCGTGGCAGATCGCTGACTGCGCGTGCTTTTCGTTAGAGCCATTCATGAACGACATCTCTCAAGAGCAGGGCATCATTGCCGCTGCCGATTCCTCTTTTGCTTGCGCTGCCCAAGCCTCTTCCGTGCTGGACGCCGCCGTTGCCGGTGCCGAGCAGGCCGCCGAGTCGCAGGCCGCTGCTGAAACCGTCGAGGGCGCCGAAGCCGCCCAGGCAGCTCCCGAACTCCCCAACGCCTTCGTCGAGCTGGGCCTGGCTGAAGAGCTGGTCCGCGCCGTTGCCGATCTGGGCTACACCCAGCCCACGGCCGTGCAGGCGCAAGCCATTCCCCTGGCCATGGGCAGTGGTGATCAGGCCTTCATCGACCTGATGGTTTCCAGCCAGACCGGCTCGGGCAAGACCGCCGCCTTCCTGCTGCCCGTGCTGCACACGCTGATCCAGCAAAAGGCTGACGAGGAAGCCGCCATCCGCGCCGAATATGACCGCCAGTGCGCCGAGGCCACTGCCAGCGGCCAGCCCACGCCCAAGCGCAACAAGCGCAAGGACCCCACCAATCCCCGTAACTTCAAGGCGGCCGTTCCCGGCGCCCTGATCCTGTGCCCCACGCGCGAGCTGGCTCAGCAGGTGGCGCATGACGCCATCGAACTGGTCAAGCACTGCCGTGGCATCCGCATTGCCAACGTGGTGGGCGGCATGCCCTACCAGCTGCAGATTGCCAAGCTGCAGAACGCCAACCTCGTGGTGGCCACGCCTGGCCGTCTGCTGGACCTGCAGCGCTCGATGCAGATCAAGCTCGACCAGGTGCAGTTCCTGGTGGTCGACGAGGCCGACCGCATGCTGGACCTGGGCTTCTCGGACGATCTGGCCGAAGTCAACGACCTGACGGCCCAGCGCAAGCAGACCATGATGTTCAGCGCCACCTTCGCGCCCCGCATCCAGCAGCTGGCCATGCGCGTGATGCATGACGGCGGATCGGGCGTGAAGAAGGTCACCATCGACACGCCCCAGGAAAAGCACGCCAACATCAAGCAAGTGCTGTTCTGGGCCGACAACTCCCAGCACAAGCGCAAGCTGCTGGACCACTGGCTGCGCGACACCACCATCAACCAGGCCATCGTCTTCGCATCGACCCAGGTCGAGTGCGACGGCCTGGCCAACGACCTGCAGCAGGACGGCTTCTCGGCCGTGGCGCTGCACGGCGCCCTGAGCCAGGGCCTGCGCAACCGCCGCCTGATGGCGCTGCGCAGCGGCCAGGTGCAGGTGCTGGTGGCGACCGATGTGGCGGCACGCGGCATTGACGTGCCCTCCATCACCCACGTCTTCAACTACGGCCTGCCCATGAAGGCCGAGGACTACACCCACCGTATCGGCCGCACGGGTCGTGCCGGTCGCGAAGGCGTGGCCGTGACGTTCGCGGAATTCCGTGACCGCCGCCGCATTTTCGATATCGAAGGCTACAGCCGTCAGCAATTCAAGGCCGAGGTGATTCCTGGTCTCGAGCCTGCACAGCGCGCACCCAGCAGCAACGAAGGCCGTGGCGGCCGTCGTGGCGGCGGCTTTGAAGGCCGTGGTGGTGATCGCCGAGGCTCCGCCGGCGGTGGTCGTGGTGGTTTCGGTGGCGACCGCGGCTTCGGCGGTGGTGACCGCGAGCGCAGCTTTGGTGATCGCGGTGGCGACCGTGGCTTCGGCCCCCGCCGTGATTCGGAAGGCTATGGCCGCAAGGCCGGCTTCGGCAGCTTCGGTGGCGGCCAGCGCGAAGGCGGCTTTGGCCAGGGCCAGCGTGAAGGTGGCTACAGCCAGGCTCCGCGTGAAGGCGGCTTTGGCCGTGGCGGCGAAGGCCGTGGCTTCGGCGGCGACCGTGGCGCTGCGCGCGGCGGCGACCGTCGTGAGGGTGCTCCCCGCGATGGCGGCCACCGCGATGGCGGCTTCCGTGGTGCATCCGGTGAATCGCGTGGCTTCGGCGGTGAATCCCGCGGCGGCTTCGGCGGTGGTGAGCGCCGTCCGGCCTTTGGCAAGAGCGCTCCCAAGCCTTACTCGCCCCAGGGCGGCGATCGCAAGCGCGCCGTGCGCTGATCGATTCCGGCTTTGCATGCAGACCGGCCCTTCGGGGCCGTTTTTTTTTGGGCAATCCGCCTGCCTGCCTGGCGCTGCCTGTGTTCGTGGCGCAGAACCTGCTGTCTGGCGGGCTCTGCGACTGCCATAATCGCGGCGCGGAGGTGCCCTGTGGAGTCTTTGATCGCGTCCAGTGTGGATTTTGAGCACATGTTCGAACTGGCCCCCGTCTCGCTATGGCTGGAGGACTACAGCGCGCTCAAGCGCCTGCTCGACCAGTGGCGAGCACAGGGCGTGACCGATCTGCAGGCGCATTTTTCTGCCCATCCGCAGGCACTGCAGCAGTGCAGTGCCGCGCTCAGGGTGGTTCGCGTCAACCAGCGCACGCTGGACCTGTTCGGCGCCGCGGACCAGCAGACCTTTCTCGACAGCCTGGGCCAGGTGTTCCGTGACGACATGCATGCCGGCCTGGCCTGCGAGCTGCAGGAGCTTTGGAAGGGCTCGCCGACTTTTGCCAACCGCACCGCCAACTACACGCTGGACGGGCGCCGGCTGGACGTGCAGATCCGTGGCCGCATCCTGCCCGGCCATGAGGAGCTTTGGGACTGCGTGCTGGTGTCGCTGGAAGACGTGACGGCCGAGATGCGCAGCACGCGGCAGCTGCACCGCAGCGAGCAGTACTCGCGCGACCTGTTCGAGTACTCGCCCGTGTCGCTGTGGGTCGAGGACTTCAGCTCCATCAAGCGCCTGCTCGACGATGTGCGCGCCCAGGGCATCAGCGATTTCGCCACCTTCCTCAAGGTGCATCCGGAATTCATCTCGCGCTGCATGCAGGAGATTCGCGTCATCGACGTGAACCGCCAGACGCTGCGCATGTTCGGTGCCACCGACAAGCTGCAGCTGCTGAGCCGGCTGGGCCGCATCTTCCGCGATGAAATGATCGACTCCTTTGCCGATCAACTCCAGGACCTGTGGAACGGCAAGCTCGTGCAGCACCGCGAAGTGGTGAACTACGCGCTGTCGGGCGACACGCTGCACATCCACATGCAGCTGGCCGTGCTGGACGGCCATGCGGACGACTGGGGGCTGGTGCTGCTGTCCCTGGTGGATATCACGGCACGCAAGAAGGCCGAGGCCTATCTGGAATACCTGGGCAAGCACGACGTGCTCACCCAACTGCGCAACCGCGCCTTCTATATCGAGGAATTGAACCGCCTGGCGCGCAAGGGGCCGTGGCCGCTGGCCGTGATCGCCATCGACATGAATGGTCTCAAGGAGGCCAATGACGAGCATGGCCATGCCGCAGGCGACGACATGCTTCGCCGCGTGGGCGAAGTGCTGACCAAGGCCGTGGATGCGCCCGCTTGTGCGGCACGCGTGGGCGGCGACGAATTCATGGTGCTGCTGCCAGCCTCGGACGAGCGCGGCGCCGAAGCCGTCAAGGAGCGCATCCTGTCCCTGCTGGAGCTCAACAACCAGTTCTATCCGGGTCAGCTGGTCAGCCTGTCCATGGGCGTGGCCTGTTGCAACGAGGGCAGCCAGCTGGAGGCCACCGTGTCACGCGCGGACCAGGCCATGTATGCCGAAAAGGCGCGCTACTACAAGGAAAAAATGCTGGACCGCCGCGCGGGCCGGGCATAGACGCCCGGGATCCCGGGAGCAGTGGCCTTCAGGCCTCCGAGGCGTGCCGCCCGATTTCGGGCCAGCGGTGATGCAGGTAGATCCACGACGCGAGCCCGATCAGCATCATGCTGATCGAGCCCAGGGCCAGCAGCACCGTCGAATGCATCACCAGAGGCGCCAGCACGCCGGCCACGATGCCATTGGCCGTGGAGCCCACCACGGCCTGCAGCGATGAGGCCAGGCCGCGCCGCTCGGGATGGATGTCCAGCACCAGCAATGTCACGACGGGCACCATCATGGCCCAGCCGAAGGCGAACACACCCACGGGAATCAACGCCCAGCTCACATGGGCAGGCCAGATCAGGTTGGCAACCAGGTTGACGATGGACACCACGAACATGATCACGAAGCCGTGGCGGATCTGGTGCTTGGGTGGAATGCGCCCGGCCAGCCGGCCGCTCACCCAGGCGCCGCCCATGATGCCCGAGATCGAAATCACGAAGAACCAGAAGAACTGCTGCGGCTGCAGGTGCAGCAGGTCGCCCAGGAAGGCGGGGGCCGACAGCACGTACAAAAACATGCCGTTGAACGGCACGCCGCTGGCAAAGGCCAGCAGCACAAAGCGCGGATCGCTGCACAGCGCCTTGTAGCCCTGCATCAGTGGCTTGAACCGGAAGGGCTGGCGCTGCGCCTGCGGCAGAGACTCGGGCAGAAAGCGCCAGTTGATGCTCCACAGCAGCACGCCCACCAGCGTCAGGAACCAGAATACGGCCGCCCAGCCCAGGTGCACGAACAGCCAGCCGCCCAGCACCGGCGCCAGCGCCGGGGCAATGCCGAAGAAGATGGTGATCTGGGCCATCACGCGCTGGGCCTGGGCAGGCGGAAACAGGTCGCGCACCACGGCGCGCGACACCACGATGCCGGCGCCCGTGGACAGGCCCTGCAGCGCCCGGAACAGCACCAGTTGCGTGATGTTCTGCGACAGCGCGCAGCCTGCCGAGGCCAGCGTGAACACGGCCAGTCCCCATAGCACCACGGGGCGGCGGCCAAAGCTGTCGGCCATTGCGCCATGGAAAAGGTTCATGAAGGCAAAGCCGAACAGATAGGCCGACAGCGTCTGCTGCATCTGCAGCGGCGTGGCGTTCAAGGCCTGGGCGATGCCCGAGAAGGCCGGGATGTAGGTATCGATCGAGAACGGCCCCAGCATGCCCAGGATGGCAAGCAGGACGGCCAGGGCCCAGCGCGGGCCCTGCCAGAGCGGGGAAACATTTTGTGGCATGCAGGCGAGGCGGTTGTGCGCTGCAGGCGGGCCACAGGCGCAGAAGAGGGCCGCACACTCATGCGTCTGCGGCAGGGTGACACTGTAGCGGCTTGGCTGGAATCCGGTGTGACGGATGGCTTGGCGAATGACCTGGGCGATGGAATGGATCGATAGTTTTTATCTAAATGATATAAATATCGATAGAATTTATCTTTTCCGCCCGCATGCACAGGTCCGCCGTCGGGTGGATGGCATGGTTCTGGGCGCTTTCGCCAAGGATCTTTCATGACTGTTTCTCGCCGCACGTTGATATCAGGCCTGGCTCCGGCCGCGTTGCAACTGACCGCCGGCGCTGCCTGGTCCAAGGGCCACCGGCTGCAGCTGTCGGCGGCCTATGGCGATGGCATCTTCCACACGCAGAACCTGCGCAATTTCGCGGCACGCGTGGGTGCCGACACCCGGCAGTCGCTGGAGATCGAGGTGGTGTCCGGCTCGGCGCTCAAGCCCATGGCGCAGGTGCTGCCTGCGCTCAAGCGCAATGACCTCCAGTTCGGCGAAGTGCTCATGTCGTCCTGTGCGGATATCCACCCGCTGCTGGCCATGGACTCGCTGCCTTTCATGGTGCGTGGCTTTGACGAGGCCGCGCGCCTGTGGCAGTTGACCCGCCCCGTGCTGCAGGAGTTCTTGCTGGCCCAGCAGGGCGCGCGCCTGCTGTTTGCCGTGCCCTGGCCGGCGCAGGGTCTCCTGAGTCGGCGCCCGGTCCACAGCATCGCGGATCTCAAGGGCCTCAGGCTGCGTGTGCAAAGCGATGCGACCAAGCGGTTGGCCGAGCTCTGGGGGGCGCAGCCGGTGGTGATTGCCGCAGGCGATCTGGGTGCCGTTGTGGAGCAAGGTGGCATCGATGCCATGATTACCTCCAGCGCCACGGGCGCCGACATCCAGGCCTGGAAGGCCATGAAGGTGTTTCTGGATATCAAGGCCTGGATTCCCAAGAACATGCTTTGCGTCAGCGAACTTGCCTGGAGGGGCTTCACCGAGCCCGAGCGCCAGGCCATCGGCCGCGCTGCCGAGTCGGCTGAAAAAGAGGGCTGGGCGCTGGCCCAGCAGGCCGATGAGCTGGGCAAGAAGATCCTTGCCGACAACAAGGTGTCCGTGGCCGCGCCGTCGGCGGATCTGCGCCACATGCTGGATTTGGTGGGCGAGCGCTTTGGTCGCGAGTGGGTGGCCAAGGCCGGCAGCAGCAATATGTCGGTGCTGATGGAGTACAACAAGAAAAGGCACTGAGCGCCGGTGCGCTGAGTGCCTTTTTCGGGGTGTTGGTGGTGGGCCCTGAGTGATTCGAACACTCGACCAACGGATTAAGAGTCCGCTGCTCTACCAGCTGAGCTAAGAGCCCCACGTATTTCTGCGTGGCTGCCTGAAGAGATCAGGCAAAGGAATTCTTGGTGGGCCCTGAGTGATTCGAACACTCGACCAACGGATTAAGAGTCCGCTGCTCTACCAGCTGAGCTAAGAGCCCCCTCGGGTATTCCGAAGGAATCAGCCTGGATGAATCCAGGCTGAAAAGGAATTTTTGGTGGGCCCTGAGTGATTCGAACACTCGACCAACGGATTAAGAGTCCGCTGCTCTACCAGCTGAGCTAAGAGCCCCAAAAACAAGTCTGCGCTGCAAACGAGACCGCAATTATGCGGCATTTTTGGCATGCTTGCAGGAAGACACGCCAATTTTTTGGTTCATGGCGCGATCTCGGCATGCGCGGCCTGCGTGACGTCGGGAACGCAGGCACAAAAAAAGGCGGCCGAAGCCGCCTTGCCTTGGTGTCTGCGCTTACATCAGCAGATGTTCGCCTGCGTTGTCACCGCCCAGGATCACGTAGTTGACCTTGCGGATGTCCATCAGCTTCTTGCCGCCCGAGTAGCTGATGGAGCTTTGCACATCCTGCTCCATCTCGATCAGGGTGTCGGCCAGAAGTCCCTTGACGGGCTCGAGGATGCGCTTGCCTTCGACGTGCTTGTACTCGCCCTTGTTGAAGTCCGAGGCCGAGCCGTAGTACTCCTTGAAGCGCTGGCCGTTTTCCTCGACCGTCTGGCCCGGCGATTCCTCATGGCCCGCGAACAGCGAGCCGATCATCACCATGGTGGCGCCAAAGCGCACGCTCTTGGCGATGTCGCCGTGGCTGCGGATGCCGCCGTCGGCAATGATGGGCTTGGTGGCCACGCGCGCGCACCACTTGAGCGCCGACAGCTGCCAGCCGCCCGTGCCGAAGCCCGTCTTGAGCTTGGTGATGCAGACCTTGCCGGGGCCGATGCCGACCTTGGTCGCGTCGGCGCCCCAGTTCTCGAGGTCGATCACGGCTTCGGGCGTGCCCACGTTGCCGGCGATCACGAAGGACTTGGGCAGCTTTTCCTTGAGGTAGCCGATCATGTTCTTCACGCTGTCGGCATGGCCGTGGGCGATGTCGATGGTGATGTATTCGGGGCACAGGCCTTCGGCGACGAAGCGGTCCACGGTGTCGTAGTCGGGCTTCTTGACACCCAGCGAGATGGAGGCGAAGCAGCCCTTGCCCTGCATCTCGCGCACGAACTGCACGTTGTCCAGGTCAAAGCGGTGCATCACGTAGAAGTAGCCGTTGCGGGCCAGCCAGGTGCAGATGCTTTCATCCACCACCGTCTTCATGTTGGCCGGCACGGCCGGGATGCGGAAGGACCGACCGCCCAGCTCCACGCTGGCATCACACTCCGAGCGGCTTTCCACGCGGCACTTGCGCGGCAGCAGCAGGATGTTGTCGTAGTCGAAGATTTCCATTTGATTCCAAGCTCCATGAAAGGTCGCGGCAGGAACATCCCTCCGCGATGGGGCGCTTGGCTTGGAGGCCGGTCTTGCGGGCGGCGCGGGCGGGCCGCGTCGCCAGGGCGGCTGTGGCCCGGGCACAAAAAACCGGACCGCAAGAAACTTGGGCCCGGTGATTGATTCTATACGTTGCCGGCGGCGGGCCCGGGCGCCCTGTCGATATAGCGGTTATAGCAATGGCGTTATGGACCGGGAAGATGCGCTGCATGTGTCGAATGCGGGAAATGCAGCATGGCTTTCCCCGCAGGCCGGGGCGCTTCCTACAATGCCGGGATGTTCCCGATCGATCTGCTCGACGGCGCCTCCGGTGCCGCACCCGCCTCCAACTCCCCTTTGCTGGCCAACCTCAACGAGGAGCAGCTCGCTGCCGTCACGCTGCCGGCCGGCCATGCGCTGATCCTGGCCGGCGCCGGCTCGGGCAAGACGCGGGTGCTGACCACGCGCATCGCCTGGCTGCTGCAGACGGGCCAGGCCACGCCGGGCTCCATCCTGGCCGTGACCTTCACCAACAAGGCGGCCAAGGAAATGCTGGCGCGCCTGTCGACCATGCTGCCCTACAACGTGCGCGGCATGTGGATTGGCACCTTCCACGGCCTGTGCAACCGGCTGCTGCGTGCCCACCACCAGGCGGCAGGGCTGTCGTCCACCTTCCAGATCCTGGACACGCAGGACCAGCTGTCGGCCGTCAAGCGCCTGTGCAAGCAGTTCAACGTGGACGACGAGCGCTTCCCGCCCAAGCAGCTGCAGTACTTCATTGCCGGCTGCAAGGAAGAGGGCATGCGCCCCGGCGACGTGGTGGCCAATGACCCGGACACGCGCAAGAAGGTCGAGATCTACCAGCTCTACGAGGAGCAGTGCCAGCGCGAGGGCGTGGTCGATTTCGGCGAGCTGATGCTGCGCTCCTTCGAGCTGCTGCGCGACGACGCCGCGCTGCGCGCCCACTATCAGCGGCGCTTTCGCCACATCATGGTCGATGAGTTCCAGGACACGAACAAGCTGCAATACCAGTGGCTCAAGCAATTGGCGGGCGACGTGGTGGATGGCCGCCTGCAGGCCCTGGGCAGCGTGATCGCCGTGGGCGACGACGACCAGAGCATCTACGCCTTTCGCGGTGCGCGCGTGGGCAACATGCAGGACTTCGTGCGCGAGTTCGATGTGCGCCAGCAGATCAAGCTGGAGCAGAACTACCGCTCCTACAGCAACATCCTGGACTGCGCCAACGCGCTCATCAGCCACAACAGCCAGCGCCTGGGCAAGAACTTGCGCACCACCCAGGGCCCGGGCGAGCCCGTGCGCATCTACGAGGCGCCCACCGACATGGCCGAGGCGCAGTGGATGGTCGAGGAAATCCAGCAGCTCGTGAAAAAGGACGGCTGGCAGCGCCAGGAAATCGCCGTGCTCTACCGCAGCAATGCGCAAAGCCGGGTGATCGAATCGCAGCTGTTCAATGCCGCCATTCCCTACCGCGTGTACGGCGGGCTGCGCTTTTTCGAGCGCGCCGAAATCAAGCATGCGCTGGCCTACCTGCGCCTGCTGGAGAACCCGCACGACGACACCAGCTTTTTGCGCGTGGTGAACTTCCCTCCGCGCGGCATTGGCGCGCGCAGCGTGGAGACGCTGCAGGACGCGGCGCGCAGCGCGGGCTGCTCGCTGCACGATGCCGTCTCGGCGGTGCCGGGCGCGCCGGGCGCCAAGCTCGCAGGCTTTGTCGCCAAGATCGACGTGCTGCGCGAGCAGACCCAGGGCCGCACGCTGCGCGAGATCATCGAGGCCATCGAGGAAGAAAGCGGCCTGCTCGAGCACTACCGCAACGAAAAGGAAGGCGCCGACCGCATCGAGAACCTGCAGGAACTCGTGAACGCGGCCGAGAGCTTTGTCACCCAGGAAGGCTTTGGCCGCGATGCCGTGGCCCTGCCGCTGGACGAGCACGACGGCGCCAGGGCGCTGACGCAAAGCCCCGCCAGCCAGGGCCTGGACCCTGCGCTGCCGTTGCTGGACACGCCGCTCACGCCGCCGGCCGGCACCGTGGCCGGCATGGTCGATGCCGATACCGGCGAGACCCTGTCGCCGCTGGCCGCCTTCCTGACGCACGCGGCGCTGGAGGCTGGCGACAACCAGGCCCAGGCAGGCCAGGACGCCGTGCAGCTGATGACCGTGCATGCCTCCAAGGGCCTGGAGTTCGACGCCGTCTTCATCGGCGGCGTGGAAGAGGGCCTGTTCCCGCACGAGAACGCCATGATGGACCGGGGCGGCCTGGAGGAAGAACGCCGCCTGGCCTATGTGGCCATCACCCGCGCGCGCAAGCGCCTGTACCTGAGCCATTCGCAGACGCGCATGCTGCACGGGCAGACGCGCTACAACGTCAAGAGCCGCTTCTTCGACGAGCTGCCTGAAGAGGCGCTCAAGTGGATCACCCCCAAGCAGGGCGGCTTTGGCAGCTACGCGCCCCGCCCCGGTGGCGGCGGTGGTGGCGGCTATGGCTCACGCGATCGCGGCGGCTTCGGCAGCAAGGCCGAAGGCTGGCGCAGCGAGGTCTTCGCCAGCCCGCCCGTGCCGCCGCAAAAGGCCGACCCGGGCCACGGCCTGCGCGTGGGCCTGAACGTGTTCCACAACAAGTTCGGCGAAGGCAAGGTGCTGGCCCTGGAAGGCACGGGCGACGACGCGCGTGCCCAGGTCAGCTTTGGGCGCCACGGCACGAAGTGGCTGGCGCTGTCCATTGCCAAGCTCACGGTCGTGGAGTGAGGGCCGGGCCGTCGTGTCCGGCGGTCAGGGCTTGACTTCGAAGCTCAGCGTGGTGGTGTGGCGCACGTCGGTGTACTTCTTTCCGTCCAGCGTGACCGAGCCGTTGTCCACGCGCGCCGTCACCTCCAGCACGTACAGGCCCGGGAAGTAGGGCTTGAAGCTCACCGTGCCGTCCTGCGATGGCGTGAGCGTGCGGTACCAGCCCTCGCTGGTCTGCACATTGACCTGGCTGGCCGCGACCTTGCGGCCCTTGAACACCAGCTGGAACGTATCGCCGCCCGCCGTGGTGGGCACCAGCTCCAGGTCGTTCACGGCCTTGGTGTCGTTGCGGCCGAAACGGGCCTGGTAATAGGTCAGCACGCCATTGGCGCCGGGGCGCGTGGCGGCGATGCGCACATCGCCCTGGCCTGCGTCCGCGGTGAAATGATTGGCCTCGGCCTTCAGGGGAAGGCTCTTGCCGTCGGGCAGGACCTGCTTGGCGTCCTCCAGGGCCGGCAGCTGTTGCAGCGGCTTGCGCAGTTCTCCGGCATAGGCCCGGGCCTGTCCTGCGTCCTGCTGCAGCCAGAGATAGTCGGCATGTGCAGCCGGCACCGCCAGGGTGGCAGCGGCCGCCAGCCATGCGGAGGCCGTGCTGCGAAGGATGCGGGAAGCTGGGGTCATGGAGTCTCTCCTGTGGTGTGGCTCTGCGTGCGCCTGCCGGGCCTTGAGGGGCGTGATCCGGCGGGGCTGAAGATGGTGCGATGGCGGGCTAGCGACGCCGCAATGCATCAGAAATTATAGCGAGCAGGTGAGAATGACTCTTGTTTTGCACGCCAGGAGTCGGGTTCATGACATCCATGCAGTTGCGGCGCAGGCATGCAAAAAGGCCATGGAAATCCATGGCCTTATTGTTGTGGCGCCACGCGCCACGCGCCACGCGCCGCAGGGCGGCGGGGCGTTGTGGCGGCGGTCAGGCCGACAGCTTGGGCTGGGAAGCGGTGCCGGTCAGGTAGCCGACGGCGGCGCCGAACTTGCCGCGATAGTTGGTGCTGATCAGCGGGTCCAGCGTGGACTTGACCACGTTGTGGATGCTGCCCCAGTCACCGGCGTGCTGGAAGTTGCTCATGATGTAGGTCCAGCCGTTGATCTCGTCCACGGCGTGCAGGCCCGTGGATTCGCCGCCTGCGGGAATCGACATCAGGCGCGACAGCTGCTTGGTGTCGATGTTGTAGGCCCACAGGAAGTTGTTCACGTGCTGGCCGCTGTCCTCGCCGATGAACAGGGTGCGCATCTTCTCCGAGAACTTGAGGTTGTCGGGGTTGCAGATCTTGTTCGGGTTGCCGGTGTTGCCCAGCGCGTCGGCGCTGATATCCTCGCCGGCCAGCAGGGCCTTGGTGTCCACGGGCATCCACTCGCTGTTGATGGCGGCGCCGGCCGTGTCCTTCTGGCCACCGCGCAGGTTCAGTGCCATCACGGCGCCGGCCTTGAGCTGCTTGGGGATGGACACGCCATTGCCTGCCACGTTCAGCGCATCGCCGGCCACCATGGACTTTTCGCAGTTCTGCAGGGCCGAGTAGGCCACCTTGTCCTTGGCGTTGACGGTCGTGCCTTCCATCTTGGTGAAGCCCATGCTCGCGCCCTTGAAGGCGGCGTAGCGGTGCGTTTCCAGGAAGGCGGCGGCCTTTTCCATGCCGGGGTTGATCTTGATCCACTCCACCTTGCCGTTGGCGGTGATCTTGGTGTAGCTGGCGTCGCCCGGATCGGTCTTGGCCACGGTCATGATGTCCGTGGGCTTGAGCGTGTTGGCCAGCTGCTCGATCTCGGCGCTGGTGGCCGAGCCCAGCTTGATCCAGGTCAGCGCGGCGGCGCTGCCCGATGCGGGGTCGATGGAGAAGCCTGCACCCACCTTGGCCACGTACAGCGAACCCGAGGACAGGTCCTTTTCCTTGTCGGCCACGAAGACGAAGTAGCCGCTGTTGGTGGCGTCGTCGCCCATCAGCGCCGTGCGCTGGTCGGGCATGACCTGGACCAGCTCGTGCGAGATGCGGCCCATGCAGAAATGCTTCTTGATGCTGGCCGTGCCGTCCACGTTGACCGTCACTTCGGGCATGTGGCCGTAGTGGTAGGGGTTGGCCTTGGTCTGGTCGCCATACAGGTTCTGGCTGAAGGCCTGCAACTGCGCATTGCCGGTGGCGAAGGCGTCGGGCTCGTACTCTTCGCTGGACAGATGGGTGCCCCAGGGCGACAGGCTGGCGCCGCAGGTGATCCACAGGCCATGCACCTTGGAGGTGTCCACGTTGTGGTACTTGACCAGGCTGAGCTTGCCCGTGGTCTGGTCCTGGTCCAGCGTCAGCACGGCGATGGGCGAGGGCAGCTTGCCGTACATGTCGGTCTTGCCATCCTGCGCCCAGGTCGTGTATTCGAACTGCACCACGGCGAACACGGGCTTGCCCTTGACGCCATCCACCTTGGCATTGGGCACGGTCAGCAGCGAGGTGCCGTCGGGCGCATCGGAGAAGAAGTGGCGCTCGCTGCCGGCCACGGTGCGGTCGATGATCTTGTTGTTGTTGATGTCGTAGTAGCCGCCGGCCAGGATCTTGCCGCCCTTGCCGTCCGGCACTTCGTCGCCGGTCACGAAGAAGGGCTGGTAGCCCAGGTCGAAGCTCTGCTCGCTGTTGTCGCTGTACTGCACCTTGAGCTGCGAGGCCACGGTCATCCGGGCCATGGCCTGGGGGGTGGCCAGCGTGGGCGCGGCCATGGAGGTGAAGCTGGCCGCCACATAGTTCTTCGCGGGACCGTCATCGCCACCGCCGCAGGCGGTCAGCAGGCCGGCGGCGGACACGGCGGAGCCGAGCGGCAGCAGGGGGGCGCCGGTCAGGAATTGCAGCGCCTTGCGGCGGGAGAGCATCGTGGATTGGGACATGGGGCTTCCGTTGTGGGGTTGTCTGCATCAGCCCATCGGGGGCGGGATGGGCCGGGATGCCACTGCGCACTCGCTGGCTATGCATCCGCACGGCATGCTAGGCAGGCACTGTGACAAAGCGATGGCATCCGTATGACACAACAGTGACTGCGTCATGTGGACGCCCGGGTGGCCGCTGGCACGACAGAGAAACGGCAAAGAAAAAGCCCCTCGAAAGGGGCCTGGTGATCTGGTGCCGTGCAGGCGTCAGCCGGACAGTCCGGGCGGCTGCGGCGGTTCGGTGCCGATGGCGTCGCTGCCATCGCTTTCATCGGGCGCCGCAAAGCAGTCACGGAAGGTGAAGACGATGGAGGTGAAGAACATGGCGGCCAGCAGCATGGCCGTGGCAATCATCAGGCCGTTGGCAATGCCGCCCAGCACCTGGGCCAGCACGGCCGAGATCAGTGCCATCACGATGCCGGCCACGATGAACACGCCCATCCAGCTCAGGCCGAAGACCACCAGTGCGCCGATGTTGCGCACGCACGCCACCAGGCTGAAGAACACGGCCTTGACCGGCGGCACGTTGTGCCAGTGCACCAGGCCCGGCGCATGCCAGAACAGCAGCGAAAGCGGCAGGTACAGGCCCATGCTCAGCCACATGGCGGCCTGGAAGTCGGGCGATTCGGCGATCTCGCGCGTCAGCGGTTCGCCGCCCAGGTAGACGTTGGCGAACTGGCCATCGTCCACCAGCATGGACAGGCCCATGATCAGCAAGAAGCCTGCCGCATACATGGCGCCCAGCGTGAGCATGGAATTCAGGCGCTGGCGCCCGGTGCGAAAGGCCACCAGCAGCAGGGCCGGCGTGGGCGCGCGCCCGTGCGAGGCTTCGGCCGCCGCCACCATCATGGCCAGCGATGTGGCCGGCAGCAGGCCCAGCGCGATCACGGGGCCTATCAGCGGCAGCACCGTGACCAGCGACATGGCCGCCATCGACAGAAAGAACAGTGCCGCCAGCGCCAGCGGCTGCTGGCGGAAGGTGCGGATGCCCTGCTGCACCCATTGCAGGCCGGTACGGGCGGGAACGATGAGAAGTTTCATGGGGTGAGGAAGTCGGGGCGCCTGGATGGGGCATGGCCTCTGGCATGGGCCGCGCCGCTGGCGCCCGAACGGGGACTGTACCCGAGGAAGCGCGGCCCGTGGACCGCAAAGCCCTCCGGCAGCCGCGTCGTGGCCGGCCTGGGACGTCAGTCCAGCGCCACGGGGCGGGCCAGGCGCTGGCGCAGCACGCGCTCGAAATGCGTGGGATCGTGGGGAACGAGCATGGAGGCCTCGCGTGGCAGGTGGAAATCCCACAGGCGGGAGATCCAAAAGCGCAGCGCGCCCGCGCGCAGCATGGGGTTGAATAGTTCTCGCTCGGCGGCGGTCAGGGGGCGCACGGACTGGTAGGCATCGATCATGGCCTTGGCCTTGGCGGCGTCATGGGCGCCTGTGGCGTGTTCGATGCACCAGTCGTTGAGGCACACCGCCAGGTCGAACAGCCAGCTGTCCACGCCTGCGAAGTAGAAATCGAAGAAGCCGGTCAGGCGCTCGCCATCGAACATCACGTTGTCGCGGAACAGGTCGGCGTGCACGGGGCCGCGCGGCAGCGCCGCATAGGCAGGCAGCGCGGCCACATGGTTCTGGAAGGCCAGTTCGGAGCGCAGCAGGTCGGCGGTGGGTGCGTCGATGTGCGGGATCACCGTGGGCACGGTCTCGTTCCACCAGGGCAGGCCGCGCAGATTGGGCTGCTGGCGATCGTAGTCGCGTCCGGCCAGGTGCATGCGCGCCAGCATCTCGCCCACGGCGGCGCAGTGTGCGGGCTGGGGGGTCAGCTCGCTCCTGCCGGGCAGGCGGTTGACGATGGAGGCGGGCTTGCCGCACACGCGCAGCAGGATGTCGCCGCTGCGCGTCTCGGCCTGCGGGTCGGGCACGGGAATGCCGGCCTGCGCCAGATGCTTCATCAGGTACAGGTAGAAGGGCAGTTGCTCGGCCGTCAGGCGCTCGAACAGCGTCAGCACCCACTCGCCCTGCTCGGTGGTGAGAAAGTAGTTGGTGTTCTCTATGCCGCCCTGGATGCCGCGCAGCTCCTTGAAGGAACCCAGGGACATGCGGCGCAGCAGCTCGCGCGCATCTTTGTCGGAGACTTCGGTGAAAACGGCCATGTTTGCATTGCCGGCCAGCGCGGCTCGGCGGAAATCGTTGTCGTCAGATATGGAAAGAGGGCAGCGCCGTCAGGTGCTGCCCCCTGGGATGCCGCCGGGCCCGGGGCCCGGACAGTCCGGTGAGGATCAGAACTTCTTGAGGTTCCAGACGCGCGTGCCGTTGGTGCCGTCGCCATCGCCGCGGTTGCGGGAGGAGCGGGCGCCGTCGTTGGACTGCACCTCATAGGAGGGCATGTCGCCGACCTTGGGCTGCACGGTGATGCTTCGGGTCTGGCCGCCCACGCGCAGTTCGTCAACGCGGCTGCCTTCGTCTTCCACATGGATGCGTTCCACGCGCTGGTTGCTTCGGTCGCGGGCCTCGGGCCTGGCCGTGTCCGGCGCGGTCTGCCCGGCGGTCGCCGCCGCGGGGGCGGTGGAGGCAGCCGGGGCAGGCGTGGGGTTCTGGGCCAGCACGGGGCTGGCGGCCAGGCTCAGGAGGATGAGAAGTGGAGCGGCGCGCATGGGCTCCATTGTAGGTCTTGCGGCGGGCCCTGTCCCGCCCTGTCCCCCTGCCGGCGCGTGCACAATCGGCGCATGAGCAATTCCAAGACCCTGGTGCTGATCGACGGCTCCAGCTACCTCTACCGCGCCTACCACGCCATGCCGGATCTGCGCGCCGAGCCCGGCAACCCGGAAAGCCCCGCCACGGGCGCCATCCGCGGCATGATCAACATGCTCCAGGCGATCCGCAAGGAAGTGGCGGCCGACTACGCGGTCTGCGTGTTCGACGCCAGCGGCCCCACCTTCCGCGATGCGCTCTATCCCGAATACAAGGCGCACCGCTCGCCCATGCCCGACGATCTGCGCTCGCAGATCGAGCCCATCCACGAAGTGGTCCGCCTGATGGGCTGGCCCGTGCTGGCCATCCAGGGCGTGGAGGCCGACGACGTGATCGGCACCCTGGCCAAGACGGCCGCCGCCCAGGGCGTGAACGTGGTCATCTCCAGTGGAGACAAGGACCTGTCCCAGCTGGTGGATCCCCACATCATGGTGATGGACACCATGAGCGGCAAGCGCCGCGACGTGGCCGGTGTGACGGCCGAGTTCGGCGTGCCGCCTGCGCAGATGATCGACTACCAGGCGCTGGTCGGCGATGCCGTGGACAACGTGCCCGGCGTTGCCAAGGTCGGCCCCAAGACGGCCGTCAAGTGGCTGGCCGAGCACGGCTCGCTCGACGGCCTGATCGCTGCGGCCGACGGCATCAAGGGCGTGGCCGGCCAGAACCTGCGCGATGCCATCGCCTCGGGCCAGCTGGCGCTGAGCCGCCAGCTGGTCACCATGAAGACCGACTGCGACCTGAGCGTCGAAGTGCCCACCCTGCCCGTGCTCGACGCGCTGGCGCCGCGCGAGCCCGATACCGCGCCGCTGCGCGAGTTCTATGAGCGCTACGGCTTCAAGGGGCTGGCACGCATGCTCGGCGGTGCCGCGCCCGAGCCCGATGCGCTGCAAGCCGTCAAGGCCGGCCGCAAGCCCGCGGCCAAGCCGCGTGCCGACCAGTCCACGGGCGACATGTTTGCCCAGGAGCAGGCCGAATCCGACGACGCCACCGCCGAGGCCGAGACCGCCCAGCAGCGTGCGCTGGACTACGACGTGGTGCTGACCTGGGAAGCGTTCGACCAGTGGCTGGCCAAGATCAACGCCGCCGAACTCACGGCCCTGGATACCGAAACCACCTCGCTGGACGAGATGCGTGCCGAGATCGTCGGCATCTCGCTGAGCGTGGAGCCCGGCGCCGCTGCCTACATCCCCCTGCGCCATGCCGGCCCCGACGCGCCCGAGCAACTGCCGGCCGACGAAGTGCTGCAGCGCCTCAAGCCCTGGCTGGAGGATGCGGCCCGGCCCAAGCTGGGCCAGCACGTCAAGTACGACCGCCATGTCTTCGCCAATGCCGGCATCGAGGTGCACGGCTATGTGCACGACACCATGCTGCAAAGCTATGTGCTGGAAGTGCACCGCCCGCATGGCCTGGCCAGCCTGGCGCTGCGCCACACCAACCGCACGGGCATCAGCTACGAAGACCTTTGCGGCAAGGGCGCCCACCAGATTCCCTTTGCCCAGGTGCCCGTGGACAAGGCTGCCGCCTACGCCTGCGAGGATGCGGACCAGACCCTGGACGTCCACCGCGTGCTGTGGCCGCAGCTGCAGGCGCACGACGGCCTGCGCGGCATCTACGAGCTGGAGATCGCCACCAGCGAGGCCCTGTTCCGCATAGAGCGCAACGGCGTGCTCATCGATGCCGCCACGCTGGCCAGGCAGAGCAACGATCTGGGCCAGCGCATCGTGCAGCTGGAGCAGGAGGCCTACGACATCGCGGGCCAGCCCTTCAACCTGGCCAGCCCCAAGCAGCTGGGCGAAATCTTTTTCGACAAGCTGGGCATGCCCGTGGTCAAGAAGACGGCCACCGGCGCACGCAGCACCGACGAAGAGGTGCTGGAGAAGTTGGCCGAGGACTATCCGCTGCCCGCCAAGCTGCTGGAACACCGCAGCCTGTCCAAGCTCAAGGGCACCTATACCGACAAGCTGGCCCAGCTGGCGCTGCCGCGCACGGGCCGGGTGCACACGCACTACGCCCAGGCCGTGGCCGTGACGGGGCGCCTGTCCAGCAACGACCCCAACCTGCAGAACATCCCCATCCGCACGCCCGAAGGCCGGCGCGTGCGCGAGGCCTTCATTGCCGCGCCCGGCCATGTGATCGCCAGCGCCGACTACTCGCAGATCGAGCTGCGCATCATGGCCCACCTGTCGGGCGACGAGTCGCTGCTGCGCGCCTTCCACGAAGGCCGCGACGTGCACCGTGCCACGGCATCGGAAGTCTTCAACGTGGAGCTGGAGCAGGTCAGCAGCGAGCAGCGCCGCTATGCCAAGGTCATCAACTTCGGGCTGATCTACGGCATGAGCAGCTTTGGCCTGGCCAAGAACCTGGGCATAGAGACCAAGGCTGCCGCCGCCTACATCGACCGCTATTTCCAGCGCTATCCAGGCGTCAAGCGCTACATGGACGAGACGGTGGAATTCGCGCGCGACCACGGCTACGTGGAAACCGTCTTCGGCCGCCGCCTGTACCTGGTGGACATCAACGGCGGCAGCGGCCCGCGCAAGAAGGCGGCCGAGCGCCAGGCCATCAACGCGCCCATGCAGGGCACGGCGGCCGACCTGATCAAGAAGGCCATGGTGGCGGTGCAGGCCGAGCTCGATGCCAGGCAGTCCGAGGTCCGCGTCATCATGCAGGTGCACGACGAACTGGTGTTCGAGCTGCCCGAAGGCGAGTCGGACTGGGTGCGCACCGAGATCCCGCGCCTGATGGCCGGCGTGGCCGACCTGAAGGTGCCGCTGCTCGCCGAGGTGGGCCTGGGACCCAACTGGGACAAGGCGCATTGAGCTTCACGCAGGCATCGTAGACTTGGCCGGTTCTCAACCACCACCAAGGAGAGATGCATGCGTGACGATCAGCAGCAAGACCTGAAGGCCCTGGTTCCGGGGCGCAGCAGCGAAGAGGGGCCCACGCGGCGCCTGGCATTGCAGACGGCCCTGGGCCTGGGTTATGCCGCAGCGGCCACGCCGCTGATGGCGCAGACCGCCATCTCCACGCCGGCCGACGGCCTGACGGCCGGCGAGGTGCATTTCACCGTGAACGGCTTCAAGGTGCCGGCCTACCGCGCCGCGCCCGCCGGCAAGAAGAATGTGCCCGTGGTGCTGGTGATCTCCGAGATCTTCGGCGTGCACGAATACATTGCCGACACCTGCCGCCGCCTGGCGCGTGCCGGCTACCTGACCATCGCCCCCGATCTGTATGCGCGCCAGGGCGATCCCAAGACCTATACCGAGATCGCCAAGCTCATGAGCGAGCTGGTCTCCAAGGTGCCCGACGAACAGGTCATGGCCGACCTGGACGGCGCCGTGCAATGGGCGGGCACGCAGGGCGGCGATACGGCGCGCGTGGCCATCACGGGCTTTTGCTGGGGCGGGCGCATCACCTGGCTGTATGCGGCCCATGGCCCGGTCAAGGCCGGCGTGGCCTGGTACGGCCGGCTGGAAGGCGCCAAGACCGCGCTGCAGCCACGCCATCCGCTGGAGCTGGTCTCCAGCCTCAAGGCGCCGGTGCTGGGCCTGTATGGCGGGCAGGACACGGGCATTCCGCTGGAATCCGTGGAGCGCATGCGCGAGGCGCTCAAGCAGGGCTCGGCAGCGGCCAAGGCCTCGGAGTTCGTGATCTACCCGGAGGCGCCACACGCCTTCCATGCCGACTACCGGCCCAGCTACCGCGCGCAGGCTGCGCGCGACGGTTGGCAAAAAATGCTGGCCTGGTTCAATAAGCATGGGGTGACCCCCTGAGCGGCTGCGCCGCTTCCCCCTCTCTCGCTTCGCGGGAGGGGGACGACACCCTCGGTGCGGGGCGGCGCGGCCGGCGTAGGCCCTTCCTCGGTGTCCCTGGTGTGAGGACGCGCCAGTTTTTAAGGTATTGCTGACTAGCTTTCAACTTTATTCGCGCAGGGGGGGCTTGACAGCTTCTGTAGGCTGAAACCGAGGGCGCCCGACACCGTGGCCTGCTTCCTTCATGGGATCGCAGGCCACGGCTGCGATGGGGCCGGTCTTTCTGCGAGAATTCGCGGGTTTCGCCTGCAAGGGCATACGGTTGAAGCACAAATCGCTATGACATTGGTAGCAATCATTCTGGCCACCCTGGCCGCCGGTATTGGCAGCGTCTGGGTGGCCGCGTTGTTGATGGGGCTGGGAGGCAACCGCTCGCCGGGCATGATGCCGCAGCGGCTGTTGAGCCTGGCGGCGGGCGCGCTGCTGGCCACGGCCTTCATGCACCTCTTGCCCGAAGCCTTCGAGAGCGAGGCCGGCGCGCACGACCTGTTCGTCACGCTGCTGGTGGGCCTGGTGTTCTTTTTCCTGCTGTCCAAGGCCGAGCTGTGGCACCACGGGCATGAGCACGGCGCGCCGCCGGCCCATGAGCACGATCACCACGAGCATCACGATCACCAGGGCCACGCCCATGACCATTCCCATGGCCACCATCATGGCCACCGCCACGGCGGCTGGGCGGTGCTGACCGGCGACAGCGTGCACTGCTTCGGCGATGGCGTGCTGATCGCCTCCGCCTTCATGGCCGACATGCGCCTGGGGCTGATCGCGGCGGTGTCGGTGCTGGCCCACGAGGTGCCACACCACATGGGTGACATCGTGGTGCTGCGCCAGTCCAGCTCCAACCGGCGCGTGGCCCTGATCAAGGTGTCCATGGCCGGGGCCGTGACCACGCTGGGCGGCATTGGCGGCTATTTCCTGGTCGGCCAGCTGCAGGAGCTGCTGCCGTACTTCCTGGCCGTGGCCTCCAGCAGCTTCATCTACGTGGCGCTGGCCGACCTGATTCCCCAGCTGCAAAAGCGCCTGAGCGCGCGCGAGACCGTGGCCCAGGTGGGCTGGCTGATGCTGGGCATCGTGCTGGTCACCGTGGTCAGCCGCGCGGCGCACGCGCACTGAGGGGGCGGCGTTTCAGGCTATCCCGCACCGGCCTGCACGGGCGTGCTGCCCAGCAGGTCGGCATAGTCCACGGCGTACTTGATGAAGGCCGCATGGCCGTCGATGCGCAGCTTGCGGCGCAGGTGCAGCCGGTGGGTTTCCACGGTACGCACCGAGGTGCCCATCAGCGCTGCAATCTCCTTGTTGGAGCGGCCCTCCGAGATCCACTGCAGCACGCTGGCCTCGCGCGGCGTGAGGGCGCGCCGGGGGCCGGCACCGGCGCCGTCGTCCTCGACCACGGGCTGCAGGCCGGGGCTGAAATACAGGCCGCCCGCGTAGACCCGGTCTATGGCCTCGATGAGCTGCTGCGCCGGTGCATCCTTGAGCACATAGCCGCGTGCGCCCAGTGCCACGGCGCGCCGCACGTATTCGGGGTCCTCGTGCATGGACAGCACCAGCACGCGCACCAGGGGGAACTGATCGCGGAACAGCGCGGCCAGGTCGATGCCGCTGGCGCCCGGCATGCGGATGTCGGTCACCACCAGGTCGGGCGACAGCTCGCGCGCCAGCGGCAGGGCCTGGTCCATGCTGGCGGCCTCGCCCACGACACGGATATGGTCGGTGGCCTGCAGGCGCATGGACACGCCGTCGCGCACAAGAGGGTGGTCGTCCACCAGGAGGATGCGGATCATGGGGTTCATGCAGCGGCCTGTGGGAGTTCGAATTCCGGTGAGGGAGACAGCGGCATGCCGCCGCTGCGGTAGAGCACGGCGACCAGCCGGGTGCCCCGGGCGCCCGAGCTGATGCTCAGATGGCCGCCCAGGCCCTCGATGCGCTCGCGCATGTTGCGCAGGCCGATGCCGCCCTGGCGGTCGCGCTGCACGCGGCGCATGTCGAAGCCCTGGCCGTCGTCGCTGACCTGCAGCACCACGCGGCGGCGCTGAAAGTGCAGGCTGACGTCGATGCGCGTGGCCTGCGCATGGTTTTGCGCATTCGTCACGGCCTCCTGGGCCACGCGGAACAGGGCCGTGGCGTGGCTGGGCGGCAGAAAGCGGGTCTCGCCCCGGCAGCCGAACTGCATGCGCAGGCCGTCCTCGGCCTGCATCTGCTGGCTCATCAGTGCCAGGGCCGGGGCCAGGCCCAGGTCGTCCAGCAGGGCGGGGCGCAGGCCGTGGGAGACGCGCCGTATCTCCACCAGCGCGTGGTTGAGCTGCTCCAGTCCCTGGTCCACCATGCGCTGGGCCGTGGCCGGGTCCTGTGCGGCCAGACGCCTGAGCTGGGCCTGGGCCGTCTCCAGCAGGAACTTGGACGAGACCAGCACCTGGACCACGCCGTCATGCAGGTCGCGCGCCACGCGCGTGCGTTCTTCCTCCTGCGAATGCACCACGCGCTGGGCCAGGCGCTGCAGCTTGGTGCTGGACACGCGGTGGTCGCTGAGATTGAACGCCAGCCCCGCCACGCCGATGAGCACGATGCACAGCGCCGCAATGCCGAAGATGCGCCAGCGCGTGGCCGCGATATTGGCCTGGGCGCTTTCGTCGATCTGGCGCAGCGCCTGCTCCACATCGTCCAGGTACAGGCCCGTGCCCAGCGACCAGCCCCATTCGGGGACCGTGGCCACGTAGGCGAGCTTGGCCTCGGTACGCAGCGAGGACGGCTTTTGCCACTGGTAGCGCACCAGGCCGCCGCCGCTGCGCGCGGCATCCAGGATGATCCTGGCGGGCCCTGCGCCGCCCGGGCTGTTGGGATCGCACAGGTCCACGCCCGACAGGCCCATCTGCCGCGCATCCAGCAGCACGTTGCCGTGTTCATCGTAGACAAAGAAGTAGCCGTCCTCGCCGAACTGCATGCGCGCCAGCGTATCCAGCGCCTGGCGCCGCTGCACGGATGGCTCCTCGCCGCTGGACTGGATGCGCGCCAGCGCCGTGGTCGCCAGCTGCACGTAGTGCCGCAGCTCGGTCTCCTTGCTGTGCAGGTAGGCGGTCTCGACCAGCTCTCGTTCCTGGCGGGCCAGCTCCAGTGTCTGGTGTTGCACGGTCACCGCGACCAGGCCCAGGGCCAGCGCGATGGCGGCAATCGACAGAAGCGCAAGTTTCAGCGGAAGTTGCATGGGAGCCTGTGTGGGGTGCACCGACGATCTTTTCCGCCCAGTGCACGGACCTTGTCAACAGGGCTTGCGCGCATGGCGCCGGGGCCCGGCAGCGGACCTTGAATGGCGGGCGTCGTATCTGCCAATGGCCTGTGCGCGCTGCATATCCACGCGCGCAGGAAAAGGAATTTGAATATCCCAAGGAAAATGCCATGGATAATATATTTCGCGCACGAAAGAATATCCCATTGACATAGGGAATCCGATATGCATTTTCTTGGTGCGTTGTCCCCTTTTTGGGGTCTTGAATAATGGTTTTGCCGTATTGTGGTGCGCCGTCCCTCATCTGTCTGACATGCCTGGCTACGGTTGAGCAGGTTCCGTGCCAAGCCGTTGTTTCAGAAGAGAGTTATCCTGCTGCGTAGCACTGCGCAAGCGGTCCTGCGTAGTGGTGCGTAGGGGAAAATTCATTATCGAATGCTCCAGATCCCTGCCTAGAATTTCTCCGTGAAATCACTGATTCGAATCATTTTGTGTCAATGATTCATGTCGCCTTCGATGACCCAATTAAATGGTGACGAAGTGTTTCCGGGGCGCCGTTGCAGTAATGCGCGGCACGGCAGTGGCAGTTTGTATTCTTGTTTCAGAAAGGCAATACCATGGATATTCGATCGAACCTGCGGCGCGTGGCGCTGGCATGCGGTGTGGCGGCGGCGGTAGCGACGCTGGCGGGCTGCGCCGCGCCCCACAAGCGCGAGGTGCTGTCCACCACGCAGATCTATCCGGCCATCGGCCCGTATTCGCAGATGGTGGCGCATGGCAACACGATCTACTTCTCGGGCGTGCTGCCGCTGAACGCGCAGGGCACGGCCATCCAGGGCACGACCATCGAGGAGCAGACGCGCGCCGTGCTGGACCACATCGGCGCCAAGCTCAAGTCCCAGGGACTGGGCTATGAGGATGTGCTGTCCACCTCGGTCTTCATGAAGGACCTCAACGAGTTCGCCGCCATGAACAAGGTCTATGGCGAGTACTTCAAGACCGGCGCCCCCGCTCGGGCCACGGTGGAGGTGGCGCGCCTGCCGCGCGATGTGAAGATCGAAATCTCGGCCATCGTCGGCCGCCGCTGACCGCTTGCGCAACGACAGGAGGACCGCATGAACGCACGACACCCCCAGATCGCGGCCGAGCAGGCCACATCCCTGACCGCCACTGCGGCCGCCGGCGAATCCGGCTATCCCGCGCGCTGGACTTCCAAGCGCCGCGACTTCCTGCGCATGCTGGGCTACGGCACCGGCGCAGCCACGCTGGGCCCGCTGCTGGCTGCCTGCGGCAGCGGCAATGCCCAGACCTCGGCCGCTGCGCTGCGCGAGCAGCTCATGCGTGACGAGGCCTTCTGGACCGACGTGCAGAGCATGTTCATCCTCAAGCCCGAGAAGACCTACATGAACATCGGCACGGCGGGCTCCATGCCCAAGCTGGTGCTCGATGTGTTCGATACCGAAAACCGCAAGAAGGCCGCCGACTCGGGCAACGGCTACAGCAACCTGCTGGACCTGCGCAAGCAGGTGGCGCCGGGCTTTGGCGTGGATGCCGACGAGCTGGCCTTCTCGGCCAACACCTCCTCGGGCATGTGCCACGCCATCCTGGGCATCGACTGGCAGCGTGGCGACGTGGTGGTGACCACCAACCACGAGCACGGCGGCGGCGACACGCCGCTGAAGATCGCCCAGGACCGCTACGGCATCGAGGTCTCGCGCATTGCGCTGCCCGTGGGCAACAACCAGACGGCCGCCACCTACGTGAACCTGTTCGACGAGCGCATCCGCGCGCTCAAGGCCCAGGGCAAGCGCGTGCGCGCCATGATGTGGTCCTCTCCCACCTACAAGACCGGCACCATGCTGCCCATTGCCGACCTGATGGGCGTGGTCAAGGCGCACGGCCTGATCAGCATCGTGGACGGCGCCCACCTGCCGGGCATGATGGCCTACAACTATGCGGAGCTGGGCATGGACTTCATGTCGGGCGCGGGCCACAAGTGGCAGTGCGGCCCGGGCTCCACGGGCATCCTCATCATCCGCAACAAGATCCGCGCCTCCAACCCGCTGCCCCTGCCCAAGTGGTACCCGGTGCACACCAGCGCCTACCCGGCGCTGGAGCGCACGACCACGGCCAAGGAGACCTACGACATCGCCGCCTCGGTCACTTCCTGCGGCAGCGTGCACACGCCCATGTTCATGGCGCTGGCCCAGGCCTGCGCGCAGTGGGACAGCATCGGCCGCAAGAAGATCGAGACCTATGACCTGACGCTGTCGTCCTACCTCAAGGAAAAGATCGTCGAGCGCTGGGGCGTGGACTCGCTGTACTCGCCCAAGGACGATCCCAAGCTGCTGTCGGCGCTGACCTGCTTCAACCCGTTCCAGAACAAGGACGACGTGATGAACGGGACCAAGTCCTCGACCTTCGTGGCGCGCATGCTCAGCGACTATCCGCAGGGCTTCGTGATCCGCAACTCCAACTTCCCCGTGATCGGCGCGGCGGCAGACCACTACGGCGTGCGCGTGTCCACGCACCTGTGGCATGACGCGCGGGACATCGATCTGCTGGTGGATGCGATGTGGGATCTGTCTAGAAAAATGTAGCCCCCTGAGGCGCTGCGCGCCTTCCCCCCGAGGGGGACGACACCCTCGCTGCGGGGCGGCGCGGCCGGCATAGGCCCTTGCTCGGTGTCCCTCGCGTTGGGCCATGCTTGTGTTGCGGGCGTGCTTTCTGACGCGGGGGGCTGTCTTGGGCCGGGCTCCTTGAGCCCTGCGCCTCAGCCGGGCTGTCCTTCGTCGCGGATGGCGGCGCGGACCTGGGGGAGCTGGCGGCGCGAGACCATGAGCAGTTCGGGGATGCCGTGCAGGCGCAGGGCCCAGCCTTCGCCTTCGGTGGGGTCGTCGTGGCGCTCCAGGCTGCGCAGGGCGCTGCGTGCCACGAGGGCGTTGCGGTGCACGCGCAGCAGGTGATCGGCGTGGCGGGCCTCCAGGTCGGCCAGTGCACCGTCGAGGATGTAGCTGCGGCCCACGGTGCGCACGGTCACGTATTTCTGTTCGGCCTTGAGGTAGAGCACCTCCGACAGGGGCAGGCGCACGGTGGCGCCCCGGTCCTGTATCAGCAGCACGGGGCCGCTGTCGCGTTCGGCCGTCTGGTGCGCGGCCGTGCGCGCGGCCTTGGCCAGGGCCTGCTGCAGGCGTTCGCGGCGCACGGGCTTGGTCAGGTAGTCGGCAGCATCGAGGTCGAAGGCCTCGACCGCGTGGCCGGCATGGGCGGTGACGAAGACCACGGCAGGCGGCAGCGGCAGGCGGCGCAGCATATGGGCCAGGGCCAGGCCGTCCTGGCCGGGCATGTGGATGTCCAGCAGTGCCAGCTCCACGGGGCGCGGGCCCGGCGCCTGCAGCACGGCCATGGCCTGGCGGGCGTCCGCCGCCTCGCTGACCTGGTGCGGGCCGCTGCCCGTGCATGCCTGCACGTCGGCCAGCAGGGTGCGCAGCCGCGCGCGGGCCAGGGCTTCGTCGTCAACGATCAGGATGTGCATGGTGCTTCTTCTTCGATAAAGCCTTCGTGGGTTGGCTGGCAGGCGGTGCCAGCGGCAGGCTGATGCGCACCACGAAATGCCCGTTGAGCGTGCGCGCCGTGAGGTGGGCCTGCAGGTCGTGCAGCAGCGACAGCCGGGCGCGCACATTGGCCAGCGCAATGCCGTTGCCGCGCGTGCCGGCTGCGCTGGCGGAATCGATCTCGGAAGGCAGGGTGTTGGTGATGCGCACCTCCACCAGATCGCCACGGCGCTCGGTGCGCACCTGCAGCTTGCCGCCGCGTGCGCTGGGCTCCACGCCATGGCGTATGGCGTTTTCCACCAGCGGCTGCAGCAGCAGCGGCGGCAGAAGGGCGCCGTGGGCGGCAGGGTCCAGTTGCCAGCGCACCTGCAGCCGTTCGCCAAAGCGCACCTGCTCGATGGCCAGGTAGCGCTGGGCCAGCTCGATCTCCTCGGCCAGCGTGGTCGTGCTGTGCGGCTCGGCCAGCGCATAGCGGAACAGGTCGCTGAGGTCCTCCAGCAGGGCCTCGGCCTTGGCGGGCTCGGCGCGCACCAGGGCGATGGCGCTGTTGAGCGTGTTGAACAGGAAATGCGGGCGTATGCGCGACTGCAGCTCGGCCAGCCGCGCCTGCGTGTCGGCGGGTGCGTGGCCGCGTGCGCGCAGCACCAGGGCTGCGACCAGCAGGGCTGCCAGCAGTCCGCCGGACACGGCGCTGGCCAGCCAGGGGGCGCTGGTGCCGCCGGCCAGGTGCAGCATGGCGCAGGCATACAGCCCGGCCGCCATGCCCAGCAGCACGCCGGCCGCGTACTGGCCGGAGGCGGGCAGCCGCTGCAGCGGGTGCTTGAGCAGGCAGGCGGCCACCAGCCAGACCAGCGTGCCGGGCAGGCAGGCGCCGGTCAGCAGGGCCATGCCCTGCAGCCACTGCAGGGGCGAGTCGGCGCCGAACATCGAGGCCGTTGCCACCACGGCCTGCACAAACAGCACGGCGCGCAGCACCACGCCTACGTTGCAGGCGTCAAAGACCAGCGCCGCAGGCAGGGGCGGGGGGGCAGTGGTGGGGGTCGGCTGGGTCGGCAAGGGGCGGCAGGTAGTGTTTCGGCGGGTGGGGTTCGCGCCGCATGCCCGGATTATGGTCATGCCGGGCGGGCCTGCACAGCGGTCACACCGCCCATGCACACCCATGCACGCCCATGCAGGCCCGTGTAGGCCCCTGCACGGGCGTGGCGCCGCCCAGGTCGATAGAATCTTCGCTTCCTGCCTGCGCCGGGGGGCGATGCCGCCCGCCGCCTGCGCTGCCTGCACAGCCCCATCGAAGATCGCGTCCTCACATGTCTGCCAATCAACCAACGTCCGCCTCGCACAACCAGCTCGATACCAAGGCCCAGGCCTGGTCCGCTCTCTTCGAAGAGCCGATGAGCGATCTGGTCAAGCGCTATACCTCCAGCGTGTTCTTCGACAAGCGCCTGTGGCAGGCCGACATCACGGGCAGCCTGGCGCATGCCGAGATGCTGGCGGCCCAGGGCATCATCGCCGCCGCCGACCATGAAGCCATCCGCAAGGGCATGGCGCAGATCACGCAGGAAATCGAATCCGGCCAGTTCGAGTGGAAGCTCGACCTGGAAGACGTGCACCTGAACATCGAGGCCCGCCTGACCCAGCTGGTGGGCGACGCCGGCAAGCGCCTGCACACGGGCCGCAGCCGCAACGACCAGGTGGCCACTGACGTGCGCCTGTGGCTGCGCGGCGAGATCGACCTCATCGAAGGCCTGCTGGGCGAGCTGCAGCTGTCCCTGGTCGAAGTGGCCGAGAAGAACGTGGACGTGATCCTGCCCGGCTTCACCCACCTGCAGGTGGCCCAGCCCGTGAGCTTTGCCCACCACCTGCTGGCCTATGTGGAAATGTTCAAGCGCGACGCCGAGCGCATGCTGGACCTGCGCCGCCGCGTCAACGTGCTGCCGCTGGGCAGCGCCGCCCTGGCCGGCACCACCTACCCGCTGGACCGCGAGCGCGTGGCCCGCACCCTGGGCATGGAAGGCGTCTGCCAGAACTCGTTGGACGGCGTCAGCGACCGCGACTTCGCCATCGAATTCACCTCCGCCGCCAGCCTGTGCATGGTGCACGTGAGCCGCCTGTCCGAAGAGCTGATCATCTGGATGAGCCAGAACTTCGGCTTCATCCGCATCGCCGACCGCTTCACCACGGGCTCGTCGATCATGCCGCAGAAGAAGAACCCCGACGTGCCCGAACTGGCGCGCGGCAAGACCGGCCGCGTGGTCGGCCACCTGATGGGCCTGATCACCCTGATGAAGGGCCAGCCCCTGGCCTACAACAAGGACAACCAGGAAGACAAGGAGCCGCTGTTCGACACGGTGGACACCCTGAAGGACACGCTGCGCATCTTCGCCGAGATGATCGGCGGCCAGGCCGACCCGGCCACGGGCGGCAAGAAGGGCGGCATCACCGTCAACGCCGAAGCCATGCGCGCCGCCGCGCTCAAGGGCTACGCCACGGCCACCGACCTGGCCGACTACCTGGTCAAGAAGGGCCTGCCCTTCCGCGACGCGCACGAGACCGTGGCCCATGCCGTCAAGCTGGCCTCGCAAAAGGGCGTGGACCTGACCGAGCTGCCGCTGGCCGAACTGCAGGCCTTCAATCCCGGCATCGAGGCCGATGTCTTCGAGGCGCTCAGCCTGGAAGGCTCGCTCAATGCGCGCAACACCCTGGGCGGCACGGCGCCGGCCCAGGTGCGCAAGCAGCTGGCAGGCCACCAGGCGCGCTTGAATGCACGCCTGAACGCGCGCCTGGGCTGATCCCCCCGTTCGCCGGAGCCACGCCATGACATCCTCCCGCCGCCAACTGCTGACGGGGGCGCTGCGCGCCGCCGGCGCAGTGACCGCCGTTGCCGCCTCGTCCGCCCTGGCTCCGCTGGCCTGGGCCCAGCCGGGGCAGGCCATTCGCATCCTCGTGGGCTTTCCGCCGGGCGGCGGCACGGATGCCATCGCACGCCTGCTGGCCGACCGTCTCAAGGACGTGCTGGGCACCACGGTGCTGGTGGACAACCGCCCCGGCGCGGGCGGCCAGATCGCGGCGCAGCAGCTCAAGGCGGCTGCGGCCGATGGCCACACGCTGTTCCTCACGCATGACCACACCATCTCCATCCTGCCCCAGGTGGTGAAGAAGCCGGGCTTCGACCCGGCCCATGACTTCGTTCCCGTGGCCGGCTTTGCCACCTTCGTGAACGCGCTGGCGGTCTCCGCCAGCACGCCTGCGCGCAACCTCGCCGAGTATGTGGAGTGGGTGCGCCAGGGCGCAAAGCGCGGCAGCATCGGCATACCCGCGCCCGCGTCCACGCCGGAATTCCTGGTCAGGCTGCTGGGCGAGCACTACAGGCTGGACCTGGTGGCCGCGCCCTACCGGGGCAGCGCGCCCATGCTGGCCGACATGCTGGGCAACCAGATCCCGGCCGGCATCGCCTCGGTGCAGGACTTCATGGAAAACCACAAGGCCGGCAAGCTGCGCGTGATCGGCGTGCTGGGCACGCGCCGCCAGGCCACCATGCCCGAAGTGCCCACGCTGGCCGAGCAGGGCGTCAAGGGCTTCGAGGACACGCCCTACTACGGCATCTACGCGCCGCGCGGCACGCCCCAGGCCTTCATCGACCGCTTCTCCGCCGCCGTGGCCGCCGTGCTCAAGCAGCCCGATGTGCACGAGCAGCTCACCGCCCTGGGCCTGACCGTGGGCCACATGCCGCCCGCGCAACTGGCCGAGCGCGAGCAGGCCTATACCCAGGTCTGGAAACGCATCATCCAGACCAGCGGCTTCCAGCCGCAGTAAGACAGGCGGACTGCGGGGCGACAGCCTCCGCGACCGGCAGGCGCTGTGAACCGGCAAGCGCTGTGTTTTGGTACGGCCATCGCCGGAGCTGACGGTGCAGTGGGTGGCGCGAATCCTTGTGATCGGACATATATGACGCCCTTGTGCGCCGATGTCTTACAGATGGATACACCGCAGACCCGGTTCCGGGCACCCGCAGCAGGGCCTGCAGCGGATGCGGCCCGGTATCATCCCGCGCAGTGGTTTTCAGCCGCAGCGGATGCGGCCCTGCATTCGGCGCATGCGGGCGGCGGGCATCTGCCTCGTTGCAGCCCTTGCCGCCGAGCCCTGCCGCAGCGCAGGGCTTTTCATTTGCAGCCTGTGCACCGTGCACGGCGCGCGCCGCAGCGCTGAAAGCCTGCTCATTCCAAGAAAACACCGGGCCATCTGAGCCCGACAGAAGGGATTGCCATGGGGGTGCTTCGCACGACAGCGATCAAGGGGTTCCAGAGTCCGCCGGCGCACGGCCGGGCCTGGGGCCGGTGGGGTTTGGGCCTGCTGCTGGGATCGGCGGCGCTGACGGCGCAGGCCGTGGGCGTGCGCCAGTTCAGCCCGCAGGGAGAGGTGGCCAAGGTCGAGCAGGTGGTGGTGCAGTTCGATGGCACGGCCGTGCGCTTTGGCGACCCCAAGGCCGCCGCGCCGGTCACGCTCAGCTGCAGCGATGCGGCGGCCACCCAGGGCACGGGCCGCTGGAACAGCGACCGCGAATGGGTGTTCGACTTCAAGCAGGCCCTGCCGCCCGGCGTGCGCTGCACGGCCCAGCTCGTGGCCGGTTACAAGTCGCCTGCGGGCACGGCCGTGACGGGCGCTGCCAGCTACCAGTTCCAGACCGGCGGCCCTGCCGTGCTGGACATGGCACCCGACACCTATGAACAGATCGACGAGGAGCAGTACTTCGCGCTGCGCCTGTCGGGCCCGGCCACCGTGCAAAGCCTGCAGCAGCACATGTGGTGCACGGCCGAAGGCGTGGGCGAGCGCATTCCCGTGCGCCTGATCGAAGGCAAGGAGCGCGACGAGCTGCTCAAGCACCGCGGCTGGGACAAGGCCGCTGCCAAGAACCCGCTGCAGTACGCCACGCTGGCCTGCAACCGCCGCCTGACGGCGGGCACGACCATGAAGCTGGTCTTCGGCGCCGGCATTGCCACGCCCAACGGCGTGGCCAGCCGCCAGGACAAGCGCTTCGAGTACCGCGTGCGCGAGCCCTTCGTCGCCGAGTTCAGCTGCGAGCGCGAGAACGCCCAGGCCGCCTGCCTGCCGATCCGTCCCATGCGCCTGCGCTTCAATGCCCCCGTGCCGCGCAAGCTGGCCGAGGGCATTCGCCTGAGCAGCGGCGCCTCCAAGGTGGCGCCCGTGATCGACAGCGAATACGGCGAAAAGCTCAGCGAGGATTCGCTGGTGCAGAACCTGAGCTTCCCGGCCACCATGCAGGCCCAGGCGCGCTACACGGTGGAGCTGCCTCCGCAGTTCAAGGACGCGGCAGGCCGCAGCCTGAGCAATGCCGACATGTTCCCGCTGCAGGTGGCCACGGGCGCGCTGCCGCCGCTGGCCAAGTTCGCGGCCTCGCCCTTCGGCATCGTCGAGCGCTATGCCGAAGGCCCGGACGGCCCGGCCCTGCTGCCCGTGACGCTGCGCAATGTGGAGTCCGAGCTGGCCACCAGGTCCCTGGACGCCAGCCGCGTGAGCACCAAGCAGCCCGGCAGCGATGCCGAGATCATCGCCTGGATGCGCCGCGTGGCCGACTACGAGTCCTCCGACATGGACCGCAAGCGCGCCTCGCGCGACATCAAGGGCCCGCTGCCGCCCGTGATCGACAACGAAAACCGCGACTATGTGCAGACGCGCATGCTGTCGCTGCTGGCCGGCCAGGGCGACGTCAAGACGCTGGAGCTGCCCAAGCCCGTCAAGGGCGATCCGCGCCCCTTCGAGGTGGTGGGCATTCCGCTCACGCCGGGCTTTCATGTGGTCGAGATCGCCTCGCCGCTGCTGGGGCAGTCGCTGCTCGATGAGCGCTACGGCTCGGCGCGCAGCATGTATGTGCGCACCTCGGCCCTGGTGACCAACCTGTCCGTGCACTTCAAGCTCGGCCGCGAGAACGCGGCCGCCTGGGTCACCACGCTGGACAAGGGCCAGGCCGTGGCCAATGCCAGGGTCCAGGTCTCCGACTGCAATGGCAAGGTGCTGACCTCGGCCACCACCGATGCCAGCGGCGTGGCCCGCCTGGACGGCCTGTCGCCCGAGCCGCCCCAGTGCACGGGCGGTGTCGGCTACCGCTCGCCGGCCTACTTCGTCAGCGCGCGCGCCCAGGGCAAGGATGGCCAGCAGGAGCTGGCCTTCACCTGGAGCGACTGGCAGCGCGGCATCGAGTCCTGGCGCTTCAACGTGCCCACCAGCCGCAGCGCCCAGCGCGACGAAGTGGCCCACACCATCTTCGACCGCACGCTGCTGCGCGCCGGCGAGACCGTGTCCATGAAGCACCTGATGCGCACCCAGACCGGCATCGGCCAGGGGCAGGGCGGCTTTGCGCTGCCCGAGCAGCGGCCCACGCAACTGGTCATCACCCATGAAGGCAGCGGCCAGCAGTACACGCAGCCGCTGCAGTGGCGTTCCACGGGCACGGGCGGCCTGAGTGCGGAAAACAGCTTCTCCGTGCCCAAGGGCGCCAAGCTCGGCTCGTATTCCGTGGAGCTGCGCGGCGATGGCAACGGCTCGCGCGGGCGCAACAACCGCTTCGGCACGGGCAGTTTCCGTGTCGAGGAATTCCGCCTGCCCGTGCTCGAAGGCCGCGTGGGCCCCGAAGGCAAGCAGGCCCTGGTCGGCGTCTCCAGCCTGCCGGTGCAGGTGCAGGTGAACTACGTCTCCGGCGGCCCGGCCGCCAACCTGCCGGTGCGCGTGTCCGCCCTGGTGCGCTCCACCTGGATGGACCGCAGCGACTGGCAGGGCTTCAGCTTCTCGGCACCGCGAAGCGCCCAGGACACGGGCCAGAGCGATGACGAGGAGGCCACGGCCTCCCAGGACAGCAAGGTGGTGGCCGACAAGCTGCCCGTGACGCTGGACCGTGAAGGACTGGGCAAGCTCAAGATCGAGAACCTGCCCAAGCTGCGCGAGCCGCGCGAGCTGCTGATCGAGGCCACCTATGCCGACCCCAATGGCGAGGTGCAGACCCTGCGCAGCACGCAGATGCTGTGGCCCGCGGCCATCGTGGCCGGCGTGCGTGCCGAAAGCTGGATCACCACGGGCCGCAAGCTGCAGTTCCAGGCGCTGGCGCTGGGCGTGGACGGCAAGCCCCAGGCCGGCGTGCCGGTCAAGGTCGAGGCCATCTCCCGCGTCACCACCAGCAGCCGCAAGCGCCTGGTGGGGGGCTTTTACAGCTATGACAACCAGACCATGCTCCAATCCATGGGCACGGTGTGCACGGGCAACAGCGATGCCCAGGGCATGGTGCAGTGCGAGGCCCAGCTGTCGCAGCCCGGCGAGGTCGAGCTGATCGTCACCGCCTCCGACAAGGACGGCCGGCCCGCCCAGGCCGCCTCCAGCGTCTGGGTCACGCGCCAGGGCGAACTGTGGTTCGGCGGCGAGGACCATGACCGCATGGACGTGCTGCCCGAAAAGCGCAGCTACGAGCCCGGCGAGACAGCGCGCTTTCAGGTGCGCATGCCCTTCCGCTATGCGACGGCCCTGGTCGCAGTGGAGCGCGAAGGCATCGTCAGCACCCAGGTCATGCAGCTCAATGGCCAGAACCCCACCGTGGAGCTGAAGGTCCAGCCCGACTGGGGGCCCAACGTCTACGTGAGCGTGCTGGCCCTGCGCGGGCGGCTGCGCGAGGTGCCCTGGTACAGCTTCTTCACCTGGGGCTTCAAGGCGCCGCGTGAGTGGTGGAACGCCTTCTGGCATGAGGGCAAGGAGTACATCGCGCCCACGGCCCTGGTCGATCTGTCCAAGCCCGCCTACCGCCTGGGCATGGCCGAGATCCGCGTGGGCACCAAGGCCCATCGCATCGACGTCAAGGTCACGGCCGACCAGGCCAGCTACCAGGTGCGCGGCACCGCCAAGGTCACCATCAGCGCCACGCTGCCCGACGGCAAGCCCGCCGCTGGCGCCGAGGTGGCGCTGGCGGTCGTGGACCAGGCCCTGCTGGAGCTCATGCCCAACACCAGCTGGCAGCTGGCCGACGCCATGCTGCGCCGCCGCGAGTGGGGCGTGCAGACCTCGACCGCGCAGATGGAGGTGATCGGCAGGCGCCACTACGGCCGCAAGGCCGTGGCCGCTGGCGGCGGCGGTGGCCGCAGCCAGACGCGCGAGCTGTTCGAGACGCTGCTGCTGTGGAATCCGAGCGTGGTGCTCGATGCCCAGGGCAAGGCCCAGGTCAGCGTGCCGCTCAACGACTCGCTGACCACCTTCCAGGTGGTGGCGGTGGCCGACCATGGCGTGTCGATGTTCGGCACGGGCCAGGCGCCCATCCGCACGGCCCAGGACCTGCAGATCATCAGCGGCCTGCCGCCGCTGGTGCGCGAGGAGGACCAGTTCCGTGCCATGGTCACGCTGCGCAACACCTCGGCCAAGGCCATGAAGGTGCAGGTCACGCCGCGTGCCACGCTGCTGGAGCTGGCAGCGCAGACCGTGGAGATTCCCGCGGGCGAGGCGCGCGAGGTGGCCTGGAACGTCACGGCCCCGGCCCAGCTGGGCCAGACGCGCGCCGAGGCGCTGATCTGGGAGATTGAGGCCCGTGACACCGCAGGCGGTGACAAGCCGGCCAGCGACAGGCTGAAGGTCAGCCAGCGCATCATCCCGGCCGTGCCGCTGACGGTGCAGCAGGGCACGCTGATGCAGGTCGATGGCAGCATCAACCTGCCCGTGCAACTGCCGGCCGATGCACTGTCCGGCCGCGGCGGCCTGCGCATGTCGCTGGCGCCCAAGCTGGCTGAAGGCCTGCCGGGCGTGCGCGACTGGTGGGCGCGCTATCCCTACAGCTGCCTGGAGCAGGTCACCAGCAAGGCCGTGGGCATGAGCGACGCCACGCTGTGGCAGTCCACGATGGGCCAGCTGCCCAGCTACCTGGACGGCGACGGCCTGGCCAGCTACTTTCCGCTGGCAGGCGACGGTTCGGGCCGTGCGGCCCGCGGCAGCGATACGCTGACGGCCCACCTGCTCAACCTCTCGGCACTGGCACAGGGCGTGGACAAGCGCTTCGTGCTGCCGGCTGCCGAGCGCGAGCGCATGGAAAACGGCCTGATCGCCTTCGTCGAAGGCCGTATCCAGCGCAGCTTCTGGAGCCCGCGCAAGGATCTGGACATGCGCAAGCTGGCCGCCATCCAGGCGCTGGCGCTGACGGGCCGCGCCAATCCGCGCATGCTCGACAGCATCACCATCGCGCCCAACGACTGGCCCACGCATGCCGTTATCGACTGGGTGGCCCTGCTCAAGCACATGCGCGAGCTGCCCCAGCGCGAACAGCAGCTGGCCCAGGCCCAGCAGATCCTGCGCGCCCGCCTGAGCTACCAGGGCACGCGCGTGGCGTTCAGCAACGAGCAGGACGACCAGTGGTGGTGGCTGATGCAGGGCCCCGAGGTCAACCTGGCCCGCCTGATGCTGGTCAACATGGACGACCCGACGTGGAAGGAAGAGCTGCCGCGCCTGGCCAACGGCTTCATCTCGCGCCAGAGCAACGGCGCCTGGGGCACAACCACGGCCAACCTGTGGGGCGCGCTGGCACTGCAGCGCTTCTCGCAGCAGTTCGAGGCCACGCCCGTGACGGGCGCCACCCAGGCGGCTTTGGGCGCGTCCCAGGCCCGCGTGGAGTGGAGCCAGGTCACGCGCATGCGCGCCAGCGACACCGAGGGCGCGGCGCACCAGGCGTCCAGCTTCGGCGCGACCACGGTGGTCGGCGGCCTGCGCAACAACACCATGTTCCTGCCCTGGAGCGCGGTGGGTGATGCCCGCAAGGGCCAGTTGACGGTGACCCAGCAGGGCACCGGCAAGCCCTGGCTCACGCTGCAGTCCGTGGCGGCCGTGCAGCTGAAGGCGCCGTTCAGCGCCGGCTACACCGTCACGCGCACGGTCAAGCCCGTGGAGCAGGCCGACAAGAGCCTGCCCGCAGGCCAGTACTCGCGCGGCGACGTGCTGCGCGTCACGCTGGAGGTGCAGGCCCGCACCGACATGACCTGGGTGGCCATCACCGACCCCGTGCCCACGGGCGCCACCATCCTGGGCGGCGGTCTGGGGCGCGACTCGGAGATCGCCTCGGGCGGCGAGCGCGCGGAAGGCGCGGGCTGGCTGGCTTATGAAGAGCGCAGCTTCGAGGCCTACCGCGCCTACTATCAGTACCTGCCCAAGGGCAGCACGCGCGTGGAGTACACCGTGCGGCTGAACAATGCCGGCGACTTCGCGCTGCCGCCCACGCGGGTGGAGGCGCTGTATGCGCCCGAGATGTTCGGCGAGGTTCCCAACGCCCGCATCAAGGTGAGCGACAAGCGCTGATGCAGCGTTGATGGCGCCCTGACAAGGGGGCGGCCCTGCGGCCTATGATGGCTGCAGGACCGCCCCCTTTTTTCATCACCCTCCGCTCCATGGCACAAGTTATCCTCTCTCCGGTTCCCGCGGGCAGCGCCCTGCAGGACCGCCTCAAGACCGCCTATTTCCACGACAGCTACCAGCTGCAATTGCCGGACGACGGCAGCAGCCCCATGGCGCTGTACCTGCGCTGCGTGGGCCGCACGCCGGGCTGGATCGACTTTCTGATGCGCCTGCGCAACCGCGTGGTGGCGCCCTTCGGCATCAAGGACCTGGGCACGCTCAGCGGCGTCGATGCGCAGCGCCAGCCATCGAGCTACCGCGTGGGCGACCGTGCCGGCATCTTCCGTGTCCATGCCCTGAGCGACAGCGAAGTGGTGCTGGGCGACAGCGACCGGCATCTGGACGTGCAGGTCTCCCTCATGAAGCTGCCCCGGCCCGAGGGCCTGTCATCGGCCACCTTCACCGTGGCCATGTCCACCGTGGTCCATGTGCACAATGCCTTGGGCCGTATCTACATGCTGGGCGTGGCGCCGGCCCACCGCGTCATCGCCCCGGCCGTGGTGGCCAAGCTGGCCGGCTGAAAGCTGCGGATGGAGCCGTCGGCTGTCCAGGCCATCAAAATGGCCGTCGTGGGTGCCTCGGGGCTGTCCAAGGACGCCTTGCATATCTACGTGGGCCTGACGGTGGCGCTGGCCGCCTGCGCCGTGCTGCGCAGACCCCTGGGCAGCTGGACGCCCCTCCTGGCGGCCCTGGCGGTGGCCATGACGGGCGAGCTGCTGGACATGCGCGACGATATCGCGAGCCTGGGGTATTGGCGCTGGGGCGCCAGCCTGCACGACATTGCCAATACCGTGTTCTGGCCCGCCGTACTGGCTGCGCTGGCGCGCTGGAGCAGCGTGCTGGGGCGTCGGCCCTGAAGTCAGCAAATCGGAAGCCTTTGGCGTTGGCGTCCGACGCCTGCTTCCACGCCGCCCTTGCATACTTGCGGCCTTTGCCCGGCGGACATCCCCCGAGCAGGGAACGCGGCCCGCCCCACAAGGGCAGGTCCGCCACCATTGCGAATCGGTTCCCGGGCACACCATTGATCACAAGAGAGAGGGTATATGCCAGACACGACCACCGATCCCCGACCGGCGCCACCCGCGCCACCGGATGCACCGCAGGCGGCCACGCCATCGCCTGCCGAGCCTGCTCCGCGCATCACGTTCTCCGGCCCCGTCGTCATTCCTTCCCTGCTGGTGCTGGGCCTGCTGCTGCTGTACTGCGGCCTCATGCCCGACAGCGCCGACCGGCTGTTCTCCAGCGCCCAGGCCTGGGTGGTGGGGCACATGGACTGGTTCTATGCCGTCTCGGTCACGCTGTTCCTGGTCTTTCTGATCTTCGTCGCGTCCAGCCGTTTCGGTGATATCCGCCTGGGTCCCGATGATGCGGAGCCCGAGTTCAGCTTCATCTCCTGGACCGCCATGCTGTTCGCCGCCGGCATGGGCATCGGCCTGATGTACTTCGGCGTGGGCGAGCCGCTGCAGCATTTCCTCAAGCCGCCCACGGCCGTGCCTTCCACGCCGGCTGCCGCGCGCGAGGCGCTGCAGTCCACCTTCTTCCACTGGGGCTTTCATGCCTGGGCCGTCTACGGGACCATGGGCCTGGTGCTGGCGTACTTCGGCTTTCGCTACAACCTGCCGCTGACCATGCGCTCGGGCCTGTACCCGCTGCTGGGCAAGCGCATCAACGGCCCCATCGGCCACAGCGTGGATGCCTTCGCGCTGGTGGGCACCATCGCGGGTATCGCCACCACGCTGGGCTATGGCGCGCTGCAGCTGGCCGCCGGCCTGCATACGGTGACGGGATGGGACACCTCCACGGCGCTGTTCCGCATCTCGGTCATCGTCATCGTGGTCGGCCTGGCCGGGCTGTCGGCCGTCTCGGGCCTGGACAAGGGCGTGCGCCGCCTGAGCGAGTTCAATCTCGTGCTGGCCTTCATCCTGCTGGCCTTCGTCATTGTGGCGGGGCCCACGGTCTTCCTCTTCGAGGCGCTGAGCGAGAACATCGGCAACTACCTGTCTGGCCTGGTCCAGCTGTCGTTCCGCACCTTCGCCTACGAGCCGCCCAGCCAGGAAGGCTGGTTCGGCGGCTGGACCATCCTCTACTGGGCCTGGTGGATCTCCTGGTCGCCCTTCGTGGGCATGTTCATCGCGCGCATCTCGCGCGGGCGCACCATCCGCCAGTTCGTGACCGGCGTGCTGCTGGTGCCCACGGCCTTCAACCTGCTGTGGATGACGGCCTTCGGCAACAGCGCCATCTGGATAGACACCCACGTGGCCATGGGCGCGTTGGGGCAGACGGCCTCGAACGTGGATGCGCTGCTGTTCCGCTTCTTCGAGTACCTGCCCTGGTTCAAGCCCGTGGCCTGGCTCACCATCGTGCTGATCGCGGTGTTCTTCGTCACCTCGGCGGACTCCGGGGCCTTCGTGGTGGACAACATCGCCTCGCGCGGCCATGCGCGTTCGCCGGTCTGGCAGCGGCTGTTCTGGGCTGCCGTGCTGGGCGTGACGGCCATGGTGCTGATGCTGGCCGGCGGCCTCAAGGCGCTGCAGGCCATGACCCTGGTGGCGGCCCTGCCCGTGGCCGTCATCATGCTGGCCCTGTGCTACGGGTTGTGGCGCGGGCTGCAGGCCGACCGCGCGCACTTCTCGCCTGACCTGGCCCCGGCCACCAGCTTCTGGAGCGGCCAGCACTGGCGCAAGCGCCTGGAGCAGATCGTGCACCAGCCCTCGCGCGCCGATGTGCGCAGGTTCCTGGCCGGCGTGGTGCTGCCCGCCATGAACGAGGTGGCCGCCGAGATGCAAAGGCGCGGCGTGCAGGCCGTGGTCACCGAGGACCTGGATGGCGAGGGCGCCGTGCGCCTGACCGTGCCCGATCCCTCGCTGCGCGACTTCGTCTACGGCGTGCGCGCCACGCGCCGCACGGTGCCCACCTTCCTGGTGAGCGAGGCGGCCAGCGAGCAGGAGCGGCGCCATGTCTACGAGCCCATCACGTTCTTCGAGGACGGTCGCCTGGGCCACGACATCCAGTACCTGCGCAGCGAGGAAGTCATCGCCGACATCCTGCGCCACTACGAGCGCTACCTGTCGCTGAGCGCCGACCAGCGCACGCATCTGCTGAACCGGGCTCCGGGCCACAGCTGAACCGTGCTGCGCAGTGCCGCCGTCGCGGCACCCCGGGCCTTTGGGTAAACACCGGGGTGCCAGCCGGCGGCCGCCTGCGGATACTGGGCGCTGCCATGCAGCTCGAATACTCTACCCATTCGCAGGAGCCACGCCATCGTTTCGACTACTGGCACGAGGTGGTCTGCCGCCACTGCATCCCGGCCGACAGCCACCGCGCGGAGGGGGACGCCGCAGGTCCCGGCGGCTTCGGGGCCACGCTGTCCGTGCGGTCCCTGGGACTGCTGGAGATCAGTGCCATGTCGGCACCCAGCCACCGCTGGGTGCGCAACGCAGCCCACCTGCGCCTGCATGCCCGCGACGAGCTGTGGCTGGGCTATCTGCTCCAGGGCCAGGCCGAGGTGCGCCAGGGCGGGCAAGTGGCCCGGCTGAGCGCGGGCAATCTGGTGCTTTATGACGCTGCGCAGCCTTTCGAATTCTCGGTGGCGCCCCGCGATATCCTGCTGATGCGCATTCCGCGCAGCGAATTGTTGAATCGCTTTGCCCGTGCACCCTCGCACGCGGGCCGGGCGCTGCATGGCCATGCCCCGGCCGTGGCGCCGCTGCGGGCCATGCTCGGCGAGGCCATCGCCATGCCGCCTGCGCCGCACGGTGATGCCTTGGCGCAGCGCTTCGGCATGGCGCTGCTCGATGTGCTGGCCCTGGCGCTGGAGATGCAGGAAATGGCCGTGCAGCCCCGCTCGGAAAGGGACCTGCACGGCCGCATCCAGGCGTTCATCCAGGACAACCTGGGCTCGCCCGAGCTGTCGCTGCAATGGCTGGCGCAGCAGCACAACGTCTCGCCGCGTACCGTGACGCGGGCCTTTGCGCGGCGCAACCAGACGCCCATGGGCCTGGTATGGCAGCTGCGGTTGCAGGCCAGCCGCCAGGCCCTGATGCAGGGGCGCTGCTCTAGCGTGACCGAGGCGGCCTTCGCGCATGGGTTCTCCGATGCGGCGCACTTCAGCCGAGCCTTTCGCAAGGCTTTCGGCTGCACGCCCCGCAGCCTGCTGGCCGCCTGAGCAAGGTCGCTGACCCTCACGAACAAGCGTCGGTGCCGCTGGCTCCCTAGCATGGGCCTGCCGTGCGTCCCGTGCGGCTTTTCCAGTGCAACAACGGTGGCGCCCCGGAGCCGGGCGCCGGGAGACATGCCATGAACGACAGCGAACTGCACCATCTCGAACTGCTGGAGGTGGGGCGCGAGATCCAGTCCCGCCGCATTTCCTCGGAAGAGGTGACCCGCCACATGCTGGCGCGCATCGAGGCCGTGGACGCGCGGCTGCACAGCTACGTGACGGTGATGGCGCAGCAGGCGCTGGAGGACGCCCGCCGCGCCGACGCGGAGATCGCGCAGGGCCGCCGCCGCGGTGCGCTGCACGGCGTGCCGCTGGCGCTCAAGGACCTGCTGTGGACCCGGGGCGTCCCCACCACGCATGGAATGACGCTGCACCGCGACCATCGCCCCACGGAAGATGCCACCGTGGTGCGCAGGCTGCGCGAGGCCGGCGCCGTCATCCTGGGCAAGCTGCAGCAGACCGAAGGCGCCTTCGCCGACCACCATCCCGAGATCACTGCCCCCGTCAACCCCTGGGGAGCCCAGCTGTGGCCCGGGGCCTCGTCCAGCGGCTCGGGCGTGGCCACGGCGGCGGGGCTGTGCTTCGGATCGCTGGGCACGGACACCGGGGGCTCCATCCGCTTTCCATCGGCCGCCAACGGCATCACGGGGCTCAAGCCCACCTGGGGCAGGGTGAGCCGCCACGGCGCCTTCGAATTGGCCGCGTCCCTGGACCACATAGGCCCGATGGCGCGCAGTGCCGCCGATGCCGCAGCCATGCTCGCGGCCATCGCCGGGGCGGACCCGCTGGACCCTACGGCCAGCCAGTGCAGCGTGCCCGACTATCTGGCCATGATGACGCGCGGATTCTCCGGCCTGCGCCTGGGCATGGACCGGCAATGGGCACTGGACGGCGTGGATGCCCCCTCCCGCCAGGCGGTGGAGCAGGCCCTGGCGGTGGCGCAGCGCCTGGGGGCCAGCGTGCAGGAAGTCCGCTTTCCCGATGCCACCGAGGCGGTGGAGGACTGGCCGGCGCTGTGCGCGGTGGAGACCGCCGTGGCGCACGGCGCCACTTTCCCTGCACGGCGCGAGGCCTATGGCCCCGGGCTCGCCGGGCTGATCGACCTGGGGCTGGGCCTGTCCGCCACCGACTACCAGCGGCTGCTGCTGCGCCGCGCGGACTTCACGGGCCAGGTACGCGCACTCTTCGCGCAGGTGGACCTGCTGCTGGTCCCCGCCACGGCCTTTGCGGCCCCCACGCTGCAGCGCATGGCGCATTTCGGCTCCGATGCCGAGCTGTTCTCGGGCATGCTGCGCTACACCTGCCCGTTCGACCTGACGGGCAGCCCCACGATCACGCTGCCCGGCGGACGCACTCCCGAGGGCGCGCCCGTGGCCTTCCAGTTCGTGGCCCCCGACTTCCGCGAAGACCTGCTGGTGCGCGCGGGCTGGGCGTTCCAGCAGGCCACGGACTGGCACAGACGGCACCCTGCTGCCTGAGCTGCCTGAGCTGCCTGAGCTGCCTGAGCTGCCTGAGCTGCGCGGGGCGCCAGTCCGGTGGCGCGACACGGGCCTGTCACACAGCCTTCCTAGACTGGCGTGATGTCCTTGATCGAGATGGAAGGTGTCGCCAAGTCCTGGGGCGGCACCACGGCACTGCAGGCGCTGGATCTGCGCATTGAACCCGGATCCTTTTGCGTGCTGCTCGGTCCCTCGGGCTGCGGCAAGTCCACCACGCTGCGCATCATCGCGGGCCTGGAAAGCGCCACCTCGGGCCGTGTGCGCATCGATGGGCAGGACGTCACCCAACTGCCGCCCGCACGGCGCGGCATTGCCATGGTGTTCCAGAACTACGCGCTGTTCCCGCACCTGACGGTGGCGCAGAACATCGGCTTCGGCCTGTCCGTGCGCAAGGTCCCGGCGGCCGAGGCGCGCCGGCGCATCGACGAGGCCGCTGCGCTGCTGGGCCTGGACGCGCTGCTGGCGCGCCGGCCCGGCCAGCTGTCGGGCGGCCAGCAGCAGCGCGTGGCGCTGGGCCGCGCCCTGGTGGCCCGCGCCCGGGTCTGCCTGATGGATGAGCCGCTGTCCAACCTCGACGCCCAGCTGCGCCAGGAAATGCGCACCGAGCTGCGCGAGCTGCAGCGGCGCCTGGGCCTGACCGTGGTCTATGTCACGCACGACCAGGCCGAGGCCATGGGCATGGCCGACCAGGTGGTGCTGCTCAGCCAGGGGCGCGTGGAGCAGTGCGCCGCGCCCCAGGAGATCTACCGCCGGCCCGCCACCACCTTTGCCGCGCGCTTCATCGGCACGCCGGCCATGAACATCGCGCGCCTCGACGGCCTGCACATCGCGGGCAGCCATGCCAGCGCCGCGCCCGCCGGCCTGCAGCAGCCGGCCCAGGCGCGCTGGCTGGGCGTCAGGCCCGAGGACATGCGCCTGTCGCTCCATGGCGATGTCGGCAGCGGCCCCGTGGTGGCCGCCGACATCGAAAGCCTCGAATACCTGGGCGCCGACCTGGTGCTGCGCTGCCGCGTGGGCAGCGAGCAACTGATGGTGCGCACCGCTGGCAGCCAGCTCGGCGGCCTGCAGCCGGGCCAGCTCGTGGGCCTGCGCTGGGCGCGCGAGGCCACGCATTTCTTTGACGAAAAGGGGCGGCGCTGCACGGCCTGATGCCGTGGCACCGCTTCTATCTTCCTCCGCAGTTCCACCGTTTCAGCCGTTCCGGCTTTCGCATCCGAAGCACCTTCCAGGAGAGTCCGCCATGCAACGCCATGCCTTCCTCAAAACCCTCGCAGCCGCTGCCGCCCTGGCCGCCACGGGCCTGCTGAACACCGCCAGCGCGCAGACGCCGCTGGAGGTGCCGTTCTACTACCCCGTGGCCGTGGGCGGCCCCATCACCAAGGTGATCGACGGCTATGCGGCCGAGTTCAACAAGGCCCATCCGCAGTATCGGATCACGCCCGTCTATGCGGGCACCTACCAGGAGACCATCGTCAAGGCGCTGACGGCCCACAAGTCGGGCAAGCCGCCGGCCAGCTCGGTGCTGCTGTCCACCGACATGTTCACGCTGATCGACGAGGACGCCATCGCCCCCATCGACGACTTCGTGAAGACCGATGCCGACCGGGCCTGGCTCAAGGGCTTCTACCCGGCCTTCATGGCCAACAGCCAGGCGGGCGGCAAGACCTGGGGCGTGCCCTTCCAGCGTTCCACCGTGGTCATGTACTACAACAAGGAAGCCTTCAAGGAAGCCGGCCTGGACCCGAGCAAGGCGCCGCAGAACTGGAAGGAACTCAAGGAAGCCGCCCACAGGCTGACGAAGAAGGACGCCGGCGGCAAGGTCTTGCAGTACGGCATACAGATCCCGTCCACGGGCTTTGCCTACTGGATGCTGCAGACCCTGACCACGCCCAATGACGTGCTGCTGGCCAACGAGGCCGGCACCCAGGTCACGCTGGACAGCCCCAAGGTAGTGGAGGCGCTGGACTTCTGGGTGGGCCTGGTCAAGGAGGGCGTGCACCCGGCCGGCGTGGTGGAATGGGGCACGACGCCCAAGGACTTCATGGAAAGGAAGGCCGCCATCATCGTCACCACCACGGGCAACCTGACCAATATCCGCGCCAATGCCAAATTCGACTTCGGCGTGGGCCAGATCGCAGGCAATGTGCGCAAGGGCTCGCCCACGGGCGGCGGCAATTTCTACCTGTTCAAGAAGGCGCCCCGGGAACAGCAGGAGGCGGCCTTCCAGTTCATGAAGTGGGTCACCCAGCCCTCGCTGGCCGCGCAGTGGAGCATGGACAGCGGCTACGTGGCCGTCTCGCCCGCCGCCTATGACACGCCCGCGCTCAAGAAGTACGGCCAGGACTTCCCGCAGGCCCTGGTGGCGCGCGACCAGCTGCCCGTATCGGTGGCCGAGTTCTCCACGCATGAGAACCAGCGCGTGACCAAGGTGCTCAACGACGCCGTGCAGGCCGCCCTCAACGGCAGCAAGACCTCGGCCCAGGCCCTGCAGGATGCGCAAAAGGAAGCAGACCGCATCCTGCGCCGCTACAAGTGATGGCGCAGTGCCGCTGACCGCATGAGCTCCGCTCCCGCCTCCCTTGTCCGCGGCCGCCAGGCCGTCCATGCCTGGCTGATGCTGCTGCCGGCGCTGGTGCTGCTGGTGGCCTTCACGCACTGGCCGGCCGTGGCCACGCTGATCGACAGCCTGCATGCCACGCCGCGCGGCGGCCAGCCGGGGCCTTGGGTGGGGCTGGAGAACTACGCCGTGATGGCCGACGACCCGGTGTTCTGGCAGGCCGTGCGCAACAACCTGTGGTTTGCGGCGGCCACGATTCCGCTGTCCATGGCACTGGCGCTGGCCATGGCGCTGTGGGTCAACGAGAGGCTGGCCGGCCGCGCCTTCGTGCGCATGGCGTATTTCACGCCCACGGTGCTGCCCATGATTGCCGTGGCCAATATCTGGCTGTTCTTCTACACGCCGCAGTACGGGCTGCTGGAGCAGCTGCGCGGCGCACTGGGCCTTCCCGCGCACAACTGGTTGGGCGACCCGTCCACTGCGCTGGCCTGCGTGACCGTGGTGGCGGTGTGGAAGGAGGCGGGCTTTTTCATGATCTTCTACCTGGCCGCGCTGCAGACCCTCAACCCCAGCCTCAAGGAGGCGGCGGCCATCGAGGAGGCCTCCCGCTGGTACTTCCTGCGCCGCGTGCAGTGGCCGTTGCTGATGCCGACCACGCTGTTCGTGCTGGTCAATGCGGTGATCAACGCCTTCCGCCTGGTGGACCATCTCTTCATCCTCACGCGCGGCGGGCCGGACAACGCCTCCACGCTGCTGCTCTACCACCTGTACGAAGTGGGCTTCAAGTTCTGGGACACGGGCTATGCGGCGGCCATCACCGTGGTGCTGGTCGTGGTGCTGGCGGCCGTGGCGCTGCTGCAGTTCTTCGTGCTCGACAAGAAGGTGCACTACCAATGAGCGCCGCACCCGTTGCCCCGCGCCATGCGCCGCCCGCGCTGTACGGCGCCACCTGGCTGGATACGCTGGCCGCCTGGCTGCTGGCCCTGCTGTGGATACTGCCGCTGGCCTATGCGTTCTGGACGGCCTTCCATCCGCCCGAATACTCGGCACGCTTCGACCTGGCCGCGCCCTGGACGCTGGAGAACTTTCGCCGTGCCTGGCAGGCCGCGCCCTTTACGCGCTATTTCCTGAACACGGCCGTGCTGGTGGCCATGATCCTGGCGGCCCAGCTGGTGCTGGGCACGCTGGCCGCCTATGCCTTTGCACGCTACCGCTTTCGCGGCCAGGGCCTGGCCTTTGCGCTGGTGCTGGTGCAGCTGATGATCATGCCGGACATCCTGCTGGTGGCGAACTACCAGACCGTGTCGCGACTGGGCGCCGTCGATACGCTGCTGGGCATAGGCCTGCCGTACTTCGCATCGGCCTTTGCGATCTTTTTGCTGCGCCAGACCTTCCTGGGCATTCCCCGGGAACTGGACGAGGCCGCGCGGGTGGAGGGTGCCAGCACCCTGCAGATCCTGTGGCGCGTCTACGTGCCGCTGGCGCGGCCCGTGTACCTGGCGTTTGCGCTGGTGTCGGTGAGCTTTCACTGGAACAACTTCCTGTGGCCGCTGATCATCACCAACAGCGTGCAGGCGCGCCCGCTCACTGTGGGCCTGCAGGTGTTCTCCAGCGTGGAGTCTGGCGTGGAGTGGGCCACCATCACGGCCGCCACGCTGATGAGTTCGGGCCCGCTGCTGGTGGCCTTCGTGCTGTTCCAGCGCCAGTTCGTGCAGAGCTTCATGCGTGCGGGGATCAAGTGAGGGCGGTGCTAAAGTTCCTTGTCCCAGCCTTTCACCCCGAGGTCCACCATGTCCGGTCCCGCATCCGCAGGTCTGTTCATCTACGCCAAGCAGCCCGACAGGCTGGCGCTGTTCTACATGGAGGTGCTGGCCATGCGCATGCTGCACCACACGAGCGAGCTCATGGTGCTGCAGTCGCCGGACCTGCAACTGGTGCTGCACGCCATTCCCGAGGCGATTGCGCGGCACATCACCATCACCGAGCCACCCCAGCCGCGCGAGAACGTGGCCATCAAGTTCTTTGCCACCGTGAAAAGCTTTGCGGCCGTGCGCCCCCTGGTCATCGCCCATGGCGGCCAGCTGTGGGAGCAGTCCTGGCTGGGCCCGGGCTTTCGCGTCTGCAACGCCATGGACCCCGAAGGCAACCTGTTCCAGCTGCGCGAGCCGCTGTCCGCATGATGCAGATCCTCACCTGGAACACCCAATGGTGCCTGGGCCTGGACGGCCGCATGGATCCGGAGCGCATCGTGGCGCATGCGCTGTCCATGGCCGATATCGACGTGCTGTGCCTGCAGGAAATCGCCGTCCACTATCCGGGCCTGCAGGGCGCGCCCGGCGACCAGGTGGAGCAGGTGCGCGCGGCCCTGCCCGAAGGCTGGAAGGTCTTCTTCGGCGCGGCCGTGGACGAATTCACGGCCGTGGGCCGGCAGCGCTTCGGCAACCTGGTGGCCACGCGCCTGCCTGCTCTGCGGGTGGCCCATCACCGCCTGCCGTATCCGCACGATGGCGGCGTGCGCAGCATGCCGCGCTGCTGCACGGCAGTGACCGTGATGGATGCCGCACTGGGCCCCGTGCGCGTGATGAGCACCCACCTCGAATATTTCTCGCGCCGCCAGCGCATGGCCCAGGCGCTGGCGCTGCGTTCCCTGCAGATCGAGGCCCTGGGCCAGGCCGAGGCGCCGCCCCAGCCAGCCAGCGACGGCTCGCCCCAGCAGACCAAGCCGCACACGCCGCATGCCGTGCTCTGCGGCGACTTCAACTTCGAGCCGCACGAGGATGAATACGCCGGCCTGTCCGCCCCCTGGGCGGCCGGCGAGCAGGGCGCCCTGAGCGCCGGCCAGTGGCACAACAGCTGGAGCGTGCTGCACCCGGACCAGCCCCAGCCGCCCACCTTCCGGTTATTCGACCGCCAGTGGGGCCCCGAGCCCGGCGCCTGCGATTTCGCCTGGGTCAGCGACAGCCTGCGCGGCCATGTGCGCGGCTGGGCCGTGGACAGCGACACAAGGCTCTCCGACCACCAGCCCGTGCTGCTGCAACTGGATTGATCCATGTCAGGGTCCGCCGCCAAGCCGGCCTTGGCCTACAGACAGTGCCGCAGGCCTGCTCCAAGGTCATGGGGACTGTTTTGAAGGAGCATCCATGAGCCCCAATCCGCTGTCCACGATTCTTCACCGCACCTGGTGGGTGCTGCTGCTGCGCGGCCTGGTCGCCATCGCCTTCGGCGTGCTGACCTGGGCGCAGCCGGCGGTATCGCTGGCGGCGCTGGTGCTGACCTTCGGTGCCTTCACCTTCGTCGATGGCCTGCTGGGCGTGTATTCGGCCATCCAGGGGCGCGACCAGATGCGCCATTGGTGGGTGCTGCTGCTGTGGGGCCTGGCCGGCGTGGTGGTGGGCGTGCTCACCGTGGTCGCGCCCGGCGTCACGGCCCTGGTGATGACGCTGTACATCGGCGCCTGGGCCCTGGTCACGGGCCTGCTGCAGATCGTGGCGGCCGTGCGGCTGCGCAAGGAGATCACGGGCGAGTGGCTGCTGATCCTGGGCGGCGTGCTGTCCGTGCTGTTCGGCGCCTTCGTGCTGGCCCAGCCGGGCGCGGGCATGATGGCCATGCTCTGGGTGCTGGCCACGTATGCGGTGGTCTTCGGCGTGCTCATGGTGCTGCTGTCCTTCAAGCTCAAGAAGGGCATACGCCATTCTTCCTGAGCCGCTGGCCCAAAGGCGGACAATGCCGGCTCCATGATCGAATCCCGGCGACCTTCCCCCTTCATGCGTCTTCCCCGCGCGGCCCTGGCGGCCGCGCTGCTGTTCGCGGCGGCCGGTGCCGCCCAGGCGCTGCCCAGCTTTTCCGAAGTCCGCGAAGGCCACCGCTCCTCCGAGACCGAACTGCTCTCGCGCGAGGGCGAGGTGCTGCAGCGCCAGCGCACAGACGCCAGCGTGCGCCGTGGCGACTGGGTGGCCCTGGCCGACATCTCTCCCGCGCTGCGCACGGCCCTGGTGCTCAGCGAGGACAAGCGCTTCTACGAGCACAGCGGCGTGGACTGGGCGGCCGTGTCCGCCGCCGCCTGGGGCAACCTCTGGAACCAGCGCACGCGCGGCGCCAGCACCATCACCATGCAGTTGGCGGGCCTGCTGGACGGCGACTGGCGCCAGGGCCCGGGCGGGCGCAGCGTGGTGCAGAAACTGGGCCAGACCGTGTCGGCCCAGGTGCTGGACCGGCGCTGGCGCAAGGACCAGATCCTGGAGGCCTACCTGAACCTGGTGCCCTTCCGGGGCGAGATCGTGGGCATCGATGCGCTGTCGCGCACCCTGTTCGGCAAGGCCGCGCACGGGCTGGACGCACGTGAGGCCGCCATTGCCGCCGCCCTGGTGCGCGCGCCCAACGCCTCGCCCGAGCGCGTGGGCCGGCGCGCCTGCGGCGTGCTGCAGTCGCTGGCGCCCGAGGATGCGGCGGCGCGCGACTGCACGGCCATGGAACTGCTCACCGCCAGCGTGCTGCTGCGCCGGCAATGGGCGGCCAGCGAAGGCCAGGCCCCCCACCTGGCGCGCCGCCTGCTGGCCGAGCCGCAGTCCAAAGGCCAGGCCCGCGTGCGCTCCACGCTGAGCGCGCCCGTGCAGCGTTTTGCCGTGCAAAGCCTGCAGCAGCAACTGCGCGAGCTGCAGGGCCGCAACGTGGAGGACGGCGCCATCGTCGTGCTGGACAACGCCACGGGCGAGGTGCTGGCCTGGGTGGGCTCGTCGGGCGAATTGAGCCAGGCGGCCGAGGTGGATGGTGTCACGGCCATGCGCCAGCCCGGCTCCACCCTCAAGCCCTTTCTCTATGCCCAGGCGATTGCCGAGCGGCGGCTGACGGCGGCCTCGCTGATCGAGGATTCATCGGCCCACATTCCCACGCAGAACGGGCTCTACATCCCGCAGAACTACGACCGGCGCTTCAAGGGCTGGGTCTCGGCGCGCACGGCGCTGGCGTCGTCGCTCAACGTGCCGGCCGTGCGCACCCTGGTCATGGTCACGCCCGATGCCTTCTTCTCGCAACTGCAGCGCCTGGGCCTGCCGCTGCGCGAAAGCGGCGGCTACCACGGCTTCAGCCTGGCGCTGGGCAGTGCCGAGGTGCCGCTGCTGCAGCTCACCAACGCCTACCGCGCCCTGGCCAACGGCGGGCAGCTGACGCCCGTGCGCTGGGCGGCGCAGCCCACGGGCGAGGGGTCCGCAGCGCAAAAGCCGGCTGCGCCCGTGCAGGCCATCGACGCACGCGCGGCCTTCATCGTGGGCGACATCCTGTCCGATCCCATGGCGCGCGCGCCCACCTTCGGCACCGACAGCGTGCTGGCCACGCGCTTCTGGACGGCCGTCAAGACCGGCACCAGCAAGGACATGCGCGACAACTGGGCCGTGGGCTGGTCGCAGCGCTACACCGTGGGCGTGTGGGTGGGCAATGCGCGCGGCGAGGCCATGCACTCGGTCAGCGGCACCAGCGGCGCGGCACCTGTCTGGGCCGCCGTGATGGGCTTCCTGCATGCCCGCACACCCAGCCGCGCGCCCAAGGCGCCGGCGGGCGTGCTGCAGCAGGCCGTGCGCTTCGGCCCCGATGCGTCGGGCCTGCCGCTGGAGAGCGCGCGCAGCGAATGGTTCGTGGCAGGCACGCAGCAGAGCCTGTTCGCCATGGCGGGCAGCGGCCTGCCTGCCGCATCCGCATCAACACGCGGGACTTCGGCCGCCTCGCCCGTGCGCATTGCGCGCCCGGCCAACGGCACCATCCTCGCGCTGGACCCCGACATTCCGCCAGACCGCCAGCGCGTGCAGCTGTCGGCCCGCCCGGCTGGCACGGCCGCCACGCAGGAATGGCAGGACGCGAGCCTGCGCTGGCGCATGGTCAGCGCCGCCCCGCCCGGCGCGGCCGAGCCGCCGCCCAAGGAGATCGGCCGGGGTGCTGCCGCCGCCTGGATGCCCTGGCCCGGCCGCCACCGGCTGGAACTGGTCGATGCCAAGGGGCAGGTGCTGGACAGCGTGCAGGTGGAGGTGCGCGGCGCCGGCGTGGTGGCTTCGCGCGCGGGCGGGCGCTGAACGCCGCAGTGCGGCCCCAGGGCAGCCTCAGGGCAGCATCAGGGCCGAGCCCGCACGAAGCGCTGCTCGGTCACGGTCTCGCCCCATTGCTGGCCCGGCCATTCCTCGGCCAGGGTGAAGCCTGACGATTCGTAGAGCCGGCGTGCCGCATCCAGGCCGCTGAACGTCCACAGCTGGGTGGCCTCGAAGGCCTGCTGGTCGCAGAACGCCAGGGCCTGCTGCAGCAGCTGGCGCCCCGTGCCGGCGCCGCGCAGGCCGTCGTCCAGGATGAACCAGCGCAGGTGCGCCTGACGGTCCTCGGGGTGCTTGGCCAGGTCTTCGCCATCGATGGCCACGGAGCCCACGACGCGGTCGCCGTCCAGCGCCGTCCACAGCTGGTTGCAGGGTTTGTCCAGCCGGCTAGCGAACTCGGCCAGGCCGCTGGCCACGCGGCTTTCGAAGAAGACGCCGAAACCTGCGTGGCGTGCATAGAAGCGCGCATGCATTTCCACGATGCGGCCGATGCAGCCGGGCCGGTATCCGGGCAGGACCTGTATCTGCGCGGGTGCGGGCAGGGGCTCCTCCTGCCGATGCGCCTGCAGTGCCTGGGCGTAGAGGGCCAGGCCGCGCGAGACCGTCTGTTGTTGCGGCGGCTGCATGCGGTCCAGCGCGGCCGTCACCTGCTGGCGCCCGAAGGCCTCGATGGCGGCCAGCGTGCGCCGGCCCTTGGCGGTGAGGGCCAGCCGCTTGACGCGGCCGTCCTCGCCATCGGCGGTTTCCTTCAGCTCGCCGGCCTCCACCAGCTTGCGCACCATGCGGCTGACGCTGGATTTCTCCAGCCCCAGCGCCTGGGCCAGCTGCGAGGCCGCCATGGACCCCTGCGCGCCGATCTCCAGGATGGCGTGCACGGCCGAGGGCGGATAGTCCGTGGCCGCCAGCGTGGCCTGCATGAAGCCCAGCTCGCGCACCATCTGGCGCGAGGCGGCGCGGATGTCGTCCACCAGGGAAAGATCGTGCTGCGGCATGGGTGCTCCTTGGGGCCGTGCAGGGTTTGAATATGGTTGCATGGTACAACCATAAATGCCGCTGCGCATCTGTTGATGCAGCGATGCGTACCCCAGGCGCAAAAAAGCCGCCCGGCGCATGCGGGCGGCTGGGGCCTGACGCAGATGCGCAAGGCTCAATTGACCATCAGGCGGAACGGCCAGACATAGGCCTGCAGCGTCACGAAGATGCCCATCAGGCAGGCCAGGGCGACGGAGTGGAAGAACACGTAGCGCAGGATGTCGCCCTCGTGGTTGAACCAGCGCGTGGCCGTGGAGGCGACGACGATGGACTGCGCATCGATCATCTTGCCCATCACGCCACCCGAGCTGTTGGCCGCGCCCATGAGGTTGGGCGACAGGCCGAGCTGCTCGGCCGCCACCTTCTGCATGCCGCCGAACAGCACGTTCGATGCCGTGTCCGAACCCGTGAGCGCCACGCCCAGCCAGCCCATCAGCGTGCCGAAGAAGGGGTAGAACACGCCGGTGTTGGCGAAGGCCAGGCCCAGCGTGGTGTCGGTGCCCGAGTAGCGCGTCAGCGTGCCCAGCGCCAGCATCAGCACGATGGTGATGAGCGAATAACGCACCAGCCAGAGGGTGCGCACGAACTGGCTGACCAGTTGCACGGGGTTGTACTTCATGACCAGGCCGCCCACGATGGCCGACAGCAGGATGCCCGTGCCCGTGGCCGACAGCAGGTTCAGCGTGTAGATGGCGCCTTCCTTGGTGGGCTGGCGCACCACGGGCGGCACCTTCTCGACCATGTTGTGCAGGCCTTCCATGGGAAAGGCCGGTGCGAACAGGCCATTGAGCGCCGCCTTGACCGAGGGCAGGCCCCAGATGAAGACGAAGACCGTGAGGATGGCCCAGGGCGTCCAGGCGCGGATCACGTCGGCGCGCGGGTGCTGGGTCACGGCGCGGGGCGCCTGGGCCTCGCCGCCGTTGCTCTCATGGCCCTTGAGCGAGGTCGAGCGCCAGATGGTCCTGGGCTGCCATATGCGCAGGAAGCCGACCGTGCAGACCATGGAGACGATGGCCGCGATGATGTCCACCAGCTCGGGTCCGATGAAGTTGGACACCAGGTACTGCGGAATGGCGAAGGACACGCCGGTCACCAGGATGATGGGCCAGATCTCCATCATGGCCTTGCGCCCTGCAAAGGCCCAGATCAGCCAGAACGGCACCAGCACCGAGAAGAACGGCAGCTGGCGGCCGACCATGGCCGTGACCTCCATCAGGTCGTAGCCATGGACCTTGGCCAGCGTGATCACCGGCGTGCCCAGCGCGCCGAAGGCCACGGGCGCGGTATTGGCGATCAGCGACAGGCCCGAGGCGGCCAGCGGCGAAAAGCCCAGGCCGATGAGGATGGCCGCCGTCACGGCCACGGGCGTGCCGAAGCCGGCCGCGCCCTCGAAGAAGGCGCCGAAGGCGAAGGCGATCAGCAGCAGTTGGATGCGCCTGTCCTCGGTGATGCCGGCAATGGAGTCCTGCAGGATCTTGAAGCTGCCGTTCTTCTCGGTCAGCTGGTGCAGGAAGATGATGTTCAGAACGATCCAGCCGATGGGCAGCAGCCCCGTGAAGCCGCCGAACAGCGCCGCGCGCCCGGCCATGCCGGCCGGCATGTTGTAGACGAAGACCGCGATCACCAGCGCGGCAACCAGCCCGGCGCCGGCCGCCAGATGGGCCTTCATGTGCAAAAAGCCCAGTCCCACCAGCATGACCACGACCGGAATGGCCGCAAGCAGTGTGGACAGCCACATGTTGGAAAGAGGGTCGTAGACCTGTTGCCAAACCATAGGAGCTTCTCCTGAAGAGTTTTTAGGATGTTGTGCGGGGCGGATCGTTACTCCCATGGCGGTTTGGCGCACTAGCGTTAGCCCTGGGTTGGGCTGCGAGAGAGAAAATTTCAATCGGCGCACAAATCACTTCAAACCCGAACGGGTGGCCGGAGCCCGCGCACGGCACTACCATGCTCGGCAGTCCCGCGGCATGCGGGTTCCAGAAAGCCAGAAAACGTGTCCACCGACCTTTCCAAAATCACCTGCATCGAAGACCTGCGCGTCGTGGCCCAGCGCCGCGTGCCGCGCATGTTCTATGACTACGCCGATTCGGGTTCCTACACCCAGGGCACCTACCGCGCCAACGAGGACGACTTCCACCGGATCAAGCTGCGCCAGCGCGTGGCCGTGAACATGGAGGGGCGCAGCACGCGCACCACCATGATCGGCGAGCAGGTCGCCATGCCCGTGGCCATCGCGCCCACGGGCCTGACCGGCATGCAGCATGCCGACGGCGAGATCCTGGGCGCGCGCGCGGCCAAGGCCTTCGGCATTCCGTTCACGCTGTCCACCATGAGCATCTGCTCCATCGAGGACATTGCCGAGCACACGGGCCGCCATCCGTTCTGGTTCCAGCTCTATGTGATGCGCGACCGCCGGTTCATGGAGCGCCTGATCGAGCGTGCCCGTGCCGCCAACTGCTCGGCCCTGGTGCTGACGCTGGACCTGCAGATCCTGGGCCAGCGCCACAAGGACATCAAGAACGGCCTGTCCACGCCACCGAAGCCCACGCTGCGCAACCTGGCCAACCTGGCGACCAAGCCGCACTGGTGCCTGGGCATGCTGGGCACCAAGCGCCGCACCTTCGGCAACATCGTCGGACATGTGGATGGCGTGGCCGACATGAGTTCGCTGTCGTCGTGGACCGCCAGCCAGTTCGATCCCAGCCTGAACTGGGGCGACGTGGAGCGCATCAAGAAGCTCTGGGGCGGCAAGCTCATCCTCAAGGGCATCATGGACGCCGAGGACGCGCGCCTGGCGGCCGACAGCGGCGCCGACGCGCTCGTCGTCAGCAACCACGGCGGGCGCCAGCTCGACGGCGCACCCTCGTCCATCGAGGCGCTGCCGGGCATTGCCGAGGCGGCGGGCAAGGACATCGAGGTCTGGATGGACGGCGGCATCCGCAGCGGGCAGGACGTGCTCAAGGCGCGTGCCCTGGGCGCCCAGGGCACCATGATCGGCCGCAGCTTCCTCTACGGCCTGGGTGCCTACGGCGAGCATGGCGTGACGCGCGCCCTGCAGATCATCCAGAAGGAGCTGGAGACCACCATGGCCTTCTGCGGCCACACGCAGATCGATACCGTGGACCGCAGCATCCTGCTGCCCGGAACCTATCCGGGCGCCGTGCGCTGAACCGGCAAAAGCTGCACGAGAAAAGGACCGCCTCGGCGGTCCTTTTCTCCTTTCAGGCTGCGCCTCAGGCTTGGGCAGGTACGCGCCGGTTTTCCGGCTGCGCCGCCACCAGCCGGCCCGCCGCATGCAGCACGGCCAGGATGGACGCGGTCACGATGTTGGCATGGCGCCCCGCACCGAAGCGTGTGCCCGCCACGCCGGGCAGGGCGGCCTCGACGATGGCCAGCGCCGTGGCGCCGGCGCCCTGGCCCAGGCTGCGCTCCTCGTAGTGGTCTATGCGCAGCGCCACGCCCAGGTGCTGGCCGATGGCAGCGGCCACGGCGTCGATGGGACCGCTGCCCTCGCCATGCAGCTGCATTCGAAGCCCGTCCGTCCGCACCACTTCCAGCGCAATGCCCTGGCCCTTGGCGCTGTCGAACAGATGGTGGCTGTGGTAGCGCCAGGGATGCTGCCGGGGTGCGAGGTAGGTGGACTCGAACAGCTCCCACAGGTCTTCACTGGCCAGCTCGGCCTCGCTGGCGTCGGCCTGGCGCTGCACCACGGCGCTGAATTCCACCTGCATGCGCCGGGGCATGGTCACGCCATGGTCGCGCTGCAGCAGGAAGGCGATGCCGCCCTTGCCTGACTGGCTGTTGACGCGCACGATGCTGTCGTAGGTGCGGCCCAGGTCCTGCGGGTCGATGGGCAGGTAGGGGACGCGCCAGGGCGCATCGGGCCGTTGCACCGCAAAGCCCTTGGCGATGGCGTCCTGGTGCGAGCCCGAGAACGCCGTGAACACCAGGTCGCCCACATAGGGGTGGCGCGGGTGGATGGGCAGGGCCGTGCATTCCTCCGCAATGCGCGCCACGGCGGCGATGTCCGAGAAGTCCAGTCCCGGCGCGATGCCCTGCGTGTACAGGTTGAGCGCCAGCGTCACCACATCGAGGTTGCCGCTGCGCTCGCCATTGCCGAACAGGCAGCCTTCCACGCGCTGGGCGCCGGCCAGCAGCGCCTGCTCGGCGCAGGCCACGCCCGTGCCCCGGTCGTTGTGCGGGTGCACGGACAGCACGATGTGCTCGCGCCGCTCCAGGCGGCGGTGCATCCACTCGATCTGGTCGGCGAAGACATTGGCCGTGCTCACCTCCACCGTGGTCGGCAGGTTGATGATCATGGGCCGCGCGGGGCCTGCATCCCAGGCGCGGATGGCCGCGTTGCACACGGCCAGCGATACCTCCAGCTCGGCCATGCAGAACGTCTCGGGCGAGTACTGCAGCACCCATTCGGTCTCGGGATGGGCATCGGTCAGTTCGCGCAGCAGGGCGATGTGGTGCTCCACCATGGCGATGATCTCGGGCACCTGCATGCCGAAGACGATCTCGCGCCAGGCCGGTGCCACGGCGTTGTAGAAGTGCACGATGGCGCGCCGCGCGCCGGCCACGCTGTCCACCGTGGCGCGGATCAGGTCCTCGCGCAGCTGGGTGATGACCATGGGTGTCACATCGGCGGGGATCAGCCCTTCGTCGATCAGGTGGCGCACGATGGCGTAGTCGGTCTGCGAGGCAGAGGGAAAGCCCACCTCGATCTCCTTGAAGCCTATGCGCACCAGCTCGTGGAACAGGCGCAGCTTGCGCTCGCGGTTCATGGGCTCGAACAGGGCCTGGTTGCCGTCGCGCAGGTCGGTGGACAGCCACACGGGCGCCTGGCTCAGCTGGCGCGAAGGCCATTGGCGGTCGGGCAGGTCGACGGCGGGGAAGGGAAGGTATCTGGACGCGGGATTCTTCAGCATGCGGGCCTCGCAGGAAACGCTGGGTATGCAGCCACCGGATCGGCCGGCAGCCCCGCTCTCCTGGCTTCCCGGTGTGGGGAAGCTGCGCCAGGCCGGGATCAGGGAGAGTCGGTGCGAAATGCGGCGCCTGCGCAGGCGCCCGGACCCCGGCCATGGGCCAGGGATGGTAGGGAGGGCGAGGGCAGGCGGTGCATGGTGCGATGGCGGTGAATCACAGGGAACGGGTGCCAGTTTGCGGGCAGGGCGTTTGTCTGTCTTTATAGAATTTCTCATTTTCTCCATGGATCTGGACAAACATGCGCACTGCCGCCGACTTGCCCGCCGTGCCCTGTGGCCATGCCGGCCTGCCTGAGCTGCAGGCTGCCGCGCCCTTGCCCGTCACGGGCGTGGCCGGTGACTATCCGGCCGGGATGGAAGTGCAGGAGCACTCCCACGAATGCTGCCAACTGCTCTATGCCGTTCAGGGCGTGCTGGAGGTGCGCGCGCGCAGCGGGCGCTGGGTGGTGCCGCCCACGCGCGGCGTCTGGCTGTGCTCGGGCGTGCCGCACAGCCTGCGCATGCGTGGTGCCGTGCAGGTGCGCAGCCTGTTCGTGGATGCCCAGGCGGCGCAGGGGCTGCCGGTGGCGGACTGCGTGATCGAGGTCTCGCCGCTGTTGCGCGAGCTGATCAGCGAGGTCGCGCGCTGGCCGGCGGCACCGCAGCGCGGACAGGATGAAACGAGGAACCGGCTGGTCGTCGAACTGCTGCTGCAGGAATTGCGCCAGCCGCCTGTCGTGCCATTTCACCTGCCCTGGCCGCAGGATGCGCGCATGGCGGCTGTCTGCCGCGCGCTGGCCGAAGGCGGCCAGGCCGTGGGCCAGGGCGGTGAACGGGCTGAAAACCTGGCCGCCACGGCCGCCGACTGGGCCGCACGGCTGGCCATGGGCGAGAAGACTTTCCACCGCCATTTCCTGCAGGCCACCGGCCTGAGTTTCGGCCGCTGGCGGCAGCGCGCGCGGCTGCTGTCGTCCATGCAGGCCCTGCTGGCCGGCCGGCCCATCGTGCAGGTGGCGCTGGAGGCCGGCTATGAAAGCCACAGCGCCTATTCGCTGGCCTTCAGGCGCCAGTTCGGCATGCCGCCCTCGGCCTTCGGGGCAGGGGGCGGGCAGCCGTAGCGGCACCGGTGGCGGCGGATCAGGAAGCCTTCCAGATGATGTAGTCGGCCTGGTACTGCACCACCTGCTTTTGGCCCAGCGTGGAGCTGTTGCAGGCCATGGCCGGCGCCACGCCGCCGCGCGTGGCCACGCGCTGGATATAGGTCACGCCCTGCATGGCGCCCATGCCGGTGGCAGGTTCGGCCTTGACCAGTTGCAGGGGAATGTTGCCTGCGCTGGACGGAGCCACCGCGACCTGGGTGGCCGTGACCTTGGAGCCGTCCTGGTGCGCCCAGGTGGCGGGCGGGCCGAAGTAGCGGCCGATGACGCGGCCCTGGCGGTCCGTCAGGCGGGCATCGGGGCCGACGAAGGCCCACTCCTGCTCCATCGCCTGGTCCTTCTTGGCGCGGCACTCGTAGGTGATCTGGCCGATGCCGACGGTTTCCATGGCGACCTTGTGGCCTGCGGGCACCTGCACGGCGGCCGGCAGGCCGGACTGGGAATAGCTCTTGCTCATGTCCATGGAGGAGCAGGCGCCAAGCGTCAGTGCAGCCATGGTGGCCAGGCCGAGGGGGAGGATGTAGCTCATGAGGTTCTCCAGGTCGAGGGGTTGAGGGATGTCGCCTTGGACCGCTGTCCGGGGCGCGACACACGGAATACGCAGCATGGGTGAGGTTGGATTCACCTGGGTGCAAAAAAATTTATCCGCATCCGGTTCGCAATGTGCTGCGTATTGCCCAGTGAGAGCCGGCGCAGGCCGGCAGACCGGTACCAGACCCCCTGCAGGCCACCGATATGACCCCTGCAGCCGATTGAAGGACACGACAAGCCCCCCGGGGCGGCGACGCAACAGTGCGGGCCACGGGGCCGCCCGCTCGCCCACAATGCGTGCATGGGCACCACACCAACCGACCAAGAGCTGATGGACCTTCTGGACCGCATCGCAGCGCAGGACGAGCCCGCGCTCCGCAGCCTGTACGAGGCCACCTCGTCCCGGCTGTACGGGCTTGCGCTGCGCATCCTGCGGCACAAGGACTGGGCCGAAGACGTGCTGCAGGACAGCTACCTGCACATCTGGCGCAGCGCCTCGGGCTACCGGGGCTCGCTGAGCCCGCCGCTGGCCTGGATGGGCCTGGTGGTGCGCAGCAGGGCGCTGGACTTCCTGCGCCGGCGCCGCGCCGAACGCCTGCACCTGAACGAGGAGTTCGATGAGGCGCAACTGGCGGCCCATGGCGGCGGGAGCGATGAAAGCCAGGGCCCGCTGCAACTGGCCGAGGCCAGCGAGCAGGCGGTGGCGCTGTACCAGTGCCTGGAGCGGCTGGAAGGCCGCCAGCGCGAGGTGGTCAGCCTGGCCTACCTGCGTGACCTCAGCCACGGCGAACTGGCCGGCCAGCTGCAGTTGCCGCTGGGCACGGTCAAAACCTGGATCCGGCGCGGCCTGGAGCAGTTGCGCCGCTGCCTCTCGCGCCATGCGTGATGCAGATGACATGCTCTGAGCGGCCCAAGGATTTGCCATGAATATTTCCCGACACCCCGAACTGCTGGACCGGCTGGCCGCCGCATACGCCCTGGGCACGCTGCGCGGTGCGGCACGCCGCCGCTTCGAGCAACTGGCCCGTGACCAGGCCCCGGTGCGCGCCGCCGCCCTGCTGTGGCAGGGCCGCTGGTCGGCCCTGTCCGAAATGCAGGCTCCCGTGCGCCCCGACGATGCGGTCTGGGTCCGCATCGACAACCTGCTGCAGGCCGAAAAGGCCCGCGCCGCCCAGCCGCACCGGCGGCGCGCCGGTGATGGGCAAGGCCTGGACGAACGCGCGAAATCCGGCGTGGGCCGTGCCCTGGCCTGGTGGCGCGGCGCGGCCCTGCTGGGCGCCTGCGCCACCGTGGCGGCCGTGGCCGTGGGGCTGTGGTCGCACCAGGACCTGCGCCAAAGCGGTGAGCGCCAGCTGGCCGTGCTGCGCAACCAGCTGCAGGCCGCCCAGGTCGCGCTGCAGGCAACGCCCCAGATCCAGTACGTGGCCGTGCTGGCCGACGACAAGGCCGATGCCTCCATGCTCGTGACCTTCGACCCCGGCAAGAACAGCCTGGTGTTGCAGCGCGTGGGCGACTTCCACGAGGCCGCAGACAAATCGCTGCAGCTGTGGGCCCTGCCGCCCCAGGGCGGCCCGCAATCGCTGGGCGTGCTGGGACGCGACAAGCTCGTGAAGCTGACGGCAGCGGCCGCCGAAGTCCAGGGCGTGCCTGCCTTGGCCATCAGCCTGGAGCCCAAGGGCGGCGTGCCCAGCCAGACCGGGCCCACGGGACCGGTGCTGTTCAAGGGCGCGCTGATCCGGCGCGACCTGTAGCGCGCCGCGCAGGCCCGCTCGCCATTGGCGACGGCCGTGCTGCTGCACAACGCAGCCTGCTTGCCCTGGCCAGAGCAGGGCGCGCGTGCAGCGTTGGCTGGCCGGCCTCTGTTTCGCTGCCGGGCGCGGCAGCCTTCTCCAAGTGCGTGCGCCTGGTGCCCGACCGGCGGCTATGCTGGCCGGCACTCAGTCGCCCGCGCCATGCCGGCGGTGCCTTCCCTTTTTTGCCGACATGCTTTCTTCCCTCCAAGACCTGACCTGGCTGTGGGTGCCCGTGGTGCTGTTCGCCGCAGCCGCCCAGACTGTGCGCAATACGGCCCAGCGCTCGCTGACCTCCGAACTCGGCACCCTGCCGGCCACCCTGGTGCGCTTTCTCTACGGCCTGCCGTTTGCCGGCATCTACCTGCTGGCGCTGTACCTGGGAGGGGACGGGGCCTGGGCGCTGCCCCGGTTCTCCTGGGCCTACCTGGGCTGGATCGCGCTGGGCGCCTTCTTCCAGGTAGCGGCCACGGCGGCCTTGCTGCTGGCCATGAAGGAGCGCAACTTCGCCGTGGCCGTCACCCTGTCCAAGACCGAGGTGCTGCAGGTCGCCCTGTTCGCAGGCCTCTTCCTGCACGAGCTGCCCACGGCCGTGGCCCTGCTGGCCATGGCGCTGGCCACCTTGGGCGTGCTCATCCTGTCGCTGCCGCCGCGCGGCCAGATGCTGTCGCTGTCGGCCTGGGCCAGCCGCTCGGCGCTCTATGGCCTGGCCTGCGGCGCCTGCTTTGCCATCGCCACCGTGGGCTACCGGGGCGGCGCCGTGGAACTGGCGCGCCTGGGCGAGATATCTCCCTGGCTGTCGGGCGCCTGGGGCGTGCTGATTGCCCAGCTCATGCAGACCCTGGGCCTGGGCGCCTGGATTGCGCGCACCCACGCGCAGGGCCTGCGCCCCATCTTCCGCGCCTGGCGCGTGTCGCTGCTGGCCGGCGGCATGGGCGCGGCCGCCTCGCTGGCCTGGTTCACCGCCTACGCCCTGCAAGGCGCCGCGCCCGTGCGCACGCTGGGCATGGTCGAGGTGGTGTTCAGCTACATCGTCTCGCGCCGCGTGCTCAGCGAAAGCCTGAGCCGCCAGGAGAAGATCGGCATGGCTCTGATGGTGCTGGGACTGGTGCTGATCTGCCTGCAGGGATGAATGGTCCAGGGCCTGTGGGAACAAGCCCTGCAGGCTGTATGAATGCACAGTTGCCGCAATAATGGCGGCGTGCCTGAAACGACACCCACGACACCCGCAAGCCCTGCCGATGCTGCGCCTGCGCGCCGCATCGCCCACCTGGACATGGACGCCTTCTATGCATCGGTGGAGCTGCTGCGCTATCCGCAGCTCAAGGGACTGCCCGTGGTCATCGGCGGCGGGCGCCGCGCGCATGACGAGGCGCTGGATGCGCGCTACGCCGGGCGGCTGCACGAGATTCCGGTGGACGAGTTCTCGCGCCTCAAGGACTACGTCGGCCGGGGCGTGATCACCACGGCCACCTACCCGGCGCGCCAGTTCGGCGTGGGGTCGGCCATGGGCATGATGAAGGCCGCGCGCCTGTGCCCCCAGGCCATCATGCTGCCCGTGGACTTTGCCGAGGTGCGGCGCTTCTCGCGCATGTTCAAGGAGATCATCGTCTCCATCGCCCCGCTGATGGAGGACCGCGGCGTGGACGAGGTCTACATCGACTTCACCGACGTGCCTGGCGGCCAGCGCGAAGGCGGGCGCGTGCTGGCTCGGCTGATCCAGAAAACCATCACCGACGCCACGGGCCTGACCTGCTCCATCGGCGTGGCCCCCAACAAGCTGCTGGCCAAGATGGCCAGCGAATTCAACAAGCCCAACGGCATCTCCATCGTCCAGCCCGAGGACCTGCAGACCGTCATCTGGCCGCTGGCCTGCCGCAAGATCAATGGCATAGGCCCCAAGGCCGACGCCAAGCTGCAGGCGCTGGGCATACGGACCATCGGCGAGCTGGCCGCGCAAAGCCTGCCCCAGCTCGTGCAATGGTTTGGCCGCGCCTACGGCAACTGGCTGCATGGTGCCTCCTGGGGCCGTGACGACCGGCCCGTGGTCACGCACAGCGAGCCCGTCTCCATGAGCCGCGAGACCACCTTCGAGCGCGACCTGCATGCCGTGCGCGACCGGGCCGAACTGAGCGCCATCTTCACCGACCTGTGCGAACGCCTGGCCCAGGACCTGCAGCGCAAGGGCTACATGGGCCGCACCGTGGGCATCAAGCTGCGCTACGACGACTTCAAGACCGCCACGCGCGACCACACGCTGGAGCTGCCCATGGCCGATGCCGCCACCCTGCGCCGCGCCGCAGGCCAATGCCTCAAGCGCGTGCCCCTGGCCAAGCGGCTGCGCCTGCTGGGCGTGCGCGTGGGCAACCTCGTTCGCACGGCCGACTGGAACGCCACCGCCCACGACCCGCTGGCGCGCGAGCAACTGCTCAGGGGACCGGCCCAGCCCGCGCCGGACAGCGATCCCTTTACACCTCAACTGTTCTGAATCATCACCACAAATCTGGCGCACACGCTGTAAAACCATGCACCAGTTCCGAGCATGGGACTGGGGTTGCCGTGCTGTGAGATGATTTGGAAATGTGAATTTGTGTTTCCGTTTGATGGATTCCGGTGGCTTCAGAGCGCTTCGCCTTGCCATTTCACAAGAACAAGAGACATCCCAAAGGAGTGGTACCCATGCGCGTGAATTTGCCCGTCAGCCAGCTCAACTACGACTTTCCGGGCGATGAGCTGCTGGTATCCGTCACCAACACCAAGGGCGAGATCACCCATTGCAACCCTGCCTTCGTGCGGGTCAGCGGCTATACCTACGAGGAACTGATCGACCAGCCGCACAACCTCATCCGCCACCCGGACATGCCGGCCGCCGCCTTCAAGGACATGTGGCGCACCATCGCCCACGGCTACCCGTGGACTGCCCTGGTCAAGAACCGGCGCAAGAACGGCGACCACTACTGGGTGCGCGCCAACGTCACGCCCATCATGGAAGGCGGCAGGCCGCGCGGCTACCTGTCGGTGCGCACCAAGCCCCAGGCGGCCGAGATCGAAGCCGCCGAAGCCCTCTATGCCCGCATGCGCGCCGAAGCCGATGCCGGCCAGGAAACCCTGCGACTGCGCGGCGGCGAACTGCGCCGCCTGGGCCTGGCCGGGCTGTGGGACCGCCGCGGCGACCTGGGCCTGACCGCGCGCATGGCGCTGATGCTGGGCGGCGTGGGCCTGGCGGCCATGCTGCCCGACCTGCTGGGCTGGCAGGGCGCCGCAGCCTGGGGCACGCGCCTGGCCGCCTTGCTGGCGGGCGGCAGCTTTGTGCTGTGGCGCTTCCAGCAGCGCTGCGTGGCGGGCCTGGAGCAGGCCAGCGGCTTTGCCGCCGACATTGCCAGCTGCCAGCTGGGCACGGACATGCAGCACGACTACAGCGGCCCCATGGGTGCCCTGATGCAGCGGCTGCAGCAGATCCAGATCAACCTGCGCGCCGTGGTCGGCGACGTGCGCACCGAAATGCGCGGCTTTGCCACGACGGCCCACGAGATCGCCCAGGGCAGCTTCGACCTCGCGCAGCGCACAGAATCCCAGGCCACCAGCCTGCAGCAGACGGCGGCCTCGATGGAAGAGATATCGGGCACCGTCGCACAGACCGCCGACACGGCCCAGCTCATGGCCCATGAAAGCGACCAGAGCCGCCAGGTCGCCGGCAAGAGCGGCGCCGCCATCCAGGAAGTGGGCGCTGCCATGGAGCACATCCGCGGCTCCTCGCGCCGCATGGGCGAGATCATCGGCGTGATCGAAAGCATTGCCTTCCAGACCAACCTGCTGGCCCTGAATGCCGCCGTCGAAGCGGCACGCGCAGGCGAGCAGGGCCGCGGCTTTGCCGTCGTGGCCGGCGAAGTGCGCGCCCTGGCCCAGCGCAGCGCCTCCGCCGCCAAGGAAATCAGCGGCCTCATCAACCGCACCGTGGACGGCATCAACGATGGCAACGCCCGCATGGACGCCGCAGGCCGCACCATCGACGGCATGGTCGACGCCGTGGGCCGCGTCAGCGACCTGGTCCACCAGATCAGCATCGCCACGCGCGAACAATCCGTAGGCATCGCCCAGGTCAACGACGCCGTGGCCCAGCTCGACTCCGTCACCCAGCAAAACGCCGCCCTGGTCGAGCAATCGGCCGGCGCGGCGGGCTCGCTGCGCGCCAGCGCCCAGTCGCTGGAGCGGTCGCTGGAGGTGTTTACGTTGCGGTGAGGGGAAGGGGGCGGCCGCGTCTTTTACTGCCGTGCAGAGCGCACGTTGGCCGGCAGCGCGCCAGGATGGCTGGTGCGGAATGGGTTGATGTCCAGGCCGCCACGGCGCGTGTAGCGTGCGTACACCGAGAGCTTGATGGGGCGGCAGCGGGTCCAGATGTCCATGAAGATGCGTTCCACGCATTGCTCATGGAATTCGTTGTGGTTGCGGAAGCTCACCAGGTATTGCAGCAGGCCTTCCTGGTCGATCTGCGCGCCGCTGTAGCGGATCTGCACGCTGCCCCAGTCGGGCTGGCCCGTGACCAGGCAGTTGCTCTTGAGCAGGTGGCTGACGAGGGTCTCGGTGACGGGCGCTTCCTCGTGGTTGGCGTGCAGCAGCTCTGGGGCGGGCTGGTATTGCGTGCATTCCACGTCCAGGCGGTCCAGCAGCAGGCCGTCCAGTTCCTGCACCATTTCCTGGTCGAAGCGGTCCAGGCCGATGATCTTCACGCCGATGCTGCCCTTTTGCTCGCTGCCTCGCCATAGCGCTTCGGCCAGGTCGGTGCGAAGGCGTGCCTGGACTTCGGCAGCGTCGGACAGGCGGGTGTTGTTGAAGCTGTTGAGGTAGAGCTTGAACGACTTGCTTTCGATGAGATTGGGGGTCTCGCAGGGGATCGTGAAATGCACGAGAGCCACCTGCGGCTTGCCGCGCAGGTTGAGCCAGGACAGTTCGAACGCCGTCCACAGGTCGGCGCCGAAGAAGGGCATCTGGCTTCCCTGAATGCCGATTTCCTCGCGCTTGGGCGCGCGGGGCAGGGGGAACAGCAGCGAGGGGGCGTACTGGTCGATGTAGGCAGAGCTTTTGCCTAGCTGGGATTGTTCGGGAGTGTTCATGGAAAAAGGGCCGGCCGTGCCGGCGCTGGTCAGGCCTGGACGGTCCGCGCGGAGCGCGTGGACCCAGGCTTTGAAGCTAACTGAATTTCCATGCCCGCAGGCATGGGCGGCCATATAAGGTCAATAAGGGTGGGTACGCCCGGGTTCGCTGGCTCTTCAGTGGAATTCGCGCTCGCGCAGCCATTTGGTGGCGATCCATTTTTCGCCGGCCAGCACGGGCGCGCCGCCGTGCAAGGTGCGCGTGGAGGGGTCGGGGCGCTCATAGCTGAAGAAGACGGCGTTGCCCCGGCGCGGAACCACTTGCAGTGGCACTTCGGGAAAGATGGTGGCGCCGCCGCGCTCGGGCTCGTTCAGGTAGATGACCAGGGTGCCCACGCGCTGGCCGCCGCGCTTGAGGATGGTAGGCGTGCCGGGTTCGCCGGGCGCGAAGTAGTCGTGGTGGGGCTTGTACTCGGCGCCCGGGCCGTAGTGCAGCACCTGCAGGCCTTCGCCGTGGTCCAGCGGCCAGCGCAGCAGGCGGGCGATGCGTTCTTCCAGCTGGCGGACGATGCCGGTTTCCCCGCGCTGGAAGAACATGCCGTTGCTGGTGCGGTCGTCATTGATCTCTTCACCGCCGCTTTGCGTGGCCACGGTGAGCGAGCGCGCCATGCGCGGACGCGCGGCGGCGATGATGGCGTCGCACTCCTCATGCGAGAGCAGGTTGCCGAAGACCACGATGCGCGGGTTGCGCATGCTGACCAGTACCTGGACCTTGCGGTCGCCGACATCGATGCTGGTGGGGTCCTGGGAGAGGTCCGGCTCGGGCAGCGAGGAGGCCGAGACGACGACGGCCGGTGGCGCCGCTTCGCCTTGGTGGGGCAGGTCCAACGCCCGCCGGGCCAGTTCTTCGCTCCAGCCCACGTCGCGCATGGAGCGCAGCAGGGCCGCAGGCCCTATGCCGGATGCGCGCTGGTCGCGTACCCATTGCATGAGTTCAGGCGTGAGACCCGCCGGCAGGTCCTGCGCGGTGCTCGGGGAATCTGGTGAGGATTTGAGGCTCATGGCGTGCAGTGCGGCCCTTGCCGCAGTGAATGGACTCCAAAGGCATCGAGGCCGGGGCCGGCCGGTGGCTGGCGAGGCTCAGTCAGCGGTCTTGCGGCGGAACACCAGGCGCGCAGGCGTCGAGGAAGCTGGCGCCAGTGCGTAGCCTTCCAGATCGAAGGCTTCGAGTTCAGCCGCGCTGCGAGCGCGTTGCTGTATGGCAAATCGTGCCATCAGCCCGCGCGCGCGTTTGGCATGGAAGCTGATGATCTTGTAGGCGCCGTTCTTGTAATCCTCGAACGCGCATTCCACCACCGGGGGCTTGAGGTGCTTCAAGTCTACCGATTTGAAGTATTCCTGCGAAGCCAGGTTGACGACGACGCGCTCGCCCGCCGGCTGCCGGGCCGCGCGCTGGTTCAGGTACTCGGCAATGCGGCTGCCCCAGAACTGGTAGAGGTTGCTGCCATGCGCGGTCTCCAGCCGGGTGCCCATTTCCAGGCGGTAGGGCTGCATGCGGTCCAGCGGACGCAGCACGCCGTACAGGCCGCTGAGGATGGCGATGTGCTGCTGCGCCCAGTCCAGGTCTTCGGCGTCCAGGCTGCGCGCCTGCAGGCCTTCATAGACATCACCGTTGAAGGCCAGCAGCGCCTGGCGGGCATTGGTGGCCGTGAAGCGAGGGCTGAAGGCCTCGTAGCGCGCCACGTTGAGCGCAGCCAGCTTGTCGCTGATGCCCATGAGTTCCGACAGTTGCTGCGGCGATTGGCGGCGCAGCACTTCGATCAGCTCCAGCGGCTGTTCGGAGAAGACGGGAAGCGTGTGTGGCAGCTTCGGCGGCAGCGGTGTGTCGTAGTCCAGCGATTTGGCGGGGGAGAGCAGCAACAGCATGGCGGGACGCAAGCTCCAGGATAGAGAGGGAGGAAAGATAGATGGACGGTGGTGGCGGCAGAAACAAACAGGGGCCGCGAGGGCCCCTGTGTCGTCACTGTCTGTGGTCAGACATGGGCCACGCCCTGCGGTTGCTGCTCGAATGGCAGCTGCAGGTCGCTCAGGTCCTTGCGTGTTTCCACGAGGATGAGAGGACCGTCATCCAGCACGACCATGGGCGGGCGCTCGCGCACGACGCGCTCGGGCTGCGGTTCGGCCGCGATGGCTGCCTGCGCAGCGGCCACCTTGTCGGCATCGGAGCCCACCCATTGCAGGCCCGAGGCGGCGGCCAGCGCCTGCAGCTCGGACACGGGCAACTGGTAGGCCTGGACCTTGGGCAGGCCGCGTTCTGCGGTTGCCTCAGCGGCCTTGGCTGCAGCGGGCTCGGCTGCGGCAGAAGCAGCAGAAGCGGCAGGTGCAGCAGGTGCAGCAGGTGCTGGCACGTCTGCCATCACGGCAGGGGCCGCCACAGGGGCCGGTGCGACCGGCGCGAAGGCCGCGCTCTGCTGCTCGGGCACCGCGACGGGTTGCTGCACTTCCACAACTGCCGCAGGCTGTGCGGCCACTGTGGCTTCGGCCACGGCTTCGGGGGCCTGGACTTCGGCAGCAGAGTTGGCGGCGTTGAAGTAGCTGCGACGGGCTGGCTGCTGGTCCTGCTCGGGCACGGAGGCCTCGAAGGACTGCACGGCTTCGCCTTCGGCTTCACGCGGCGCGCGCTCTGCACGGTCACCGCGATCGCCACGCTCGCGGCGGTCACGGCCGTAGCGGTCGCGCGAACGACGCTGGCGCGGCTGCTCTTCGCCGGAGGCGGGAGCAGCGTTGTCCAGGGACTGGTCCTGCTGCTGGGCCTGGTTGTCCAGCTTTTCTTCGGACTCGGGCGCGACTTCGAACTGACGGGGCTGGCGCTCGCTGCGTTCACCGCGTTCGGCGCGATCTCCACGCTCGCCTCGTTCACCGCGCTCGCGGCGGCCTTCGCCGCGTTCCTGGCGGTCGCCACGCGGCGCGCGCTCGGGACGCTGCTCGAGGGTGCTGCCATCTGCCGCCAGGGCTGCGGAGGCGTTCACGGCCTCCAGCGGCTGGCGGTTTTCGCCGTCGCGGCTGCGCTCGCCACGGCCGCGGCGTTCGCCGCGGTCGGTGCGTTCACCGCGCTCGCCACGATCCGGGCGCTCACCACGTTCACCGCGTTCCGTGCGCTCGCCACGCTCGGCATTGCGGCGGTTGCGATCGCCACCGCCAGCCTGGCGCTCGGCGTTGGGGGCGCCGGCGCGCTCACCGCTGCGCTCGGTGCGCTCACCACCACGCTCGCCATTGCGTTCGTTGCGGCGGCCACGGCTGTCGTTGCGGCCGTCACGGCGACCTTCGCGTGCGGGGGCTTCGGCAGCCGGCACGGGCGCTGCGACCGGCGCAGGTGCCGCGCCAAAGCCGAACAGGCTCTTGAGCCAGGCAAAGAAGCCTTGTTCGCGGACCACGACGGGGGCGGCGGCCGGTGCGGGCGCTGCCGCCGTGGCTGCAGGCTTGGCGTCGCGCTGCTGGCCGTTGGCCGGGCGGTTGCGGCTGCCTTCGGGACGGGGCTCGGCAATGGGAGCCGGCATGTCCGGCAGCACACCCTTGATCATGGGTGTCTGCTTGTTGGTAGGCTCCTGCGAGCGGCGTGTCACCGTGGTTTCGGTGTCCAGCTCTTCGGCCAGCTTGTAGCTGGCTTCCATGCTTTCCAGGCGCGCATCGTCGTGCTTGAGGCGCTCGAGCTTGTAGTGCGGCGTGTCCATGGACTTGTTGGGGACCATGATCACGTTGACGCGCTGCTTGAGTTCGATCTTGGTGATCTCGCCGCGCTTTTCGTTGAGCAGGAAGCTGGCCACTTCCACGGGCACCTGGCAGTGCACGGCGGCCGTGTTGTCCTTCATGGACTCTTCCTGGATGATGCGCAGGATCTGCAGCGCAGAGCTTTCCGTATCGCGGATATGACCGGAGCCGCCGCAGCGCGGGCAGTTGATGTGCGCGCCTTCGGACAGGGCGGGCTTGAGGCGCTGGCGGCTCATTTCCATGAGGCCAAACTTGCTGATGGTGCCGAACTGCACGCGCGCACGGTCCTGGCGCAGCGCGTCGCGCAGGCGATTCTCGACTTCGCGGCGGTTCTTGCTCTCCTCCATGTCGATGAAGTCGATGACGATCAGGCCGCCCAGGTCGCGCAGGCGCATCTGGCGCGCGACTTCGTCGGCGGCTTCCAGATTGGTGCGGGTGGCGGTTTCCTCGATGTCGCCGCCCTTGATGGCGCGGGCCGAGTTCACGTCGATGGAGACCAGGGCCTCGGTGTGATCGATGACGATGGCGCCGCCCGAGGGCAGGGTCACGGTGCGCGCGTAGGCCGATTCGATCTGGTGCTCGATCTGGAAACGGCTGAACAGGGGGGCATCGTCGCGGTAGCGTTTGACGCGGGCGGCATGCTCGGGCATGACGTGCTGCATGAACTGCTGCGCCTGCTCGTAGATGTCGTCGGTGTCGATGAGGATGTCGCCGATGTCGCCGTTGAAGTAGTCGCGGATGGCGCGGATCACCAGGCTCGATTCCTGGTAGATCAGGAAGGCGCCCTTGGCCGACTTGGCTGCGCCGTCGATGGCGTTCCACAGCTTGAGCAGGTAGTTCAGGTCCCACTGCAGCTCGGGCGCGGTGCGGCCGATGCCGGCGGTGCGCGCAATGATGGACATGCCCTTGGGGTACTCGAGCTGGTCCATCGCCTCCTTGAGTTCGGCGCGGTCCTCGCCCTCGATGCGGCGCGAGACGCCACCGCCGCGCGGGTTGTTGGGCATCAGCACCACATAGCGGCCGGCCAGCGAGATGAAGGTGGTCAGGGCCGCGCCCTTGTTGCCGCGCTCTTCCTTCTCGACCTGGACGATCAGTTCCTGGCCTTCACGGATGACTTCGTTGATGCGGGCCTGGCTGGGCGAGACGCCTTCGGCGAAATACTGCTTGGAGATTTCCTTGAAGGGCAGAAAGCCGTGGCGGTCTTCGCCGTAGTCGACGAAGCAGGCCTCAAGGCTGGGCTCCACGCGCGTGACCACGGCCTTGTAGATGTTCCCCTTGCGCTGCTCGCGTCCTTCGATCTCGATCTCGTAGTCGAGGAGCTTTTGTCCATCGACTATGGCAAGGCGCCGCTCTTCCGACTGCGTGGCGTTGATGAGCATCCGTTTCATGATGCGTTTCCTTTATTCGTTTTCTCTGGGGCGCGCCGGGGTGCAGCCTCTGCTGCCAGACCGTCACGCCTTTGACTTGTAATCAAAGACAGGCTCGCGAGGGAGCCGAGATGCCGGACTGACGCATTGAAACGAAAGGAATCGCCGAATGCCTTGCTTCTTGAGACCTGGCTCAAGTCAGCAATGGGGGCAAGGGCAGGGGGACGAGAGCGATGAGAGAGGCACGCCGTCCAGCTTCAAGCGAAGCTGCTGCACGTGCGGGGCAGGCGGGAGGCTTGGGGGCGGCAATGATCCTGGGCGCAGGCGTTTTCCTGCTCCACAGCGTGACCATCCATGCCCAAAAGATCCACATGCTCGCTTTTGATCCGCTGGCAGCGGCGGACGCCGGGTCCGACCCCTTCTGCCAGCTTGAGATTCCGTATCAGTGTTTCAATTCGTCAGCCACAACCGATGCAACGACGAACTTCGCAGGCCATCTTTTCCTGCTGTTTCGCGTGCATGACACCGGATGGCATCGACCTGCCTGTGCGGGGAAATGGTTGTTTGGACTAAACTCCATGAGAATCAACCACTTATAAATAGTTCGGCACAGGTGAAACACATTATAGAGGGCAAACCGGCAGACGACCGTTCCCTGAACGCAGCCACTGCCGCAGTGCGGCTGATCGAAGTCGATGACGATTCGGCCGGACAGCGGTTGGACAACTTTCTCATACGCCATCTCAAGGGCGTTCCCAAAACCCATGTCTATCGCATCATCCGCAGTGGAGAAGTGCGCATCAACAAGGGGCGCGTCAGTGCGGAAACCCGCGTCTCGACCGGCGATGTCGTTCGCGTGCCGCCCGTGCGCATTTCCGAAAAAGTCGCCGAAAAGGCCGAGCGGCCTGCGCCCGCCAGGGATTTCCCCAGTCTGCTGGAAGACGAACATCTGATTGCCATCGACAAGCCTGCCGGTGTGGCCGTGCACGGGGGCTCGGGCGTGAGTTTTGGCGTCATCGAGCAATTGCGCCAGGCGCGGCCGCAAAGCCGCTTTCTGGAGCTGGTGCATCGGCTCGACCGCGAGACATCCGGCATCTTGCTGGTGGCCAAGAAGCGCTCGGCGCTGACGCATCTGCAGGACCAGTTCCGCGAGCGCGAAACCGGCAAGACCTATCTGGCGCTGGTCCAGGGCACCTGGCCTGCCAACCGCAAGGTGATTGATCTGCCGCTGCACAAATACCTGCAGGCCGACGGCGAGCGCCGCGTGCGGGTGACCACGGCCGATGATCCTGACGGCATGCGCTCCGTCACGCTGGTGCGCGTTCGCAGCACGCTGGCGCCCCAGCCCCTGCTGGGTCTGCCGGCCATGAGCCTGCTGGAGGTGACCATCAAGACCGGGCGCACGCACCAGATCCGCGTGCACCTGTCCAGCCAGGGGCACCCGATTGCGGGGGATGACAAGTACGGGGATTTCGACCTGAACCGCCGGTTGCAGAAACAGGGGCTCAAACGCATGTTCCTGCACGCATGGCGGCTACAGTTCACACACCCGTCCAGTGGTGAGCGGGTGGAATTGCGCGCTGAGCTTCCCGAGGAGCTGGCCCGTTTCGCCGGCTGACGCCGGATTTGACTCCTTGCAGACATGACAACTCCTGGTTCTTCCGAGATCTACCGTGCGCGCCGCTTCGACCTCATCGCCTTCGACTGGGATGGGACGCTGTCGGATTCCACCGCGGTGATCGTCAAGTGCATTCAGGCGGCCGTGGCCGATGTGGGAGGCACGCCCCCCAGCAATGAGGCGGCCTCCTATGTGATCGGCATGGCGCTGATGCCGGCATTGGCGCGTGCGGCGCCCGATGTGTCGCCCGAGAAATACCCCGAGCTGGGCAACCGCTATCGCCACCATTTCATCAAGCACCAGGACGACATCAGCCTGTTCGCCGGCGTGCTGCCCATGCTGGCGGCGCTGCGCGAGCGCGGCCACCTGCTGGCCGTGGCCACGGGCAAAAGCCGGCGCGGTCTGAACGATGCGCTGCAGGACCCGCAACTGCGCGGCATGTTCGACAGCTCGCGCACGGCGGACGAAACCGCCGGCAAGCCCAACCCGCTGATGCTGCAGGAGCTGATGGCCGAATTCGGCGTGGAGCCTGGCCGCGTGCTGATGATCGGCGACACCACGCACGACCTGGAACTGGCCCGCAATGCTGGCTGTGCTAGTGTGGGCGTGGGCTATGGCGCGCATCCCACCGACGGCTTTGGCGTGCTGCAGCCGTTGCATGTGGCGCAGAGTGTTGCGGATTTGCATCAGTGGCTGCTGGCCCATGGTTGAGTCGTCATGGCTGCGTCAGCGCGGGAATCCATGCTTGTGAGGTGCGCTGGTGACCGTTGATCGCATCGTTTTGTGTGCCAGCGAGGCCTTGCAGGAAGGTGCGAATGCCGTGCCTTTCGACGTGGTCTACGCGGGGCATGCCTGCCGCGCATTCGCCATCCGCTTCGAGGGACAGGCGCATGCCTATCTGAACCGCTGCACGCACGTGGCCATGGAGATGGACTACCAGCCAGACCGCTTTTTCGATGATTCCGGGCGTTGGTTGCTGTGCGCAACCCATGGTGCGGTCTATGCGCCGGACAGCGGCGCCTGCGCTGGCGGCCCCTGCCGTGGCGGCCTGGTGAAAATCTCCCTGAGCGAAAGCGCGGGGGTGGTGCACTGGCATACTGCCGATAACCTGAAACCCGTCGAGTTCTGACATGACTTCCCCCATACCCCCGGAAAATCCTGGCTCCGCATCGCACCCTTCCCCGGGTGCGGACCTGTGGGCCCGGGCCACGCCCGCCGCGGCGGCTGCCGATGCGCGAACGGCGGCATCGAGCGGCTGGGAGCGGGACGTGCTGGAAAAGCTGGTCTTCGCCACCATCAACGAGCAGCGCGCCTCGCGCCGCTGGCGCCTCTTCGGCCGCCTGCTGTGGACGGCACTCATCCTGGTGGTCCTGTGGGTGCTGTTTGCCAAGGACACGGCGACCACGACCAGCTCCTCTCCGCATACCGCAGTGGTCGAGGTCAAGGGCGAGATCGCTGCAGGCGCCGACGCCAGCGCGGAATTCGTGGTGGCCGCCATGCGCAGCGCCTTCGAGGACTCGGGCTCGCGTGCCGTCGTGCTGCTGATCAACTCGCCAGGCGGCAGCCCGGTGCAGGCCGGCATCATCAATGACGAAATCGTGCGGCTCAAGGGCAAGTACGACAAGCCCCTGTATGCCGTGGTGGAGGAAACCTGCGCTTCGGCTGCTTATTACATTGCTGCGGCGGCCGACGAGATCTTTGTCGACAAGGCCAGCATCGTGGGCAGCATCGGTGTGCTCATGGATGGCTTCGGCTTCACGGGCGCCATGGAAAAGCTGGGCGTGGAGCGCCGCCTGCTGACGGCTGGCGAGAACAAGGGCTTCCTGGACCCGTTCAGTCCCATGTCCGAAGCACAGCGCGCCCATGCCCATCAGATGCTGGGCCAGATCCACTCGCAGTTCATCAATGTGGTCAAGGCCGGCCGTGGCGATCGCCTGCACGAGACGCCCGAGACGTTCAGCGGCCTGTTCTGGACGGGTCAGCAGGCCGTGGAGATGGGCCTGGCCGACAAGCTGGGCAGTCTTGACTACGTGGCCCGTGAGGTGGTCAAGGCGGAAGAGGTGGTGGATTACACGCGCCGCGACAACGTGGCCGAGCGCCTGGCCAAGCGTTTTGGCGCGGCCTTCGGTGGAGGTGCCGTTCAGGCGCTGCGCTCCAGCCTTCCGTCTCTGCGCTGATTTCCCTGGCGTCTGCCAAGATGCAAAAAGCCCGCCTTCTTGTGGAAGGCGGGCTTTTTTTGTTCATCGAGGAAGACAGTCTCAGCGACCGATGGAAAACACCACCGGCGTGCGGTTGTCCGGCACTTCCTTGTGCTGGCGCCATTCGCGCACCAGACGGCTTTCGATGCGGGCGCTCTCCAGTGTCAGGCCGCAGGCCAGCGCCAGGCGCGTATGGGGTTGCAGCGTCTGCAGCAGGGCCTGCCACAGCGCGGCGTTGCGGTAGGGCGTCTCTATGAACTGCTGGGTCTGGCCTTGGCGCAATGCCAGGGCTTCAAGCTCCTTGATGCGCTGAACCCGCCCGCCAGCGTCCTGCGGCAGGTACCCCACAAAGGCATAGTTCTGTCCGTTGAGTCCGCTGGCGGCCAGGGCCAGCAGCAACGACACCGGACCGATCAGGGGCACGACCCGTATGCCCAGATCATGCGCGGCGCGCACGATGGAGCTGCCGGGGTCGGCCACGGCGGGCATTCCGGCCTCGCTGACCAGTCCCATGTCGTGGCCCAGCAGCAAGGGGGCGAGCAGTGGCTTGGCATCGAAGACCGCTGCGCCCTTGTCGCCGTGGTCGCCCTTCTTGTGGGCCTCGCGCGGCAGTTCTGTGATCTGCTGGGCTTGCAAGGGTTGGGCCAGGGCGTGCAGTGCGTCAATGCGCTTCAGGTAGGCGCGCGTGCTTTTGGCGTTTTCGCAGATCCAGTGGGTCAGGCGTGCAGCGGTGCGCAGTGTTCCATCGGGCAGGACCTGCGTCAGCGGCATTTGCTCGTCGCAGCCGAAGTCCAGCGGCGCGGGCACCAGATAGAGCGTTCCTTTGGTGGGTTGGGTTGCAGCATCGTTCATGGCAGCACGGCTCCTGCGGCGCGCAGCAGCTGGCAGGTGCGGATCAGCGGCAGGCCGATCAGCGCCGTGGGGTCGTCGCTGACGATGGCATCCAGCAGCGCGATGCCCAGTCCTTCGCTCTTGGCGCTGCCTGCGCAGTCATAGGGCTGTTCGGCGCGCAGGTAGCGTTCGATCTCCGCGTCGTTGAGATCACGAAACCGGACCTGGACGGTGACCGCATCGGTCTCGGCAAAGCCGCTTTCCCGGCAGACCACGCTCACGGCGGTGTGGAAATTCATCTGGCGCCCGCTCATCTGGCGCAGTTGTTCGGTGGCGCGCTCGTGGGTGCCGGGCTTGGACAGCGGCATGCCATCCAGTTCGGGTACCTGGTCGGAGCCGATGACGACGGCGCCCGGGTGCAGCGCCGCCACGGCCTGTGCCTTGGCCAGGGCCAGTCGCAACGAAAGTGCATGCGGTGTTTCGCCGGTCAGCGGTGTCTCATCGACTTCCGGGGACACGGTCTGGAATGGTAGTTGCAGCCGCTCCAGAAGTTCGCGGCGGTAGCGTGAGGTGGAGCCAAGGATCAGGGGGCGTGCCAGGCCGGGAGCCTGGGCTAAGGCGAGGTGGGAAGCTTGCATGCCCGGATTCTCTTACACTGCCCGCATGAGCAAGGAATTTTCTGCGGTCCGTCTCGATGTTCGCGCTTTTGCGCAATCGGCGGGCCATCTCCAGGGTCAGTCGGCGCTTTCGGCCTTTCCTCGTCTGGCCGAGGATGCGCAGCCGGATGCCGCTGATGGGCACGGCGAGGTGCACTGGCAGGCTGACGGCGAACTGGTCGAGCAAACCGGCGGTTCGGGCCAGGTCTGGCTGCATCTGCAGGCCGATGCTGTCGTTCCGATGGTGTGCCAACGCTGCCTCACTGTGGCACCCATCTCCCTCCAGGTCGATAGGTCTTTCCGCTTTGTTGCGGATGAGACCACGGCCGAGTCCGAGGATGACGAGAGCGACGAGGACCTGCTGGTGCTCAGCCGCGAATTCAACCTGCTTGAACTCATAGAGGATGAGCTGCTCATGGAATTGCCCGTGGTGCCACGCCACGACAGCTGCCCCGAGCCGGTGAGCATGCAGTCCAGCGACGCAGACTTCGAGCAGGCCAGCGAGGACAAGCCCAATCCATTTGCCGTGCTGCGCGGGCTGGATGTGGGCAAGTCAGCCGACTGATTGCGATGTCCGGAAAAAAGGCCGAGGCCGGGAAAAGCGATTGCGCTATAATCAAGGGCTTCGCGCGAAACCCCCTCGTGTCTTTAATGGGCTGATCGCGTTTTTTACCAACCCTTTTCAGATACACAGGAGCCATCATGGCTGTTCAGCAGAACAAGAAGTCCCCCTCCAAGCGCGGTATGCACCGTTCGCACAACGCACTGAATGTGCCTGGCATTGCCGTGGAACCCACCACCGGTGAAACCCATCTGCGTCACCACATCAGCCCCAACGGCGTGTACCGCGGCCGTCAAGTGCTGAAGAACAAGTCCGAAGCCTGATCTTCGACCGTTCCCGCAGGGCCCGCGGCTACAGTTTTCGTAGCGCGGGCTTTTGTTTTTTCTGATGGTTGCTCCTATCTTTCCAGGCCTTGCAACAGGCTTGCCAGTCGCACATGATCACTTTGGCCGTTGACTGCATGGGGGGTGATCACGGCCCCCGCGTCACGCTTGCGGCGTGCCGCCAGTTCCTCGATTCCCACCCCGATGCCCGGCTGCTGCTGGTCGGCCAGCCCGATGCGCTGGCTGGCTTTGCGCATGAGCGCGCCAGTGTGGTGCCGGCCTCGGAAGTGGTCGGCATGGATGATCCGATCGAGATGGCGCTGCGCAGGAAGAAGGATTCCTCCATGCGCATCGCCATCCAGCAAGTCAAGGATGGCGCGGCTGCCGCTGCTGTGTCGGCTGGAAACACGGGTGCGCTGATGGCCATCTCGCGCTACCTGCTCAAGACGCTCGATGGCATTGATCGCCCTGCCATCGCGCCCCAGTTGCCCAATGCCAAGGGCGAGGCCACCACGGTGCTGGACCTGGGTGCCAATGTGGACTGCTCGGCCGAGCATCTGCTGCAGTTCGCCGTCATGGGCTCGGCCCTGGTGTCTGCCCTGAACAACGAAGAGGCGCCCTCGGTGGGTCTGCTCAACATTGGCGAGGAGCAGATCAAGGGCAGCGAGGTCATCAAGCGCGCTGGCGAACTGCTGCGCGCGGCCGGCAAGGCCGGTCATCTGAATTTCTACGGCAACGTCGAAGGCAACGACATCTTCAAGGGCACGACCCAGGTCGTGGTCTGTGATGGCTTTGTGGGCAACGTGGCTCTCAAGTCTTCCGAGGGCGTGGCGTCCATGATCTCCAATGCCCTCAAGCAGGAGTTCAAGCGCAACATCTTCACCAAAATGGCGGCCATCGTTGCCTATCCGGTGCTAACTGCTTTGATGAGGCGCGTAGATCATCGCCGCTACAACGGCGCGGCGCTGCTGGGCCTTCGCGGGCTGGTCTTCAAAAGCCATGGATCGGCCGATGCCTTGGCTTTCGAGCACGCGCTGAAGCGCGCGTATGATGCGGCCCGCAACAACCTGCTCGACCGTGTCCGTACCCGTATCTCCGCAGCCCTGCCTCTGTTGCTGGCTGCGCAGTCGGAATCGGGACCGTCGGCGCCCTAATACAGATGAGACGCTACGCACGCATCACCGGCACGGGCAGTTACCTGCCACCCCGCCGACTCACCAATCACGATCTGGCAGCCGAACTGGCCCAGCGCGGCATCGAGACCTCGGACGAGTGGATCGTCGAGCGCACCGGCATCCATGCCCGACACTTTGCCGCGCCAGAAGTGGCCAGCAGCGATCTGGCCTTGGAGGCATCGAAGAAGGCGCTGGAAGCCGCCGGCTGCCAGCCGCAGGATATCGATCTGATCATCGTCGCCACATCGACGCCGGACATGGTCTTCCCGTCCACGGCATGCATCCTGCAAAACAAGCTCGGCGCCAATGGCTGTGCGGCCTTTGATGTGCAAGCCGTATGCAGCGGCTTTGTCTACGCCCTCACCGTGGCCGACGCCATGATCCAGTCCGGCGCTGCGAGCCGCGCGCTGGTGGTGGGCTCCGAAGTATTCAGCCGCATCCTGGACTTCAACGACCGGACGACCTGCGTGCTGTTCGGTGACGGTGCCGGAGCCGTGGTGCTGGAGGCGTCCGAGCAGCCAGGCATCCTGGCTTCCGACCTGCATGCCGACGGCAAGCATGTCGGCATCCTGTGCGTGCCAGGCAATGTCTCCGGTGGCCAGATCCTCGGTGATCCGCTGCTGAAGATGGATGGGCAAGCCGTGTTCAAGCTGGCGGTCGGCGTGCTGGAGAAGGCTGCTCGCGCCACGCTGGACAAGGCAGGGCTCACCGATGCCGACATCGACTGGCTGATCCCCCATCAGGCCAACATCCGCATCATGCAAAGCACGGCGCGCAAGCTCAAGCTGTCCATGGACAAGGTGGTGGTGACGGTGGACCAGCATGGCAACACGTCGGCTGCCTCGATCCCCCTGGCGCTGGACCACGGCGTGCGCAGTGGCCAGGTCAAGCCCGGTCAGACCGTGCTGCTGGAAGGTGTTGGCGGCGGCTTCACCTGGGGCGCGGTACTTCTCAAGATGTGATGCGGGATGCCTGCCTGAGGGCAGGCGCCCATGGCGCGGCCTTTATTTTTGAAAATCATGAAGAAGTTTGCATTCGTTTTTCCTGGTCAGGGTTCGCAATCGGTAGGCATGCTCGACGGATGGGGTGACCATCCCGTCGTGGCCCAGACCTTGGTCGAAGCCTCCGATGCCCTCGGCGAAAACATCGGCCAGCTGATCCAGCAGGGGCCGAAGGAAGCTCTGGCGCTCACCACCAATACCCAGCCCGTGATGCTGGTGGCCGGTGTGGCTGCCTGGCGCGTCTGGCAGGCCGAAGGCGGCGCGCTGCCCGACGTTGTGGCGGGCCACTCGCTGGGTGAGTACTCGGCCCTGGTCGCGTCAGGTGTGCTGACCCTGGCCCAGGCTGCGCCGCTGGTGCGGCTGCGCGCGGCTGCCATGCAGGAGGCCGTTCCCGTGGGAACCGGTGCCATGGCTGCCATCCTGGGGCTGGATGCCGACAAGGTGCGCGCAGGCTGCGCAGAAGTCACGGCGGCATTGGGTGGTGCGGAAGTCGTCGAGGCCGTGAATTTCAACGACCCCTCGCAGACCGTGATTGCCGGCAGCAAGGCGGCTGTCGAGAAGGCCTGCGAGGCCCTCAAGGCCGCAGGCGCCAAGCGCGCGCTGCCGCTGCCGGTGTCGGCGCCTTTCCATTCCAGCCTGATGAAGCCTGCGGCCGAAAAGCTCAAGGCGGCGCTGGCTGCCACCGTGCTGGCTGCACCGCGCATCCCAGTGCTCAACAACATCGACGTGACTGTGCAGCAGGACGCCGACGCCATTCGCGATGCGCTGTATCGCCAGGCCTTCGGCCCGGTGCGCTGGGTGGAATGCGTTCAGGCCATGAAGGCCCGCGGCGTCGTCCACCTCGTCGAGTGCGGTCCCGGCAAGGTGCTGATGGGCCTGACCAAGCGGATTGACGCGGACCTGACGGCCGCTGCCCTCTATGACCCGGCCACGCTGGCCGACGTGAAAGAATCCCTCGCATGACTGACAACCAGAACAAGCCCCAGGTTGCCCTGGTGACGGGTGCCTCGCGCGGCATCGGTGCCGCCATTGCCCAGGAGCTGGCAGCGCGCGGCTACCGCGTGATCGGCACGGCCACCACCGATGGTGGTGCCGAGAAGATCAGCCAGGCCCTGTCGGCCCATGAGGGCTGCCGTGGCGTGAACCTCAATGTCACGGACGTGACCGCCGTCGATGCCCTGATCGACAGCATCGTCAAGAATGACGGTGGCCTGCATGTGCTGGTCAACAATGCCGGCATCACGCGCGACACCCTGGCCATGCGCATGAAGGACGATGACTGGGATGCGGTGATCGACACCAATCTCAAGGCGGTTTTCCGAGTCAGCCGTACGGCCATTCGGCCCATGATGAAGCAGCGCTTCGGACGCATCATCAACATCACCAGCGTCGTTGGTGCCTCCGGAAACCCCGGTCAAGCCAACTATGCAGCTGCCAAGGCCGGCGTTGCCGGCATGACGCGTGCGCTGGCCCGTGAACTGGGCAGCCGCGGCATCACGGTCAATTGCGTGGCTCCGGGCTTCATCGCCACCGACATGACGGCGGAGCTGCCTGAAGAGCAGAAAAATGCCCTGAAATCGCAGATCGCCATGGGTGATCTGGGCCAGCCCAGCGACATCGCCCATGCCGTGGCCTATCTCGCATCGGCGGGCGCAGGCTACGTCACCGGCCAGGAATTGCACGTCAACGGCGGCATGTACATGTAAGCGCTGCGGCGGCTGCGGGCAGATCCCTGCCAGAAGCCGCCGTTGCTTGCAACCGAAGAGGCCGTTTCCTCGCGACGGCCGGCTGAAGAGGGCGTAAGGTCCGAAACGGCTAGAATCGCGGGTTCATTCACAACCCCCAGAGGGAAACCATGAGCGATATCGAAGCACGTGTCAAAAAAATCATTGCCGAACAACTCGGCGTTGAAGAGTCTCAAGTCACCAACGAAAAGGCCTTCGTGGCTGATCTGGGTGCTGACTCCCTGGACACGGTGGAGCTGGTGATGGCCCTGGAAGATGAATTCGGCATCGAGATCCCCGACGAAGACGCGGAAAAGATCACGACGGTGCAAAACGCCATCGACTACGCCAACACCCACCAGAAGGCCTGACAGGGCCCTGACCCGAGCGATCAGCAGAAGGTTTTACGCATGAGCCGTCGTCGCGTTGTCGTGACCGGCCTGGGTTGCATCTCCCCCGTGGGTAACACGGTGGGCGACGCCTGGGCCAATCTTTTGGCCGGCCAGTCCGGCATTGACCTCATCACCAAGTTCGATGCCTCGAACTTTGCCTGCAAGATTGCGGGCGAGGTCAAGGGATTCGATGTGGAGTCGTACATGAGCGCCAAGGATGCGCGCTCCATGGACACCTTCATCCATTACGGCATCGCTGCTGCGGCGCAAGCCGTGCAGGACTCAGGTCTGCCCACGGGCGAGGCCTTGTCGGATGATCTGGCTACGCGCATCGGCTGTGTGATCGGTTCGGGCATCGGCGGCTTGCCGCTGATCGAGAACACCCACGCAGAACTGGCTGCGCGCGGACCGCGCCGCATCACGCCGTTCTTCGTGCCTGCCTCCATCATCAACATGGTGGCTGGCCATGTGTCCATGCGGTTTGGCTTCAAGGGGCCGAATCTCGCCGTGGTGACTGCCTGCACGACCGGGCTGCACTGCATAGGCGAAGCAGGACGCATGATCGAATACGGCGATGCCGATGTGGTGGTGGCTGGTGGCACGGAAGCCACGGTCTCCCCGCTGGGCGTCGGCGGCTTTGCCGCCATGCGCGCACTGTCCACGCGCAATGATGATCCCAAGGCCGCCTCGCGTCCCTGGGACAAGGACCGCGACGGCTTTGTGCTGGGTGAAGGTGCAGGCGTGCTGGTGCTGGAAGAGTACGAGCATGCCAAGGCCCGCGGTGCCAAGATCTATGCTGAACTGTGCGGCTACGGCATGAGTGCCGATGCCGGCCACATGACGGCGCCCAACATGGACGGCCCGCGCCGCGCCATGCTGTCAGCTCTGCGCAACGCCGGCATCAACGCCGACCAGATCGATTATCTGAATGCGCACGGCACATCCACGCCGCTGGGCGACCTCAACGAGACCAATGCCATCAAGGCGGCTCTGGGCGATCACGCCAAGAAAATCGTTGTCAGCTCGACCAAGTCCATGACCGGTCACCTGCTGGGTGGCGCTGGCGGCATCGAGAGCGTCTTCACCGTGCTGGCATTGCACGAGCAGAAGATTCCCCCGACCATCAATCTGGACAACCAGGATCCCGAGTGCGATCTCGACTACTGCGCCAACACGGCACGGGATGCGAAGATCGAAGTGGCAGTGAAAAACAACTTCGGGTTCGGCGGCACCAACGGAACGCTGGTGTTCAAGCGAATCTGAGGCCTGCACACCTCACCATGAAAAGCCCGCCCCGCAAGGGAGCGGGCTTTTTTATTTCTCCCATGGGTCAGGGCGCGTCCGGCAGGGGTGGAACGCATGTCAGACATGCTGCGGTTTTGCGACACTGCAGGCATGACGTCACGCCATGCCCCGCCCGCAGTCCGCCATCCGCTGAATCCACCGCGTGGGTCGGTCGCATGCCTGTGCGCGCTTTGGCTGCTGGCGGCCATGCTTTTGCTGGCGTGGGCGCTTGATCTTCAGTCCGGATGGGGGCCTGCCGTCGTGGCTGTCACGGGTTCTCTGGTTGCAGCTGCAGGCATGTGGCATGGATGGCGCGCCCTGGGCAGAGGCTTTGTTGCATGGGATGGCGCGCAGTGGTGGCTTGGTGAGGCAGCCGCTGCCGACGATGCGCAGCCGGTGCTGCTGCAGGTGCGCGCTGACGGTGGTCAATGGCTATGGGCGCAGGCCAGACCCGTTACGACGGGGTCTTTGCGCTGGCGAAGCTCCCGCTGGCTGCTGCTGTCTTACAGGCAGAGTCCTGAAACCTGGGGTGATTTGCGGCGTGCTGTATATTTCCCGCCCAGACCTACAGAACGCGCGCAGTGACTGCGCCAGGGCCGCCACGGCCCGTCTTCACCGATTTCATGACGCCTCCCGAATTCCCGCCTTCTTCTGCCGACAGCGACCTGGCTCTGGTCGAGCGCACCAACGCAGGAGACATGCGGGCCTTCGAGCTGCTGGTCATCAAGTACCAGCGCCGCATCGAGCGCCTCATTGGCCGCATGGTGCGCGACGTGGACCTGGTGCCTGACATTGCGCAGGAAACCTTCATCCGGGCCTATCGGGCGCTGCACCAGTTCCGGGGTGATGCCCAGTTCTACACCTGGCTGTATCGCATCGCCGTGAATACCGCCAAGAAGGCGCTGCTGGACATGAAGCGCTCGCCGCTGATCACCGAAAGCGCGTTACACAACGGGGATGACGATGATGAAACTTCCCGGCTCAGCCAGGAACTAACCACCGAAGAAACACCCGAAACGATCCTGGCGGCCCAGGAGATTGCCCAGGCAGTCAACGCCGCCATGGAGGCCTTGCCCGAAGATCTCCGTCAAGCCGTCACGTTGCGGGAAATCGAAGGCCTGAGCTACGAGGAAATCTCGAACGCCATGGGTTGTCCCATAGGCACCGTGCGTTCACGCATCTTCCGTGCACGCGAAGCGATTTCAGCGAGAGTCAAGCCTTTGCTGGAGCGCCAGTCTGGCAAGCGGTGGTAGCAACGGGTGATGGCCATCGGGTGGCGCATTTTTTGGGTACAGGGTCTCAGAGCAGACAGGCAGGTGATTGATCATGAATGACGATCTGACGAAGCGCGAACAATTGTCGGCATTGGCTGATGGCGAACTCTCTGCCGCGGAGCTGCAGGCCGCGCTGGCCTATGCGCAAAGCGATGCAGGCCAGCAGGAATGGCGCATGTACCACCTGGTGGGCGATGTGCTGCGCTCTCCTGAGCTGGCGCACCACAGCCGGCACGATCTGCTTTCCGGAATCCGCTCCCAGTTGGCCAACGAGCCGCGCCGCCCACTGGTTCCCGTCGCCGCAGACGAGCTGGAGCAGGTCGCGCGCCCGGCGCACGGCAGGGCCGTCGTCAATGGCGCGCCGCTGCACGACGCAGCCAATGCGTCGGTATTCCGCTGGAAGATGGCTGCGGGTTTTGCTTCCGTGGCGGCCGTGGCTGCCATTGGCTGGAGCGTGATGCTCGGCGCGCCTGCAGGCCCCGGCGCGGCGCCGGGCCGGGCATTGGCCGCCCTTGAAACGGGGGCGCCTGCAGCGGCTGCTGTCGCTGGAAATGCCCAGGACTTCCCTCTCGGAGATACGGCCCAATCCTCTTCGGTGGTGGCTGTGGCAGGCCCTTATGGCCAAAGCGTCATGCTGCGTGATCCGCGCCTGGATGCGCTGCTGGCCTCCCATCCGCAATACAGTGGTCCGGCCACGTTGCAGATGCCGGCCAGCTTCCTGCGCAATGCCAACTTCGCCTCGGCACCGCGCGCGAACCAGCGCTGAATCCCGCAGGAGAGCATGACTCTCCTGCCTTCTTTTGCACCCGCGTCCAGCCGTTCGGCATTGAAATGGACGCGGGTGCAGTCATTTGTGGCCCATGCACGGCGGTTCGCGCCGCATGCATGCTGCCGATTCGGGAACTAACAGCGTCTTTCAGGCTTCTGAGCCATCGTCTGGCCGGTGCATGCCGGGACTGCGCCAGAATGTGGCGTTCGTCCGAGATGCAAGTCGGCACCGCGTATCTGAACAGGCCGCCCGGGCGCAATGGGCACGGGGGCAACACAATGATTGAGAAGGAAAGGATCACCATGACCACAGTTCGATGGAAGACGCTGCAGTCCTGCACACTGGCAGGCGTTCTGGCGCTGGCTGCTGGCAGCGCCTCAATGCTGGTGCCGGTGAGTGCCGCTCATGCGCAAAGCGGTGCCGTGGTGCGGGGTCTGCCGGACTTCACCGACCTGGTCGAGCAGGTAGGGCCTTCCGTGGTCAACATCCGCACGTTGGAGAAGGCGTCGGCCAACTCTGCCGAGGTGCTGGGCATGGATGAGGACATGCTCGAGTTCTTCCGCCGCTTCGGCCTGCCCGTGCCCAATGTGCCGCGCCAACGCCCCCAGCCGCGTTCACAGCCTGACGAGGAACAGCCGCGTGGCGTGGGGTCGGGCTTCATCCTGACGGCGGACGGCTTTGTGATGACCAATGCCCACGTGGTCGAAGGTGCTGACGAGGTCATCGTCACGCTGACCGACAAGCGTGAGTTCAAGGCCAAGATCGTGGGCAGCGACAAGCGCACCGACGTGGCTGTGGTCAAGATCGATGCCACCGGACTGCCCGCCGTGAAGATCGGCGACGTGAACCGTCTCAAGGTCGGTGAGTGGGTGATGGCCATCGGATCGCCCTTCGGCCTCGACAACTCGGTCACCGCAGGCATCGTCAGCGCCAAGCAGCGCGACACGGGAGACTATCTGCCCTTCATCCAGACCGATGTGGCCATCAATCCCGGCAACTCGGGCGGCCCGTTGCTGAACATGCGCGGCGAGGTCGTGGGCATCAACAGCCAGATCTATTCGCGTTCCGGCGGTTTCATGGGGATCAGCTTCGCGATTCCGATCGACGAGGCCGTGCGCGTCAGCGACCAGCTGCGCGCCACCGGCAAGGTCACGCGAGGGCGCATCGGCGTGCAAATCGGGCAGGTCACCAAGGACATTGCCGAATCCATCGGCCTGGGCAAGGCTCAGGGTGCGCTGGTCTCTGCCGTGGAACCCGATTCCCCAGCCGCCAAGGCCGGCGTCGAGGCGGGTGACGTGATCATCAAGTTCGATGGGAAGGCCATTGAGAAGGTCGCCGACCTGCCGCGTCTGGTGGGCAACACCAAGCCCGGAACGCGCAGCACCATCACCGTATTCCGCCGCGGAGCCGCCAAGGATCTGACCATGGTGATCGCCGAAGTCGAGCCCGATGGCGCTCCCCAGGCAAAGGCTGCAGGCAAGGGCAGCACCCTGGTCTCCCAGTCGCTGGGCCTGACGCTGGCCGAACTCACGGATGCCCAGAAAAGGGAATTGGGCATCAAGGGTGGTGTCCGCGTGACGGACGCTGTCGAGGCAGCAGCACGCGCAGGCCTGCGCGAAGGTGATGTGATCCTGCAACTGGCCAATGTCGAGGTCACGGGGCTCAAGAGCTTCGAGGCCACGCTGGCCAAGGTGGACAAGAGCAAGCCGGTGAACCTTCTGGTGCGCCGCGGCGAATGGGCTCAGTACGTGCTTATCCGTCCTGCCCGCTGAGGGGTTGGGGTAGGCCGGTTTTTCGGGGTACTGGGGAATACCCTCGGAATCCGGATCAAGGCCTGCCCATGCCCCTTGGGGCATTGGGTAAAATGCCCCACCAAAGCGTGACGGCTCAAGGCGTCAGAAACCTGTTTTCAAAGAGGATTGTTGCGGTGCAAAAGCACCGCACTATCCGGTGATCGACGGGCTAGAAATGGCTTGTCGGGTCTGTTGATAAACTGTTGATAAATAATTGTGACAGATCAAGCCCGGAGCTTTGCAGGCCTTGTCAGGGCTTGGTTTCCAGCCCTTTTTGCCTACAATAAAGTCCCAACTATCGCAGTTGCCAGAGATTGTTGGTTCGGGGCGCGTCGTTCATGGACGCGCCCTTTTTTCTTGCGCGCCGACCCTGTCGTTTTCCACTTTCACTAGCAGTCCTTCTCGTTGATGAACCACATCAGAAATTTTTCCATCATTGCGCACATCGACCATGGCAAGTCGACGCTGGCCGACCGCCTGATCCAGCGTTGCGGAGGCCTGGCTGACCGTGACATGGAAGCCCAGGTGCTGGACTCGATGGATATCGAGAAAGAGCGCGGCATCACCATCAAGGCGCAGACGGCTGCCCTGCAGTACAAGGCCAAGGATGGTCAGGTCTACAACCTCAACCTCATCGACACGCCCGGCCACGTGGACTTCTCGTACGAAGTCTCGCGTTCCCTGTCGGCCTGCGAGGGAGCGCTGCTGGTGGTGGACGCCTCTCAGGGCGTAGAGGCACAGACCGTGGCCAACTGCTATACCGCGCTGGATCTCGGCGTGGAAGTGACGGCCGTTCTCAACAAGATGGATCTGCCGCAGGCTGACCCCGACAACGCCAAGGCAGAGATCGAGGACGTCATCGGCATCGATGCCAGCGATGCCATTCCCTGCTCGGCCAAGACCGGCATGGGCATCGACGAGATCCTGGAGGCCGTGGTTGCCAAGGTGCCGCCGCCCAAGGGCAATCCCAATGGCCAACTGCGCGCCATGATCATCGACAGCTGGTTCGACACTTACGTGGGCGTCGTGATGCTGGTGCGCGTGGTCGATGGTGAACTCAAGCGTGGCGAGCGCTTCAAGATGATGGCTTCGGGCGCTGCCTACGAAGCCAACAACCTGGGCGTGTTCACTCCGGCCGACGTGCCGCGCGACGCGCTGCGCGCCGGCGAGGTGGGTTACATCATCGCCGGCATCAAGGAGCTCAAGGCAGCCAAGGTGGGCGACACCATCACGCTGGAAAAGAAGCTTCCCAACAATCTGGGCCCTGCCACCGAGGCCCTGCCCGGCTTCAAGGAAATCAAGCCCCAGGTGTTCGCGGGTCTGTACCCCACCGAAGCCAGCGAATATGACCAGCTGCGCGATGCGCTGGAAAAGCTGCAGCTCAACGATTCGTCCCTGCAGTTCGAGCCTGAAGTCTCTCAGGCGCTGGGCTTCGGCTTTCGCTGCGGCTTCCTGGGCCTGCTGCACATGGAAATCGTGCAGGAGCGCCTGGAGCGCGAATTCGACCAGGACCTGATCACCACCGCGCCCAGCGTGGTCTACGAAGTGGTCAAGGGCGATGGCGAGGTCATCCAGGTCGAGAACCCGTCCAAGATGCCCGATGCCGGCCGTATCGAGGAGGTGCGCGAGCCCATCGTGACCGTGCACCTGTACATGCCCCAGGACTATGTGGGTCCGGTGATGACGCTGGCCAACCAGAAGCGTGGCGTGCAGATCAACATGCAGTACCACGGCCGCCAGGTGATGCTGACCTATGAGATGCCGCTGGGCGAGATCGTGCTGGACTTCTTCGACAAGCTCAAGTCGGTCTCGCGCGGCTATGCCTCCATGGACTACGAGTTCAAGGAGTACCGCGCCTCCGACGTGGTCAAGGTGGACATCCTGCTCAACGGCGAGAAGGTCGATGCGCTGTCCATCATCGTGCACCGCTCCCAGGCCACGTACCGCGGCCGGGCCGTGGTGGCGAAGATGCGCGAGATCATCAGCCGCCAGATGTTCGACGTGGCCATCCAGGCCGCCATCGGCGCCAACATCATTGCTCGGGAAACCGTCAAGGCCATGCGCAAGAACGTGCTGGCCAAGTGCTATGGCGGCGACATCACCCGCAAGCGCAAGCTGCTGGAGAAGCAAAAGGCCGGCAAGAAGCGCATGAAGCAGATCGGTTCGGTGGAAGTGCCTCAGGAGGCCTTCCTGGCCATCTTGCAAGTGGAGGATTGATGCAAGCCATGCAATGGATTACGGCCGTCGTGCTGGCGGCTTTCGTGGGCTATATCGGCGCCTGGTACACGGGCTTCATCGAGGGCAACTTCGCGTTGCTGCTGTTCCTGGCCACCGTGGTCACTGGCCTGTACTGGGTGGCCGAACGGCTGTATTTCCTGCCCCGCCGCCGCCGCGCCGCCGTGGCCATCGAGGAGGCTGCCGTGGCGCGCCGCGCAGAACTCGACCGCATGGGCATCGCCAAGACCGACATCGAGGTGTCGGAAGAGGCCAAGGGCCGCATCCTCATGCAGCCCTGGTGGCTGGACTGGACCGCGGGCCTGTTCCCCGTGATCGCCATCGTCTTTGTCCTGCGCTCGTTCCTGTTCGAGCCGTTCAAGATTCCCTCGGGCTCCATGATCCCCACGCTGCTCGTGGGCGACCTGATCCTGGTGAACAAGTTCACCTACGGCGTGCGCCTGCCGGTGATCAACACCAAGATCACCCAGGGCCAGCCGCTGCAGCGCGGCGATGTGGTGGTGTTCCGCTATCCTCCGCAACCCAGCCTGGACTACATCAAGCGCGTGGTGGGCCTGCCGGGTGACGAGATCTCCTATCTGAACAAGCGGCTGACGGTCAATGGCAAGGAAGTCCCGGTCAGCGAACTGCCGGACTTCTTCGACAAGGACGCGATGCGCTACTTCAAGCAGTACGAGGAGTCGCTGGGCGACAAGCCGCACCGCATGATCGTGAACCAGGACGTGCCCGCCTTCATCCAGGGTGCCAGCGGCTTCGAGTTCCGCGAGAACTGCCGCTACAGCGTCGAAGGCATCACCTGCAAGGTGCCCGAGGGCCAGTACTTCATGATGGGCGACAACCGCGACAATTCGCTGGATTCCCGATACTGGGGCTTTGTGCCCGACAAGAACATCGTTGGCCGGGCCTTCTTCGTCTGGATGAACTTCGGGGATTTCAAGCGCATCGGCGGCTTCCATTGATCACATGCATGCCTGAGGGCCGGATGCCCCCAGGCATGCGCGAGGGATTCACATCGGAGGAGGAAAAAGCATGTTGACATCGAACAACCGGCGTTCGCGCCAGCGCGGTCTGTCCTTTCTGGGACTGGTGTTTGTGATTGCCCTGGGCGTGGGTGTGGTGGCCGTGGGCGCACAATCCGTGCCGGTCTTCCTGGAGTACCAGGCCATCGTCAAGGCCGCCAACAAGGCGGCCCGCGAAGGCAATTCCGTGGCTGACGTTAAAGCCGGCTTCAATCGCTCAGCCCAGATCGACGACATCAAATCGATTACGGGGGAGGACCTCGAAGTGACCAAAATCAATGACCGTGTGGTGGTGGGGTTCGAATATTCGCGCGAGATCCATCTCGTGGGCCCCGCCTACCTGACTTACCGTTTTAAGAAGCAGACCCAATAGGTGCCTCCCTTACTGAATGCGCTGCAGCTGAGGCTGCAGCATCAATTTGCCGAGCCTGCATTGCTGCAGCGTGCCGTCACGCACCGCAGTTTCTCGGCAGACAACAACGAGCGCCTGGAATTCCTCGGTGACTCGGTGCTGAATCTTGCCATTTCCAGCCTGCTCTACCAGCGGCTCAGTTCCATGCCCGAGGGCGATCTGTCCCGCGTGCGCGCCAACCTGGTCAAGGAAGGTACGCTGCACCAGATCGCGCTGAGGCTGCAGTTGCCCGATCTGCTGCGCCTGGGCGAAGGCGAATCCAAGTCGGGCGGCAAGCAACGCCCCTCCATCCTGGCCGATGCGGTCGAGGCCCTGATCGGCGCAGTGTATCTGGACGCCGGCTACGCTGCGGGCGAGAAGGTGGTACACCATCTCTTCGAGGGCGTGGACATCAACCCCCACATGCGCGCAGCCGAAAAGGATGCGAAGACGGCCCTGCAGGAATGGCTGCAGGGGCGGCGCATGAAGCTGCCGCAGTACGAAGTGGTTGCCACCACGGGCGCCGCCCATCGCCAGACCTTCGAGGTGGCCTGCGCGATTGCCGAGTTGCAACTGCAGGCCCGGGGAACGGGTGCCTCGCGCAGGGCCGCCGAGCAGACGGCTGCCACAGCCATGCTGGAACTATTGAAAGCAAGACACGCATGAACCAAGACAAACCCCCGGCGCCGGCACAGACCGCCGCCGAACTTGACGCCCTGCTGGCTGCGGCCAAGCCCGGCGCTGGCGCAGCTCGCACGGCATCCGCTGCTGATGACACCCCGACACCCGAGGTGCCGACCGGCCCGCAGCGCTGCGGCCTGATCGCCATCGTCGGCAAGCCCAATGTGGGCAAGTCCACGCTGATGAATGCGCTGGTGGGCCAGAAGATCAGCATCACCTCGCGCAAGGCGCAGACCACGCGCCACCGCATCACGGGCATTCGCACGCGCGCCGCGACGCAGTTCATCTTTGTCGATACGCCGGGTTTCCAGACCAAGCACAGCACGGCACTGAACAAGTCGCTCAACAAGACCGTGATGGGCGCCATCGGCGACGTGGACCTGATCCTGTTCGTCGTGGAAGCCGGCCAGTTCACGCTGGCCGATGCCAAGGTGCTGTCGCTGTTCAAGCCTGGCATCCCCACGCTGCTGATTGCCAACAAGCTGGACACCGTGGGCCGCCGTGCCGAGATCGCCCCCTGGCTCAAGGGCATGCAGGAGCGTCATCCGTTCGCCGAGTTCGTGCCCATGTCGGCCAAGAACAAGGGAGACATCGAGCGCCTGTTCGGCATCTGCGAGAAGTACCTGCCCGAGCAGGACTGGATGTACGCCGCCGACGAGCTGACCGACCGCAGCGAGAAGTTCCTCGCCTCGGAGACCGTGCGCGAGAAGCTGTTCCGATTCACGGGCGACGAGCTGCCCTACACCTCCACGGTGGTCATCGACAAGTTCGAGGAAGAGGCCAGCAAGCAGCACAAGCGTTTCATCCGCGTGGCGGCCACCATCGTGGTCGAGCGCGACGGCCACAAGGCCATGATCATCGGAGAGAAGGGCGAGCGCCTCAAGCGCATCAGCACCGAGGCGCGCCAGGAGCTGGAAAAGCTCATGGATGCCAAGGTCTTCCTCGAAGTCTGGGTCAAGGTCCGCTCCGGCTGGGCCGACGACGAAGCCCGCGTGCGTTCGTTCGGCTACGAGTGAGCACCCTTACCGCAAGGCCCTGGGTCCATGGCTAGCGCCAAGCGTGTCTCGGACGAGCCGGCCTTCGTCCTGCACAGCTACGACTGGAGCGAGTCCAGCCTGATCCTTGAGGTCTTCACGCGTCACCGGGGCCGCGTGGCGCTGGCGGCCAAGGGCGTCAAGCGGCCGACCTCGAACTTTCGCCCCGTGCTGCTGCCGCTGCAGCCGCTGAGCCTGAGCTACAGCCTGGGCGGCGAGGGCAATGGCGAGATCCATACCCTCAAGGGCGCAGAGTGGGTGGGCGGGCATGTCATGCCCCAGGGTGACGCCCTGCTGTCGGGCCTGTACCTCAACGAGCTGCTGATGCGCCTGCTGGCGCGCGACGATCCCTACGCGGCGCTGTTCGACATCTATGCCGGCGTGGTGCGCGTGCTGGCAGGCCAGCATGGCGATGCCATCGAGCCCGTGCTGCGCACCTTCGAGCTGCTGCTGCTGCGCGAACTGGGCCATCTGCCTGCCTTGAATGAGGAAAGCGCCACGCTGGCGCCGCTGGCCGAGGGGCGTCGCTATGCGCTGGTGGCCGAAGGCGGCCTGCGCCCGGCGCTGCAGGGCGAGCGCGCCGTGCTGGGCGCTGCGCAATGGCAGGCCATTGAAAGCGCGCTGCAGGCACGGCAGGCCTTCAACGCCACACTGCATGTGGTGGCCCAGCCCGAGGCGGCGCTGGCCCTCAAGCCCCAACTGAGGGCCTTGCTGCAATACCATTGCGGCAGTCCCATGCTGCGCACCCGCCAGCTGATGATGGATCTGCAATCGCTATGAATCTTTCCCACGCTTCGCAGCGCACGGCGCTGTCGGTCAATGTCAACAAGGTTGCGCTGCTGCGCAACACGCGCCATCTGGGCATTCCCAGCGTGACGCGCGCCGCGCGCATCTGCCTGGAGGCCGGTGCCCAGGGCATCACCATCCATCCGCGTCCCGACCAGCGCCATATCCGCAGCGAAGATGTCTATGAACTGCATGCGCTGATGAAGCATTGGCCGCAGGCGGAGTTCAACATCGAGGGCAACCCGACGCAGAACTTGATGGACTTCATCCGGGCCACGCGCCCGCACCAGGCCACCTTCGTGCCCGACAGCGAGGACCAATTCACCAGCGACCACGGCTGGAACTTCCCGCAGGATGCCGAGCGCCTGAGGCCGCTGATCGCCGAATGCCGCCAACTCGGCGTGCGCGTCAGCCTGTTCATGGACCCGGTTCCCGCACAGATGGCCGCTGCGCGCGCCGCGGGCGCCGACCGGGTCGAGCTGTACACCGAGCCCTATGCGGCCGCCTGGGGCACGGCAGACCAGGAAGTTCAACTGCAGGCCTACGCGGCGGCGGCCCAGGCTGCGCTGGACGCCGGGCTGGGCATCAATGCCGGCCATGACCTCAGCCGCGACAACCTGGCCGCCTTCGTGGCGCGCGTGCCGGGCCTGCTCGAAGTCTCCATCGGCCATGCGCTGATCGCCGACGCGCTGGAGCTGGGCTACGCCCAAACCGTGCGCGCCTACCAGCAATGCATAGACCAGGGCATGGCGGCGCGCGCCTGAAGCTTTCGCGGAGCGAATCCATGATCTACGGCATCGGTACCGACATCTGCGACGTGCGCCGCATCCGCGCCAGCCTGGAGCGCCATGGCGACCGTTTCGCCGAGAAGGTGCTGGCCGAAGGCGAACTGTCCACCTGGCGAGCCCGCCGCGCGCGCTGGCCCGAGCGCGGCATCCGCTTCGTCGCCACGCGCTTTTCCGCCAAGGAGGCCTTTTCCAAGGCCATAGGCATGGGCATGGTCATGCCCATGACCTGGCGCAGCTGCGAGGTCGTCAAGCTGCCCAGTGGCCAGCCAGCCATCGTGCTGCACGGCGCGCTCAAGGAATGGTTCGAGGCACGGAACCTGCAGGTGCACCTGTCCGTGACCGACGAGAGCGACTACGCGGCCAGCTTCTGCGTGGTCGAGCGCCGCGCCTGACACCCGGCCGGCGCAGCGCTGGCTTTTTTGACTCCACAGGATTCATAGCATGACCGAGCACGCACCCCTGATCATCGACATCGCCGGCAAGGCGCTCACCGACGCGGACCGCCGGCGCCTGGCGCATCCGCTGGTCGGCGGCATCATCCTCTTCGCCCGCAACTGGGAAAGCCGCGAGCAACTGGTGCAGCTGTGCGCCGATATCAAGGGCGTCAAAGCCGACCTGCTGATCTGCGTGGACCACGAGGGCGGGCGCGTGCAGCGTTTTCGTGCCGACGGATTCACGCATCTGCCGCCCATGCGCGCCTTCGGCCAGATGTGGATGGACGACGGCAAGGGCAGCAAGCAGCGCGAAGGCAGCGGCGCCCTGGCCGCCATGAATGCCGCCACGGCGGCCGGCTACGTGCTGGGCACCGAACTGCGCGCCTGCGGCGTGGATTTCAGCTTCACCCCGGTGCTGGACCTTGACTACGGTGCCAGCAGCGTCATCGGCGACCGCAGCTTCCACCGCGACCCGCGCGTGGTGGCGGCGCTGGCCCGCAGCCTCATGCACGGCCTGCTGCAGGCCGGCATGGGCAACTGCGGCAAGCACTTTCCCGGCCACGGCTTCGTCAAGGCCGACTCGCATGTGGACATTCCGGTCGATGGCCGCAGCCTCACCGCCATCCTGGGCGAGGACGCCGCGCCCTATCCCTGGCTGTCCAGCGTGCTCACGGCCGTGATGCCGGCCCATGTGATCTACCCCAAGGTCGACAGGCGCCCGGCCGGTTTTTCCGCCAAGTGGCTCAAGGACATCCTGCGCAGCCGCCTGCGCTACGACGGCGCCATCTTCAGCGATGACCTGAGCATGGAGGGCGCGCGCCGCATCGACGGGCAACTCATCGGCTACACCGACGCAGCCCTGGCCGCGCTGGAGGCCGGCTGCGACATGGTGCTGCTGTGCAACCAGAGCCTGGGCCTGGGCGAGCATGTGGACGAGCTGCTGGCCGGCATGGAGGCCGCGCAGCGCAGTGGCCGCTGGCAGCCCGATGCCGACAGCGAATCGCGCCGCCTGGCCCTGCTGCCGGAGACCGTGCCCCAGCCCTGGGACGATCTCATGCGCCAGCCGGCCTACCTCCAGGCGCTGGACCTGCTGCCTTGATGGATTGACGAGCGCAGCGGCTGGCCGGCTGAGGGCTGGCGGGCCTTGCAAAGGCTGTGCGGGCCATGGAGGACGCGCACGCCAAGTGTTTTCACAGGAGAGTTTTCCCATGCGCGTTGGCGTGCTGACCGGAGGTGGCGACTGCCCCGGCCTGAATGCGGTGATCCGTGCGGTCACCAAGTCCCTGATCAACCACGGCCAGTGCGAGGTGCTGGGCATTGCCGACGGCTTCGAGGGCCTGATGCTCGACCCGCCCGGCGTCAAGCCCCTGGGCTGGGACGAGGTCTCGGGCATCCTGCATGTGGGGGGCACCATCCTGGGCACCAGCAACAGCGCCAATCCCCTGCGCGACGAAGCCACGCTGGAGCACGTGGGCCGCAATGTCCGGGCGCTGGGACTGGACGTGGTGGTGGCCATCGGCGGTGACGGCACCATGAGCCTGGCGCATGGCCTGGCCGGACAGGTGGGCCTGACCTGCGTGGGCGTGCCCAAGACCATAGACAACGACATTGCCAATTGCGAGCGCAGCTTTGGCTTCGACACCGCCGTGGCCACGGCCACCGAGGCGCTGCGCCGCATCGAGAGCACAGCCAACAGCCACCACCGCGTGATGATCGTCGAGACCATGGGGCGCCATGCCGGATGGCTGGCGCTGGAGGCCGGCATTGCCGGTGCGGCCGACGTCATCCTGCTGCCCGAGATCGACTACGACCTGCAGGCCATCGTGGATTTCTGCCGCATGCGCGAGCAGCGCCAGCGCTACACCATCATCTGCATCGGCGAGGGCGCCAAGGAAAGCGGTGCCAGCCTCACGGTGCGTGAGCGCATAGAGCAAAGCCCGGACCCCGTACGCCTGGGCGGCGTCGGCCATGTGCTGCGCGAGCGCCTGCAGCCCCATCTCAGGAGCGAGGTGCGCACCACGGTGCTGGGCCATGTGCAACGCGGCGGCGACCCCACTCCCTTTGACCGCGTGCTGGCCACCCAGTACGGCCACCATGCGGCGCAACTGGTGCTGTCGGGGCGCTTCGGCCGCATGGTCACGCTGCAGGGTGGCGAAATCGGCAGCGTGGAAATCTCCCGCGTGGCCAACACCCAGCGCACCGTGCCCCTGGACCACGGCCTGCTCACCATGGCGCGCGACATAGGCATTTGCCTGGGCGAGCCTCGCAAGCCTGCTGCGTCGCCGGCCGCCGCTGGCCGCCACTGAGCCCGCCATGCGGCAACAGGGGCGCATCACCGGCTGGAAGGACGAGCAGGGCTTCGGCTTCATCGAGCCCGATGGCGGCGGGGCGCCGGTCTTTGTCCACATCAAGTCCTTCACCGATCGCCGCCGCAGGCCCGAGGGCGGCGAGCGCGTCAGCTACGTACCCGGCCGCAACGCCCAAGGGAAATGGCGCGCCCAGGATGTCGCCTTCATTGGCGAGTCCAGTAGCGGCCATCCGCAGCCTGCGCGGCGACGCCGTGCCGGCATGTCCTCGCGGCCTCAGTCAACTGTGCGAGGCCAGGTGGCAGTGGGGCTGGCCGCTGCCTTCTTCTGCGTGCTGATGGCCGTTGCCTGGATTGGCCGCATGCCCTGGGCACTGGTCGGCCTGTATGCGGCGGCAAGCCTCGTGACCTTCATGGTCTACGGATTCGACAAGTCCGCCGCCGTGCACGACCGCTGGCGTACCAGCGAAGGCCGCCTGCACCTGCTGGCGCTGCTGGGCGGCTGGCCTGGCGCGCTGCTCGCGCAAGGGCTGCTGCGGCACAAGTCCAGCAAGGCCTCGTTCCAGTTGGTGTTCTGGATCACCGTGGGGATCAACTGCTGCCTGCTGGCCTGGCTGCTGTCACCGGCGGGTGCGCCGTTGCGGGCTCTGGCACCCGGCATCTTCTGAAGACCCAAGGAGCAGGCGATGACCCAGGTTGGACCAGGGGCCGAAATGCCCAGCGCAAACGATGCATCGCTGCAGACCTGGCAGGCATCTTGGCAGCATGCCTGGTCCGCACTGGGCGCCAGCGCGCCGCAGCCTGTGCTGGCCGAGCTGCTGCAAAGCTACAGCGAGCCCCAGCGCCACTACCACACGCTGCAGCATCTGGGCGAGGCCATGGGCCTGCTGCAGCCGGCGCTGGGCCTGGCCGCGCACCCCGGCGAGGTGGCGCTGGCGCTGTGGTTCCATGATGCCGTCTACGAAACCCAGGCCAAGGACAACGAGGCGCGCAGCGCCGACTGGGCCGTGGCCGTGGTGCGCGGGCAGGGCCTGCCGGCGGAGGTGGCCGGGCGCGTGCACGGCCTGATCATGGCGACCTGCCACACTGCACAGCCGTCCGGGATCGACGCCCAACTGCTGGTGGATGCCGACCTGGGCATTCTGGCGGCCGACCCTCTGCGGTTTTCCGAATACGAGCTGCAGGTGCGGGCCGAGTACGAATGGGTGCCCTTGCCGCTGTACCGCGCCAAGCGCCGCGAGGTGCTGCAGGGCTTCATGCAGCGCGAGGCCATCTACTGCACTGACTGGTTCCGGCAACGGCTGGAGGCGCGGGCGCGGTGCAACCTCGCGCAGGCGCTGGGTTTGTAGGCGGCGCCTGTGTCGGCATCCTATGATCGGGGGCTGCTGCGGGCCGTGCAGGCCTGCCTCCCTCTCTTTCTTATCTTGCCCAGGCTCTGCCTGGCTCACCGGACGCGCAGATGACCACCCTTGGAACCCCTTACTCCCCCCATGCCACCAAAGTCATGCTGCTGGGCAGCGGCGAACTCGGCAAGGAAGTGCTGATCGCGCTGCAGCGCCTGGGCGTGGAAACCATTGCCGTGGACCGTTACGAGAACGCGCCCGGTCAGCAGGTGGCCCACCACGCACGCACCATCACCATGAGCGATCCGGCCCAGCTCAAGGCCTTGATCGAGGCCGAGAAACCCGGCCTGGTCGTGCCCGAGATCGAGGCCATTGCCACGCCCATGCTCGAAGAGCTGGAAGCGGCAGGCGTGGTCACCGTGATCCCCACGGCCCGCGCCGCGCGCCTGACCATGGACCGCGAAGGCATTCGCCGCCTGGCCGCCGAGACGCTGGGCCTGGCCACCAGCCCTTACCGCTTCTGTGATTCGCAGCAGGAACTGCAGGCTGCCATCGACGGCACGGATGGCCAGCCCGCCATCGGCTTTCCCTGCGTGGTCAAGCCCGTGATGAGCAGCTCGGGCAAGGGCCAGAGCAAGCTGGACGGCCCGGACGACGTGGCCAAGGCCTGGGACTACGCCATGGCCGGCGGCCGCGTGAGCCATGGCCGTGTGATCGTCGAAGGCTTCATCGACTTCGACTACGAAATCACCCAGCTCACGGTGCGCGCCAAGGGTGCGGACGGCCAGGTGCAGACGCATTTCTGCGATCCCATCGGCCACATCCAGCAGTCCGGCGACTATGTGGAAAGCTGGCAGCCCCATCCCATGCACCCGGCGGCGCTGCAGAAGTCGCGCGACATCGCCAAGGCGGTGACCGATGACCTGGGCGGCCTGGGCCTGTTTGGCGTGGAGCTGTTCGTCAAGGGCGAGCAGGTCTGGTTCAGCGAAGTCTCGCCACGCCCGCACGACACGGGGCTGGTCACGCTGGCCACGCAGTGGCAAAGCGAATTCGAGCTGCATGCGCGCGCCATTCTGGGCCTGCCCGTGGATGCCTCGCTGCGCAACCCCGGCGCCAGCGCCGTGATCTATGGCGGGCAGGATGCCGAAGGCCTGGTGTTCGACGGCGTGGACGAGGCCCTGGCCGTGCCGGGCACGGACTTGCGCCTGTTTGGCAAGCCAGAGAGCTTCGTCAAGCGCCGCATGGGCGTGGCCCTGGCGCGCGCCCAGGATGTGGAGCAGGCGCGCACCAACGCCAAGCTGGCCGCCAGCAAGGTCCGGCCGCGCAAGCCCTGAGGCGCTGCCCAATGACAAAGCCGCCGTCCCTTTGCCGGGCGGCGGCTTTTTTCATGGGGTGCCGGCCTTAGTTGGTCGTGTGCATGGGAGGCTGCGAGGGCTGGGCATCATGCGGCGTGGTCAGCCGGATGGCGCGCTCCTCCTCGCCATGGCTGGCATGCTCGCCATCCGCGCCCAGGCCCCCCTTCCAGCGCCGGACCACGCGCTGGAAGATCAGCGAGTTGGGGATCTGCAGCAGATTGGGCGAGCCATCGGGCGCATGGGCATCCTGCAAGGTGGTGTAGAGCATGTTGATGTCGATCACGCGGCCCTTGGCACCGGGCTTTTCGGCCGTGTCCAGCACCTCGATGTAGTCGCCCAGGCGAAAGGGCCCGACGATGACGATGAGCAGGGCGCAGAACAGGTTGGACAGCACGCTCCAGGCCGCAAAGAAGGCCACGGCGCCCACGGTGGCAAAGCCGGTGAAGGCCGTCCACAGCACGGTGGCCGAGACGCCCAGGCGCTCCAGTACCAGCGGCACGGTGGCGGCAATCAGAATCCAGCGGAACACGCCGCGCAGCGGCACCAGCAGCTCCGGCGGCAGGCCGTAGTGCCGGCCCGCGCGTGCGATCAGCCGGCGAACCAGGCGATTGAGCAGCCAGGCCGCGCCGATGATCAGCAGGATCTGGGCACCGGGGATGATGAACTCCAGCCAATCCTGCATCCAGGTGGGCAGGTGCGCTTGAAAACGACGCATAACTTCAAACATTCAGGAAACAGGAATCCGCTTTCGGGACCCGGATGCGCGGCTTGCGCGCGCCCGGCATTGAGCTGCGATCGTAAGCGCAGGCGCAAGGCCCGGCAGTCAGGTGCGGCGCTGCTCCACCGTGTCCATCTGCATCTCGAAGCTGAAGAAGCGGTCGCGCCCCTGCGCCTTGGCCGCGTACAGGGCCTGGTCGGCGCGCATGAGCATGGCTTCGGCGCTGGTGTATTCGTCGGGGACGCAGGTGGTGATGCCGCCCGACAGCGTGAGGCCCGATTCATGGGGTGAGTCGGGGTGGCGTATGCGCAGCACGCGCAGCATCTGGCCCACGGCACGCGCGAACGTCATGGCCCCCGAGCGTGGCGTGCGCGGCAGGATGAGCGCGAATTCCTCGCCGCCATAGCGCGCCGCCACGTCACGCGGGCGCACGCAGACCTCGCGCAGCAGGCGTCCTATCTGTTTCAGGCATTCATCGCCATGCACATGGCCATAGGTGTCGTTGTAGCGCTTGAAATGGTCCAGGTCGCAGAGCATCAGCGTCAGCGGCTGGCCCTCGCGGCGGGCCGAGGCGATCTCGGCATGCAGGATGCGGTCGAAGCCTCGGCGGTTGACCAGGCCCGTGAGCTGGTCGAGCTCGACCATTTCGTTGAGCTTCTGGTTGGCCTCATGCAGCTCGGCCGACAGCGATACCAGGCGCCGGCGCATGTCCAGCAGGCGGCGCATGGCGCGCAGCTTGGCCACGAGCACGATGGGCTTGACGGGCTTGACCAGGTAGTCGTCGCCTCCGGCCTCGATGCCGCGCCACACGTCCAGGTCATTGTCCAGTCCGGACAGGAAGATGACGGGCGTCCACTCGCCCGGCTCGGCCTCGCGCAGCTGGCGGGCCACCCAGTAGCCGTCCTCGCCCGGCAAACGGATGTCGAGCAGCACGAGGTCGGGGCGCTGCTCGCGGAACAGTGCCAGGGCGCTGGGGCCATCGGCAGCCTCCAGCACGCGGGTCACGCCCGCATGCAGCAGCTCGCTGACCAGACTGGTGCGTACCGAGGCCTGGTCTTCCACGACCAGCACGCAAAACGGCGATGCCTCGTCCGTCGGCTTGGCGAAGCGCGCTCCGGTGGGCTCGATGGCGGGAGAGTCGGTGCTGTCGGTGGGCGAAGGTGGTGGGGCAGCGGGCATGGCCTTCAGGGTTGTGAGACCAGAAATGGGTCAGGGGGCTGCGCAGTACGCGGCATGGGGGTGGCGCCAGTGTAAGTCGGTCGTTGTATTCGTGTGCGATTGTGGATGCCCGGCTTTCTTCAGGCCAGGGGCAGGTCCGTGCGGGCCCGGCTGGCTTCGTCGTGCCATTGCACGAAGGCGTCGGCGGCCGCACACAGGCGTGGGTTGCCCAGTTGCTGCAGCAGCCTGCAAGCTGCAAAGCCCTGGGCTTTTTCGTCATAGGCAAGCGCCCACTGGCGGCGCTCTTGCCGCGTCTGCTCGGGCTGGGGCCAGCGGCGCAGCGAGGTGGACAGTCCGGTCAGGCCCATGCGCCAGGGCTTGCCCGATACGCGGGCGCGAAAGCACTGCTGGCGCTCGCACAGCAGGGCATAGAGCGGGTCCACCTGCAAGGCGTCGAACAACTGCGCGACGGCAGGGTCGTCGGGTGCGAAATCGGTATGCGTGACGATGACACGCAGGCCCTTGGGCGTTTCATAGACGCGCAGCCCCCAGTCGGCATGGCTTTGGTGGAAGGCCTGTACGCGCTCCATGGCGCGTGCGGACGGCGAGTCCGTGGCCGCGCGCCGGCGCGCCTGCCGCGCCTCCCACCAGCGCTGCACGCGCCGCATGGCCAGGAACAGCAGCAGCACGACCAGCGCCGTGGCCACCATCCTCGAATTGTTCTTGTGCGGTGCCAGCCGGGCCAGCCAGGTGGCGGCCGAAGCCAGCAAAAGCAGGGTCACGACGGGAAAGCGCACAGCGCTGGGCGGCTCGGGCAGGTCGATATCGGCGATGGCCACGCGCTCGGTGTTCAGGCAGTGGGCGCCGTAGCTGTTGCGCGTCATCACCGTGCCGTCGCGGCGCTGCAGGACTTCTTCGCGTATGGGGGTGGTGACGCCGTCGAGCGCGTACTCGTTCTTCCATTCCATGCGCGGCTCGCCTGGGGGTAGCGCCGCATTGCGGGCGTCTTGCAGGGCCTTGGCGGCACGCTCCTGGGCGTGGGCCTGGGCAGCCTCCTGGCTGGTGTCGGACCATCCCCAGCGCTGGACGGTGATGCCGTGGGTGGGGCGGCTTTCATGCCGCAGGCGCGCCTGCGCCCAGTAGGTGGGGATGTGCATGGCGAGCCAGTATAGGGAAAAGCCGCCTGGCTCCCAAGGGAACGCAGGCGGCTTCAGTTGGCCATGCGCGCAGGCGCTGGATGCCGGGGGTTTACTGTTCGCGGCGCAGGGCGGGGAACAGGATCACGTCGCGGATGCTGGCGCTGTCGGTCAGCAGCATCATCAGGCGGTCGATGCCGATGCCGCAGCCGCCCGTGGGGGGCATGCCGTACTCGAGGGCACGCACGAAGTCGTGGTCGAAGTACATGGCTTCGTCGTCGCCGCCGTCCTTGGCCTGGACCTGGGCGTTGAAGCGCGCGGCCTGGTCCTCGGCGTCGTTGAGTTCGGAGAAGCCGTTGCCGAATTCACGGCCCGTGATGTACAGCTCGAAGCGCTCGGTGACTTCGGGGCGCTCGTCATTGGCGCGTGCCAGCGGCGAGATCTCGGTGGGGTGCTCCATGATGAAGGTGGGCTGCCAGAGCTTTTCCTCGACCACTTCCTCGAAGTACAGCACCTGCAGGCTGGCCAGGGTACGGGTGGACAGGCGGTCCTTTTCTTCCGTCATGCCCAGCTTGCGCAGGGCATTGGTCAGCCATTCGCGGTCGGCCACCTTGTCACCGGCTTCGGTGAACTTGACGATGGCCTCGGGAATGGTCAGGCGCTGGAAGGGCTGGGACAGGTCCACGGGCTTGCCGCCGTAGGTCAGCTGCAGCGTGCCCACGGCCTTTTGCGCGGCGTCGCGCACCAGTGCCTCGGTGTAGTCCATCAGGTCGCGGTAGTTCCAGTAGGCGGCGTAGAACTCCATCATGGTGAACTCGGGGTTGTGGCGCACCGAGATGCCTTCGTTGCGGAAGTTGCGGTTGATTTCGAACACGCGCTCGAAGCCGCCGACCACCAGGCGCTTGAGGTACAGCTCGGGCGCGATGCGCAGGTACATCTCCTGGTCCAGCGCGTTGTGGTGGGTGACGAAGGGCTTGGCGTTGGCGCCGCCGGGAATGGGATGCAGCATGGGCGTCTCCACTTCCAGGAAGCCATGCTCCACCATGAATTCGCGGATGCCCGAGACGGCCTTGCTGCGCGCGATGAAGCGGCGGCGGGCCTGCTCGTCCATCATCAGGTCCACGTAGCGCTGGCGCACCTTCTGCTCCAGATCGGCCATGCCGTGGAACTTGTCAGGCATGGGGCGCAGGCTCTTGGTGAGCAGGCGCAGCGTCTGCACCTTGACCGACAGCTCGCCGGTCTTGGTCTTCATCAGCGTGCCTTCGGCGCCCAGGATGTCGCCCAGGTCCCAGCGCTTGAAGGCCGCATAGACCTCCTCGCCCACGGTGTCGCGCGTGATGTACAGCTGGATGCGGCCGTGCGTGGGGCCCAGCGATCCGTCCTGGATGGTGGCGAAGCTGGCCTTGCCCATGACGCGCTTGAGCATCATGCGGCCGCCCAGGCTGACCTGCACGGATTCGGCGTCGAGCTGCTCGGCGCTCTTGTCGGCATGGGCCTGCTGCAGGGTCTCGGCGCGGTCGGCCGGCTTGAAGTCGTTGGGGAAGGCCACGCCGCCCTGTTCACGCACCTGTTCGCGCAGGGCCTTGAGTTTTTCGCGGCGCTCGGCGATGAGTTGGTTTTCGTCCTGGGGAGCGGTCTGGTCCGCTGCAGATGGTGTGTTGTGTTCGGTCATGACAATGAGCGCCAGCGCAAAACGCCGAGGGGCCGGAAAAAAGCCGGAGGGGGAAATCGGGGAAAGCCGAAAAAAAGCCAGGCGGGAAGGGCTGGAAAATGCAGCGGCAGCAGCAAATGCCACCGGCAGGCCCCGCAGCTGGCGGGCTGAATCCGCGATTTTAAGTTTTTTGCCGCGCTTTCGGTGCGTGGTGCCGTCAATGTGCCGGACCTTGCTGCGGTATGACGCCGCAGGACCGCCAATTCGTCAGTGCGCGGCGGGCGGGGAGCCGGGCGCCGTCCCCTGCGAATTGACTATGCCGCTGCGTTCCAGCACATCCGCCACCAGCTCCAGCCGCACCAGCGGGCTGTCCAAGGCCATCAGTTGCTGCTTGATGGACACGGGCAGGGGCAGCAGCTCGGTCCAGCGGTTGGCCACCCAGCCGCAGTCGCCCATCTGTTCGGCGCTGGGCAGCCGGGCATGGTCGGCGTCGGTGGATCGTGCGTGCAGCTGCATCAGCACCTGGGCCAGGGCCTGGGCCGTGGCGAGCAGGTGATCGGGGACGGGGACGGCGGCGTCGGCAGGCAGCATCTGCACATCGGCCACCCACAGGCCGTGGGGCAGCTGCCGGTGATCCTGCATGCGAAAGCGCTGCGTGCCCTCGCACTGCAGGTGCAGCAGGCCGGGCTGGGGCTGCTGCAGCTGGACGATGCGTGCCAGCGTGCCCACGGCATGCAGCTGCTCGGCGGCAGCACCGGCCTTGCGCACTTCGCTGCCGGCCTGCAATGCCACCACGCCGAAGGGGGCTCCCGTGCGCTCGCACTTGCGGATCATGTCCAGGTAGCGGACCTCGAAGACGCGAAGGCTCAGCAGGCCTTGGGGAAAAAGGACGCTGCCCAGGGGGAAAAGCGGCAGGGAGTGCAGTGCGGTATGGGCGGTCATGTGATGGGCGGGATGCGGCAGCTATCATCCCATGCTGTGCCAAGGCCGGCTGGCCGTGGTCCGATCTTCCTCTCGCAGTCCTACAACGCCATGCTTTTTCAGATCGTTTCCTTTTTGCTCGACGTGGTCGTTGGCCTGCTGACCGGCGTCTGCCTGTTGCGCATGTACATGCAGGCCCAGCGCATTCCCTTCGGCAACCCGGTCGGCCAACTGGTGTTTGCGCTGTCCGACTGGATCGTGATGCCGCTGCGCCGCGTCATCAAGCCGGCCGGGCGCTGGGACATGTCCAGCCTGATCGCGGCCTTCCTGCTGCAGATGCTGCAGTTCGTGCTGCTGTGGCTGCTGATGGGCGGGCAGTCCAATGTGCTCGCCTTGCCGTGGCTGGCCCTGTGCGGCCTGGCGCGCGTGGCGCTGTCGGGCATGGTGGGCGTGCTGCTGATCTATGTCATCTTGTCGTGGGTGCAGCCGCAGTCGCCGATGTACGGCGTGCTGCAGCGCCTGTCCGAACCCATGCTGCGGCCCATTCGCCGTATCGTGCCCCTGATCGGCGGTATCGATCTGTCGGCACTGGTGGCTCTGGTGCTGCTGCAGATCGCGCTGATGGTGTTGGGCTATATCCAGGGCTCGGGCCTGATGCTGCTGGCCTGATTTCCCCAGTTTCCCGGACGTGAAAAAGCCGCCGCAGGCACCCACCTGCGGCGGCTTTTTTGTGTCTGCGCGAGGCTTTACTGAACAGCGTCGGCCGGCAGGCGCTGCAGCATGGCAAGCGATGCGGCGATGCGGTCGCGCAGCTCGCGGCGGTCCACGATCATGTCCACGGCGCCCTTGTCCTGCAGGAACTCGGCGCGCTGGAAGCCTTCGGGCAGCTTCACGCGCACCGTGGTTTCGATCACGCGCGGGCCGGCGAAGCCGACCAGGGTCTTGGGCTCGGCAATGACGATGTCTCCCACGAAGGCGAAGCTGGCGGAGACGCCGCCGAAGGTGGGGTCGGTCAGCACCGAGACGTAGGGCAGGCCCTTCTTGGCCAGGCGTGTGAGCGCGGCGTTGGCCTTGGCCATCTGCATCAGGCTCAGCAGGCCTTCCTGCATGCGCGCGCCGCCGGTGGCGGTGAAGCAGATGAAGGGGACCTTCTGCTCGATGGCGGTCTCGACGCCACGCACGAAGCGCTCGCCGACCACGGAGCCCATGGAGCCGCCCATGAATTCGAACTCGAAGCAGGCTGCGACCACGTTGACGCTCTTGATGGCGCCGCCCATGACGACCAGGGCATCGGTCTCGCCGGTGTTCTCCAGCGCTTCCTTGAGGCGCTCGGGGTACTTGCGGCTGTCCTTGAACTTCAGGGCGTCGACAGGAATGACTTCCTGGCCGATCTCATAGCGGCCTTCGGCATCCAGGAAATGGTTCAGGCGGGCGCGCGCGCCGATGCGGTGATGGTGGCTGCAGCTGGGGCAGACGTTCTGGTTTTTCTCCAGATCGGCCTTGTAGAGCACGGTCTCGCAGCTCGGGCACTTGATCCACAGACCTTCGGGGATCTGCTGGAGGCGATCCGTAGGGTTGGTTTGCTGGATTTTGGCAGGCAGGAGTTTTTCAAGCCAGGACATGGTGTTTCCTTTTCAGGCGCAGGGCATGCGGCAGCGGGCCGCATGCAAGGGCTGCATTATGCGACCTACGCGTCGAGTGCCTTGCGCACGCCGCGCAGGAAGTCGATGGTCAGGGGGACGATCTTTTCGTGGGGCTGGCCGTCCAGCATCTCGATGATGCGGCTGCCGATCACCACCGCATCGGCCACGCGGCCGATGGCCTGTGCCGTGGCCGCGTCGCGGATGCCGAAGCCCACGCCCACGGGAATGCTCACGTGCTCGCGGATGCGCGGCAGCATGGCTTCCACGGCTGCCGTGTCGAGCGCGCCCGAGCCGGTCACGCCCTTGAGCGAGACGTAGTAGACATAGCCGCTGGCCACGCGCGCCACCTGCTGCATGCGCTCGGTGGTGGACGTGGGTGCCAGCAGGAAGATGAGGTCCATGTCGCGCGCACGCAGTTGCGCGGCGAATGCCTCGCACTCCTCGGGCGGGTAGTCCACGATGAGCAGGCCGTCGACGCCGGCTTCGGCCGCATCGTCCACGAAGCGGTCCTTGCCGTGGATCTGGTCGTAGCGCTCCACCGGGTTGGCATAGCCCATCAGCACCACGGGCGTGGTCTGGTTTTTCTGGCGGAACTCGCGCACATAGGCCAGCACCTGCACCAGGCCCACGCCGTTGGCGATGGCACGGTCGCCAGCCTTCTGGATGGTGGGGCCGTCGGCCATGGGGTCCGAGAAGGGCACGCCCAGCTCGATCACATCGGCGCCAGCTTCCACCATGCCGTGCATCAGCGACGGCGTGATGGCCGCGAACGGGAAGCCCGCGGTGATGTAGGGGATCAGGGCCTTGCGGCCATCTTCCTGGAGTTTGGTGAAAGTCGTGGTGATGCGGCTCATTGAGCTGCTCCTCCCTTGACCGTGAGCCCGCGCATGGAGGGACGGTCGTAATAGTCGGCGCCCGAGAGATCGGCCACGGTGCCGATGTCCTTGTCGCCGCGACCGGACAGGTTCACGAGGATGGACTGGTCGGCGCGCATGGTCTTGGCCAGTTGCATGGCATAGGCCACGGCATGGCTGGACTCCAGGGCGGGAATGATGCCTTCGGTGCGGCACAGGTAGTGGAAGGCGTCCAAGGCCTCCTGGTCCGTGATGCCCACGTATTGGGCGCGGCCCAGTTCCTGCAGCCAGGCGTGCTCGGGGCCGACGCCGGGATAGTCAAGGCCGGCGCTGATGCTGTGCGTCTCGGTGATCTGGCCGTTCTCGTCCTGCAGGATGAAGGTGCGGTTGCCGTGCAGCACGCCGCTGCTGCCGCGCTGCAGCGAGGCCGAGTGCTTGCCGCTGTCCAGGCCCTCGCCCGCAGCCTCGACGCCGATCAGGCGCGTGTTCTCGAACGGGATGTAGGGGTGGAAGATGCCCATGGCATTGCTGCCGCCGCCTACGCAGGCGACCACGGCGTCGGGCTGGCGGTCGGCGCCCAGGAACTCGGGCATCTGCGTGAGGCATTCCTCGCCGATGACCTTCTGGAAGTCGCGCACCATCGCGGGATAGGGGTGGGGGCCGGCCACGGTGCCGATGATGTAGAAGGTGTTGTCCACGTTGGCCACCCAGTCGCGCATGGCCTCGTTGAGCGCATCCTTGAGCGTGCGGCTGCCCGATTCCACCGGCACCACGGTGGCGCCCAGCAGGCGCATGCGGTAGACGTTGGGGCTTTGGCGCTTCACGTCCTCGGAGCCCATGTAGACGATGCACTCGAGGCCGTAGCGCGCGCAGATGGTGGCCGTGGCCACGCCGTGCTGGCCGGCGCCCGTCTCGGCAATGATGCGGGGCTTGCCCATGCGCCGGGCGAGCATGGCCTGGCCGATCACGTTGTTGATCTTGTGCGCGCCCGTGTGGTTGAGGTCTTCGCGCTTGAGGTAGATCTGCGCGCCGCCCATCTCGCGCGACATGCGCGCCGCGTGGTAGACGGGCGAGGGGCGGCCGACGAAATGGGCCAGCTCGGACTGGAATTCGGCAACGAATTCCGGGTCGTTCTGGTACTTGGCGTAGGCGTCGCGCAGCTCGGTCAGAGCGTGTGTCAGAGTTTCGCTGGCAAAGCTGCCGCCGAAGCGGCCAAAGTGGCCAGATGCGTCAGGGTACTGGTATTCGAACATGGCTTGTCTGCAAAAGTTGGTCATCGGCCGCGCGCACGGCGGCGATGAATCGGTGTATCTTGCCGGCGTCCTTGATGCCCCTGAGGGGCTTGCCGTCGGGACCATCGGCCTCGACGCCGGAACTGACATCAACGGCCAGCGAGAGTCCTCGCGGGCGCACTTGCAAGATGCCATCGGTCACGTTTGCAGGCGTGAGTCCACCAGACAAAACGAGGTGAGAGGCGACGTTTGGTGGAAGGAGTGACCAATTGAATGCTTTTCCGCCACCACCATAGCCGTCGACATGGGCGTCGAGCAGTATGGCCTGGGCTTTCGAGTAACGCTGGGCATATTCTACGAGGTCGAAGCGCGCGGCATCGGGACCAAGGGGAATGCGTGCGGCGCGCAGGAAGGCGCGGGTGCCGCCCGATGTGGCGGCAAGGCAGTCCTCGGGCGACTCGTCGCCGTGGAACTGCACGCAGGCGCCCGGTATGGCGGCGCAGGCGGCCATCACGTTGGCGGCGCTTTCATTGACGAACAGCAGCACCGGTGTCACGAAGGGCGGCAGGCGCCGCGCCAGCTCGGCGGCACGCTGCACCGTCACGGCGCGCGGGCTGGGGGCGTAGAGGACAAAGCCCACGGCGTCGGCGCCGGCGGCCACGGCTGCGTCCACATCCTGTTCGCGGGTGAGTCCGCAGATCTTGATTCGGGTGCGCTGCATGGGGGCTGAAGAATGGGGGAAGGCCTGCTCGTTCACGGGAGCCAATCATAGGCCGGGCTGCGCGAAGGAAGGCCCCATGAAGGATCGTATACGGGACCCAGAAAGTACAGGCCGTCCGGCGAGAAGGTGGGCGCGGCGGCATCGCGGGAGCGCGCCTCCAGCACCTGTTGCATCCACTGCGGCGCGTGTGTGCCCTGGCCTACGGCGAGCAGGCAGCCCATGATGTTGCGCACCATGTGGTGGAGGAAGGCGCTGCCCTCGAACTCGAATCGCCAGTAGCAGCATTCCATGGCTGCATCCCCGGGACGCATGGAGCTGGCCGCGGCCATCTGGGCGCCGTCGCCTGCCATGCGGCGGGTGATGGACAGGCGGTGCAGTGTCTTGACGGGGGATTTGGCCTGGCAACCCGAAGCGCGGAACGAGCTGAAATCGTGCTCTCCCAGCAGGTGCTGGGCGGCGGCCTGCATGGCGTCACCGTTGAGTGCATGGAACACCCAGCCCACACGCCCGGCCTCCACGCTGGGCCGCACGGGCGACTGCAGCAGCACATAGGCATAGCGCCTGGCTGTGGCGCAGGCCCGTGAATGGAAGGAGTCGGGCACGGGCTGGGCCCATTGCACGGCGATGTCCGGCGGCAGGAAGGTGTTGGTGCCACGGACCCAGGAGAACGGGGCCCTGTCCAGCGGCGTGTCGAAGTGGACGACCTGCATGAGGCCGTGCACTCCGGCATCGGTGCGGCCCGCACAGAGGGTGTGGACCTCCTGAGCGGCAAAGCGGCCCAGGGCCGCTTCGAGATGGTCTTGAATGGTGTTGCCAGACAGCTGGCTTTGCCAGCCGCTGTAGCGCTGGCCGTTGTAGGCGACGCCGAGGGCTACGCGCATGGCGAGGCCTCCGGCATGGGTTGGGTGTGCATCAAGTTGTCAGTTTTCCATGGTGGCATGTACCACCCTGTCACGCGAAACCGGCACGCGGCGCCTGGGCAGGCGCCGTCGGGCTTCAGTCTATCTCGGCAAGGAGGCGCTGGGCTTTGGCCTTGAGATCGCCGTGGGCCTCGGAGATCACTTCCTCGATGAGTGTACGGGCTCCGTCGCTGTCGCCGATGGCATTGAATTCCTGGGCCAGGGCGAGCTTGGTGGCCAGCGGGTCCTCGGGCGCCGAAGGCGGCGTTGCGGCCGTGGGAGTGTCATTGCCCAGGTCCAGGGACAGGCTGCCCAAGTCGAATTCCAGCGATTCGGCCGGTTCCGGCTTGGCCTTGGCCGCCGTTTCCAGCACGCCGCCCGAATGCGCTGCTGCCGGCGCTTGGGCTGGCGCCTCGGTGCCCAGGTCTTCCAGGTTGAACTCCATGGCGTCCAGCGACAGCAGATCGGTACTGGCGTGGCTGTCGTCCGTGGTGGAACCGGTCAGGGGCGAGGGTTCGGTGGCCGGGAAGCTGTCCGTGACCTGCCGTGTGACGGGCATGTCCAGCGGCAGCATCTCGGTCGGCTGCATGTCGCTCATGGCACTGCTGTGGTTCAGGGCATCCGTCAGCGAGGCATGGGCCGTGGGCTGGAAGCCGGGCATGTCCAGCGATGCAGCAGGCGGCTCCACGCGGGGATCCATGCGAGGCGCCTCGCTTGCTGCGGGCTGCATGGGCTCCAGTGGTGCGCGCAGCGTGGGCTCCAGCGCAGCGAAGTCCTGTTCGCTGGGCATGGGGGCCGGTGCGGGCAGCGGGCTGGCGTGCTGCGCGGGCAGGCTGGCGTCGGCCAGGCCGCCGGGCAGGTCCATGTTGAGGTCCATGTCCAGGTCCATGGGCAGGGTGGCAGGGCCTTCGCGGTGCGCCTCCATGTCCAGGGGGTGGCTGGCCAGCGAGGCGGCCGCCAGTCCGGCAGCTGCCGCTGCGGCGCCGCCGGCAACGGCGGCAGCAGACAGGGGCGCGGCGCCGGCAGGCTGGTAGAGGGCGTTTTCCGGGTCCAGGATGCGGCCCTGGTCGGCCAGGCGCTGCCAGTCCACGCCCTTGCCCTGGGTCAGGCCGTGCAGGGTCTGCGCGACGGCCTCGAAGGCCTTGCGGTCATGGCGCTTGGCGTAGATGTCGGCCAGCTTCTGGTGCAGTGCGGTGCGGCTGGGATCGGTGCGCAGGGCTTCCTTGAGGATTTCCTCTGCCTGCAGGTCGCGGCCATAGGCCAGGTAGACATCGGCCTCGGCCACGGGGTCCACATCGCCGGCATCGAGCTGACTGGGCGAGTAGTGCATGGAGGTGCCCGACAGCTGGCTCGATGTGCCGGTATCCACGCGTTGGCCGCCACTGGCTCCAAAGAAGGAATCGGCGGCGAGCTGGCTGTCGCCAAAGGCGCTTTCGCTGGAGGCTGCGGCAGCGCGGCGGCGCTGCATGACGCGGTAGCCACCATAGCCCAGCAGCAGGGCCAGCAAGGCGGCGCCGGCCAGCGGGATGGTGGGATCTTCCATCAGCGTATCGATGAAGCTGGGCTCGGCGATCGGTGCGACGGGGGCGGGTGCCGGCTTGGGCTTCGGCGGCTCGGCAGGAGCGGGCGTGGCGGGCACGGCTTCTGCCGCGGGCGCTGCCGGGCCGGCAGCATTGGCTGCGGCGTCTGGAGCAGCAGCGGTGGCGGCAGCGGCCGCAGCGGCTGCATCGGCAGGCGCCGCCGGGGCCGGGGGCGTTGTCTGGGGCGCTGCAGCTTCAGGCGCTGCAGGCACGGTCGGCGCGCCCGGCACAGCCACGCCGTTTGCCGTGCCGCCGGCTGCCGAGGCAGGTGCTGCAGCAGCACCTTCGGCGGGCTTGGTGGCGGCGGCGATCTGGCTCAGCTCGGACATGTTGCGCTGCAGTTCGGCCGTGCGCGATGCCTGGTCGTCGGACTGCTTTTGCTTGGCCAGGCGCTCGTCTGCCTCCACGCCCTTGACAGCACCTTTGGACAGGGTGAGCTTGTCGGGTGCGGCGGTGGAGGGCTTGCGGTCTTCGACCTGGGCCTGGACGCTGCCCGATGCTTCACGATTGGCCGATGCCACGGGCGCGGCCGGTGCGGCGCTGGCCAGCTGGCGGCGGAACTGGTTGAAATCCCGGGACTGGGCTGCAACGATCTGGCGCGCCTCGCGCGGCGAGGTGGCCTGTGCCGTGGCCTCGTCAGGCACGGTGAGCACGGCGCCGGAGCGCATGCGGTTCACATTGCCGTTGATGAAGGCCTTGGGGTTGGAGCGCAGCATGGCCACCAGCATCTGGTCCAGCGAAACGCCTGCGGGCAGGTGGGCGGCGGCAATGCGGCCGGCCGTGTCTCCGGTCTTGATGCGGACCTCGGATGCTTCGGACGGTGCCGGCGCTGCAGCAGCGCGCTCGCGGGCTGATGCGGTGCTCCGGCGCGGGGCTGCCGGAGCAGGGGCTGGACGGCTTTCCTCGGTGTTGCCTGCGGCAGCTGGCGAGGGGGCCGGCGCGGCGCCCGGTTCGGGGGCGGAGGCCTGGGCCGCAGCCGTCACGGCAGGCGGCAGCTTTTGCAGGGTGGGCGGATCCAGCAGCAGGGTGTAGTTGCGCTGCAGGTTGCCCGAGGCCCAGCTGGCGTCGATCACCAGATCGACAAAGGGCTCGTTGACGGGCTGGGTGCTTGTGAGTCGCAGCACGGCCGATCCGTCCGCGCGACGCTGCACGCTGACGCGCACCTGGCTGGCCGTGGCGTTGTACTCCATGCCCTGGGTGCGGAAGACGCCGGGAGAGGCCACGCCCACGCGCAGGCCTTCGGCTTCAGCCGCCGTGATCTGGGGGATTTCGACTTCGGCACGCAGGGGCTCGCCCAGGGCCGATTGCACGTTCACCCGGCCCAGAGCCAGTGCCCAGGCCTCGGAGGCGGGCAGTGCGACCGAGACGACGGCCGCAGCGGCCAGCACAGAGAGTTTCCAACGATGCATAAAGCGTCAAACCTGTGTGGATGCAATTGGGCGGGCACTATTGTTATTGTGAGGATGCCCGCGTTTGCACATGTAATTGAAATTTACCCGGGGATAGATGGCACGCCATATACCAAGGTGCTTGGGTCGCATTGTCGGCCACGCTATAGGATCGCAAGCGTCTGGTTGCCGGTGAACGCTGCCAGTTGTTGTCGAACGGCAACGAGAAGAAACACAATGTATCTTCGGTGATTGTAGGCAACCGCCTACAGTCAGGGGACAAGAGACTTGGGCATTGTGCCCAATCGCACAGGGTTTAAAGCCGAAAAAAGCGCCATGTCCCGGGCCAGGACATGGCGCTTTTTGTGTTGGCTCAAGCCGGCGGTGCTCAGGCGGCCAGCAGGATGCGCAGCATGCGGCGCAGCGGCTCGGCGGCTCCCCACAGCAGTTGGTCGCCGATCACGAAGGCCGACAGGTATTCGGGGCCCATGTTCAGCTTGCGCACGCGGCCCACGCCGACTTCCAGGCCGCCGGTGATGGCGGCGGGCGTCAGTTCCTTGACGGTGATGGCGCGTTCATTGGGAACCCACTTCACCCAGGGATTGCCGGACTTGATGATGGCTTCCAGCTCCTGCAGGGGCAGGTCCTTCTTGAGCTTGAGGGTCAGCGCCAGGCTGTGGCAGCGCATGGCGCCGATGCGCACGCACAGGCCGTCGACGGGAATGGTCTGCTCCGTGCCCAGGATCTTGTTGACCTCGGCCTGGCCCTTCCACTCTTCCTTGGACTGGCCGTTGTCCAGCTGTGCGTCGATCCAGGGGATCAGGCCGCCAGCCAGAGGCGCGCCGAAGAATTCGGTGGGCACATCGGTGCGGATGGTCTGAGCCACCTTGCGGTCGATATCCAGGATGGCGGAGGCGGGCGTGGCCAGCTCGTCGGCCACGGCCGCATGCACCACGCCCATGCCCTTGAGCAGTTCGCGCATGTGGTTGGCGCCGCCACCGGAGGCTGCCTGGTAGGTCATGGAGCTGACCCATTCCACGAGACCGGCCTTGAACAGGCCGCCCAGCCCCATCAGCAGGATGGAGTTGGTGCAGTTGCCGCCAATCCAGTTCTTGCCGCCCGCGGCGAGCTTGGACTGGATCAGGCCTTCATTGACGGGGTCGAGCACGATGACGGCATCGCCTTCCATGCGCAGCGACGATGCGGCATCGATCCAGTGGCCGTTCCAGCCCGAGGCGCGCAGCTGGGGGAAGACTTCCTTGGTGTAGTCACCGCCCTGGCAGGTGATGATGATGTCGCACTTGGACAGCTCGGCAATGTCGTTGGCATTGCGCAGCTCGGTGTGGGTCTTCGCCATGGCCGGGGCCTTGCCGCCGGCGTTGGAGGTGGAGAAGAAAACGGGCTCGATCAGGTCGAAATCGCCCTCTGCCTGCATGCGGTCCATCAGCACGGAGCCGACCATGCCGCGCCAGCCCACCAGGCCTACCAATTGCTTGCTCATTTTTGAAACGCCCTTTCAGTGTGAAAACAGTGCTGGATCAAGACTGTTGTCGCCCGGCTCGTCTGGGCCAGGTGAGGGCGCACGACGAACCGGGCTGGGTCAGCCTTTGATTGTCGTAATGGTTGTGGATGTGATTGCGCGCACGGCCACACCAGCCTGGGCGGCGGGTGCAATGTTCAGCAGGAGGAACGGGCGGGCGGCAAACATAAGAGCAGTCATTCTAGCGAATACGCCAGGAAAGAGAATGTCTGTTTGATGAATATCTTCGTCGAAATGGCGAAAAGCAGACGTCTGTTTTGACGCTTTGCCAAGTTCTGGAAAATCCTGGCCAGGCCAGGCCAGGCCAGGCCAGGCCAGGCAGCCGCAAGCCCGGAGGCTCGCGGCTGTCGTGGACGTCAGGCCAGCGCGGCCACCACGGCATCGCCCATCTCGCGGGTGGAGACCTTGGTCGTGCCTTCGCTGTGGATGTCGGCCGTGCGCAGGCCCTGGGCCAGGACCTTTTGCACGGCGGCTTCGATACGCTGTGCAGCAGCCTCCTGGTTCAGCGAGAAGCGCAGCATCATTGCAGCCGACAGGATGGTGGCCAGCGGATTGGCAATGCCCTTGCCCGCAATGTCGGGGGCCGAGCCATGGCTGGGCTCGTACAGACCCTGGCCCTTGGCGTTGAGCGAGGCGGAGGGCAGCATGCCGATGGAGCCGGTGAGCATGGAGGCTTCATCGGACAGGATGTCGCCAAACATATTGCCCGTGACCACCACGTCGAAGCGCTTGGGCTCCTTGACCAGTTGCATGGCGGCGTTGTCCACGTACATGTGGTCCAGTTGCACGTCGGGGTACTGCTGGCCCACCTCGGTGACCACGTCCTTCCAGAACTGGAAGGTTTCCAGCACGTTGGCCTTGTCCACGCTGGTCACGCGCTTGCTGCGCTTTTGCGCGGCCTGGAAGGCCACGTGGGCGATGCGCTCGATCTCGGGCTTGGAGTAGCGCATGGTGTCGAAGGCTTCCTCGGCGCCGGGGAAGTGGCCGTCGGTGGCCACGCGGCGGCCGCGCGGCTGGCCGAAGTAGATGTCGCCGGTCAGCTCGCGGATGATGAGGATGTCCAGGCCTGCGACCAGTTCGGGCTTGAGGCTGGAGGCATGGGTCAGCTCCGCATAGCAGATGGCCGGGCGGAAGTTGGCAAACAGACCCATGTGCTTGCGCAGGCCCAGGATGGCCTGCTCGGGGCGCAGCGGGCGGTCCAGCGTGTCGTACTTCCAGTCGCCCACGGCGCCGAACAGCACGGCGTCGGACTCCATGGCCAGCTTCAGCGTGGATTCGGGCAGCGGGTGGCCGGCAGCTTCGTAGGCAGCGCCGCCCACGGGGGCGGTCTGCATGTCGAAGTCCAGGCCCAGGGCGCCCAGCACCTTCACGGCTTCCGCAACGATTTCGGGGCCGATGCCATCACCGGGCAAGACTGCGATTTTCATGGTGTTCCTTTTGAGAGACTGTTCGGATGGTGGAAGGCCGCCGGCGGCTGGTTCAGCAACGCCTGCGGCCCATTGATGCGCGCAAGTGGAGATCGATCAGCGCTGCACCAGCGTGTGGGCCAGCCAGGGCTTGGTGGCCAGGCGCTCAGCCTCGTAGGCGCGGATCTTGTCGGCATGGCGCAGGGTCAGGCCGATGTCGTCAAAACCGTTGAGCAGGCAGTACTTGCGGAAGGCAATGACGTCGAAGGGGATCTCCTCGCCCTGCGGGCGCACGATCACCTGGCGGTCCAGGTCGATGGTCAGCTCGTAGCCGGGGAAGGCCGCGATCTCGTTGAACAGCATGTCGATCGTGGCTTCGGGCAGCACGATGGGCAGCAGGCCGTTCTTGAAGCAGTTGTTGAAGAAGATGTCGGCGAAGCTGGGTGCCAGGATGGCGCGAAAGCCGTACTGGTCCAGGGCCCAGGGCGCGTGCTCGCGGCTGGAGCCGCAGCCGAAGTTCTTGCGTGCGACCAGGATGGAGGCGCCCGCATAGCGCGGCTGATTGAGCACGAAGTCGGGGTTGGGCTTGCGCGAGGCCGGGTCCTGGCCGGGTTCGCCATGGTCCAGGTAGCGCCACTCGTCGAACAGGTTCACGCCGAAGCCGGTCTTCTTGATCGACTTGAGGAACTGCTTGGGAATGATGGCGTCGGTGTCGACGTTTTCGCGGTCCATGGGGGCGACAAGGCCCTTGTGCACGGTGAATTGTTGCATGGCAGTATCGAATTCAGGGTTCAGCGGGCGGCGCGTTCGATGGCGCTGCCCGCGCTTTGCACGTCCTGGCCAATGCCCTTGACGGTATTGCAGGCGGCCAGGGTGAAGGCCAGGCCGATCAGGAGGATCGAGAAGGAAGGCTTCATGGTGTGCTGGCGGGGCAGTTGCGGGTTCAGGAGAATCTGCGGATGTCCACGAAGTGGCCGTGGATGGCCGCGGCAGCGGCCATGGCGGGGCTCACCAGGTGGGTGCGTCCGCCCGCGCCCTGGCGGCCTTCGAAGTTGCGGTTGCTGGTGGAGGCGCAGCGCTCGCCGGGCTCCAGGCGGTCGGCGTTCATGGCCAGGCACATGGAGCAGCCGGGTTCGCGCCATTCAAAGCCTGCCGCCTTGAAGATCTGGTCCAGGCCTTCGCGCTCGGCCTGCTCCTTGACCAGGCCCGATCCGGGCACCACCATGGCCAGCTTGATGTTGCGTGCCACCTTCTGGCCCAGCTTCTTGACCACGGCGGCGGCTTCGCGCATGTCTTCGATGCGGCTGTTGGTGCACGAGCCGATGAAGACCTTGTCCACGAAGATGTCGTCGATGGCCTTGCCGGGTTCCAGCGCCATGTAGGTCAGCGCGCGCTCGATGGCGCCGCGCTTGCTGGCATCCTTTTCCTTGTCGGGATCGGGCACGCGGGCATCCACGCCCAGCACCATTTCGGGCGAGGTGCCCCAGGTGACCTGCGGCACGATCTCGCTGGCCTGCAGCTCGACCACGCGGTCGAACTTCGCATCGGCATCGGAGTGCAGCGTCTTCCAGTAGGAGACGGCGGCGTCCCATTCGGCGCCGGTGGGGGCCAGCGGGCGGCCCTTGACGTAGGCGATGGTCTTGTCGTCCACGGCCACCAGGCCGGCGCGTGCGCCGCCTTCGATGGCCATGTTGCAGACCGTCATGCGGCCTTCCATGCTCAGGTCGCGGATGGCCTCGCCTGCGAACTCGATGGTGTAGCCCGTGCCGCCTGCCGTGCCGATCTTGCCGATGATGGCCAGCACGATGTCCTTGGCCGTGATGCCGGGCGCCGCCTTGCCGCTGACGTTGATCAGCATGTTCTTGGCCTTCTTGGCCAGCAGGGTCTGGGTGGCCATCACGTGCTCGACTTCGGAGGTGCCGATGCCGTGGGCCAGTGCGCCGAAGGCCCCATGCGTGGACGTGTGGCTGTCGCCGCAGACCACGGTCATGCCGGGCAGGGTGGCGCCTTGCTCGGGACCCATGACGTGGACGATGCCCTGGCCCTTGTCCATGAAGGGAAAGAAGGCCGCAGAGCCGAACTCGCCGATGTTGGTGTTCAGCGTGGTGATCTGTTCCTTGCTGATGGGGTCGGCAATGCCGTCATAGCCGCGCTCCCAGCCGTCGGTGGGTGTGTTGTGGTCGGCCGTGGCCACCACCGAGCTGATGCGCCACAGCTTGCGGCCGGCCATGCGCAGGCCTTCGAAGGCCTGGGGGCTGGTGACTTCGTGCACCAGGTGGCGGTCGATGTAGAGGACGGCGGTGCCGTCATCCTCGGTGTGGATGACATGCTCGTCGAAGATCTTGTCGTAGAGGGTGCGTCCCATGGCGTTCTCGAATGGTTGGTGTCGTGGGGAAATTCTTGGATGTGCATCCGGCGGGCAAGGGGCCTTCAGGATGCGCTGGCCGGCGGGCTCAGGTGCTCCACCAGCAGGCGGGCCGTAACGGGTAGCGCGTCGAAGTCGCGCGCCACGATGCTCAGCTCGCGCCGTGCCCAGTCGTCGCTGAGCTCCAGGGCGCGCAGATGGCCCACGCCGTGCATGAGCTCGAAGGCGCGGTCGGGGATCAGTCCCACGCCCAGGCCGTTGTCGATCATGCGGCACATGGCATCCAGGCTGGTGACCTGGATGCGCTGGTGCAGCGCATGCCCGGCCTGGGCCGCAGCCGCACGCATGGCCAGGCTGATGGAGGAGCCGGCCTGCAGGCTGACGATGTCCCATTCGAGCACATCGGCAAAGGCCACGCTGTCGCTGTGCGCCAGCGCGTGCTGCTCGGGCACCACGACGACCAGCCGGTCCTCGCGGTAGGGGCGGTGCTGCAGCGCGGGAGTGGCCTGGCCATTGCCCAGCGGCATGTATGCCATGGAGCAGATGCCGATGTCGGCCGTGCCTTCCTGCACCGCCGCCAGCACGGCGGGGCTGAGCTGCTCCTGCAGGTCGATCTTGACCTGGCCATGCTTGCGCGCGAAGACGCCCAGGTCTTCCGGCAGGAACTGCACGATGGCCGACATATTGGCGTGGATGCGTACATGGCCGCGCACGCCATCGGCGTACTCGGACAGCTCGCCCTGCATGCGCTCCAGGCCATACAGCACGTTGCGCGCGTGGTGCAGCAGGCTTTCGCCGGCAGGAGTGAGTGTCACGCCACGGCTGTGGCGATACAGCAGGGCCGTGTCCACGGTGGCCTCGAGGTCGGACAGGCGCTTGCTCACCGCCGAAGCGGCGATGAACTCACGCTCTGCCGCTCGTCCGATGCTGCCAAGTTCGCAGACAGCCACGAACAGCTGCAAGGAGGTAAGGTCTATGCGCCGTGCAAAACTGCGCTCTGAATTCTTCATGTGGTGGGGTTCAGGCTTCTCATTAGGAGAAGTTGAATGGATTTTCTCGCACAAGTCATCGATCTGTCATCTTCAAGCGCGATGTCTTTGGTGATGTCGTGCGATTTCATGGAGATGGGGGTCATGCCTCGTGGCGATGGCTGCGGGCAGCCATGCCCGCCGGAACGCCGGTTGCATACTGAAAGAATTTGTCAATCTTTGCGCCAGTCGCCTGCATGGATTGCTGCAAAAATAAGAGCATATGAACGATCGATACCCGACGGGCCTGCGAGCCCTGCCTGCAGGCCTGTCATTGCTGCTGGCCGCAGCCCTGTCCTGCATGGCCGTCCCGGCGTCTGCCAAGCCGCAGCCACCAGCGAAGAACACGGCCAAGAGCGGCGCGAAGGCCCCCGCCAAGCCTGCGGCCAAGGCAGCTGCGAGGCCGACAGGCAAGATCGCCGTCAAATCCAAGGGCAAGCCGGCACCTGCCACCACCCGCAGCGCACCTGCCAAGGCGGCCGCCGCTGCAGGCGTGGTGGGCGGCGCTGCCGCAGCGGGGGCTGCAGCTGCAGCCGCAGGTGGCGGCGTGTCCAAGGGTGAGTCCGGCCTGAGCGCTGCCGAGCTTGCAGCGCTGCAGCAGCATGCCGAGCAGGGGGAGGCCAGCGCCCAGTACGCGCTGGGCTCGCTGTACAAGCGCGGCCAGGGCGTTGCCCTGGATGCGGAGACTGCCGCCCGGTGGTATGAGAAATCGGCCCAGCAAGGCTATGCGCCGGCTCAGTCCGACCTGGGTTTGATGTACGCCAATGGCCGTGGCGTGGTGCGCGACGATGCGCAGGCTGTGCAGTGGTATCGCAAGGCTGCCGAGCAGGGTGACGCCGTGGCACAGAACAACCTGGGCCTGATGCTGGCCGAGGGGCGCGGAGCCGCCAAGGATCCCGTCCAGGCCGTGCAATGGTTCCAGCGCTCTGCCGAACAGGGGGAGGCGGCCGGCCAGTACAGCCTGGGCGTGATGTATGCCACGGGCCGGGGCGTGGCCGAGGATGTGGCGCAGGCGCTGCGCTGGTTTGTGGCGGCGGCAGGCCAGGGCCATGTCGATGCGCAATTCAACGCCGGCATGCTCTATGCCGAGGGTGGCGTGGTCGATCGCGACATGGCGCAGGCCGCACACTGGCTGGAGAAGGCGGCCGAGCAGGGCAGTGCCGCAGCCCAGTCCAACCTGGGCGTTCTGTATGCCAATGGCCAGGGCGTGCCTGCCAGCGACAAGCAGGCCGCGCGCTGGCTGGAGCGTGCCGCCCAGCAGGGCGACGCGCTGGCGCAGTCCAATCTGGCCAGCCTCTATTCCTCGGGCAAGGGCGTGGAGCGCAGCCCGTCGCAGGCCTATTTCTGGATGCTGCTGGCAGCGGGCAAGGACAGCTCTCTCGCGGCCAAGCGCGACAGCATGGCCCAGCCGCTGAGCGCGGCAGAGCGCGCACGTGCCGAGCGGCAGGCGGCGGCCTGGAAGGCCAAACCCGCTCCCTGAGTCCTGTTGAGGATGCACCAATGAAAAACGCCTCGGAAGAGGCGTTTTTGTTGGGGGCTCAGTGCTGCATCAGCTGAAGAAGCTCTTGAGCCTGTCGGTCCAGCTCTCGCCGCTGGGCGAATGCTTGGCGCCGCCCTTCTTGAGCGATTCCTCCAGCTCGCGCAGCAGCTTGCGCTGGTACTCGGTCAGCTTGACGGGCGTCTCGACCACGATGTGGCAGTACAGGTCACCGGGGTAGCTGGAGCGCACGCCCTTGATGCCCTTGCCGCGCAGGCGGAACTGCTTGCCGGCCTGGGTGCCTTCGGGGATGTCGATGGCCGCCTTGCCCGAGAGGGTGGGTACCTCGATCTCGCCACCCAGCGCTGCCGTGATGAAGCTCACGGGCACGTTGCAGTGCAGATCGTCGCCATCGCGCTCGAAGATGTCGTGGTCCTTGATGCGGATCTCGATGTAGAGATCGCCTGCAGGCCCGCCATTGGTGCCGGGTTCGCCATTGCCCGAGGAGCGGATGCGCATGCCGTCGTCGATGCCTGCGGGAATCTTCACTTCCAGCGTCTTCTGGCGCTTGACCTTGCCCTGGCCGCCGCAGCTGGTGCAGGGTTCGGGAATGATCTTGCCGGTGCCTCGGCAGTGCGGGCAGGTCTGCTGCACGCTGAAGAAGCCCTGGCGCATCTGCACGCTGCCCATGCCGTTGCAGGTGGTGCAGGTCTTGGCGCTGGTGCCGGGCTTGGCGCCGCTGCCGTGGCAGATGTCGCAGCTGTCCCAGCTGGGGATGCGTATCTGCGCATCCTTGCCGTGGGCAGCCTCTTCCAGCGTGATCTCCATGGCATAGCTGAGGTCGTTGCCACGGTAGACCTGGCGGCCGCCACCTGCGCCGCCGCGCCGCCCGCCCTGGTTGAACATGTCGCCGAAGATGTCGCCAAAGGCCTCGGCAAAGCCGCCAAAGCCTTCTGCGCCGCCGCCCATGCCGCGGTTGGGGTCCACGCCTGCGTGGCCGTACTGATCGTAGGCCGCGCGTTTGTTGCTGTCGGAGAGCATCTCGTAGGCCTCCTTGGCCTCCTTGAATTTCTCTTCCGCCTCGCGTGCGGCATCCCCCTGGTTGCGGTCAGGGTGGTACTTCATCGCCAGCTTGCGATAAGCCTTCTTGATGTCGTCGTCCGAGGCGTTCTTGGCAACGCCGAGGACCTCGTAAAAATCGCGTTTGGACATGGTGTTTGCTAGCCAGTCAGTGAGAACAGGAACGCCGCGTCAGCCCCTTGGCAGGGCCGAGCGCGGCGGCAAGCGGTCGTCAAGGGACCACGCGCTGGGTTCAGTCCTTCTTGACTTCCTTGACTTCGGCGTCGACGACGTTGTCGTCAGCGGCTGCAGCACCGGCCGAGGCGCCTGCAGCACCGGCGGCTGCTGCGGCGGCGGCTGCCTCGGGGGCGCCCGCTGCCTGTGCATCGGCGTACATCTTCTCGCCGAGCTTCTGGCTGACCGTCATCAGCGCCGTGGTCTTGGCGTCGATGGCGTCCTTGTCCTCGCCCTTGAGCGCTTCTTCCAGGTCCTTGACGGCGCTCTCGATGGCGGTCTTCTCGCCAGCGTCGAGCTTGTCGCCATGCTCGCCCAGGCTCTTCTTGACGCTGTGCACGGCAGCTTCGCCCTGGTTGCGGGCCTGGACCAGTTCCAGCTTCTTCTTGTCGTCGGCGGCGTTCAGCTCGGCGTCCTTGACCATCTTCTGGATCTCTTCCTCGGACAGGCCGGAGTTCGCCTTGATGGTGATCTTGTTTTCCTTGCCCGATGCCTTGTCCTTGGCGGACACGTTCAGGATGCCGTTGGCGTCGATGTCAAAGGCCACTTCGATCTGGGGCACGCCACGCGCGGCCGGCGGGATGCCTTCGAGGTTGAACTCGCCCAGCATCTTGTTGCCCGAAGCCATTTCGCGCTCGCCCTGGAACACCTTGATCGTCACGGCAGGCTGGTTGTCGTCGGCCGTCGAGAAGGTCTGTGCGAACTTCGTCGGGATGGTGGTGTTCTTGGTGATCATCTTGGTCATCACGCCACCCAGCGTCTCGATGCCCAGCGACAGCGGTGTCACGTCCAGCAGCAGCACGTCCTTGCGGTCACCCGACAGAACCTGGCCCTGCACGGCGGCGCCCACGGCCACGGCTTCGTCGGGGTTCACGTCCTTGCGGGGATCCTTGCCGAAGAATTCCTTGACCTTTTCCTGCACCTTGGGCATGCGGGTCATGCCGCCGACCAGGATGACGTCATCGATGTCGGACACGGACACGCCTGCGTCCTTGATGGCCGTGCGGCAGGGCGCAATGGTGCGCTCGATCAGGTCCTCGACCAGGCTTTCCAGCTTGGCGCGGGTCAGCTTGATGTTCAGGTGCTTGGGACCCGAGGCATCGGCCGTGATGTAGGGCAGGTTGATGTCGGTCTGGGCCGAGTTCGACAGCTCGATCTTGGCCTTCTCGGCGGCTTCCTTCAGGCGCTGCAGCGCCAGCACGTCCTTGGACAGATCGACGCCCTGTTCCTTCTTGAACTCGGTGATGATGTAGTCGATGATGCGCTGGTCGAAGTCTTCGCCGCCCAGGAAGGTGTCGCCGTTGGTCGACAGCACTTCGAACTGCTTTTCGCCGTCCACATCGGCGATTTCGATGATGGACACGTCGAAGGTGCCGCCGCCCAGGTCATACACGGCGATCTTGCGGTCGCCCTTGTCGGTCTTGTCCAGGCCGAAGGCCAGGGCCGCCGCCGTGGGTTCGTTGATGATGCGCTTGACTTCCAGGCCGGCGATGCGGCCGGCGTCCTTGGTGGCCTGGCGCTGGGCGTCGTTGAAGTAAGCGGGCACGGTGATCACGGCCTCGGTCACGGGCTCGCCCAGGTAGTCCTCGGCGGTCTTCTTCATCTTGCGCAGCACTTCGGCGGAAATCTGCGGCGGGGCCAGCTTCTGGCCGCGCACTTCCACCCAGGCGTCGCCGTTGTCGGCGCGCGAGATGGTGTAGGGCATCAGGTCGATGTCCTTTTGCACTTCCTTCTCGTCGAACTTGCGGCCGATCAGGCGCTTGGCGGCATAGATGGTGTTGCGGGGGTTGGTGACCGCCTGGCGCTTGGCCGAGGCGCCGACGAGGATCTCGCCGTCTTCCTGGTACGCAATGATCGACGGCGTGGTGCGCGCACCTTCGCTGTTCTCGATCACGCGCGTGGTGTTGCCGTCCATGATGGCCACGCAGCTATTGGTGGTGCCCAGGTCAATACCGATGATTTTTCCCATTTTGAGTTCTCTCCGCGTTCTGTGAAATGTTTGAATGACTGCTAACTTGTGGCCGGCTCGCGCAGCTTCAAGGGGCTTGTCCCCTTTTTTGTCAGTGCTGCCGTGAGTGCCCGCTTACTGGGGCTGGGCCACGGTCACGAGGGCCGGGCGCAGGATGCGGTCGGCGATCAGGTAGCCCTTTTGCAGCACCGATACCACGGTGTTGGCTTCCTGCTGTGCAGGCACCATGCTGATCGCCTGGTGCAGGTTGGGGTCGAATTTCTCGCCGGCAGCCGGATTGATGGTCACGACCTTGTTGCGCTCAAGGGCCGAGGTCAGCTGGCGCAGCGTGGCGTCGGCGCCTTCGCGCAGCTGTTCCGGCGTGGCCTGTTGAATGGCCAGGGCGGCATCCAGGCTGTCGCAGACAGGCAGAAGGCTTTCGGCAAAGCTCTCGATGCCGAATTTGCGCGCCTTGGAGACTTCGTCTTCTGCGCGGCGGCGCACATTCTCGGCCTCGGCCTTGGCGCGCAGGAACTGGTCTGCCAGCTCGGCGCTCTTGGCCTTGAGTTCGGCCAGCTCGGCCTGCAGGCGCTGCAGCTCGTCGGCTGCATTGGCCGCCATGGCGGCTTCGATTTCTTCCGGGGCTGCGTCTTGCAAGGGGTTGGAGTTTTGTTCAGACATGGATAGAGACTTCAGCTACAAAACAAAGCGGTCGCCAGACTGGAGGCCAGGCGATTGCACGATCTTGAATCGAGATGCGAGCGGATCGGTGTATTTTCAAGGGCTTTGTGCATGTGCATCCGCGCGGCAGAGGTACACGGTGAGGGCAAAAGCCGGGCGACGGGGCAAAAGCCCCACACAGATCCGGGGTCTCGGGCAGTGCGAAGTGTACAGATGGAAGAGGGCTGCGCTAGAATCCAATGCTTTGCCTTGCCGCACCGCTACAAGACGCAGTGGGCGGCGTTTTCCCAAAAGGAGTCGATATGCGTCATTACGAAATCGTTTTGTTGATCCACCCGGATCAGAGCGAGCAGGTTCCCGCCATGCTGGAACGCTACAAGGGCATGATCACCGCTGGCGGTGGCAAGGTCCATCGCGAAGAAGACTGGGGCCGTCGCCAACTGGCTTACATGATCAACAAGCTCGCCAAGGCCCACTACCTGTGCCTGAACATCGAAGCCGACCAGGCTGTGATGGCTGAGCTGGAGCATGCCTTCAAGTTCAACGATGCCGTGCTGCGTCACCTGACGGTTCAGAAGAAGAAGGCCGATACGGCTCCTTCCTCGATGATGAAGACCGTCGAGCGTGAAGAGGCCCGCAAGGCCAGCCAGACCGAACAGGCCTGAGCCCAGCCCTGTCAGAACCTGAAGGAGTGGAGAACCACGTTGTACTGACGGCCGCCATCGCAGAGCTTCAAGCACTGCGCTACACGCCGGCAGGGCTGCCAGCCCTTGAACTGCGACTCGAGCATGCGTCGCGGCAGAAAGAGGCGGGAAGCGAGCGCAGCGTGACGGCATCTGTCAAGGCGGTGGCCTTTGGCGCGCTGGCTGAAAAGCTGGCCCGCCAGGCGCTCGGCAGCCAGTGGAAGTTCCAAGGCTTCCTGGCAACGCCCCGCAACGGCAAATTGCTGGTTCTTCACATCCAGGACATTCAACAAAACTAATTTTCAAGAGGTCCAGAAATGGCCACGTTCAAGAAATTCAACAAGGACAAGCGCCCCAAGCGCAACACGCAGTCGCTGCTGTTCAAGCGCAAGCGCTTCTGCCGCTTCACCGTCGCCGGCGTCGAAGAAATCGACTACAAGGATGTGGACACCCTGCGTGACTTCATCGGTGAAAACGGCAAGATCGTCCCCGCTCGCCTGACCGGCACGCGCGCCATCTACCAGCGTCAGTTGAACACTGCCATCAAGCGCGCCCGCTTCCTGGCTCTGGTTCCTTACTCTGACCAGCACAAGATCTAAGGAATACAACCCATGCAAGTCATTCTGCTCGACAAGGTTGTGAACCTCGGTGGCCTCGGCGATATCGTCAAGGTCAAGGACGGCTACGCCCGCAACTTCCTGATCCCCACGGGCGCTGCCCGTCGCGCCACGGCTTCCGCCAAGGCCGAGTTCGAAGCCAAGCGCGCCGAACTGGAAAAGCAAGCGGCTGAAAAGCTGGCTGCTGCCCAGCAACTGGGCGAAAAGCTCAACGGCGTGAACGTCAAGCTGACCCAGAAGGCTGGCGTTGACGGCCGCCTGTTCGGTTCGGTGACCAATGCCGACATCGCCGAAGAACTGACCAAGGCCGGTTTTGCCGTTGCCAAGTCGCAAGTTCGCCTGGTCAACGGTCCCATCAAGACCGTGGGCGACGCCACCGTGGTCGTGGCACTGCACACCGACGTCAGCGTCGAAGTGTCGGTGTCGGTCTACGGCGACCACTCCTGATCCGGGGCTTGTTCCGTATCACCAAAAAGCCGCCTTCGGGCGGCTTTTTGCTTTGCCGCGCCCGGGTGATGACGCCGGGTGGCGCGGCCTTTTGCCTGCCGCTACGATGGCGGGCTCATCTCCAGGAATTCCATGTCGTCCGTAATGCCCCCGCTCGATCTCGATGATGCGTTCGCACCGCTGCTGCCCGCTGGCGACCAGCAGGTCGCGCAGTTGCGCGTGCCGCCGCATTCGATGGAGTCCGAGTCCAGCGTGCTGGGTGGCCTGCTTCTGGACAACAGTGCCTGGGACCGCGTGGGCGATCTGCTGGTGGATGGTGATTTCTACCGCCATGAGCACAAGCTGATTTACGAGGCCATCGGCAAGCTGATCAATGCCAGCAAGCCGGCCGACGTGATCACGGTGTACGAGCATTTGCAGGGCATGGGCAAGGCCGAGGAAATTGGCGGCCTGCTGTACCTGAACCAGCTGGCGCAGTACGTGCCCAGTGCCACCAACATCCGGCGCTACGCGGAGATCGTGCGCGAGCGCTCCATCCTGCGCAAGCTGGTGACGGCCAGTGATGACATCGCCACCAATGCCTTCAATCCGCAGGGCAAGACGGTGGACCGCATCCTTGACGAGGCCGAGCAGAAGATCCTGGCCATCGGCGAGGAGGGGGCGCGCAACAAGCAGGGCTTCCAGTCGCTCGACACGCTGGTGGTGGACCTGCTGGACCGTGTCCAGGAGATGGCCGACAACCCCATGGACGTGACCGGCGTGCCAACGGGCTTTGTCGATCTTGACCGCATGACCAGTGGCCTGCAGGCTGGCGACCTGGTGGTGCTGGCCGCACGCCCCTCGATGGGCAAGACCTCGTTTGCGGTGAATATCGCCGAGCACGTGGCGCTCAACGAAGGCCTGCCGGTCGCCATTTTCTCCATGGAAATGGGCGCGGCCCAGCTGGCGGTGCGTATCGTCGGCTCTATCGGCCGCGTCAACCAGGGCAATCTGCGCACGGGCAAGCTCAACGATGACGAGTGGCCGCGCCTGACGGAAGCCATCGAGCGGCTGCGCACGGTGTCCCTGCACATCGACGAGACGCCCGGCCTGTCGCCTACGGAGCTGCGCGCCAATGCGCGGCGCCTGGCGCGTACCTGCGGCAAGCTGGGCCTGATCGTGGTCGACTATCTGCAGCTGATGAGCGGCTCGGGTTCGGCCGCCAGTTCCGACAACCGTGCGACCGAGCTGGGCGAGATTTCGCGGGGCTTGAAGATGCTGGCCAAGGAGTTGCAGTGCCCGGTGATTGCCCTGTCCCAGCTCAACCGTTCGGTGGAGCAGCGCACCGACAAGCGCCCCATGATGTCCGACCTGCGCGAATCGGGCGCCATCGAGCAGGATGCCGACATCATCATGTTCATCTACCGCGATGACTACTACAACAAGGACAGCAAGGAGCCCAACATCGCCGAAGTCATCATCGGCAAGCAGCGTAACGGCCCGACCGGCACAGTCAAGCTGTTCTTTCAGAAAAACCAGACGCGCTTCGAGAACCTGGCCGTGGGCTACGGTGGTGGCGACGAGTACTGATTGCAGCACTTGGCTTTCAGGCTTTCCATGAAAAACGGCCCCGAGGGGCCGTTTGGTTTTTTTTGCAGTGGGCGGTCTATGTACGCCAGGCATGGATCAGCAGACCTGCCACGCAGGCGCCGAGGATGGCGCAGGCCCAGGCCAGCCGCTGGGCGCCCGTGCGCAGCGCACCCACGGTGGCCACGATCTGGGCATTCTGCTCGGCCAGCTTCTCGATCAGTTCCAGCGACTGGCGCTGTGACTGCTCCAGCTGCGTGATGCGGGCTTCCTGGGCCTGGATCAGCAGCAGAGCCTGTTCGCCAGCCGAGCGCGGAGCTGCCAGCGGCTCGCCGGCCGCAGCCGGCTGCGCGACGACCGCCTGCTCCGCATCCTTTTTGCGCAGCAGGCTCTTGGCTGCCTTGACGACCTGGGGGGTGGCCTCGATGACATCGCCCCAGGGCACCAGCTTCAGCGCCGTGATCCAGCTGATCGCCATGGCTTACAGCACCTCGCTGGCGAAGTCGGCCAGGCGCGAGCGCTCGCCGCGCGCCAGCGTGATGTGGCCGCTGTGGGGCCAGCCCTTGAAGCGGTCCACGGCGTAGGTCAGTCCCGACGATCCCTCGGTCAGGTAGGGCGTGTCGATCTGCGCCAGATTGCCCATGCAGATGATCTTGGTGCCGGGGCCGGCGCGCGTGATCAGGGTCTTCATCTGCTTGGGCGTCAGGTTCTGGGCCTCGTCGATGATGACGTACTTGTTCAGGAAGGTGCGGCCGCGCATGAAGTTCATGCTCTTGATCTTGATGCGGCTGCGGATCAGCTCGTTGGTGGCGGCGCGGCCCCATTCGCCGGCATTGCCGCCATCGCCCTTGGCCAGGAATTCGAGGTTGTCGTCGAGGGCGCCCATCCAGGGGCCCATCTTCTCTTCCTCGGTGCCGGGCAGGAAGCCGATGTCCTCACCCACGCTGACCGTGGCGCGCGTCATGATGATCTCGGTGTAGCGGCGGTCGTCCAGCACCTGGGACAGGCCGGCGGCCAGGGCCAGCAGGGTCTTGCCCGTGCCGGCTGTGCCGGTCAGCGTGACCAGGTCGATGTCCGGGTTCATCAGCAGATTCATCGCGAAGTTCTGTTCGCGGTTGCGCGCCGTGACGCCCCAGACGGCGTACTTGGGATTGCCGAAGTCCTTGAGCGTCTTGAGCACGGCCGTCTTGTCGCGGATCTCGGTCACGCGCATGAACAGGCTGGGCTCGCCCGGTGCCTCGTGGTAGACGAACTGGTTGATCATCAGCTGGTCGACGATGGCGCCGCTGATGCGGTAGTAGGTGATGGCGCCTTCCTGCCAGCTTTCGACGTTCTTGCCGGCCTTGGCCCAGAAGTCCTGGGGCAGGGCCAGGGCGCCTGCGTACAGCAGGTCGCCGTCGTCCAGTACCTTGTCGTTCTGGTAGTCCTCGGCCGCAAGGCCCAGGGCGCGTGCCTTGACGCGCATGTTGATGTCCTTGGACACCAGCACGACTTCACGCTCGCTGAACTTCTTGCGCAGCGCGGCGACAACACCCAGGATCTGGTTGTCCGCCTTGCCCTGGGGCAGGCTGTCGGGCAGCGAGGTCTCCAGCGGTTCTGTCTGGAAATACAGCATTCCCGTGGCGCTGCGCTGGCCCGTGGCATTCAGCGGCAGGCCCTTGTCCAGCGTTTCGGAGGGCTGGGAGGCGACCAGTGAATCCAGCGTGCGGCTGACCTGGCGGCCGTTGCGCGCCACTTCGGTCATTCCCTTCTTGTGGCCGTCGAGCTCTTCCAGCACCACCATGGGCAGGAAGATGTCGTGCTCCTCGAAGCGGAACAGGCTGGTCGGGTCGTGCAGCAGCACGTTGGTGTCGAGCACGAACAGCGTCTTCGGGCCTGTGCGCGTGCGGCGTGGGCGAACCGGCGCTGCCAGCAGTGCTGCCGGCTTGGCTTCCGTGGCCGACCTGTTGGCCGACCGGGTGCTGGACGGCGCTGCCGTTGCGTTGGAATTGTCGGTTGCACGGCGCTGCCGATGGGCCGGGGCTGCAGTCGCGGCCGCAGGAGCCGGTGCCGGTGATGCGGGCTTGGCGTTGCGGCCGCGTGCCGGTGCGGGCTTTGCGGCTGTGACGGTGGTGTTGGAGGCGGAGGCCGGGGCCGGCTTGCGCTTGCGTGGCGCGGCGGCAGCTACGGCCTCGACTGCATCGGGAAGATCGTCAGCGGGCAGGGGGTCTGCGTGCTGGGCACCGCGCACGGGAAGAAAGGCTTCGGGGGAGAGCTTGGCGGCACGGCGGCCGGGTGCGGGGGGCAGGGGCATGGTGGACGAACCGTTCCTCAACAAGGATCAAAAAGCACAAAGCCGCCTGGAAACCGAGGCGGCTTTGGAGGGGTGACAGGGAAAAGCGTCTTTGCTAAGAGGCATTGCCCCATTATGCATAGGCGGACGGCCTGAATATGTCGGCCGGCACTCTGTCACCTGTCGGATTGTTGCTATCAGGCAGCCTGCTTCAATGCCTTCAGGGTCTTGACAGCCTTGAGTACCTCGTCAACGTGGCCGGGAACCTTCAGGCCGCGCCATTCCTGCACCAGCAGGCCATCGGCTCCGACCAGGAAGGTGGAGCGCTCGATGCCCTTCACCTTCTTGCCGTACATGATCTTGTTCTTGACCACGCCGAACATGTGGCACATTTTCTCTTCCGTATCGGCGATCAGCTCGAACGGCAGTTCCAGCTTTTCCTTGAAGTCGTCGTGCGACTTCATGTTGTCGCGCGAGACGCCAAACACGGTGGCGCCAGCTTTCACGAAGTCCTTGTACTTGTCGCGGAACTGCATGGCTTCGGTGGTGCAGCCAGGCGTATTGTCCTTGGGGTAGAAATACAGGATCAGAATCTGGCCCGTGTGGGAGGTGTTGGTCACCTTGATCCCGCCGGTAGCGTTGGCTTCAAATTCGGGAAGGGGTTTGTTGACAACGATCGCCATGCGCTTATATCTCTCGGGTGTAGTCGTTGAAATGCCGAGGGCCGTGTTTGTGTTTTTGCTTTTATCGGAAATGCCCCCAACCGCAACCTGCAATTTTACCCTGAAAACGGAATTTCTCCCAATCAGGGGGGCAGGAGTCTACTCCAAGAGTAGGGCCGCGACGACGTTACGGCCTTCGCTGGCAAGGATGTTGTAGGTGCGACACGCGGCCTGCGTATCCATGCTTTCCAGGCCGATGCGTCGGGCCATGAGCGGGCGCAGCCAGGCCGCTGGCGGGAAGCGGTTGCGCTGGCCGCTGCCCAGGATGATGACCTCTGCATCCAGCTGGGACAGGGCCTCGAAATGCTCAGGCGTCAGGTCTTCGAAGCGGGCACAGTCCCAGGCCTGGCGCAGGCCTTTGGCACCGACAAGCAGGCTGTGTTCGAACTTTTCCCGGTCCACGGCGACCCAGCCGGGGCCATAGCCCGTGATGCTCTGTGCTTCGGATTTGTCGGCGTGGAATTTCATGGATGAGGGTGGCGCGGTCTGCGCGATGGGGGTGGCCGCCACATGGGTCGGGGCCAGGGCGATGCTGCATTGCGGAACTGTGGTCAAATTATAGGTTTCACCAGGGTGCATGGGGCACTTTGGCGTGCATGAAGGCCGCAAGCCCGCGCCGGCCATTTTCATATTCTCAGCATGAAAACCGTTCTCAAATCCGCAAAACTAGCCAACGTCTGTTATGACATCCGCGGGCCCATCATGGACGCGGCCAAGAAGATGGAAGAGGACGGCCAGAAGATCATCAAGCTCAATATCGGCAATCTGGCCGTGTTCGGCTTCGACGCTCCTGAGGAAGTGCAGCAGGACATGATCCGCAACCTGCCCAATTCGGCAGGCTACTCGGACAGCAAGGGCATCTTCGCGGCGCGCAAGGCCGTGATGCATGAGACCCAGCGCCAGGGCATCCTGGGCGTGACGCTGGACGATATCTACCTGGGCAATGGCGCATCCGAGCTGATCAGCCTGGCCACGAACGCGCTGCTGGACGACGGCGACGAGATGCTGCTGCCGGCGCCCGACTATCCGCTGTGGACCGCCGTCACCAGCCTGTCCGGCGGCACGCCCGTGCACTATATGTGCGACGAGTCCAACGGCTGGATGCCCGATCTGGACGACATCCGCGCCAAGATCACGCCGCGCACCAAGGGCATCGTCGTCATCAACCCCAACAATCCGACAGGTGCCCTGTACAGCAAGCAGCTGCTGCAAAGCATCGTGGCGCTGGCCCGCGAGCATGGCCTGGTGATCTTCGCCGACGAGGTCTATGACAAGGTGCTCTACGACGACGTCGTGCATACGCCGCTGGCCAGCCTGTCCACCGATGTGCTGACGCTGACCTTCAACTCGCTGTCCAAGGCCTATCGCAGCTGCGGCTACCGCGCCGGCTGGATGGTGGTCTCGGGCGACAAGAAGGCGGCCAAGGACTATATCGAGGGCCTGAACATGCTCTCCAACATGCGCCTGTGCGCCAATGTGCCTGGCCAATGGGCCGTGCAGACGGCGCTGGGCGGGCATCAGAGCATCGACGAGCTGGTGCAGGAAGGCGGCCGGCTGCGCGTGCAGCGCGACCTGGCCTACCAACTGATCACCGAAATCCCCGGCGTGAGCTGCGTCAAGCCGCAGGCCGCGCTGTATATGTTCCCGCGCCTGGACCCCGAGATCTACCCGATCAAGGATGACCAGGCGTTCTTCCTGGAAGTGCTGCAGGAGACCAAGGTCATGCTGGTGCAGGGAACAGGCTTCAACTGGCCGCACCCCGACCATTTCCGCATCGTCTTCCTGCCGCACGACACCGACCTGCGCGAGGCCATCCGCCGCCTGGCCGTGTTCCTCGAGAAATACCGCAAGCGCCACGGCACGGACCGCGGCTGAACTGTGCGGGGGCCGGCGGGGGAGAGGGCCTTGCGCCGACCATCGCTTTTTACCGGCTGCCGGCGCGCACCCTCTGGGCGCCGCAGCATTTTTTGACTGGCAAGTAGTTTATGAAACCGATCCAAGTAGGCCTTCTGGGCATTGGCACCGTGGGCAGCGGCACCTTCAACGTGCTGCAGCGCAACCAGGAAGAGATCCGCCGCCGCGCGGGCCGCGGTATTGAGATTGCCATGGTGGCCGACCTGGATACGGAACGCGCACGCTCCGTCGTGGGCGACACGGCCAAGGTGGTCGGCGATGCGCGCGAGATCATCGCCAACCCCGAGATCGACGTGGTGATCGAGCTGATCGGCGGCTACGGCATTGCCAAGGCCCTGGTGCTGGAGGCCATTGCCGCCGGCAAGCATGTGGTCACGGCCAACAAGGCCCTGCTGGCCGTGCATGGCAGCGAAATCTTCAAGGCCGCCGCCGAGAAGGGCGTGATGGTGGCCTACGAAGCGGCCGTGGCCGGTGGCATTCCCATCATCAAGGCGCTGCGCGAAGGCCTGACGGCCAACCAGATCCAGTGGGTGGCCGGCATCATCAACGGCACGACCAACTTCATCCTGTCCGAGATGCGCGACAAGGGCCTGGACTTCGACGTGGTGCTCAAGGAGGCCCAGCGCCTGGGCTATGCCGAAGCCGATCCGACCTTCGACATCGAAGGCGTGGACGCCGCCCACAAGGTCACGCTGATGAGCGCCATCGCCTTCGGCATTCCCGTGCAGTTCGACAAGGCGCATGTGGAAGGCATCACCAAGCTGTCTGCGGCCGACATCAAGTACGCCGAGCAACTGGGCTACCGCATCAAGCTGCTGGGCATCACCAAGCGCACGGACAAGGGCATCGAGCTGCGCGTGCACCCCAGCCTGGTGCCGACCAAGCGCCTGATCGCCAACGTGGAAGGCGCGATGAACGCCGTCGTCGTCCATGGCGACGCCGTGGGCACGACGCTGTACTACGGCAAGGGCGCGGGCTCCGAGCCCACGGCCAGCGCCGTGATTGCCGACTTGGTGGACATTGCCCGCCTGCACACGGCCGACCCCGAGCACCGCGTGCCCCCGCTGGCCTTCCAGTCGAACACGCTGGTCGCCGCAGGTGGCGAGCTGCCCGTGCTGCCCATGAGCGAGGTGGTCACCAGCTACTACCTGCGCATCCGCGTGGCCGACGAAGCCGGTGTGCTGGCCAAGATCACCAGCATCCTCGCCGGTGCCGGCATCAGCATCGATGCCCTGCTGCAGCGCGAGGCTGGCGAGGTGAGCGGCGACAGCGAAGGCAGCCAGGGCGTGCCGCAGACCGACCTGATCATCCTGACCCACGCCACGCGCGAAGGCGACATGGATGCTGCCCTGGCGCAGATCCAGCAGTTGCCCACGGTGCTGGCCCCTATCAACCGCATCCGCAAGGAAGAGTTGAACTAAGACACCCCCTGAGCGGCTGCGCCGCTTCCCCCTCTCTCGCACGCGGGAGGGGGACGACGCCCTCGCTGCGGGGCGGCCCTTGCTCGGCATCCCTGGCATCGGCCGCGCCCCGTCTCACAGAATACTGACGAGGAAGCGACATGCTTTATCTTTCCACGCGCGGCCACGCGGACCGCAAGCGCTTTTGCGACATCCTGCTCGAGGGCCTGGCGCCCGATGGCGGGCTGTACCTGCCCGAGCGCTATCCGCAGATCGATGCCGCCCGCCTGGGCGAGCTGCGCAGCATCTACAAGGAGCAGGGCTACGCGGCCCTGGCCTTCGAGATCCTGAGCCTGTACATCGACGACATTCCGGCCGAGGATCTGCGCGCCCTGTGCGCCAAGACCTATACGCAGCAGGTGTTCGGCACGGCCGAGATCACGCCGCTGCGCCCGCTGGAAGACGGCCTGTGGCTCGAAGCCCTGTCCAACGGCCCCACGCTGGCCTTCAAGGATATGGCCATGCAGCTGCTGGGCAACCTGTTCGAGTACGAACTGGGCCGCCGTAGCGAGGAGCTGAACATCCTGGGCGCCACCAGCGGCGACACCGGCAGCGCCGCCGAGTACGCCATGCGCGGCAAAAAGGGCGTGCGCGTGTTCATGACCAGCCCGCGCGGCCGCATGAGCCCCTTCCAGCAGGCCCAGATGTTCAGCCTGCAGGATGCCAACATCCACAACATCGCCATCGAAGGCGTGTTCGACGACTGCCAGGACATCGTCAAGGCCGTCTCCAACGACCACGCCTTCAAGGCGAAGTACAAGATCGGCACGGTCAACTCGATCAACTGGGCCCGCCTGCTGGCCCAGGTCGTCTACTACTTCGCCGGCTACCTGCAGGCCACGCAGGGCAATGACCAGAAGGTCAGCTTCACGGTGCCCAGTGGCAACTTCGGCAACATCTGCGCCGGCCACGTGGCGCGCCAGATGGGCCTGCCGATAGCGCGCCTGGTGGTGGCAACCAACGAGAACGATGTGCTCGACGAGTTCTTCCGCACGGGCGCCTACGTGGTGCGCGGCAGCGAGCACACCTACGAGACATCGAGCCCCTCGATGGACATCTCCAAGGCCAGCAACTTCGAGCGCTTCGTGTTCGACCTGCTGGGTCGCGATGGACAGGCCACGCGCGAATTGTTCGCCGAGGGCGTGGCACGCCAGGGCCGCTTCGACCTGGGCGGCAACCCGCTGTTCCAGGAAGCTGCTGCCCGCTACGGCTTCGTCAGCGGCAAGAGCACGCATGCCGACCGCCTGGCCACCATCCGCGATACCTTCGAGCGCTTCGGCACCATGATCGACACGCACACGGCCGACGGCGTCAAGGTGGCGCGCGAGCAGCTGCAGGCCGGCGTGCCCATGATCGTGCTGGAGACGGCACTGCCCATCAAGTTCGCCGCCACCATCGAGGAGGCCCTGGGCCGCCTGCCCGATCGCCCGGCCAAGTTCGAAGGCATCGAGGACCTGCCCAAGCGCGTGACCGACTTGCCGGCCGACGCCGAGCAGGTCAAGGCCTACATCGCCCGGCATTGCGACTGATGCCACGGCCGGGCTGTCCGCAGGTCCGCAGCTGGAGTGCATGGCGATGAAGGTCATCGGCTTCGCCGGCTACTCCGGCTCGGGCAAGACCAGCCTGGTGGAGCCCCTGATCACGCTGATGCGTGCGCAGGGGCTCAGCGTTTCGGTGGTCAAGCATGCCCACCACCATTTCGATGTCGATCACGAGGGCAAGGACAGCTGGCGCCACCGCAAGGCGGGTGCCTATGAGGTGGTGCTGGCTTCCGATCGCCGTCTGGCGCTGATGCGCGAATTCCCCCGGCCCACGGAGCTGTCGGTGCACGACATGCTGGCCGAGCTGGACCCCCTCGTGGACTGGGTGCTGGTAGAAGGTTTCAAGCACGCCGACCTGCCCAAGATAGAAATCTGGCGCGAGCAGCCCGAGCGCACCAGCGCCGGCAAGACCCAGGCGCCTTTGTTCCCGCACGATCCCCATGTGCTGGCCGTGGCAACCGATGCGCCGGCCCGCCTGCCCGAGCCGCCGCGCCAGCCCGTGCTGGACCTCAACGCGCCAGCGCAGATACTGCAATGGCTGCTGGATCAGGGGGAGCGCCTGCGCTACCGTGCACCTGACAGCGGCCAAGACTAGGAGAAAAACCATGCGAGCCCCGCTCAAGCCCCTCGATGAAGCGCTGGCCGAACTGCTGGCCCAGGCACTGCCGCTGGCTGGCGATGACACCGTGGACTGCTTTGACGCCGATGGCCGCGTGCTGCGGGTCGACGCCGTCTCGCCGCTGCAGGTGCCGCCCCAGGACAACAGCGCCATGGACGGCTACGCCGTGCGCAGCGCCGAATGCACGCAGGGCAATGCCGAGCTGCCCGTCTCGCAGCGCATCCCCGCAGGCGCCGTGGGCCAGCCGCTGGCCGTGGGCACGGGGGCGCGCATCTTCACGGGGGCTCCGGTGCCCGAAGGTGCCGATGCCATCGTCATGCAGGAAGACTGCGAAGTCCTGGAAGACGGTCGCGTGCGCATCAAGGCGCGGCCCGAGGCCGGGCAATGGATACGCCGCTCGGGCGAAGACATCCGGCGCGGCGCCACCGTCATCGCGGCCGGCACGCGCCTGTCGCCGGCCGAGCTGGGCCTGGCCGCCAGCATCGGCCTGGCCTCTTTGCGCGTGGCACGCAAGCCGCGCGTGGCCCTGTTCTCCACGGGCGACGAGCTGGTCATGCCGGGCACCGTGGCGCCCGAGCAGATGCCGCCCGGCAGCATCTACAACAGCAACCGATTCTTCCTTCGCGCCCTGCTGCAGCGCATGGGCTGCGAGGTCACCGACTTCGGCATCGTCCCCGACCGGCGCGAGGCCACTGTGGATGCTTTGCGCGAGGCGGCCCGCGCGCATGACCTGATCCTGACCAGCGGCGGGGTGTCGGTCGGCGAGGAAGACCATGTCAAGCCCGCCGTGCAGGCGCTGGGCCAGCTCGACCTCTGGCAGATCGCCGTCAAGCCCGGCAAGCCCTTCGCCTATGGCCGCGTGAACCGCGAGGGCGAAGGCTTTGCCCACTTCATCGGCCTGCCCGGCAACCCGGTCTCCAGCTTCGTCACCTTCCTTTTGCTGGTGCGCCCCTTCGTGCTGCGCCTGCAGGGCGTGCAGCAGGCGCTGCCGCGCTCGGTCGAGGTGCGCGCCGACTTCCATTGGCCTCGCGGGGACAAGCGCCGCGAATTCCTGCGCGTGCGCTACAACGAGGGCGGTGGCCTGGAGCTGTTCCGCAACCAGAGTTCGGGCGTGCTGACCTCGGCAGCCTGGGGCGATGGCGTGGTGGACAACCCGCCAGGCCAGGCCATAGCGCCGGGCGACCGGGTGCGCTTCATCGCCTTTTCGGAGCTGCTGTCATGAGCCAGGCCGTCCCCACCGCCATCACCATCACCGTGCGCTATTTCGCCTCCATCCGCGAAGCCCTGGGCACGGGCAGCGAAACCCTGTCCACCGAGGCCGCCACCGTGGGCGCGCTGCGTGAGGAACTGATTGCGCGTGGCGGTGCCGCCACCGAAGCGCTGGCCCCTGGCAAGGCCGTGCGCATGGCGCTGAACCAGGTCCTGTGCGATGCCGGTGCCGCCATTCGGCAGGGGGACGAGGTGGCTTTCTTCCCCCCCGTGACCGGAGGTTGACCCAAATGACCACCGACAAGCCCGTGGACCAGGCCATCAGCGCACGCACGCGCAAGGCCCTGTCCGAAGCCAAGGCGCGCGGCGTGCAGCTGGGCCGCGCAGGCGCAGACAACCTGCGCGCCACCGTGGAAAAGCGCAAATCCACGGCCGATGCCTTCGCCCAGCAGCATGAGGCGCTGTTCGCCGAACTGCAGGCGCGCGGCCTGACGCACCGCGCCATGGCCGCCGAACTCAATGCGCGCGGCATTGCCGCGGCCCGGGGTGGCGAGTGGACGCACGGTCAGGTGCAGCGCATCCTGAACCGCTACGCCGACCTGCGTTCGGCAACACTGTCTGCGGACGGCAGCAGCGGCAGCTGAATCCCGGCCAGCCGCTGCGCCAGCGCGGCCGATGCCGGCTGCATGGGCGCCCGCAGCGTTGCCCGCATTCGGCCCTGCTGCGCCAGCAAGGCCTTGATGGGGGCGGGGTTGGGCTCGGCAAAGCAGGCGGCGATGTGCGGCTGCAGCGGCTGCCACAGCGCACGGGCAGCGGGCAGGTCGCCGCGCTCCAGGCATTGCATCAGCTCGACGAAGTGCCCTGTATGCGCGTGCGCGCTGGCAGCAATCGCTCCCGCGCCGCCCAGGGCCAGCGTGGAAAAGATCTGCGCGTCTTCGCCGGCCAGCACCTGCAGTTGCCCATCGGCGATCAGTGCCTGGGTCTTGGCGGCATCGCCCCCGCAATCCTTGATGGCCACGATGCGCTCATGTGCGGCCAGCGCACGCAGCGTGGCCAGCTCCAGCACCACGCCGGTGCGGTAGGGAATGTCGTAGACGATGACCGGATGGGCGCTGCGCTCGGCAATCGCCGTGAACCACTGCAGCAGGCCTGCCTGCGACGGGCGTATGTAATGCGGCGCGGGCACCAGAATGCCTGCCAGCGGCAGGGCGTTCAGTGCCTGAACGCGGGCCAGCGCATGCCCCAGGTGGCAGTCCGAAACGCCCATGACCACGGGCATGCCCTGGGCCGCTGAGAGGATGGTGGACAGGGCGGCATCGTGCTCCGCTTCGCTCAGCGCGGCGGCCTCGGCGGTCGAGCCGCAGGCCACGTAGCCGGCGATGCCGCTGGCGTTGTAGTGCTGCACCAGGGCGCGCAGCGCCCCGTGGTCCACCGCCGCCTCATCTCCAGGAAGAAAGGGCGTGACCAGCGGAAGCCACAGCCCCTGGAATCGGGCTTGCGGCGAGGTGGTGGAAGGCAAAGACATGGAAGATCCCTTCGGGTGATTCAAACAATGAACGACCGGACGCAGCCACCGGCCAGACCGAGGGCGGAAAGGCAGGCGCCTGAAGGGATGCGGGAAGGGGAGATGGAGGCTGCCGGGCCGGTTCCGTCGCTCATCTGGACGGAACCTCAGCTCCGGTCAGACGAGCTGGGGTTTGCAGGCTTTGCCCAGGCACAGGCACACGGCATCGCCGTGGCATGTGGGGAAGGCAAAGATTGCAGGCATGGCGCGCAGTGTAGCGCGCCTGAGCGCCTCGGTGGTGACCTTCAGGCTGCGCCTTCGGCGCCGGGAGGGGTTGATGCATCGGGCAGCAGCGGTGCCTGCCACTCCAGCAGCTCGGCCAGGCGCTGCACGATCCAGCGCGCCTCACCAGGGCTGACGATGGAGCCATCGGCCGCAAGGCCCGCGTGCATGCCCAGCAGCACGCCTTGCTCCGAGGAGTTGCCGGAGTGGTAAAGCGTCTGCGCCTGCTCGACCAGGTGGCTGGCCAGGTCCTCGCACAGTTCATAGCGCCCGACCACGTCTGCAATCGATGCCTTGAGCCGGCCGTGCCGGTCGGCATACAGGGCGGCAAAGCTCGGCGGCGGCTGTATCTGGCTGGTCTCGTCCATGGCGCGCCTCAATCGGGTTCGAACAGGCGTTCGAAGCGTGCGATGTCTTCGGCCAGCTCGCAGCTCACCAGCTGGCCCATCTTGCCGTCGCCCAGCCGGTGGGCTGCAAACAGCGTGGCCTTGCCGCGAAAGCCGTAGTCGGGCAGGTGGATGATGGTGTAGGGATGGGGCACGAACAGCTGGTGCTCGTAGACCACGCGCTGCTCGTTGCGCGGCGAGGGGTAGAGCATGTATTCGGGGGTGGTGATCGTGAGTGTGGCCATGCGTGGCCCGCCGCAGCAAAAAAGCGCTGGGGGCGGGGGAGGGCAATGCTACCGCGTTCATCGCCTTCTGGCGCGCCGCCGCCCTGCGACAATGCGGGCATGCAAGCAGCCCGTGTATCCATCCAGACCGAGGATTTCGACGTATCGGCCGAACTCGCCGCCCTGCGCTCCGGCGACGCCCGCGTGGGGGCGGTCTGCAGCTTCATAGGCACGGTGCGTGACCGCAACGAGGGCGCCGCCGTGGCCAGCATGGAGCTGGAGCACTATCCGGGCATGACCGAGAAATCCATCGAGGCCATCATCGACGAGGCCGTGCAGCGCTTCGGCATCCATGGCGCGCGCGTCATCCACCGCATCGGCCCGCTGCAGCCCATGGACCAGATCGTGCTCGTGGCCGTCACCGCATCGCACCGGGGCATGGCTTTCCAGGCCTGCGAATACATCATGGACTACCTCAAGTCGCTGGCGCCTTTCTGGAAAAAGGAACAGACGCCCGAGGGCGCGCGCTGGGTGGATGCGCGCGTCAGCGACGAAGAGGCGCTGGCGCGCTGGCGCCAGTGAGCTGACGCTTCAGGCCCTGCGCAGTGCGGCACCCCGCAACCATTGCGGCGGCCGGAACACCAGCAGGTTGCCGAACATCACCAGCAGCAGGCCACCCACGGCCAGCGGCGTCCACACATAGCCTTCGAAAAGGGCCGAGATACTGAGCGCAACGATGGGGAACAGCACCGTCGCATAGGCCGCCTTCTCGGGGCCCAGGCGCCCGACCAGGGTCAGGTAGGCCGTGAACGCGATCACCGAGCCCGGAATGGCCAGGTACAGCCAGGAGCCCACATAGGTCCAGCTGGCATCGAAGCGCCAGGGCAGGCCCGCCACCAGCGCATAGCCGGTCAGCAGCAGCGTGCCGGCCAGCATGCCCCAGGCATTGGTCTGGGCCGGCCGCCAGCCCATGGACTGCAGCGAGGCCGACAGCATGTTCCCGCAGGAAAAGCACAGCGTGCCCAGCACGGCCCAGGCCAGGCCGGGCAGGCTGGCATGCCGGCCTTCTCGCAGCTCGGGCCAGAACAGCGCCACCAGGCCTGCAAGGCCGAAGAGGCTGCCGGCCAGCACATGGGGCGCCAGCCTGCGGCCGTGGATGATGCGCGCCAGCAGCGCGTTCCAGAGATTGGCGCTGGAGAACACCACGGCGGCCAGGCCGCTGGCCAGCGTCTCGCTGGCATGCATGAAGCACACGAAGTTGAAGCTGAACAGGCACAGGCCCTGGGCCAGCACGCGCGGCAGCGCCGGGCCGCGGGGCACGCGCAGCTGGCGCGACCAGGCCAGCCAGGCGAACATCAGCACGGCGGCCAGCGCAAAGCGGTAGGCAATGGACAGCTCCACGGGCACGGTGCCCAGCTGCAGCTTCAGGGCGATCCAGGTCGAACCCCAGATCAGCACGACCAGGGCATAGAGGGTGGCAGTCATGGCCGGTGATGATCGCGCCGCAGGCTGGGCGGGCATGGCAGATTCCTGCGGTTTGATGGCCTGGCGCCATGCGTCGGTATGGCTGCGGGACGACAATCGCTGCCATGACGCCCACGCCGCTGCCCGAGCTGCCATCCAGCCACCTGTGCCAGGTGCTGTCACGCTCCAAGGCCCTGCTGCAGCGGCGCGTGCGCCTGAGCGAGGGGGTGGAGCTGGCCGTCTGGGCCAATGTGGACGACGAGGTGCGCTACTGCCAGCCCGGTCACCACACGCTGTCGGTCTACCTGGCCGGCGGCGAGGGCTCGCAGCTCAAGGCGCGGCCCGAGGCCATGGGGGCGCCGGGGCGCATCTGCATCTTCACGCCAGAGGACGAATCGCACTGGCTGGTGCGATCGCCCGTGCAGTTCCTGCACCTGTATGTGTCCGACCTGGCCTGGGCGGGGCGCGTGGTCCGCATGCTGGATGCCGAGCCCCGCTCGCGCACCTTGCGTGCGCAGATCTACGGGGACGATCAGGCCTTCCACGCCGGTGCCCGTGCGCTGATGCAGCTGGACTGGCAGGACCCGCAGCAGCAACTGGCGGCCGATGCCATTGGCCAGCAGCTGGTGGACCGGCTGGTGCTGCAGTCCGCCACGCCGCGCCAGGTGCAGGCGCTGCAGCGGCCGCTGGGCGGGCTCTCTGCGGCCGTGCGGCGCAGGGTGCTTGCCCATATCGAGGCGCATCTGCATGACTCCAAGGCCGTGTCGCTGCCGGCACTGGCGAGACAGGCCTGCCTTTCGGAATTCCATTTCGCACGCATGTTCCGCCAGAGCATGGGCTGCACGGTGCACGAATGGGTGCTGCAGCAGCGCCTGGCACGGGCACGGCGCGCCCTGTCTGCGCGCAACGTGCCGCCGCTGGCCGAGCTGGCGCTGGATTGCGGCTTTTCCAGCGCCAGCCACCTGGTGCGCAGCTTCCGGGCGCATTTGGGCGTTACGCCTACGCAGTTCTCGATCTTTCAGCGCAATGCTTGAGAAGGATGGCCGGCCTCGCCGGCCTTGATCTGGCGCAAGCGTCTGTCCTTGCGGGCCGGGCATGGCTTGAAATTTGCCCTGCCGGTATCAGATAAATCGCAATGACCCTGTTTCAGGAGCGAAAAGAAACACCATGCGAATCGACAAACTGACAACCAAGTTCCAGGAAGCCCTGGCCGACGCGCAAACGCTGGCCCTGGGCGGTGACCAATCCAACATCGAACCCCTGCACCTGCTCGTGGCACTGCTGCGCCAGGACGACGGTCCGCGCTCGCTCTTGCAGCGTGCCGGCGCCAACGTGGGGCAGCTGCAGGCCGCAGCCGAGAAGGCTCTGGCAGACCTGCCGCGCGTGCAGCATCAGGACCAGGTGCAGGTCGGCTCCGAGCTGGGCCGCCTGCTGCAGGTGACCGAGAAGGAAGCCCTCAAGCGGGGCGACCAGTTCATTGCCAGCGAGCTGTTCCTGCTGGCGCTGACCGATAGCAGCGGCGCCTCCACGCGTGCGGGCCAATTGCTCAAGGAAAGCGGCGTGACGCGCTCCACGCTGGAGTCCGCTATCAACGCCGTGCGCGGCGGCCAGACCATGGACAGCGCCGAAGGCGAAGGCCAGCGCGAGGCCCTCAAGAAATACACCATGGACCTGACCGAGCGCGCGCGCATCGGCAAGCTCGATCCGGTGATCGGCCGCGACGACGAAATCCGCCGCTCCATCCAGGTGCTGCAGCGCCGCAGCAAGAACAACCCCGTGCTCATCGGCGAGCCCGGCGTGGGCAAGACCGCCATCGTCGAGGGCCTGGCCCAGCGCATCGTGGCCGGCGAGGTGCCCGAAAGCCTCAAGAACAAGCGCGTGCTGTCGCTGGACATGGCGGGCCTGCTGGCCGGCGCCAAGTACCGCGGCGACTTCGAGGAACGCCTGAAGTCCGTGCTCAAGGAAGTGGCCCAGGAAGAGGGGCGCATCATCCTGTTCATCGACGAGATCCACACCATGGTCGGCGCCGGCAAGGCCGATGGCGCCATGGACGCGGGCAACATGCTCAAGCCTGCGCTGGCGCGCGGCGAGCTGCACTGCATCGGCGCGACCACGCTCGATGAATACCGCAAGTACATCGAAAAGGATGCGGCGCTGGAGCGGCGCTTCCAGAAGGTGCTGGTCGAGGAGCCCTCGGTCGAGGACACCATCGCCATCCTGCGCGGCCTGCAGGTGCGCTACGAGGCCCACCACGGCGTGGACATCACCGACCCGGCCATTGTGGCCGCGGCCGAGCTGAGCCACCGCTACATCACCGACCGCTTCCTGCCCGACAAGGCCATCGACCTGATCGACGAGGCTGCGGCCAAGATCAAGATCGAGATCGACTCCAAGCCCGAGGTCATGGACAAGCTCGAGCGCCGCATGATCCAGCTCAAGATCGAGCGCGAGGCCATGAAGAAGGAAAAGGACGAGGCCTCGCAAAAGCGCCTGCAACTGATCGAGGAAGAACTCGGCAGCTTGGAGCGCGAGTACGCCGACCTCGAAGACGTCTGGAAGAGCGAAAAGGCCAGCGCCCAGGGCTCCGAGCAGATCCGCAAGGAGATCGACCAGATCCGCATCCAGATCGACGAGCTCAAGCGCAAGGGCGACTTCAACAAGGTGGCCGAGCTGCAGTACGGCAAGCTGCCCTCGCTGGAAAAGCAGCTCAACGAAGCCCAGGCCAGCGAGCAGGGGCAGGGCGGTGCGCCCGCCCACAGATTGCTGCGCACCCATGTGGGCGCCGAGGAGATTGCCGAGGTGGTCAGCCGTGCCACGGGCATTCCCGTGGCCAAGATGATGCAGGGCGAGAAGGACAAGCTGCTGCGCATGGAAGACCGACTGCATGACCGCGTCGTCGGCCAGGACGAGGCCATCTCGGCCGTGGCCAACGCCATACGCCGTTCGCGCTCGGGCCTGTCCGATCCCAACCGGCCCACCGGTTCCTTCCTGTTCCTGGGCCCCACGGGCGTGGGCAAGACGGAACTGTGCAAGGCGCTGGCCGGCTTCCTGTTCGACAGCGAAGACCATCTGGTGCGCATCGACATGAGCGAGTTCATGGAAAAGCATTCCGTGGCCCGCCTGATCGGCGCGCCGCCCGGCTACGTGGGCTACGAGGAAGGCGGCTACCTGACCGAGGCCGTTCGCCGCAAGCCCTACAGCGTGCTGCTGCTCGACGAGGTGGAGAAGGCCCATCCCGACGTCTTCAACGTGCTGCTGCAGGTACTGGACGACGGCCGGCTGACCGACGGCCAGGGCCGCACCGTGGACTTCAAGAATACGGTCATCGTGATGACGAGCAACATAGGCTCTTTGCTGATCCAGGCCATGGTCGGCGAGGATTACGATGATGTGAAAGACGCGGTCTGGGGGGAACTCAAGAACCATTTCCGACCCGAATTCCTCAACCGCATCGACGAGACCGTGGTGTTCCACGCGCTCGACGCGAAGAATATCGAGTCGATCGCAAGGATTCAGCTCAAGCTGCTGGAGCGGCGTTTGGAGAAAATGGACCTTGCGCTGCAGGTGTCCGACCAAGCACTGGCCGAACTGGCCAAGGTGGGCTTCGATCCCGTTTTCGGGGCCCGGCCGCTCAAGCGCGCGATACAGCAGCGGATCGAGAATCCGTTGTCGAAACTGCTGCTCGAAGGGCGCTTCCCGCCCAAGAGCACGATTGCGGTGCATGTGGACCCGGTACAGGAACCGGGCGTATTCCGGTTCGATGCGGCAGACTCCGCCTGACGCACCGGGCCAGCCAAGAAAGGCTTTGCTTTGAACGATTTCGTCGCCACCCTGACCCGCTGGGCCGTTCGCATCCTGCTGATGCTTGTGGGCCTGGTCTTCTTTGTCAGCCTGCTCACCGCAGCGGCGCTGCTGGCCCTGGTCTGGGCCGTGCGGGCGCTGTGGGCCAGGCTCACCGGCCAGCCGGTCATGCCCTGGGCCATGCGCATGAGCCCGCGGGCTGGCTGGCAGACCGTCTACCGCTCCGGCTCCGAGTGGATGGCCCAGCGCCCGCAGCGCGCCTACGGCGCGGCTGAAGGCGGTGGCCGTCGCGCAGGTGCAGGCGCAGGCGTGCTGCCGGGAGCGGGCGAGGTGACCGATGTTCAGCCCCGTGAAGTGCGCGAGCCCTGAAGCGTCTTGCTGCAGCCTTTACGCGGCCTGCGCATCTTCGCGCCCAGGCCGCGCATATCGGCCCGTATAGTCTGTAACCCTCGGGAGCCCGTGCAAGGCTCCCTTTTTTTTCTCCGAGCCGTTCTGGCTGCTTGCCGTCGTATCCAGCCAACCCGCAGGCGGCCTGTGCAGCACGAGAGCGTCTGCCGCGTCTTCTTACCATTGAGCCCTATGACCCAGATGGATCTTCATCGCGTCTTCGAACTTCAGTACCAGGCCAGCCGGGCGCAGGTGGACGTGCCGCTGCTGGTGCGCCGCGAGAGGCTGCTGCGCATGCAAAAGCTGCTGGACGAGCACGGCCCCGTGCTGGCTGCCGCAGTGCAGGCCGACTTCGGCATGCGCTCGCCACGGTTGACCGAGATGGTGGAGCTGTTCGTGCTGCGCAACCTGCTCAAGCACACGCTGCGCCATCTGGCGCGCTGGTCGGGGCGCCAGCGGGTGCGCACGCCGCTGATGCTCATGCCGGGCCGTGGGTGGATAGAGCGCCAGCCGCTGGGCGTGGTGGGGGTGATCTCTCCGTGGAACTATCCGGTGCAGCTGGCGCTGGGGCCTGCCATCACGGCCCTGGCAGCGGGCAACCGCGTCATGCTCAAGCCCAGCGAACTCACGCCGCACACGTCGGCGCAACTGGCCGCGCTGGTGGGGCAGTTCTTTGCGCCCGAGGAGTTCGCCGTGATCGAAGGCGATGTGAGCGTGGCCACGCAGTTTTCGGGCCTGCACTTCGACCATCTGCTGTTCACCGGATCGACGGCCGTGGGCCGGCGCGTGGCCCAGGCGGCCGCAGCGCACCTGACGCCGACCACGCTGGAGCTGGGCGGCAAGTCGCCCTGCATCGTCTCCACCGACTGCGACCTGAAGGAGGCGGCGCTCAAGATCGCACATGGCAAGCTCGTCAACGCAGGCCAGACCTGCATTGCCCCCGACTACGTGCTGCTGCCGCGTGGACAGGAGGCCGAATTCGCCGAGGCCTTTCGCGCCGCCGCGCAGCGGCTGTTCCCGCGCTTTGCCGGCAACCCGGACTATGCCGCCATCCTCACCAAGCGCCACCTGGCCCGCCTGCGGCAGATGCTGCGCCAGGCCCAGGGCATGGGCGCCCATGTCGAATGGATGGAGGACGGCGGCGCCAGCCAGGAGGGGGCGGACATGGCCTGGGGTGATGCCGTGGAGCGCCAGATGGCACCGGCCCTGGTCTTCAATGCCACCAGCCAGATGCAGCTCATGCAGGAGGAGATCTTCGGCCCCATCCTGCCCGTGATCAGCTACGACAGGCTGGACGACGTGGTCTCGGCCATCAACGCCGGGCCCAGGCCGCTGGCGCTGTACTGGTTCGGCCGCGACGAGAAGGTGCGTGATGCGGTGCTGTCACGCACCATCAGCGGCGGGGTGACGGTCAATGACACCCTGCTGCACTTCGCGCACGAGAACCTGCCCTTTGGTGGCGTGGGGGACAGCGGTTGGGGTGCCTATCATTCGGAGCAGGGCTTTGCGCGGCTGAGCCATCAGAAGGCGGTGTTCGTGCAGTCGCGCTGGTCAGGGGCCGCCATGCTGTATCCGCCCTATGGTGCGAAGTTCGATCGCATCATGGAACTGATGCGCCGCTGGCTGTGAGCAAGGGCTCGATCGGGCGTGCTGCCGGGCATGCCTGCATCGTGAGGAATTGTCAACTGATTCCTTGGCGAGCCTTGTGTTGCATGCACTAGCTGCTCTTTTTTGAAGAGCACATAGCACATCCGATAGCCGAGGGCAAGAAAACGAGCACAGCCGTACTTGCGTGCATGGCTAAGGGGCTCGATGCACGCAAAAAGCGCGATTCCGGTGAAAATCACGCCCTTCTATTTTCACCTGTTTTCGTTTCGGTTTTTCCATGTCTAGTATCCAGGTTCGTCCAGCCACTCTCCGCGATGCAAAAGCGATTGCCCAGATCCATACTGCTTCCGCCATGGAGGCTTACCGAGGTCTGGTTCCCGATGACCAGCTCAAGAGCATGTCGTCGGTAGAAAAACGCCAGGCCTATTGGCGCGAAGCCATTGAATTTTGCGAGCCCCAGGTTCAGGTCGCCATCGATGGCGACAAGATCGTCGGCTTCGTCGGCTTCGACCGCTCGCGCGATGAGAAGTCGCGCCAGACCACCGGTGAAATCTGGGCCATCTATGCTGCACCTACCCACTGGAATCAGGGTGTGGGTGTGGCCCTGTGGGACGCCGCACGCGACGGCCTGCTTGAAGAAGGCTGCACCAATGTCACGTCGTGGGTGCCGCTGCGCAATGAACGCGCGCTGCGCTTTCACGAGCTCGCCGGCTTCAAGCGCGAAATGTCCACCGCCAAGACGGCCCAGGTGGGCGGTCTCAAGATCGAGGAAGTGCGGCTCAAGCGCGCACTGAACTGATCGGGTCTCCGACCCGCTTTCCCCCTAAATCACTCACGGAGCAGCAGGCCTTGTCCTCTTCCCAGAACTGGTCCCTGCTGCAAAGGCAGGAGAACGAGGCCACGCAGGCAGCGCTGTGGCGCGCGGACAGCACCATGACCGCACCGCGCCGCATCGTCATCGCCGACGACAGCCTGTCTGCCGACAGCGCCTACCGCCTGGCCTGCGAAGGCCAGGCGATGCTGTGGCGCGGCGATTTTCAGAATGCCAGGCAATTGCTGTCGGCGCTGGGCCGCCGCCTGGACAAGCCTGCACGTGAGACGTCCGCCAAGGCTCGCCATCGGCGGGCCGGCAAGGAAGACGCCAAGCCTGTCTTTCCCCATGCCTTCCACCTGCACCGCCAGGCGCTGGCGCAGCGGGCACGCATTCTGTCCAGCGTGATGATCGAGCTCGATGCCAGCTGGCATTGCGCCCTGCGCCGCGCCCCGGACTGGAGCGAGGCCTGCCGCGAGGCCTGGGGCGACATTCCCGCCGATCAGGGTGCGCGCAGCGTCATCGTTCCCTTGCGTGAACTGCTGGGCGCGCTGGGCGCGCATGAGTGGCGCAAGAAGGGCGTGGCCCTGGCTGTGCCGGGCATGCCGGAGTTCAGCATTCATCCGCACTACGGCGTGTTCTCCCCGGTGCGCGGCGAGTACCTGGATCTGGTGGCGCAGGCGCCCCTGCCGGCCGCAGCCCAGCAGTCCGATGCCGCAGTCTGGGATATCGGCACGGGCACGGGTGTGCTTTCCGCTCTCTTGCTGCACCGTGGCGTGCGGCAGGTGGTGGCCACCGACCTGAGCGACCGGGCCCTGGCCTGTGCGCAAGACAACCTGCAGCGACTGGGATTGGCGCAGCGCGTGAGCCTGCGCAAGGCAGACCTGTTCCCCGAAGGCCGGGCCGCCCTGGTGGTCTGCAATCCACCGTGGTTGCCGGGCAAGGCCAGCTCCCTGCTGGAGCAGGCCGTCTACGACGAAGGCAGCCGCATGCTGCGCGGCTTTGTGCAAGGCCTTGCAGCGCATCTGCTGCCGGGCGGCGAAGGCTGGCTGATCCTGTCGGATCTGGCCGAGCATCTGCAACTGCGCTCGCGCGAGCAATTGCTGGAGTGGATCGAGGCCGCTGGCCTGCAGGTCCTGGGCCGAGAGGACATCCGCCCACGCCATGGGAAGGCTGCGGACGCTGCCGATCCGCTGCACGCCGCACGCGCTGCCGAAGTCACCTCGCTGTGGCGCCTGGCGCCTCGCTGATCGCCGGCACCCACGCTTTCATCCCGGTCAGGCGCCTTGCGCTGCCATTGACTCGTTTGCCTCCTGGGGCAGCAGATGCTGCAGCCGCTCGCGCAGCGCATCCGCGCGCTCGTTGCCGGCATGCTCCTGCACGGTCTGCAGCAGCTGCAAGGCGGCGGCCTGCAGAGCCGCCAGGTCGCGCGCTTCGCGCAGCAGATGGCGCAGCACCTGGGCCTTGTCCTCATGGCGGTTGGCGAACATGCGCTCGCACAGGTCGAACAGATACATGCGTGTGCCGGCCAGATTCAGCGTGGCGGCAGGGCCTGGTGAAGCGGGTTCCCTGGCAGCGGCTGGCGCCATCGCGGGGCCATGCGGCTGGGGCGATGTTTCGATGGCATTGCCGGCCAGGCGCTGAAGATGGCCGCTGTCTATCAGTTGCTGTACCAGCTCCCTGGCCTGGGCACCCAGCACCTGCTGCAGCTGCTCCTCGGTGCGGCCATCGGCCATCAGCAGCACCGAGCGCTCGCGCAGCGGCAGGCTGCGCCGGCCGGGCTGCAGCTCTTCAAGGGCCTTGGCGGTTTTTTGCAGCAGCATGGTTAGGGCAGGGGAGTCCGACAAGCCCCGATTGCACGTTACATGAATGACCGTGGCGTGAAAAAGCCATGACAACTGGTCCGGTGCAACTTGCTGCGGCAAGGGCACAATCGCCTGCCGCCGCCTTGATGAGGGGCGATTCGAAGGGGCAGGCGGCCAATACGGGCCGCAGGAATATTGTTTGATCTGTAACAGGAAGACGGGGCTGCAGGTCCCGGAACACAGCTGATGAGACTGTTGCTGGCGCCCATGGAGGGCTTGCTTGATTTCGTGCTGCGCGATGTGCTCACGCGCGTGGGCGGTGCGGACCGCTGCGTCTCTGAGTTCATCCGCGTCACGGGGACGCTGCTGCCCGACAAGGTATTCCTGCGCACCATGCCGGAATTAAACAATGGCAGCCGGACGCTGGCGGGGGTGCCCGTGCGGGCCCAGTTGCTGGGATCGGACCCGGACAGCATGGCGGCCAACGCGGCCAATCTGGCGCGCCTGGGGCCGGAGGGCATCGACCTGAACTTCGGCTGCCCGGCCAAGGTGGTCAACCGCCACGGCGGCGGCGCTGCGCTGCTGCAGGACCCGGAACAAATTGCGCGCGTGGTGGGCGCCGTGCGTGCCGCCGTGCCAGCGGCCATGCCCGTGTCGGCCAAGATGCGGCTGGGTTTCAATGACACCGCCCTGATGACCGAATGCGCCCAGGCCATGCAGGCCGGCGGTGCCTGCGAAATCGTCGTTCATGCCCGCACCAAGCTCGATGGCTACCGCCCGCCCGCCTACTGGGAGATGATCCCGCGCATCCGCGAATCCGTGACCGTGCCCGTGGTGGCCAACGGCGAGATATGGACGGTGCAGGAGGCGCTGCGCTGCCGCGAGCAATCGGGTTGCAGCGACCTGATGCTGGGGCGGGGAATCGTTGCCGACCCGGGCCTGGCGCTGGCCATTCGCGCCGCCGTTGAAGGTGAGCAGACCCCGGCCGCCGAGGTGTACTGGAGCGACCTCGTGCCCCAGGTTCAGCGCTTCTGGGACATGGTCTGCGAGGACCTGGAGCCGCGCCAGCGCGCAGGCCGTCTCAAGCAATGGCTGAACCTGCTGCGCCGCCGCTTTCCCGAGGCCGAGCAGGCCTATCAGGAGGTGCGCACCCAGACCGATCAGCGCGAGATCACCCTCTGGGTCCAGGCGCTGGCTCGGCGCCAGGAGTGGGCGGGGTTGTAGCGCTGTCGCCCGCCTACAGCAGGTGGTCCGGCGCCAGCGGGCCCAGGAGCTTGAGCATCAGGCGCAGGCCCCAGCTGGCATCGGGCTCGCTGTGCTCGTCGGCGCGGTCGCTGTCTTCCGAGGCCCGCCAGACCAGTCCTCCATCCTTGTCGATCTCCACGCGCCAGCTGCCGTCCTGCAGGCCCTCGTCAATACTTTGCGTGGCCAGCCTGCCGAACTCGCGGCTGGCGATGAGCAGGGCGATCTCGGTGTTCTGCAGTTGCGAGCGCAGGTCCAGATTCATCGAGCCGACTGCCACCAGGTGACCATCCACCACCAGCAGCTTGGAATGCAGCATGGCGCGCGAGGCACCCGTGGCGCCTGAAGGACCGCCACCGCCACTGCTGCCCGAGCCAAACGCAGAGCGGACACTGGCCGCCGTGCTGCGCATCTCATAGAGTTCAACGCCCATCTCCAGCAGCGCCTTGCGGTGGCGTGCATAGCCGGCATGGGCCAGGGGCGCGTCATTGGAGGCCAGTGAATTGGTCAGGATGCGCACGCGCACCCCGCGTTGCCGCGCGCCGCGAAACGCCTCCATCATGTCCGGACCGGGCACGAAATAGGGCGAGACCACCAGCAGATCGCGCCGCGTCTTGCGGACCAGGGCCAGCAGGCCGTCCACTACCGAATCGGCCTCCAGCACTGGGCGCGCCGCCTGGCGCAAGGCCGGAGTTGGCTGGCCCATGGGCAGCGTGCCAGCAGGCTTGGCCTGCGGGCTGTTCGGGGCGGGTGTGGCTGGCGCAGACGCGTCCGCACTGGTGCTCGGGCTGTCATCCCTGTCCAGCGGGATCTTGGCCGGCTGGTCCACCAGCACGGCGGCCGAGGCCCAGGTCCATGGCGCCTTGCGCAAATCCATGGGCTGCTGGTCCCAGATGATGCGGCTGTGTTCGGCGGCCTGCTCAGCCGTCTTTGCCTCTTTGGCGGCAACGGCAGGCGTAGGGTCCTCGTCCTGCGCCTGATCGCCATCATCGGCAAAGCGCTCGCGCAGCTGCTTGAGCTCCTTGAGACTGATGAGCGACTGAACCGGATAGGCGCGCGGGTTGTTCCAATAGCTGTCGAAGCTGCGTGACAGATCGCCGACCACCGGCCCCGCAGCCAGCACGTCGAGGTCCACGAAATTGCTGGCGCTGTCCGCGTCGAAATACGCATCGCCCAGATTGCGCCCCCCGATCACGCCCATGGCGTTGTCGGCAATGAAGAGCTTGTTGTGCATGCGCTGCTGCGCCCGCTGGAAATCCGTCAGCAGCGTATAGGCCCGCCCCAGCACGGAACTGCGTGCGCCCGCCAGCGGGTTGAACATGCGCATCTCTATGCCCGGCACAAAGGCCAGCCGCATGACCTGCGCATTCGCACCCGTGCTGTGGAAGTCGTCCAGCAACACCCGCACCCGCACGCCACGCCGCGCCGCCTCCACCACGCCGCGCAGCAGGCGCTGCGTGCTCTCGTCGGCATGGATGGCGTAGTACTGCAGGTCCAGCGTCTGCTGCGCTCCCTCGACCAGGGCCAGCCGTGCGCCGTAGGCGGCCTGGGCGCCGGACAGGAGGGTGAAGGCGGAGGTTTGAGGCCTGACGCTGGCTGGCCGCAATTGCTGCACCAAAGAGCCCAATGGCGTGCTTTGCGGGGCTTCCAAGGCGCCAGTGACGGGGCGATCGACCTGAGAGGGCAAGCTGCTGGCGCAGCCGCAGACCACGGCGGACACCAGCAGGACAAGCGTGGTCCGCAGGCCTCGGAAGAGGCTGACGGATGGAAGAGGCTGTAGGTTGCGAGCGCCGGACATGATTCGAAGATTTGGCCCAAGGATCGGTCAATCGGGTGTCGGACGGCTGCGCCAGCCGCTGGTCCAGGAAGCTGCTGTCCGCGTCAGAAGCTGGCGCGCCCTTCAACACGAGCGACAACGCGCAGATCCGGCCCTATACGCTGCACATCGTGCAACTCCAGCGCAAGGGCCTCGGACAGCGCGTCCAGTGGCCCGAAACTGGCAATGCCCATGCCACCCGTGCCCAGCAGCTTGGGGGCCAGGTACAGCAGCAGTTCATCGACCAGCCCTTCGCGTATCAGCGAGCCATTGAGCTTGAAGCCTGCTTCCACATGCAGCTCGTTCGTACCGCGCGCGGCCAGGTCACGCAGCATGGCGGCCAAGTCCACCTTGCCGTGCGCGTTGGGCATGTGGATGATCGTCGCGCCAGCCGCCTGCAAATCTTCGGACCGCAAAGTATCCTGACTGCTGGTGTAGATAAGGCAGCCGCCGGGCGTCTTCAGTACCTGGGCGGTGAGCGGCGTGTCCAGCCGGCTATCCACCACCGCGATGCGCGGTTGGCGCTGGGTAGGCACTTCACGCACGTTCAGACGCGGATCGTCTTCCAGCACCGTGCCTATGCCCGTCAGCAGGGTGCAGGCCCTCGCGCGCCAGGCATGGCCGTCGGCACGTGCCTCGGGCGAGGTGATCCATTGGCTGACACCGTTGTGCAATGCGGTTGCGCCGTCAAGGGAACTGGCGGCCTTCATGCGCACCCACGGTATGCCGCGCAGCATGCGGCTGAAGAAGCCGATGTTCAGTTCGCGCGATTCGGCTGCACCTGGTCCCACCTCCACCTGTACACCTGCAGCACGCAGCCGCGCAAAACCTTGGCCAGCTACCTGGGGATTGGGATCGGTGAGTGCGCCTACCACCTTGGCAACGCCTGCAGCGATCAGGGCATCGCAGCAGGGACCTGTACGGCCCTGGTGCGAGCAAGGCTCCAGCGTCACATAGGCGGTTGCTCCGCGCACATCCTCGCCCTGTGCTGCGGCATCGCGCAGCGCCATCACTTCGGCATGTGGGCCACCAGCCTGCTGGGTGAACCCCTGGCCAACGACCCGGCCATCAGGTGCCACCAGTACGCAGCCTACGCGCGGATTGGGGGAGGAAAGAAAAAGCGCCTGGGCGGCGAGCCCAAGCGCTTGGTGCATGTGTCGAGGGGAATCTGCCATGGCCAGCATGGTAAGGCAGCTTGGCTGTGTGTCTTACTTGCCCCAGCAATCGGCGTTGAATGCCGAGTCCGACGAGACCTTTCCATCGGCGCCGCGCAGCCCGGTGTTGCTCAGCGTATAGGTTCCGCATTTGTCGCCTGTCTGCGGGCCACGGGGCACTGCCGTCAAGGTGTAGCTTGCGTTGCTATTGTTTGCTGCGAATCCGATGGTGTAGCGTTTGCTGTTGTCGCCTGCCCAGGTGAGGGCGGCCGGCAGTGCAGTGGGATAGACGCCCGTGGCGGTGGAAGCCCTTTCCAGCCACTGCTGGGCCTGCAGCAGCCCCGCACGGGCATCGGCCCTGTGTCCGCGGCGTATGTACTCGGAGTAGCTGGGTATGGCAATGGCCGTGAGGATGCCGACGACCGCCACCACGATCATCATCTCGATTAAGGTGAAGCCTTGGTTCTTGCGTTTCATATATGGCTGCTCAACTGGGATGAAAGATAACATCCGCAAGCCTACTTGATGTGGCGCCAACTGGGGCGCAGGGATTCTTCAGGCATGGGTGCGAGCTTCTCCTTCTCGTTTTTCGAATCAATATCGATATTTATCTTGCTGCTGGAGAGCACGGTATGCGATCCCTTGCTGACCTGTGCGCGCGAGACACCGCCATCATTGACATTGAAGAAGCCATCCTTGTTCTTGTCCACGATCTGCACGGTCGGCCGCTTGCCGTCCATGATGTTGATCAGCGTGCGGTACTGGCGCTCCTCATCCACGGAAGTGGACTCGCAGCTTTCTACGCTGAGATCCACGTTCGAACCTTTGGCCGGCACCTGCGAGTACACCGTCAGGATGTTGCTTCCGTCATAGAACTCCATTGGCTTGAGCAGGCGTTCCCCAATGGCGGGCATGTCCATGAACCAGCCGTTGTAGTTGGCCCAGGTTTCCTTCTTAAGTTCGTTTTCCGCATTCCTTGCATCCACCGTGCCGTATTCGCCGTTGCCGAGTTCGCTGATTTTCTGTTCGGCCAGCTTGGCATTGGCTACGCCTTCGCCCAAGGCCAACGGTGAAGGCACGCAGGTGGTTGCTGATGGCGCGCAGACCCCGTCGCCAGGGTGCACCTCCAGGCGCTTGCCTTTGGCGGTGTCGATGATGCGGTAGCGTGTGTTGTCAAGAACTGAGTAAAGGCTTTGCACCTGTACGCTGTTGGGATCGTCCTGGGTGACGTTGCGGCCCGTGCCGAACGCGATCATCATGCCGGTCACGGGGACCGTCTTGGCATTTGTTCCCGTGCCTATCGTCATGGTGCGGTCATTGGTGCGCACCGTAGGTGCGACCGTGATGGGCTGTACATTGGTGCGTGCGGACGAGTTCAGTGCGGTCGGCCCCTTTGCCGTGAATAAGGGCTGACCTCTGAAGGCCACGTTCCAGTTGGAATCGTTGATGCTGGTCACATCGAACTTCCAGAGATTGCCCAGGTTGTCTCCGGCATAGATGACGTCGGGTCGGCCATCGCCGTCGATGTCCACCAGGCGCGGGGCCGACAGGCCGTTGTCTGCCGCCTTGCCTGTGCCAGCCGTTTCCGTGGTGACGGGGATACGCACCAATTCCTGTGCGCCATCCAGATACTGGACCAGCAGCACGGGGCGTTGATTGGCACTGTTGTAGCCATTGCCCATCACCACTGCCCAGCGGTTGTTGTTCATGCGTGTGATCTGCGTGGTGCGCATGGGGTCGTTTTCGTCGAGCACGGGGCGGGCGGTAATATGGCCGATATCCCTGTCCTCTTCCACGGCTTTCAGGCATGCGGCCTTCTCGGACACGCCTATACCCGTTCTTGCGCAGTCAAGCACCGTCTCCCCAGCGCCGCGGGTACGGTCGAGTCTCACCAGTTGCGAGGCATTGGCTTCGGTGAAGCCCAGAGCGCCATCCGTGGTGGTGGCTGAGTTTGGATTGGTGACATCCAGCACGAAGTAGCCCTTGCCTCCGGCGCCAAGGGCTCCCACCAGCAACGTACGCCATTTGGCCGCGTAGTTGATCGCATAGTTAGGATCGTCGGTCGCCTGGATGCCAGTGCCCAGGTCCACATCGCCAGTCATTGGCGAGCCATCCACGAAGTATTTGTGCGTGCTGTTGTAATCGGGAGATGTCAGCAGCTTGAGGTTGGGAATCACGCCGCGGGGGACATAGGCAATTTTCTCGCTGCCGTCGGCGGCCGAAAAACCGTGCAGCATGCCATCGTTGCCGCCCACATAGATCATGGGGGGGCGATCGGCATTGTTGCGTGTGAATTCGGCATAGCCGGTCAGGGCATAGCTGCTCGAAGGTTTGCCGAGATACCACACCACGGAATTGATAATATCGCCCTGGCGGCTCTTGCGTTCGCGGAATGGTTGGGATGTGGTGTAGCCATTGTTGTCAGAGCCTTCCAGGCTGCGGTCACCCCGGATGAAGTTGAGCCGGTTCTGTCCGTTCGTTGCCACGGTGACACTGGTGTCGCTGGGGTTGAGCCCCAGCATTGCCTTTTGCGCCGTGCTCAGATTGGCCTCATCGTTGGCCCATTTGAAGGACGTGCCTCCTTTGTATTTGGTGGTGTCCCATTTGTCGCTCCAGCTCAGGATCAGACGGCTGGCCACGCTGGTCAGCGCATCGAGCTTGTCTGCCGTATTTTTTCCGCCCCATCCGGGGGCGGAAATCGTCGTGCCATCCTTTTGCACGGTCTCTGCCGTCACGAAGCCCTTCCAGGCGTTCTGCGGCTCATAGGCACCGGTGAATTTGCCGACATCGTTGCGTGAGGCGTTGGAGCCACTGGTGGCAGTGGATGTCAGGTCGGGTTCGGTCTGCGTGTTGATCTGACCAAAGATCTCACGGAAGGCCTTTTCCAGATCCTCGCCTTTTTCCACGGCATAAAAGCGTCCGCGACCATTGAGTGCCGCATGCCACAGATCCAGGGCATTGCGCGACTCCGTGTTGGCGGTCAGGTCAGGCCAGCCGATGGTGCCGTTGGCCAAGCCTGGGAAACTTCCGTCGTAGCCAAACGGTACCATTTGTGTCGGACGCGTGATGGATGAATAGCTCCATTCGAACGCCATCTTGCTGAAGCCGATGGTGTAGGTCACCATGTGGGGCCAGGTGGCCGGGTTGTAGCGTGGATTCCAATAGCGATCCAGCGTGACAGAGGTGCCGCTGGCATTGGTGAAGGTTTCGGTGGAGGAGGCCTTGCGGTAGTCGGCGGTAGGCTGCATGGTCCCTGTCAACCCCGAAGTCTGCAGCGGATTGGCCCAGCTGTAGAACGCCCAGTCGGCCAAGGTCGTACCTTTGGATTCGTCACGGTAGAGGGCGGATTTCTTTTGGTCCGCCGTGCTGCCGCCGTACACCATGTTGTCGCTGAACTTCAGGTTGGTCGCATTGTCTCTCCAATTCGTATTGGGGACATTGGTAGCTGTGCCATTCCAGCGGCCATCGGTCATCATGATGTGGTAATTGCGTCGGCAGGCAAGGTAAGGCGCGCCGGTATTGCCTGGATCGCTGGCCCACGGTCCGTCCTTGCTGACTGCGCGGCGCATGTAACTGTCCGCCTGACTGAACATCAGGTGCGACGGTGTGCCGTTGCTGGGGCTCAGGTTGTTGATGAAGGAGATGAAGTTCGTGCGATGCGAACCTTGCAGCGGGCGCATGGAGTTCGTATTCATCTGGACGGCGCTTCTGCCACTGCCGCTGTCCACATTGCCGGCATCGGAAGAGCGACCGTTGTTCCACATGGCCTGCCAGGCCAGCCGGATTTTCTTGTCGGGCAGCAGCGTGGTGTCTCGGAAGATACCGCCGGATCCATTGTTTCCGATGAGTGCGTACTTGAGTACGTTGACACGGCGGCTGCTCATGGGCCAAGTACCATCCGAGTTGGGTGTGGTCTGGTTGCTCGCGCCGCTGGTGCTTTCGCTGTCGAGCCGGAAATTCATACTTCCCGAATCGTCAATGGAGATGATGACGTTGGGTGAAACGTAAGGTTCCTTAGTGCCGGGCGGCGACTGCGAAAGATCCAGCGCCATGGCGCCTTGCGGCAGCAGCGCGGCTGCCGCGGCCAGCGAAAGCAAGGTCCGGCGGAAGGTGTGCAGCGAAACGGGGGGCTTGCATTTCATGGCGCTTGCTCCTCTTAGTGTCAATATGGTGAATGTGGAAGGGTTTGCATGCCTTGGCGGATGGCAAGGCGTGTTGGCCTAGTTTTTGCGTTTTTGCTGTGCGTAGGTCTGCTGCAGGACCACCATGGTGTTCGGCTTGCGCCCATAGGCCAGCGCCGTGACGCGATACACCACGAAGGGCTTGAGGTTCAGCGGCAGCAGGTTGTGCGGGCCGCCCATGATGAGGCTGGAATTCTTGTTGTCCTGGTAGGGAAGAACCTCCATCCAGTACCAGCCTCCCCGATTGGCGCTGCCTGTGTCCGTCAGGATGGGGTTGGCGGGCTGGGAACTGGAGCCTTTCGCTGCGCCCGTGTACTGGCCATAGCGCGCACCAACCGTACTGGCCGTCATCTGTGCCAACGTGGGCCCCTGAGATTCGTCCGAGTTGTTCCAGAAATCCTGCTTGCCCGTGCGCTTGGCGCAAAGGCCATTGCGGCATCGGGTGGGCTGTGCTTCCAGTTGGCCCAGCAAAGGAGTGACGTCCTGTGCCTCCAGAGGGATCTTGTCTGCGGTCGTCTTGCGGCAGACATCGCCGCTGCCACTGCATTCCGCGCCGTTGGACTGTTCGCCGCGTATATCCAACTCGGCATCCTGCAGCAGTGCCTGGGCGGCCTCATAGGCGCGCTGGTAATCGGCATCGTTGCCGACCACCATCTCATTGAACAGCGAGGTGCGGGTGGCCCACAATGCCAGGAGCATAGAGAGCATGACGAACACGAGGACGACGAACAGCGCCACGCCACGCTGCCGGCGGTCCTTTGAATAGAGTTGCATGCGCAGGTGCATGGAGGAGTTGGCAAAAAGGGTCACAGCACGGTCCCCACCAGCCCTTGGCTGCGGAGCTGGTAGACACTGCGGAACGTCAGGTGCATGCGTCGGGTCCGAGGGGCGGCCAGCGTCGTCATGTCGACGGCCGCACCGTTGCAGTTCACATAGGTGCTTCCGGCGGGCATGTCCACGGGCTCGTTGCCATAGATCTCCAGGCATACCTCTACCGCTTGCACCTTGCCCCAGTTGTCCACGTTCGTGGCAGTCACATACTGGATCTTGGGTTTGCCCAAGGTCGTGTTGTCCTGCAACGAGTAGCGAACCTGGAAGCTGGCGACGTTCTGCGCCAGGGTCTGAGGGGGTGACCCATTACCCTGACATTGGAGTTGGCTGCCACTGAGCTGGAACACACTTTCCACGCGCTGATCGGTGCTGGCATTGGCAGGGCCTCCCAGGCAATTGCGCGCCAGCGATTGCTCGTCGGCACTGCTGTAGACAGGCTCCTTGTAGCGGCGATAGCCCACCGCGAGTGTGGTCGGGCTGGCTGTGCCCAGAATGGCATTGGTGACCGGATCGAAGGTATTTCCCTTGTTCACTGACTCCGCCTTGGTCTCGAATGCCACCGGAGCGGCGGAACTGTTGGCCGCGATCGCGCTGGTCGGGTTGAGGTTGAGATACAGAGAGCCGGACTGGCGCAGCTGTAGGCCGATGACGCGTAAGGCGTAGGCGGCCTGCTGCTGCAGGCCGCTGGCATCGCTCACTGTGCCGGAGACACCGCGCGACACCATCAGTGCCGCCATGGACACAGCCACGACCAGCAGGCCTATAGCAATGCCCACCATCAATTCAATCAGGGTGACGCCGCGTTGCGCCATGGCGCGCCGAGGGCTTGCAAGCGCGGGCTTAGCACTTAGTGCGCCGGGCCGCGGGGTTTTAAAGAATTGGATTCGTGTGGCCATGGTTAGGCTCCCGGGCAGTAGAACTGGACTGGATTGCCTAGAGGTTGGTAAGGCGCGCAGCGGGCTGCGATGGGGATGTATTGCAGATGGCAGGTGAATCCATCCGGGCAGGTGGCAGCTGTGCCTGCCCCGGAACTGAGGGTGCCGTCGGCTGCCCGCACCTGGGTGGCGTCTATGTTGTCCTTGTAGGTTTTCTTGTCGGCTGCGTTGGCAATGTCCCGCTCGTTTTCACGCCAGCCGACCATAACGCCCAGTTGCCGACGATTCGTGGCGGAAGTATCTGCTGGTGCAATGAACACATTGGCCCGGCCCAGCGGAAGTGTGTCTCTGACGGACTGCTTCCATGAGCCTATGTCGTAGGTGGACAGCAGATCCTGAGTACACGCAGTGTTGCGGCAGTCACCGGGCGAAGGGCTGCTGGAGAAGTCGGAAACGTAGGCGTCAAGACTGGCCAATGCGTTGGGGTTGACCCTCATCCGCTCGCTCAGGTCTTCTATCAGACGAATGGCCTGCGCGCGGCGTAGGGTGGTTTGCGTATCGGTCAGCGTACGCATCTGTGTGCCTAGAATGCCAAGAATGCCCAGGGCAGCCACCACGATGGCCACCAGGGACTCGACCAAAGTGATGCCACTCTGTCGGCGGTGCGGGGTTGGCCGGGTGTGTTTCGGCTGGTGCATGGGATGGTCTCGGGTTGAATTCAGGGACATGCTTCGCTGCCCTTTGCCTGAACGATTCGTCCGCCCATGCCTGCACACAGGCGGATCGCGCTGTTGTCGCTGACATCTTTGCCTTTGGGGACGATGACGAACTCCATGGCCATGGCCGTGGCGTCTGCGCCACCGCTAGTCAGCATGCCCCAGCGGTCCACGGCAATGCTGCCCGTGAGGTTGGTCAGATTGACTTCTACGCGGTTGGGCGCAGAGCTTTGCTGTACCACGGTGCCGCCGCTGGTTACTACGCGCCAGCCGCAGTCCCAGGAGGTGTTGCCGACGGTGCTGGTGCAACCATTGCCGCTGGCTAGTTTGTCGATGAGGACGTTGCCGCCGCGCTTGATGGCCTCAGAACGCGCAAGGTAGATCGTTGCTTGCAGGTCCTCAACCACTCCGCGCGCGCGCCAGCGTTCAATGATCAAGGTGAAGCTGGGCACAGCAAGCGCTGTGAGTATGGCCAGGATGGCTACCACCACCATCAGTTCCAGGGTGGTGAACCCTCTGGAGCCCTGTTTGGGAGACCTGGTTCGTGGTGGCCGTCGTGGAGACAATGCATGCATACCCGGATGCTAGGCATTGTGTCCAGAGGCAGGCGAAGGAGCCGGATGAATGGATGCAACCTCGGGATGAGTGGCTGGCGGAACTGCGGGTAGTTCCCGCATCACGAGGGTGCATGGGGCCCGTTGATCGCAATGGACCCTGGGTGATTGCCTGGGAAACAGGGCTGGTATGCGCAGGGTTATCTGCCCCAGCATTCAGCGGCTGTGGTGCTGGAGGCCACATTCGCACCACTGCGCTCTCCGGTATGGGTCAGCGTGAAATCGCCACATCGGTCACCGAACTGGGAGCCGCGGCGTGTGGCGATCAGGGTGTAGGTGTCGTCGTCGTGGCCGCTGGTTGACAGGAAGTCGATGGTGTAGCGCTTGCTGGAGTCGTGGGCCCAGGTCAGGTCTGCAGGCAGCTCGGTGGGGTAGGTGCCGTTGGCGGTGGCGGCGCGCTCCAGCCATTGCTGGGCCTGGAGCAGGCCGGCGCGGGCGTCGGCGCGGTGGACTGCGCGGATGTACTCGTTGTAGCTGGGGACGGCGACCGTGCCGAGGATGACGATGACGGCCACGACGATCATGAGTTCGATGAGCGTGAATCCTGGGGATCGAGGGCGGCGCATGTGGTGCCTCATTTCATTTGGCGCCAGCTGGGGCGCAGGGATTGCTCCGGCATGCGGGCGAGTACATTGCGGCGGCCTTCGGCGTCGTAGCCGATGGCGTGATGGCCCTTGTGGAGCAGGGCCTGGGATCCCCTGGCGACGCTTGCGCGCGAGACCTCCTCATCTGCCGTGCCGTAGACCCCATCGCCGTTGCTGTCCATCAACGGAACGCCGGGTCGCTTGCCATCCATGATGTTCATGAATGTCAGGAATTGGCGCTCCTCGCTCGCATTGCAGGCGTCGGGCGGGCTTGCGCTTTCGCCGGGGCGCCTGGGGGATCCGGCAGGTATCTGGCTGTAGATCGCGAGGATGTTGCTGCCGTCGTGGAAGCCCATTGGCTTGAGCAGGCGCTCGCCCGGCAGGGGCAGGTCCATGTACCAGCCTTTGTGCCGCGTCCAGTCGAGGTCGGTCGTGGAGTCAACGCGCCAGAAGCCTTGGCCGGCCGCCCCTGCCGGCTGATGGTTCACCGAGCGCCTGGCCAGTTCTCCGATGCCTGAAACGGGTGCCGCTCGCTGTCCGTCAGGCTGCCTGCAGTCCGAATCCCTGCCATCGAGGCAAGCTTGCACTCTGCCGTCCGCGAGCAGCCTGTAGCGGGTGCTGTCGAGGATGGAATAGATGCTCTGGACCGCTGTGTTGCCAGAATCCTGCCGCGTGATGTGGCGTCCGGTACCGAATGCCACCAGCATGCCGCCTGCCGTCAAGCGCTCGCGCCCTTCTTTGGCATTTTTGCTGGCCCTGCGCCGGTCATTGGCGCGTACGGAAGGAGGGGCGGTGATGGCTTGACGCAGGTTGCGAGTGGCCGATGGAGAACTGCCACCCCAGGCTGTGTACAGCGGCCGGCCGTCGAAGGCCACGCCCCAGCGGGAGGAGGCACCGCTGGCGATGAGGAATTTCCACAGATTGCCCTGGATGTCACCTGCGTAGACCACATCGGGCCGGCCGTCTCCATTGATGTCCACAAGGCGCGGGGCGGAGAGTCCGTTGTGGGTGGTCTCGGGGGTGGTGCCGGTTGGGGTATTGCCCGTGGCAACGAGGCGCAACAGCTCCTGGTTGCCATCGAGATACTGGATCAGCAACACGGGCCGCTGGTTGGTGCTGTGGTAGCCGTTGCCCGTCACCAGTGCCCAGCGGTTGTTGTTCAACTGCGTGATCTGAGTGCTGCGTTGCGGGTTGGCATCGTCCAGCACGGGCGCCGCAAAAATATGGCCCAGGTCCTTGTTTTCCTGGCAAGTGGCGCGCTGGCGCATCTCATCCAGGCTGGCGCAGTCGCCGGGATCGCTGTTGCGTGTCTGGGTTCGGTCGAGCAGGACCAGCGAGCTGGCACCGGACTCGCTGAAAGCCTCCGGATGGGTGATGTCCAGCACGAAGTAGCCCTTGGCTCCGGCGCCTGCCATGCCAGCCAGCACAGTGCGCCACTGCGAGGACGCAACGCTGCCCGAGGGGATGTCGCCGTTCATGACTGAGCCGTCCACAAAGTAGCGATGCCGGGCGTCATAGTCGGGGTCGGAAAGTCTTGCCAGTCCGGAGATCACGCCTCGTGGGATGTAGGCGATCTTTTCCCTGCCGTCGGTGGCCGAAAAGCCATGCAGCATGCCGTCATTGCCGCCTGCATAGATCATGGGCTGGCGGTTCTGCTGGGCGAGGGTATAGGCGGCATAGCCCGGCAGGGGCCAGTTGTCCACGGGATGACCGGTATGCCAGATCTGGGAGTTGACGATGTCGCCCTGGCGCGAGCTGCGCTGGCGAAAAGGACGGGTGGGGCCAACGCGCGGCGGTTGTCCCGGCGCTTCCATGCGGCGGTCGCCGCGTATGAAGTTGAGCCTGTGCTTGCCCAGGTTGTCTGCTCTTCCTTCGACATCGATGCCCAGGGAGGCTTTCTGCCGGTGGTCGAGTTCATTCCACTTGAAGGACACGCCTCTTTGCAGTCTGTCGCTCCAGGTCAGGATCAGACGGTCATTGATTGCCTGTTCGTCGCTGAGTGCATCCAGGTGGCCGGCCGTGGTTTTGCCTTGCCAGCCGGCTGTTGCGGTGAGGCTGCCATCGGCCTGGACGGTTTCTGCGCTGATCCAGCCGCTCCAGGCCGCTTTTGCGCTGTAGCGGGCGCTGAATATGTCCACGCCGGCCCGCGTAATCACGCTGCCGCTGGAGGCCATGGAGCTGCTGCGGCCCTTGGCATCTGCCTGTTGTCCGGCCGGGCAGTCTTCAATGGGCGCGGCGAATTCGGTGCCATCTGCCTGAACCCTGGCAACTGGAGTGTCTGCCTCCGAGATCTGCTGGACCTGGATGGGTGCCGGCAGGCCAGGCTTTATCGTGACCTTGACTCGGGGTCCAAGCGACGACTGGGTCATATCCATTGCCTGGCTGTTTTGCGCGGCCAGGACTGCAGCGACCATGGCTGCGGCTGTCGGCGCTGGCAGCAGGATGCGCCGGAGCCAGGGATGGCAGAGGTGGGGCATGTCAGGTGTCCTGAGTCAGTCGCGGCGTTTCTGCCGGGCATAGGTCTGCTGCATCACCACCTGGGTGTTGCTCTTGCGGCCATGGGCAATGGCCGTGATGCGATAGATCACCTGAGGCTGCATGTAAAGGGCCAGTCGGGGTGAGCCATTGGCGATGACGCCCGAGTTCCCTGCGTTGACGTCATAGGGCAGGATCTCTATCCAGTACCAGCCGCCCTTTCCTGCCTCACGATTTGCCAGGATGGAGTCGCTCTTTCCGCCAGCGATGGCGCCCGTGAACTGGCCGTAGCGTGCGCCGACGTCAGCGGCCGTCATCTGGCCCAGCGTGATCCCTTGGCCTTCGTCCGCGTTGTTCCAGAAGTCCTGAGGTCCCGTGCGCTTGGTGCACAGGCCATCGCGGCATCCAGTGGGTGTGGCCTCAGCGAGGCTGGCCAGCAGCAGGCCGACTTCCCCGGTTTCCCGGGGGAACTGTGCGATGCCTGCACCGCTGCGGCAGACGGATGGCTGGCTGCTGCTGGCGGCGCAGGCGGCGCCGCTGGCCTGTTCGCCCCGAATATCCAGTTCGGCATCCTGCAGCAAGGCCTGTGCAGCCTCCAGGGCACGCTGGTAGTCGGCATCGTTGCCCACGAACATTTCGTTGAACAGTGCGCTGCGCGACGCCCACAGGGCGAGCAGCATGGACAGCATGACCAGGACCACCACGATGAACAGGGCGATGCCTTTTTGGCGCTGCGCTGCGCAGGTGTGGGCATGTCGCATGCCTGCAGCCTTGTGCGTCATCCGGCCAACCCCTGGCTGCGCAACTGGTACACGCTGCGAAAGACCATGTGCAGGCGCCGCGTCCTGGGCGCAGGCAGCGTGGCCATGTGGATGGATTCGGCCGTACCGTCGCTGTCGGCGCAGTCGGTATAGCTGCTGTTGGCGGGCATGTCGATGGCCTCGTTGCCGAAGAGCACCAGGCAGACCTCGGCGCCGACGACGCGAGGCCAGTCCTGGCCTACGGCGGCTGCGTTGACATACTGGATGCGGGCGGAGCCCCCCGGCGCCTGGATCAGGTAGCGCACCTGGAAGTTGGCGACGTTCCTGGCAAGGGGCTGGGCACCCGCGGAGGGCGCTCCGGCGCAGCGCAGGGTGTTTTTACTGGCGTCCAGGACAAAGCGGCTCAGGATGAGGCTGTCGCTGTTGGTTTGCCCCAGGCAATTGCGCTGCAGTGAGGTCTCGATGGCCGATGTGTGCAGCGGCTGCGTGTAGTTGCTGTAGCCCACGGCGAGCTTGTATTGGGAGCGCCCGGGTGCATCGAGGCCCTGGATGGTGTCGTGCGTGGGGTTGAAGTCCAGTGCGCCCGCCTCGAATGCAACGGGGTCTGCCACGTCAATGGCTTCTGTTGCCTTCTTGTGTGATGCAAGAAGCAGCCGCAGGGACCCCGCCTGCCGGATCTGCCGGCCCATGACACGGAAGAGATGGGAAGCCTGCTGTTGCAACTGACTGGCATCGCTGATGGTGGCGGACACGGCGCGTGACGCCATGAGTGCGCCCATGGCCACGCCGATGATCAGCAGTCCCAGGAAAAGTCCGACCAGCAGTTCGACGAGGCTCAGCCCGCGTTGACGCGGTCTGGCCGCAATGGCGGTGGCGATGCGATGGGGATTCATGGGCCTGCGCAGAAGAGCTGGACTGCGTTGTTTGCAAGGTAGGGAGCGCAGCGAGCGCTGAGTGCGATGTATTGCAGGTGGCAGGTTCTGCCTGCAGGACAGGCCATGGCCTGATCGCTGTGCATGCGATCGCCATCGCCATCAAGCCCGATGGGGTCCTTGTAGTCGGCCTTGCCGGACTTTTCGTTCTCGCGCCAACTGATCATGATCCCCAGCTGGCGCCCGTTGCCGGCGCTGGCGGCTGCCTCGTCTCCTGCGAGGAAGACCTTGGCGGCCCCGCCTGGCAGTAGTTGGCGAACGGATGCCTTCCATCGTGCGAGGTGGTAGCTGGCCATTGCGTCCGGGCCGCATGCGGCGGCACTGCAGTCGGCGACGGATTCGGGGGTGTGATTCCAGTCGGAAACGTAGCGGCCGATCTGTCCGAGGGAGTTGGGGTTGGCGTGCGTGCGCTCGCTGAGGTCCTCGATCAGCCGGATGGCCTGGGCGCGGCGCACGCCGCTTTGGTTGTCGGCCAGGGTGCGCATCTGCAGTCCCAGGATTCCCAGAACACCCAGGGCCGTGATGACGGTGGCGACCAGGGTTTCGATCAGGGTAAAGCCATTGGGATGCCGATTGCGGGTACGAGTCAGGCGCATGGAATACCCTCCTGGCCGACCACCCGGATGCGTCCGCCGGACGAAACGCAAATGCCTTGGGTTGCGGCGGAAGTGATTCCGGCCGGAGATGGCGCAATGGCGAAACCCATGGCGGTGAGTCCGCCCAACTGACCCCAGCGGTCCACACTGATGATGGAGGCAGACCGGGAGCGGGTGACGAGGGTGCGGGCGGGCGTGTCGAAGCGCTGCAGCTCCTCCTTGGGATCCCAGTGCCTGTTGCCATTGCGGTCGGCGAACACCACCCAGCCGCAGCCCCAGTCGGCGTGCTGCGCCGCCAGGGTGCAGCCCTTGGTGCCTTGGGGCAGTTTCTGGATGAAAACGCCCCCACCCCGACGCACGGCTTCGGAGCGCGCGTACTGCAGCGTCGATTGCAGGGCCTCGACGGTCTGGCGAACACGCCAGCGCTCGATGATGAGGTTGAAGCTGGGAGCTGCCAGCGTGGTGAGCACGGCGAGGATGGCGACGACCACCATCAACTCGATGGCAGTGAAGCCTTCGGCGCCCGGGCGAGCCTGAGGCCTGGTCGATGACATGTCTTGAATCCCTCCCCGTCGATTGGCTTGCGCAACGCTGGTTGTTGCTGCTTGTTTCGTGCGCCGCTCAATCTATTGGGGTTGTTCGTGCATGTCTTTCAGACCAATCTGTTTCTTTGGTCAAAAAATAGGAGTTGTGCAGTGAATGGGGCTGAATTCAGGCGTGCAGAGGTGCGAAAAAATCCAATGATGGCAAGGCTTTGCCGGATTTTTGGGTATTCGAGGCCGGCCTAGGACTGTTTCTGGGAGCGTGTCAGCGCTGGCGTCTGCCCGGCGGCTGCCCGGTGTATCCGGCGCATGCTCCGGCGTTGTGCCTGCCCTGGCATTCGCGGTAAAGCCGCTTGTCGCGTTGCTCGGGCGACTCGTCTGAGCTGCTGCGCTGCGTCGGCACCCGGACCCGCTGCCCGCCCTTTTTGCGCTTGGAGCCTTGCGCAGCCGATGCGTCGGCGCGATGGGACGCAGCCTGGGCAGGCAGGGCCAGGCCCAGGGCCGCGACCAGGCAGAGCAGGGTGCATTGCCGCAGCTGCGCTTGTCGGGTCGATGGAATGAATGAAAAACGCACTGCCATGGCGTGGCCCTCCCTTGGTGTATGGAATGCCTGCGCACCACATATCCGTGCTTCGTGACGGCATGCCTTTGGCGCGGGCTTTGCGGGATTCTGGGCGGCCAGCAGGCCGAAGTGGCAAAGGGCGCAAATCAGGTGTGGATGCCGGTCCGGGCGTGCTTGTTATAATCCCAGGGTTTTGCATGGTGCAAGACGCACGTCGGGGCCTTTCCAGTCCCGGCGCAAGTAACCAAGGCTGCCTCCTTGCTTTTGTCTTTGAGGCGCCAATTTCCAAGGAAAAAAAATGATCGCATCTTCCGTGAAGGCTGAAGTCGTCAAGTCCAACGCACGCTCTGCCAACGACACTGGTAGCCCAGAAGTGCAAGTGGCCCTGCTGACCGCACGCATCAACGAGCTGACCCCTCACTTCAAGCAACACGCCAAGGACCACCACGGTCGCCGTGGCCTGCTGCGCATGGTGAGCCGCCGTCGCAAGCTGCTGGACTACCTCAAGTCCAAGGACGCTGATCGCTACACCGCACTGATCGCCAAGCTGGGCCTGCGCAAGTAAGCACGGTGGGAGATCGAAACGCCTGAGTTAGCCTGTCTAGCTCAGGCGTTTTTTACTTCGGAGAAAGCAAGACAGAGCGAAGCTGTGTCATTCCATTGCTGCGGATTTGATAGCAAAAAATCCAGCAATGGAATGGCATCGTGTTCTGAATTGCTCTCCATCATGGCCGGATGAGTGCATCTGGCCAACATTCCCTAGGAGCAACAATGTCCATCTTCAACAAAGTCACCAAGACCTTCCAGTGGGGCCAGCACACGGTCACCATGGAAACCGGCGAGATCGCCCGCCAGGCTTCCGGCGCCGTGCTGGTCAACATCGATGACACCGTGGTGCTGGCCACCGTGGTGGCGTCCAAGCAGGCCAAGTCCGGCCAGGACTTCTTCCCGCTGACCGTCGATTACATCGAGAAGACCTACGCCGCAGGCAAGATCCCCGGCAGCTTCTTCAAGCGCGAAGCCAAGCCCAGCGAACTCGAAACCCTGACCAGCCGCCTGATCGACCGCCCGATCCGCCCGCTGTTCCCCGAAGGCTTCTACAACGACGTGCATGTGGTCATCCACACCGTGTCGCTGAACCCCGAAGTCGATGCCGACATCGCCGCCCTGATCGCCACGTCGGCCGCCCTGTCCGTGTCGGGCATTCCGTTCAACGGGCCCATCGGTGCAGCCCGCGTGGGCTACATCAATGGCGAGTACGTGCTCAACCCCGGCCAGACCCAGCGCAAGGATTCGCAGATGGATCTGGTCGTGGCCGGTACTGAAGCTGCCGTGCTGATGGTGGAGTCCGAGGCGCAGCAACTGCCTGAAGACGTGATGCTGGGCGCCGTGGTCTTCGGCCACGAGCAAGGTCGCATCGCCATTGACGCCATCCATGAACTGGTGCGCGAAGCCGGCAAGCCCGTCTGGGACTGGGTCGCTCCCGCCAAGGATGAAGAGCTGATCGCCAAGGTGGCCGCACTGGGTGACGAAGCCCTGCGCGCGGCCTACCAGATCCGCAACAAGCAAAGCCGCACGCAGGCCTGCCGCGAAGCCTACGCCGCCGTGAAGGCCGGCCTGACGGCCCAGGGCGTGGAGTTCGACGGCGTCAAGGTCGAAGGCATGCTGTTCGACATCGAGGCACGCATCGTTCGCAGCCAGATCCTGGCCGGCGAGCCGCGCATCGACGGCCGCGACACGCGCACCGTGCGTCCCATCGAAATCCGCAACTCCGTGCTGCCCCGCACGCACGGCTCGGCCCTGTTCACGCGCGGCGAGACGCAGGCCCTGGTCGTGTCCACGCTGGGCACCGAGCGCGATGCACAACGCATCGACGCGCTGGCTGGCGAGTTCGAGGACCGCTTCCTGTTCCACTACAACATGCCTCCCTTTGCCACCGGCGAAGTGGGCCGCATGGGCTCGACCAAGCGCCGCGAAATCGGCCACGGCCGTCTGGCCAAGCGCGCCCTGGCGGCCTGCCTGCCCAGCAAGGAAGAATTCCCCTACACCATCCGCGTGGTGTCGGAAATCACCGAGTCCAACGGCTCCTCGTCCATGGCCTCGGTCTGCGGCGGCTGCCTGTCGATGATGGATGCGGGCGTTCCGATGAAGGCCCACGTGGCCGGCATCGCCATGGGCCTGATCAAGGAAGACAACCGCTTCGCCGTGCTGACCGACATCCTGGGTGATGAAGATCATCTGGGCGACATGGACTTCAAGGTGGCTGGCACCACCAGCGGCATCACTGCGCTGCAGATGGACATCAAGATCCAGGGCATCACCAAGGAAATCATGCAGGTCGCCCTGGCCCAGGCCAAGGAAGCGCGCATGCACATCCTGGGCAAGATGCAGGAAGCCATGGGTGAAGCCAAGGCCGAGATCTCGTCCTTCGCTCCCAAGCTGTACACGATGAAGATCAACCCCGAGAAGATCCGTGACGTGATCGGCAAGGGCGGCTCCACCATCCGTGCACTGACCGAAGAGACCGGCACGCAGATCGACATCGGCGAAGACGGCACCATCACCATCGCTTCCAGCGATGCCGCCAAGGCCGACGAAGCCAAGCGCCGCATCGAAGAGATCACGGCCGAAGTCGAAATCGGCAAGATCTACGAAGGCCCGGTCACCAAGATCCTGGACTTCGGTGCTCTCGTGAACCTGCTGCCCGGCAAGGACGGTCTGCTGCACATCAGCCAGATTGCCCACGAGCGCGTGGAGCGCGTCGCCGACTACCTGCAGGAAGGCCAGATCATCAAGGTCAAGGTCATGGAGACCGACGAAAAGGGTCGTGTCAAGCTGTCGCTGAAGGCGTTGACCGAGCGTCCTGCCGGCATGGAGCGCAGCGAGCGCCCCGCGCCTGCCGAGCGTGAGTTCCGCCAGCCGCGTGAGCCCCGCCAGCAACGCGAGTACCGCGAGCCGCGTGAACCTCGCGAGCCCCGTGACGGCGGCCGTCCGGCTGCCGAGGGCGAGCAGCAACAGCAACAGCAGCAGTAATGCCCGGCAAGGCCGTTCCCCAAAAAGGGGGGGTGGCCTTGCAGGTGCATGCGGTGACTGGAAAAAGCGCTGACCTGTTCAGCGCTTGTGGCATTTTTGACAGGGATTGCGAGGTCGAAAAATGGAAAAGCAAATCATGCGTGCCGTGGAACTCACGGACTTTGGTGGTCCCGAGGTCTTGCGCCTGGGCGAGCGTCCGCTGCCCGTGGCCGGCGCGCAGGAGTTGCTGATCCAGGTCTCGGCCAGCGGTGTCAATCGTCCTGATGTGTTGCAGCGCAAGGGGCACTACGCCCCGCCGCCCGGTGCCTCGGATCTGCCCGGGCTGGAAGTGGCCGGGGTGATCGTGTCGGGTGACGACGACGCCATGCGGCTGGCAGGCCTGCGCGTGGGCGACCGCGTGTGCGCGCTGCTGGCCGGTGGTGGCTATGCGGAGTACTGCGTTGCGCCAGTGGCCCAGTGCCTGCCCATCCCGGCGGGGCTCAGCGAGGTGGAGGCTTCGGCATTGCCTGAAACCTTCTTCACCGTCTGGAGCAATGTGTTCGATCGCGGCGCCTTGCAGGCGGGCGAAACCCTGCTGGTGCAGGGCGGCAGCAGCGGCATTGGCGTGACGGCCATCCAGTTGGCCAAGGCGCGTGGCGCCACGGTCATCGTGACGGCTGGCTCCGATGCCAAATGCGCCGACTGCCTGAAGCTGGGCGCCGACCATGCCATCAACTACCGTACCCAGGACTTTGCCGCGGAGGTGCAGCGCATCACCGACGGCAAGGGCGTGGACGTGATCCTGGACATGGTGGCGGGCAGCTATGTGGCGCGCGAAGTGCAGAGCCTGGCCGAGGATGGCCGTCTGGTCATCATTGCGGTGCAGGGCGGCATCAAGGCGGAGTTCGATGCGGGCCTGGTCCTGCGCCGTCGCCTGCTGGTGACGGGCTCCACGCTGCGTCCGCGTCCTGTCGCCTTCAAGGCGGCCATCGCCCAGGCGCTGCGGCGCGAGGTCTGGCCGCTCATCGAGGCAGGCGGTATCCGCCCTGTGATTCACAGCACCTTTGCTGCCGCTGATGCCGACAAGGCGCACGCGCTGATGGAGTCGAGTCAGCACACCGGCAAAATCGTTTTGACGTGGTAACCATGAAGAAGAAACTCATCGTCGGCAACTGGAAGATGAATGGCAGCCTGGCTGCCAATGCCGTGTTGCTCAAGGCCCTCAAGCAGGGGCTGCCCGAAGGTGGAAATGCGGGTGTGGTGGTGGCTGTGCCGGCCGCCTATCTGGCCCAGGCCCAGGCCGAGCTTGCAGGGTCGTCCATTGGCGTGGCTGCGCAGGATGTGTCGCAGCATGACTCGGGCGCCTACACGGGCGAGCTTTCGGCTGCCATGCTCCAGGATTTTGACGTGCGCTACACCTTGGTGGGGCACTCGGAGCGTCGCCAATACCATGGTGAAACCGATGCCGTGGTGGCCTTGAAGGCGCAGGCTGCGCTGGCCAAGGGCGTCACGCCCATCGTCTGTGTGGGCGAAACGCTGGCAGAGCGCGAGGCGGGGCAGACCGAGGAAGTCGTCAAGCGCCAGCTGGCAGCCGTGATCCATCAGGTGGGGCAGTGCATCAGTGAGCTGGTCGTGGCCTACGAGCCTGTCTGGGCCATCGGCACCGGCAGGACCGCAACACCCGAGCAGGCGCAGCAGGTGCATGCCGTGCTGCGCGCCCAGCTGGCGGCTGCCAGCCGGCAGGCTGACCGCATCCCCTTGCTCTACGGCGGCAGCATGAACGCCTCCAATGCAGCCCAGCTTCTGGCCCAGGCCGACATTGACGGTGGTCTTGTGGGCGGGGCGTCGCTCAAGGCGCCGGATTTCCTGACCATCATCGCTGCGGCCCAGTGAGCCGGAGCAGTTTCTCCATTCGCTTTTTTAGCTCTCGCGTTACTAGCAGGTACAACCAATGAATGCATTCGCAAGCGTGATCCTCGCCGTCCAGATGCTGTCGGCACTCGGCATGATCGGCCTGATCCTGATCCAGCACGGAAAGGGCGCCGACATGGGCGCCTCGTTCGGCAGCGGCAGCTCCGGCAGCCTGTTCGGTGCCTCGGGCAGCGCGAACTTTCTGTCGCGCTCCACGGCAGGCCTGGCCACGGTGTTCTTCGTGACCACGCTGGCGCTGGCCTATCTGAGCAATGCGCGCCCCGTCAGCTCGGGCAGCGTGCTGGAAGGCGCGGCCCCCATCACGGCACCGGCTCCCGCCGTCCCTGGCGCTGCTGGCGAAGTGCCTGCTCCTGCGGCAGGTCAGGCGCCTGCTGCCGGTGCTGAAGGTGCGGCCCAGATCCCCACGAAATAATTTCGAACAAAGCCCTCGGTCCTCCTGGTCCGAGGGTTTTTCAGAGTAGAATCTAGAGATTGTTCGGTAGGCGGAATCTTTGCAACGAAGATAAAGAGCCAGCCGAAATCGAGACGTAGCCGTCGTGGTGAAATTGGTAGACACGCTATCTTGAGGGGGTAGTGGCGAAAGCTGTGCGAGTTCGAGTCTCGCCGACGGCACCAAGATATAACTAAGAGCCTGCCCTGCTGATCAGGCTGATCGGTGCGGGCATGCCTTTCAAGGTAGCCGCACACGATGAACATCGACCAGTATCTTCCCGTTCTCTTGTTCATTCTCGTCGGCATGGGTGTCGGCGTAGTCCCCCTGGTACTGGGGTATGTGCTGGGTCCGAACCGGCCCGATGCCGCCAAGAACTCTCCCTACGAATGTGGCTTCGAGGCCTTTGAAGACGCGCGCATGAAATTCGATGTGCGCTACTACCTCGTCGCCATCCTGTTCATCCTATTTGATTTGGAAATCGCCTTTCTGCTGCCCTGGGCCGTTGCGCTTCGGGACGTGGGTGGGGCTGGTTTCGCCGCTGTCCTGATTTTCCTGACCGTTCTCGTCGTGGGCTTTGTCTACGAATGGAAGAAGGGTGCGTTGGACTGGGACTGATGCGGGTTCACTAAGGAAACACGATGATCGAAGGCGTGATGAAGGAAGGCTTCATCACCACGAGTTACGACTCGGTGGTGAATTGGGCCAAGACGGGCTCGCTGTGGCCCATGACATTTGGTCTGGCCTGCTGCGCGGTCGAGATGATGCACGCTGCGGCGGCGCGTTACGACATTGGCCGCTTTGGCTCGGAAGTCTTCCGTGCCAGCCCCCGCCAGTCGGACCTGATGATTGTGGCCGGCACCCTGTGCAACAAGATGGCGCCCGCCATGCGCAAGGTCTATGACCAGATGTCCGAGCCCCGCTGGGTCATCTCCATGGGCTCGTGCGCCAATGGCGGCGGCTACTACCACTACAGCTATTCCGTGGTGCGTGGCTGCGACCGCATCGTGCCGGTCGATGTCTATGTGCCTGGCTGCCCCCCCACGGCGGAAGCCCTGATCTACGGCATCATCCAGCTGCAGCAGAAGATCCGCCGCACCCATACCATCGCTCGCGTCTAAGGGCTAGATGATGACTGCTATTGCGATTCACCCCGAAGTGCTTCGGGATGTGGTGGCTGCTGCCTTGGGCGACAAGGCGCGCAGCGTGACCGTGGCCCTGGGCGAGGTGACGGTCGAAGTGTCCGCTGCCAACTATCTGGAGGCCATGCAGGTTCTGCACAGCGCCCCGGATTGCCGGTTCGAGGTTCTGGTGGACCTATGTGGCGTGGACTATTCCACCTATGCGGAAGTCGGCCGCGAAGGGCCGCGCTTTGCCGTGGTGTCCCACCTGCTGTCGATCAGCCTGAACCAGCGCCTGCGCGTTCGCGTCTTCTGTACCGACGACGATTTTCCGGTGGTGGCTTCGGTCACTCCCATCTGGGCCGGCGCCAACTGGTTCGAGCGCGAGGCGTTCGACCTGTTCGGCATCGTCTTCGATGGCCATGACGACCTGCGCCGCATCCTGACCGACTACGGCTTCATCGGCCATCCCTTCCGCAAGGACTTCCCGCTGTCGGGCCATGTGGAGATGCGCTATGACCCCGAACAGCAGCGCGTGGTGTACCAGCCGGTCACCATCGAGCCCCGCGAGATCACGCCGCGGATCATCCGCGAAGACAACTACGGGGGCCTGCACTGAAGGCGCTGCAGGCGCCTTTTTGATGGACGACCATGGCTGAAATCAAGAACTATTCCCTGAACTTTGGTCCGCAGCACCCGGCAGCGCACGGCGTGCTGCGCCTGGTGCTGGAGCTCGACGGTGAAGTGGTGCAGCGTGCAGACCCGCACATCGGTCTGCTGCACCGCGCGACGGAAAAACTGGCAGAGAGCAAGACCTACATCCAGTCGCTGCCCTATATGGACCGGCTGGACTACGTGTCCATGATGTGCAACGAGCACGCCTACTGCCTGGCCATCGAGAAGCTGCTGGGCATCGAAGTGCCCATTCGCGCCCAGTACATCCGCGTGATGTATTCGGAGATCACCCGCATCATGAATCACCTGATGTGGCTGGGCTCCAGCGGCAACGATGCAGGCAGCTCCACGACGCTGATCTATACCTTCCGTGAGCGCGAAGACCTCATGGACATGTACGAGGCGGTCTCCGGCGCGCGCATGCACGCGGCCTATTTCCGTCCGGGCGGCGTCTACCGCGACCTGCCCGACACCATGCCGCAGTACAAGGCCAGCAAGGTGCGCAATGCGCGCTCGGTCGAGGTCATGAACCGCAACCGCCAGGGCTCGCTGCTGGACTTCATCGACGACTTCACGCAGCGCTTCCCCAAGTGCGCCGACGAGTACGAGACCCTGCTGACCGACAACCGCATCTGGAAGCAGCGCAACGTGGACATCGGCGTGGTGACGGCCGAGCGTGCCATGAACCTGGGCCTGACCGGCCCCATGCTGCGTGCCTCCGGCGTGGCCTGGGACATGCGCAAGTCGCAGCCCTACGAGGTCTATGACCGCATGGACTTCGACGTGCCCGTGGGCAAGACCGGCGACTGCTACGACCGCTACCTGGTGCGCGTGGCCGAAATGCGCCAGTCCAACCGCATCATCAAGCAGTGCGTGGACTGGCTGCGTGCCAACCCGGGCCCGGTGATCGTGGACAACCACAAGATCGCCCCGCCGCCGCGCGAAGGCATGAAGTCCAACATGGAAGAGCTGATCCACCACTTCAAGCTCTTCACCGAAGGTTTCCGCGTGCCCGAAGGCGAGGCTTACGCGGCCATCGAACACCCCAAGGGGGAGTTCGGCATCTACATCGTGAGCGACGGGGCGAACAAGCCCTACCGCCTGAAGATCCGTCCGCCGGGATTCGCCAATCTGTCCGCCATGGACGAACTGTGCCGAGGCCACATGCTGGCCGACGCCGTGATGGTGCTGAGTACCCTGGACATCGTGTTTGGAGACGTTGACCGATGATTACCGAAGCGACCAAGGAGCGCTTTGCGCGCGAGGTGGCCAAGTACCCGGCCGACCAGAAGCAGTCGGCCGTGATGGCCTGCCTGTCCATCGTGCAGCAGGAGCAGGGCTGGGTCAGTCCCGAGAGCGAGGCCGTGATCGCCGAGTTCCTGGGCATGGCCGAGATCGCGGTGCACGAAGTCACCACGTTCTACAACATGTACAACCAGCGGCCGGTGGGCAAGTTCAAGCTGAACGTCTGCACCAACCTGCCCTGCCAGCTGCGCGACGGCTACAAGGCGCTGCACCATCTGGAATCCCGCCTGGGCATCAAGATGGGCGAGACCACGCCCGACGGCATGTTCACGCTGCAGCAGTCCGAGTGCCTGGGTGCCTGCGCGGATTCGCCGGTGATGCTGGTGAACGACCGCTGCATGTGCAGCTTCATGAGCAACGAAAAGCTCGACGAACTGATCGACGGCCTGCGCGCCGCGGAGGGCAAGGCATGAACGCCGCCGCACAATCGGTCCTGGCCAGGTTTGCCGCCTCGGGCAGCGAGACCTGCTTCCACGACCGCCACATCAATCCCCAGATCTATGCCGATCTGACCGGCGCCAACTGGTCCATCAAGGACTACGAGGCACGCGGCGGCTACCAGGCGCTGCGCAAGATCCTGGGCAAGGACGGCAGCGAAGGCCTGACGCAGGATCAGGTGATCGCCACCGTCAAGGAGTCGGGACTGCGCGGCCGCGGCGGTGCAGGTTTCCCCACGGGCCTGAAGTGGAGCTTCATGCCCCGCCAGTTCCCGGGCCAGAAGCACCTGGTGTGCAACTCTGACGAAGGCGAGCCGGGCACCTGCAAGGACCGGGACATCCTGGTGCACAACCCCCACATCGTGATCGAGGGCATGATCATCGCGGCCTACGCGATGGGCATCTCCCTGGGCTACAACTACATCCACGGCGAAATCTTCGAGGCCTATGAGCGCTTCGAGGCCGCGCTGGAGGAAGCCCGCGCTGCCGGCTACCTGGGCGACAACATCATGGGCAGCAGCTTCAGCTTCCAGCTGCACGCGCACCATGGCTTCGGCGCCTACATCTGCGGCGAAGAGACTGCGCTGCTGGAGTCGCTGGAAGGCAAGAAGGGCCAGCCGCGCTTCAAGCCGCCGTTCCCGGCCAGCTTCGGCCTGTACGGCAAGCCCACCACCATCAACAACACCGAAACCTTTGCGGCCGTTCCCTGGATCATCCGCAACGGCGGTGCTGCGTACCTGGAGTGCGGCAAGCCCAACAATGGCGGTACCAAGATCTTCTCGGTCAGCGGCGACGTCAACCTGCCCGGCAACTACGAAGTGCCGCTGGGCACGCCCTTCAGCAAGCTGCTGGAGCTGGCCGGTGGCGTGCGTACGGGCCGCAAGCTCAAGGCCGTGATCCCCGGCGGATCGTCCTCGCCCGTGCTGCCGGCCGACATCATCATGGAATGCACGATGGACTACGACTCCATCGCCAAGGCCGGCTCCATGCTGGGCTCGGGCGCCGTGATCGTGATGGACGACTCGCGCGACATGGTCGAGAGCCTGCTGCGCCTGTCCTACTTCTACCAGCACGAGTCCTGCGGCCAGTGCACTCCCTGCCGCGAAGGCACGGGCTGGCTGTGGCGCGTGGTCAACCGAATCGAGCACGGCGAAGGCCGTCCTGAAGACATCGAGCTGTTGGACTCGGTGTCCGTGAACATCATGGGGCGCACGATCTGTGCGCTGGGCGATGCGGCAGCGATGCCGGTGCGCGCCATGATCAAGCACTTCCGCCACGAGTTTGAAGCGAAGATCCAGAACGCTTCCAAGCAGACGGTCCACGCCGCCTGATCGCGAGAAAAGCATATGGTTGAAATTGAACTGGACGGAAAGAAGGTGGAGGTCGCCGAGGGCTGCATGGTCATGCATGCAGCCGAGAAGGCAGGCACCTACATCCCGCATTTCTGCTACCACAAGAAACTTTCCATCGCCGCCAACTGCCGCATGTGCCTGGTGGACGTGGAAAAGGCCCCCAAGCCCATGCCCGCCTGCGCCACGCCCGTGACGCAGGGCATGATCGTGCGCACCAAGAGCGAGAAGGCGATCAAGGCACAGCAATCGGTGATGGAGTTCCTGCTCATCAATCACCCGCTGGACTGCCCGATCTGCGACCAGGGCGGCGAATGCCAGCTGCAGGATCTGGCCGTGGGCTACGGCAGCTCCGCCTCGCGCTACGAGGAAGAAAAGCGCGTGGTCTTCCACAAGGACGTGGGCCCGCTGATCTCCATGCAGGAGATGAGCCGCTGCATCCACTGCACCCGCTGCGTGCGCTTCGGACAGGAAGTGTCCGGCGTGATGGAGCTGGGCATGATCAACCGCGGCGAGCACTCCGAGATCACCACGGTGGTGGGCGATACGGTGGACTCCGAGCTGTCGGGCAACATGATCGACATCTGCCCCGTGGGCGCGCTGACCAGCAAGCCCTTCCGCTACAGCGCCCGCACCTGGGAGCTGTCGCGCCGCAAGTCGGTCTCGCCCCATGATTCCACGGGTGCCAACCTCATCGTCCAGGTCAAGAACCACAAGGTCCTGCGCGTCGTGCCCTTCGAGAACGAAGAGGTCAACGAGTGCTGGATCGCCGACCGCGACCGCTTCTCCTACGAAGCCCTGAACAGTGACGAACGCCTGACCCGCCCCATGCTCAAGCAGGGCGGTGAGTGGAAGGAAGTCGACTGGCAGACGGCCCTCGAATACGTGGCCAATGGCCTGCGCCAGATCAAGAACGACCATGGCGCCTCCGCCATCGGCGCGCTGGTCAGCCCGCACAGCACGCTGGAAGAGCTGTTCCTGGCAGGCAAGCTGGTGCGCGGCCTGGGCAGCGAGAACATCGACCATCGCCTGCGCAACGCCGAGTTCACCGCCGCCCAGGGCGTGCAGTGGCTGGGCACGCCCATCGCCTCGCTTTCCAAGCTGCAAGGCGTCCTGGTGCTCGGCTCCAACCTGCGCAAGGACCATCCGCTTTTCGCGCAGCGCATCCGCCAGGCGGCCAAGCAGGGCTGCACCGTGCTCGCCATCAATGAGCGTGTCTACGACTGGGCCATGCCGGTGACGGCGTCCATCGTGGCAGCCCCGGACTGGGCCCAGGCGCTGGCCGATGTGGCCGCCGCCGTGGCGCAGGAAAAAGGTGTTGCCGCTCCCGTGGCCGCCGCCAACGTGCATGCCGAGGCCCAGGCCATTGCCACCGCGCTGCTGCGCGGCGAGCGCAAGGCCATCTTGCTGGGCAATGCCGCTGCGCACCACGCACAGGCATCGACCCTGCTGTCGCTGGCCAACTGGATTGCCGAGCAGACCGGCGCCTCGGTCGGCTACCTGACCGAAGCCGCCAACACGGTGGGCGCGCAGTGGGTGGGCGCACAGCCTGCCGCTTCGGGCCTGAACGCAGGCCAGATGCTGGCCGGCGGCCTCAAGGCCGTGCTGCTGCTGAACAACGAACCCGTGTTCGACTCCGCTGCCGGCGCCCGCGCCGCAGAGGCACTGGGCAAGGCCGAGATGGTCGTGACCCTGAGCCCGTTCAAGGCCAACATGGAATTCAGCGACGTGCTGCTGCCCATCGCCCCGTTCACGGAAACCTCGGGCAGCTTCGTCAACGCCGAAGGCCGCTTGCAAAGCTTCCATGCCGTGGTCAAGCCGCTGGCCGAAGCCCGTCCGGGCTGGAAGGTGCTGCGCGTTCTGGCCAACCTGCTGGGCGTGCAGGGCGTGGACTACGAGACGTCGCAGGACGTGCTCGCAGCCGCCACCGCCGGCGCCACCAGCGTGCCGGCCAACCTGCTGGGTAATGGCGCGCCTGCCGTGAATTCCATCGCCAACGGCGCCGGCCATGCCGCGCCCGTGGTGGCCAGCATTTATCAGCTCGACAGCATCGTGCGCCGCGCGACGTCGCTGCAACTGACGGCAGATGCACGTCAGGCTCGTGAGGGAGGCGCCGCATGATTGACGCACTCAAGACGGCCGGTGCCGGCCTGATCGCCGCCCCCTGGTGGACCGACGTGGCCTGGCCCGTGCTCTGGATCCTGCTGGGCATCGTCGCCATCGTCGCCCCGCTGATGGGCGCCGTGGCCTACCTGACGCTGTGGGAGCGCAAGCTGCTGGGCTTCATGCAGGTTCGCATGGGTCCCAACCGCGTGGGTCCCTTCGGCCTGCTGCAGCCCCTGGCCGACGGCCTGAAGCTGCTGACCAAGGAACTGATCCAGCCCACGGCCGCCGCCAAGGGCCTGTTCTACGTGGGTCCCGTGATGGCCATCATGCCCGCCCTGGCGGCATGGGTGGCGATCCCCTTCGGCCCCGAAGTGGCGCTGGCCAACGTCAACGCCGGCCTGCTGCTGATCATGGCCATCACGTCCATTGAAGTCTATGGCGTGATCATTGCCGGCTGGGCCTCCAACTCCAAGTACGCCTTCCTGGGCGCGCTGCGCGCCTCGGCGCAGATGGTCAGCTACGAGATCGCGCTGGGCTTCTGCTTCCTGGTGGTGATCATGGTCACGGGCAGCATGAATCTGACGCAGATCGTGCTGAGCCAGGGCCAGGGCCAGTTCGCCAGCATGGGTGCCAGCGTCCTGTCGTGGAACTGGCTGCCGCTGCTGCCGATCTTCGTGGTGTACCTGATCTCGGCCGTGGCCGAGACCAACCGCCACCCCTTCGACGTGGTCGAAGGCGAAGCCGAAATCGTGGCCGGCCACATGGTCGAGTACTCGGGCATGGGCTTTGCCATCTTCTTCCTGGCCGAGTACGCCAGCATGTGGCTGGTGTCCATCCTGGCCGTGATCATGTTCCTGGGCGGCTGGCTGCCTCCGTTCGACTTCCTGTCGTTCATCCCCGGATGGATCTGGCTGGCGGCGAAGACTTTCCTGGTCGTGTCCATGTTCATCTGGATCCGTGCCACCTTCCCGCGCTTTCGCTATGACCAGATCATGCGTCTGGGCTGGAAGATCTTCATTCCCGTCACCCTGGTGTGGCTGGTCATCGTGGGTGGCTGGATGCACTCGCCTTGGAACATCTGGAACTGAGCGGAGCAAGAATGTCTGCGGTTGCTGCTACCCCATTTTCGATCAAAGATTTCTTCAAGAGCTTCATGCTCTGGGAACTGGCCAAGGGCATGGCCCTGACTGGCCGCTACACCTTCCGCCGCAAGGTCACGGTGCAGTTCCCCGAAGAAAAGACACCTCTGTCGCCGCGTTTTCGCGGACTGCACGCCCTGCGCCGTTATGACAACGGCGAAGAGCGCTGCATCGCCTGCAAGCTGTGCGAAGCGGTCTGCCCGGCCATGGCCATCACCATCGAGTCCGATGTGCGTGACGACGGCTCGCGCCGCACCACGCGCTACGACATCGACCTGACCAAGTGCATCTTCTGCGGCTTCTGCGAGGAAAGCTGCCCGGTGGATTCCATCGTCGAGACGCATATCTTCGAATACCACGGAGAAAAGCGCGGCGACCTGTACTTCACCAAGGACATGCTGCTGGCCGTTGGCGATCGCTACGAACCCGAGATTGCCGCCGCCAAGGCTGCGGACGCCAAGTACCGCTGAAGCGGCTCCTTGATCACTTGAAAAGATTCGATCCATGGACGCCAAAACTGGTTTCTTCTATCTGTTCTCGGTCGTGCTGCTGTTTGCAGCCTTCCGGGTCGTCACGGCGCGCAACCCCGTGCACGCCGTGCTCAACCTGATCCTGGCCTTCTCGCAGGCTGCCGGCATCTGGCTTTTGCTCAAGGCCGAGTTCCTGGGCGTGACCCTGGTGCTGGTCTACCTGGGCGCCGTGATGGTGCTGTTCCTGTTCGTGGTGATGATGCTGGACATCCGCATCGACGCCGTGCGCCAGGGCTTCTGGAAGCATTTCCCCTTCGCTGCCCTGATCGGCGCACTGATCGCCTTTGAAATGGGCATGGTGCTGATGGGCGGCTTCAGCGGTGTCGAGGAGCCCAAGGCCATTGCGGCCACGGTCAACGCTGCCGGCCAGACCGTGCAGTACTCCAACACCCAGGCCCTGGGCAAGCTGCTGTACACCGAATACCTGTACCCCGTCGAGATCGCTGCCGTGATCCTGCTGGTGGCCATGATCGCCGCCATCGCCCTGACCCTGCGCAAGCGCAAGGACAGCAAGGCAGTGAACCCGGCCCAGCAGATCCGCGTGCGCGCAAAGGATCGCCTCGAGCTGGTCAAGGTGCCGGTCACCCAGGCGCCGCAGGCACCGGCCGCCGAGGCAACCCCCGCCGTGGAGACAAAAGCATGACGCTGACTTTGGGCCATTACTTGACGCTGGGCGCCATGCTGTTCGCGCTCTCCGTCGTTGGCATTTTTCTGAACCGCAAGAACCTGATCGTGCTGCTGATGGCCATCGAGCTGATGCTCCTGGCCGTCAACATGAACTTCGTGGCCTTCTCCAGCTATCTGGGTGACATGCACGGACAGGTGTTCGTGTTCTTCATCCTGACAGTGGCAGCGGCCGAGTCGGCCATCGGTCTGGCGATCCTGGTGCTTCTGTTCCGCAACAAGACCAGCATCAATGCGGAAGATCTCAACTCCCTCAAGGGTTGAGTCCGCCGTAACTTGCAAGGTTCTTAAGAATGAGTCAAACACTCTCTGCATCCATGCTCCTGGCGGTGCCGCTGGCACCGCTGGCGGGTTCCGCGCTCGCGGGTATCTGGGGCACGGCCTTCGGCGGCAACAAGATCGGTCGCGGCGGCAGCCATTCCCTCACGATTTTGGGCGTGCTGATCGCCTTCATCCTGTCGGCCATCACCTTCAACAGCGTGATCTTCGACGGGGCGCGCTTCGACCAGTCCATCTACACCTGGATGGAAATCGGCGGGCTGAAGATGGAAGTCGGTTTCCTGATCGACAGCATCACGGCCATGATGATGTGCGTGGTGACCTTCGTGTCGCTGATGGTGCACATCTACACCATCGGCTACATGCAGGAAGATGACGGCTACAACCGTTTCTTCTCCTACATCTCGCTGTTCACCTTCTCCATGTTGATGCTCGTCATGAGCAACAACCTGCTGCAGCTGTTCTTCGGCTGGGAAGCCGTGGGCCTGGTGTCGTATCTGCTGATCGGCTTCTACTACAACAAGCCCTCGGCCATCTTCGCCAACATGAAGGCCTTCCTGGTCAACCGCGTGGGCGACTTCGGCTTCATCCTGGGCATCGGCCTGATCGCTGCCTACACGGGCACCATGAACTATGGCGAGATCTTCGCCAAGCTGCCCGAGATCCAGAACACCCTGCTGCCGGGCACCGGCTGGCTGCTGGTGACGGTGACGGCCATCTGCCTGTTCATCGGCGCCATGGGCAAGTCGGCCCAGTTCCCGCTGCATGCCTGGCTGCCCGATTCGATGGAAGGCCCGACCCCCATCTCGGCACTGATCCACGCCGCCACCATGGTGACGGCCGGCATCTTCATGGTCTCGCGCATGTCGCCGCTGTACGAGCTGTCGGACACCGCGCTGAGCTTCATCCTGGTGATCGGCTCCATCACGGCGCTGTTCATGGGCGTGCTGGGCATCATCCAGAACGACATCAAGCGCGTGATCGCGTACTCCACGCTGTCGCAGCTGGGCTACATGACCGTGGCCCTGGGCGCCTCGGCCTACTCGGTGGCCGTGTTCCACCTGATGACCCACGCCTTCTTCAAGGCCCTGCTGTTCCTTGGCGCCGGCTCGGTGATCATGGGCATGCACCACAACCAGGACATCCGCTGGATGGGCGGCGTGCGCAAGTACATGCCCATCACCTGGATCACGTTCCTGCTGGGCAACCTGGCGCTGATCGGCACGCCGTTCTTCTCGGGCTTCTACTCGAAGGACGCCATCATCGAGGCCGTGCATGCCACCAACCTGCCGGGTGCTGGCTTCGCCAATTTCGCGGTGCTGGCCGGCGTGTTCATCACGGCCTTCTACTCCTTCCGCCTGTACTTCATCGTCTTCCACGGCAAGGAGCGCTACGACCAGAATCCCGATGCGCACCACCATGGCCACGATGACCACCACGCCCATGACGACCACCACGGCCATGGCCACGATGCCAAGCCGCATGAGTCGCCACTGGTCGTGACCGGCCCGCTGATGCTGCTGGCCATCCCCTCGGTGGTGATCGGTGCCCTGGCACTGATGCCCATGCTGTTCGGTGATTTCTTCAAGGGTGTGATCCACGTCGATGGCAGCAAGCACGGCGCCATGGCCGAGCTGGCCGAGAAGATCCACGGCTGGGTGCCCATGGCGCTGCACGGCTTCACGGCCGCGCCGTTCTGGCTTGCACTGGCAGGCGTCGTCGTCTCCTACCTGTTCTACATGGTCAAGCCCGAAGTGCCTGCCGCCATCAAGTCGTCCATGCAGAAGATCGGTGTCTACCAGGCACTGGAAGGCAAGTACGGCGTGGACTGGGTCTACGAGAACATCTTCGCCCGCGGCGCACGCGCCTTCGGCAGCTTCTTCTGGAAGGTCGGCGACCAGGCCATCATCGATGGCGGCATCGTCAACGGCTCGTGGAAGCTCATCGGCCGCATCGGCCAGTGGGTGCGCAAGCTGCAGTCGGGCTATCTCTATCACTACGCGTTGGTCATGCTGCTGGGCGTGTTCGCTCTCATGACGTATTTCGTGTGGCTCAACAAGTAGTAGGGGAAGAACAAAAATGCATTGGTTGAGTCTTTCAATCTGGGTGCCGATCGCCTTCGGCGCCCTCCTGCTGGCCCTGGGCCGCGAGGATCAGGTCAAGGCAGTGCGCTGGCTGGCCCTGGTCGGCGCGCTGGCAGGCTTGGCCGTCACGCTGCCGCTGATACAGCAGTTCGACAACAGCACGGCTGCCATGCAGTTCGTGGAGAAGGCGCTGTGGATCGAGCGCTTCAACATCCACTACCACCTGGGCGTGGATGGCATCTCGTTCTGGTTCGTGCCGCTGACCGCCTTCATCACCGTGATCGTCGTGATCGCGTCGTGGGAGAACATCACCGAGCGCGTGAACCAGTACATGGGCGCCTTCCTGATCCTGTCCGGCCTGATGGTCGGCGTGTTCAGCGCGCTGGACGGCCTGCTGTTCTACGTGTTCTTCGAGGCCACGCTGATCCCGATGTACCTCATCATCGGCATCTGGGGCGGTCCCAACCGCATCTATGCGGCCTTCAAGTTCTTCCTGTACACGCTGATGGGTTCGCTGCTGACCCTGGTCGCCGTGATCTACCTGTACACCCAGTCGGGTGGCAGCTTCGAGATCCTCGACTGGCACAAGCTGCCGCTGTCCATGACGGCCCAGACGCTGATCTTCTTCGCCTTCTTCGCGGCCTTTGCCGTGAAGGTGCCGATGTGGCCGGTCCACACCTGGCTGCCCGACGTGCACGTGGAAGCGCCCACCGGCGGCTCCGCCGTGCTGGCCGCCATCATGCTGAAGCTGGGCGCCTACGGTTTCCTGCGCTTTTCCATGCCCATCGCACCCGATGCCTCGCACAAGTGGGCCTGGCTGGTCATCGCCCTGTCGCTGATCGCCGTGATCTACGTGGGCGTGGTCGCCCTGGTGCAAAAGGACATGAAGAAGCTGGTGGCCTACTCGTCCGTGGCCCACATGGGCTTCGTGACCCTGGGCTTCTTCATCTTCAATCCGCTGGGCATTGCTGGCGGCATCGTGCAGATGATTGCCCACGGCTTCGTGTCGGGCGCCATGTTCCTGTGCATCGGCGTGCTCTACGACCGCGTGCACTCGCGTGAAATCGCTTCCTACGGCGGCGTGGTCAACACCATGCCCAAGTTCGCGGCCTTCGCGCTGCTGTTCGCCATGGCCAACTGCGGCCTGCCCGCGACGGCCGGCTTCGTCGGCGAGTGGATGGTGATCCTGGGCGCCGTGCAATACAACTTCTGGATCGGCCTGGGCGCTGCCACGGCGCTGATCTTCGGCGCGGCCTACACGCTGTGGATGTACAAGCGCGTCTACCTGGGTCCTGTCACCAATGACAATGTGCGCGGCCTGACCGACATCGGCAACCGCGAGTTCCTGGTGCTGGGTCTGCTGGCCATCGCCGTGCTGTACATGGGCCTGTATCCCAAGCCCTTCACTGACGTGATGGATGTGTCCGTGGCCGAGCTGCTCAAGCATGTGGCCATGAGCAAGCTGCAGTGACCAGACTGAAACGAGAGAATCGAGATGATTGACAACATCAGCTGGCTGGCCATCTATCCGGAGATCCTTCTCCTGGTCATGGCCTGCGTGATCGCCCTGGTGGACCTGGGCGTCAAAAGCCCGCGCCGCACGGGCACCTATGTTCTGACACTGCTGACCCTGGGCGTGGTGGCCGTGCTGCAAGGCATGTATGCCTCCAGTGGCAACACGTTCTATGGCTGGGGCAACATGGTCGTCTCCGACGCCATGGGCAACTGGCTCAAGTGTTTCGCCACCGTGGCCATGATGGTCACCCTGGTCTACGGCCGACCCTATGCCGCTGACCGCGACATGCTGCGCGGCGGCGAGCTCTTCACGCTGGCCATGCTCGCGCTGCTGGGCATGTTCATCATGATCTCGGGCAACAACTTCCTGGTCATCTACCTGGGCCTGGAGCTGCTGACGCTGTCCAGCTACGCCCTGGTGGCGCTGCGCCGCGACCACACGGCTTCGGTCGAGGCCGCGATGAAGTACTTCGTGCTTGGCGCCATGGCCAGCGGCTTCCTGCTGTACGGCATGTCCATGCTCTACGGCGCGACCGGTTCGCTGGACATCGGCCAGGTGTTCAAGGCCATCAACTCGGGCGAAATCAAGCACCAGGTGCTGGTGTTCGGCCTGGTCTTCGTGGTCTCCGGCCTGGCCTTCAAGCTGGGCGTGGTTCCCTTCCACATGTGGGTCCCCGACGTGTACCAGGGCGCTCCCACGGCCATCACCACCATGATCGGTGGCGCGCCCAAGCTGGCGGCCTTCGCCATCGTCATCCGCCTGCTGGTGGACGGCCTGCTGCCGCTGGCCATCGACTGGCAGCAGATGCTGGCCGTGCTTGCCATTGCCTCTCTGCTGGTCGGCAACCTGGCCGGCCTGCAGCAGACCAACCTCAAGCGCATGCTGGCCTACTCGACCATCTCGCAGATGGGCTTCGTGCTGCTGGGCCTGATGTCGGGTGTGGTCGACGGCAAGGTCGATCCGGCCACCGTCGAGAACGCCTACAGCTCGGCCATGTTCTACGTGGTGACCTATGTGCTGACCACGCTGGCCGCCTTCGGCGTGATCCAGCTGCTGGCCCGCGAAGGCTTCGAGAGCGAAGAGGTCGCCGACTTTGCCGGCCTGAACCAGCGTAGCCCGCTGTATGCCGGCGTGATGGCGATCTGCCTGTTCTCCATGGCCGGCATTCCGCCCCTGGTCGGCTTCTACGCCAAGCTGTCGGTGCTGCAGGCGCTGGTGGCTTCGGGCCACAGCCTGTACATCGCCCTGGCCGTGTTCGCCGTGGTCATGTCGCTGATCGGCGCCTTCTACTACCTGCGCGTCGTCAAGGTCATGTACTTTGATGAGCCCATCACCGCCACCAGCGTTTCCGCTTCGCTGGACGTGCGCGTGGTGCTGACCCTCAATGGCGCCCTGGTGCTGGGTCTGGGCATCCTGCCCGGCGGCCTGATGGCCCTGTGCGCCGACGCCGTCGTGCGCGCCCTGGCTTCCTGATCCACTTTCCCTGTGCAGGGCCTTGCGCGCAAGGCCCTGCGGTGAGGACATCGGCTTGTCGCAAACCGCTTCGATCTGGCTCGTGATATTGGCTGCCTTTGTGGCAGCCAATTTGCCTTTCTTCAACCCCCGCTGGCTGCAGCTGGGGCCGCTGCGCACCCAGCGCAAGCCGCTGGCCCTGTGCCTGCTGGAGATGGTGCTGCTGTACTTCATCGTCGGCGGCGTGGCGCTGCTGCTGGAGCGCCGCGTGGGGCAGATTGCACCCCAGGGCTGGGAGTTCTATGCCATCACGGGGGCGTTGTTCCTGACACTGGCATTCCCGGGTTTCGTCTATCGTTTCCTGATTCACCGCCGCGGCTGAGGCCGCGGTGCCGGTTGCTTCATGGATGAGGGTGCGCGATGAAAGTGCTCGACCTCCATTGCCCGCAGGGCCACCTCTTCGAGGGCTGGTTCGCCTCGGAAGAGGATTTCCAGAGCCAGCTGCAGCGCCAGCTGGTGCTGTGCCCCGTCTGCGGCCACAGCGACATCACCAAGCGCCTGAGCGCCCCCCGCATCAATCTTGGCGCCAAGCCTGCAAGTTTGCCCCCGGCTGCGGCGGCAGAGCCTGCTGCAGCCGCCTCCGCCGCCAGCGCGGCAGCCGCTGCTTCAACGGCCATGCCGCCCCAGGCGCGTGAGCAATTGCAGGCCATGCAGGCCGCCTGGCTGCAGTGGTCGCGCAAGGTCGCGCAGCAGACCGAGGACGTGGGCGAACGCTTTGCCGATGAAGCCCGCCGCATGCACTATGGCGAGACCGAAGAGCGCGCCATCCGCGGCAAGGCCAGTCCCGAGCAGGCCATGCAATTGCTGGACGAAGGCATTGCCGTGGTTCCATTGGCCTTGCCGCAAGGCAGCAAGGAAACGCTGCAGTAACTTGCTCCGGGCACATGCTGTCTTGGCGGCGACAATTGCGCTCATGGCGATCGATCGCCAATTCCCATGCCAGGCAATCACCTGGTGCTATTAATTGAATAGCGCTTTGAGTCGCTTTGTCGCCATTCAATTGATGGGGCGACAAACCCAAGCATATCCGCGGCTTTTCGCATAGTGACTGAGCAGGCCACAGGGAGATTGCCCACCTGGGTGTTTCCCGTAAGGCAGCAGACATTGGTCGCTGTCTGCCAAGCCGCAAAAAGGGTAGTTTGCTATCTCTTTGGAAGCGCTCTGGCCTTCCGCGTGGGCGTCGCCGGGCCGAGGTGATGGAGAACCCTAGGGCCCGCCTGCAGCCGCGGCGCCTTGCAGCCCCGTGACTGCTTGATTATTTCAAGTGTGAGTGGTTGCTTCTTGTTTTTGCGGCGACTCGTCTTGATGCGCCATGCTGCAGTGCGGGGCAGGGCCTGTGCTTAGGAGCACCTACGTAGGCGTTTTCCCGCTGCGGTGCACAACGTCGGCAAGCCTACGATGCGTCCGACCCTGCACAACGCCCACCAGAGCCTCTGGCGACGCGTTGGCGGCTGGCAGCATCAACGGAGCAGGCGAAGCGCACATGAGCGACGTTATTCTCGAAACCCGGAACCTGACCAAAGAGTTCAAGGGATTTACGGCGGTGAGCAAGGTGGACCTTTCGGTGCGCCGCGGCTCCATCCATGCCTTGATCGGCCCCAATGGCGCAGGCAAGACCACCTGCTTCAATCTGCTGACCAAGTTCCTGGAGCCCACCTCCGGCACCATCCGTTTCAACGGCGAGGACATCACGCAGGAGGCGCCGGCGCAGATCGCGCGCCGTGGCGTGATCCGGTCCTTCCAGATCTCGGCCGTCTTCCCGCATTGCACGCTGCTGGAGAACGTGCGCATCGGCCTGCAGCGCAAGCTGGGCACCGAGTTCCATTTCTGGCGCAGCGAAAAAAGCCTGTCCATGCTCAATGACCGCGCCATGCAGCTGCTGTCCGAAGTCGGCCTGCAGGACCTGGCCGACGAGGTCACCGTCAACCTGCCCTATGGCCGCAAGCGCGCGCTGGAGATCGCCACCACGCTGGCCATGGAGCCCGAGCTGATGCTGCTGGACGAGCCCACCCAGGGCATGGGCCACGAAGACGTGGACCGCGTGACCCAGCTGATCAAGAAGGTCTCGGCAGGTCGCACGATTCTCATGGTGGAGCACAACATGAAGGTGATCTCCACCATCGCCGACCGCATCACGGTGCTGCAGCGCGGCGCCGTGCTGGCCGAGGGGCCATACGAGGAAGTTTCGCGCAACCCGCAAGTGATGGAAGCGTATATGGGCACCACCGACGGCCAGTTGCAGGGAGCGCATTGAGATGACTGTACCGGCATTGGAAATCAAGGGCCTGCAGGCCTGGTATGGCGAATCCCATGTGCTGCACGGCATGGACCTGGTGGTCCAGCCCGGCGAGGTAGTCACGCTGCTGGGGCGCAACGGCGCGGGCCGCACGTCCACGCTGCGCGCCATCATGGGGCTGACGGGCGCACGCAAGGGCTCGATCAGGATCAATGGCGTGGAGGCCATCCACCTGCCCACGCACCGCATTGCCCACCTGGGCGTGGGCTACTGCCCGGAAGAGCGCGGCATCTTCTCCAGCCTCTCGTGCGAGGAGAACCTGATGCTGCCGCCGCCGCTCAAGACCGGCCAGCAGGGCATGAGCGTGGATGAGATCTACGCCATGTTCCCCAACCTGGCCGAGCGCCGCCACAGCCAGGGCACGCGCCTGTCGGGCGGCGAGCAGCAGATGCTGGCGGTGGCGCGCATTTTGCGTACCGGCGCGCGGCTGCTGCTGCTCGACGAGATCTCCGAAGGCCTGGCCCCCGTCATCGTGCAGGCGCTGGCCCGCATGATCACCATGCTGCGCACCAAGGGCTACACCGTGGTGATGGTGGAGCAGAACTTCCACTTCGCGGCGCCGCTGGCCGACCGCTTCTACGTGGTCGAGCACGGCCATGTGGTCGAGCGTTTCGGCGCGGCCGAGCTGCAGGCCAAGATGCCCGTGCTCAACGAACTGCTCGGAGTCTGACCCGGATATCCATCGTGGCTGGCGCCTGGGGCTCGCCGGCTGCATTCCTGCCATGGCCCTGTGACAAAAAACCCAAGACATCAACGCGAAGGAGACACCAATGAAAGCAAAACTGACCGCACTGTCGTGCATGCTGGCCGCCGCCGGCCTGGCCAGCCCGCTTGCCATGGCACAGGAGAAGGTGAAGATCGGCTTCGTGACCGACATGTCCAGCCTGTATGCGGACGTGGAAGGCAAGAATGCCGTCACCGCCATGCAGATGGCCATCGATGACTTCGGCGGCAAGGTGCTGGGCCAGCCCATCGAGCTGCTGAGCGCCGACCACCAGAACAAGGCCGACATCGCCGCCTCCAAGGTGCGCGAGTGGGTGGACACGCAGGGTATCTCGCTGGTGTTCAGCGGCACCAACTCCGGCACGGCCCTGGCGGTGTCGCAGGTGGCCAATGAGAAAAAGCGCGTGCACTTCAACAGCGGCGCAGGCTCGTCGGCGCTGACCAACGAGCAGTGCAATCCCTACACCGTGCACTACGCCTATGACACCGTGGCCCTGGCCAAGGGCACGGGCACGGCCGTGGTGGAGCGCGGCGGCAAGGACTGGTTCTTCCTGACGGCAGACTACGCCTTCGGCCACGCGCTGGAGAACGACACCACGGCGGTGATCAAGGCCAAGGGCGGCAAGGTGGTGGGCGGCGTCAAGCATCCGCTCAACGCCTCGGACTTCTCGTCCTTCCTGCTGCAGGCGCAGGCCTCCAAGGCCCAGATCCTGGGCCTGGCCAATGCCGGTGGCGACACCATCAACGCCATCAAGGCGGCCAAGGAATTCGGCATCAACAAGAGCATGAAGACCGTGGGCCTGCTGGTGTTCCTGACCGACATCCATAGCCTGGGCCTGAAGAACACCGAAGGCATGCAGTTCACCACCAGCTGGTACTGGGACCAGAACGACGCGGCGCGCAAGTTCGCCGAGCGCTTCTTTGCCAAGACCAAGCGCATGCCTACCTCCATCCAGGCCGCCGACTACTCGGCCGTGACCAGCTACCTCAAGGCCGTGCAGGCCGTGAAGTCCACGGATGCCGACAAGGTCATGGCCCATCTCAAGAGCACGCCCATCGACGATTTCTACGGCAAGGGCTCGATCCGTCCCGACGGCACCTTTGCCCACGACATGTACCTGGTCGAGGTCAAGAAGCCCGCCGAGTCCAAGAAGCCCTGGGACTACCTGAAGGTCGTGGCCACGCTGCCCGCCGACCAGGTCTGGACCACCAAGGCCGAGACCAAGTGCGCGCTGTGGAAGTAACGCCGCGCCGCCACTGACCCCCAACCGCCACCCGGCCAACCACGACAGCTGCATCCCATGGAAATCTTTGGTGTTTCCCTGCCAGGCCTGATGAGCCAGCTCCTTCTGGGGCTGGTCAACGGCTCGTTCTACGCCATCCTCAGCCTGGGGCTGGCGGTGATCTTCGGCCTGCTCAACGTGATCAACTTCGCCCACGGCGCGTTGTTCATGCTGGGCGCCATGGTCACCTGGATGGCCATGAGCTACTTCAACATCAACTACTGGGTGATGCTGGTGCTGTCGCCGCTGCTGGTGGGCCTGCTGGGGGTGCTGATCGAGCGCTTCCTGTTGCGCTGGATCTACAAGCTCGACCATCTCTACGGCCTGTTGCTGACGCTGGGCCTGTCGCTGCTGATCGAGGGCCTGTTCCGCTCGGTCTACGGCGTCTCGGGGCTGGGCTATGACACGCCCGAGCTGCTGGAGGGCGCGACCAACCTGGGCTTCATGATCCTGCCCAACTACCGCGCATGGGTGGTGCTCGCCTCCATCGTGGTCTGCGTGGCCACCTGGTTCATGATCGAGAAGACGCGCATTGGCGCCTACCTGCGGGCCGGCACCGAGAACCCGCGCCTGGTCGAGGCCTTCGGCGTCAACGTGCCCGTGATGATCACGCTGACCTATGCCTTCGGCGCGGCCCTGGCCGCCTTTGCCGGCGTGCTGGCGGCGCCCGTCTACCAGGTCACGCCGCTGATGGGGCAGAACCTCATCATCGTGGTCTTCGCCGTGGTGGTGATCGGAGGCATGGGCTCCATCATGGGCTCCATCCTCACCGGCCTGGGCCTGGGGGTGATCGAGGGCCTGACCAAGGTCTTCTGGCCCGAGGCATCGTCCACCGTGGTGTTCTTCATCATGGTCATCGTTTTGCTCATCCGCCCCGCCGGCCTGTTCGGCAAAGAGAAATAACAAGAACGAGGACAAGGGGCCGACCACATGAAATCCAAGACTCTCGTTCAACGCATTGCCCCCTGGGGCTATGGCCTGCTGCTGCTGGGCCTGCTGGCGGCGCCCCTGCTGGGCGCGTATCCGGTGTTCGTGATGAAGCTCATGTGCTTCGCACTGTTCGCCTCGGCCTTCAACCTGCTGCTGGGCTACACGGGCCTGCTGTCCTTCGGCCACGCGGCCTTCCTGGGCGGCGCGGCCTATGTGACGGGCTACGCCATCAAGGGCTGGGGCTTCACGCCCGAGCTGGCCATGCTGGCCGGCACGGCCGGCGGCGCGCTGCTGGGGCTGATCTTCGGCTGGCTGGCCATCCGCCGCCAGGGCATCTACTTTTCCATGATCACGCTGGCGCTGGCCCAGATGCTGTTCTTCGTGTGCCTGCAGGCGCCCTTCACGGGCGGCGAGGACGGGCTGCAGGGCGTGCCGCGCGGCAAGCTGTTCGGCCTCATCGACCTGGCCAGCGACATGACCATGTACTACGTCACGCTGGTCATCGTGGTCCTGGCCTTCCTGCTGATCGTGCGCACCATCCACTCGCCCTTCGGCCAGGTGCTCAAGGCCATCAAGGAGAACGAGCCGCGCGCGACCTCGCTGGGCTACGACGTGGCGCGCTTCAAGCTGCTGGCCTTCGTGATCTCGGCCGCGCTCACGGGCCTGGCCGGTTCGCTCAAGACCGTGGTGCTGGGCTTTGCCACGCTGTCGGATGTGCACTGGACCACCTCCGGCCACGTGATCCTGATGACGCTGATGGGCGGCCTGGGCACGCTGTCCGGCCCCATCCTGGGATCGGCCGTGGTGGTCATGCTGGAGAACAAGATCGGCGAGTTCGGCCTCTTCCTGCAGCGCCTCACGGGCGTGGAGTGGTTCTCCACGCTGGGCGAGTCGGTGACCATCGTCACGGGCCTGATCTTCGTGGTCTGCGTGCTGCTGTTCCGCAAGGGCATCATGGGCGAGCTGATCGTCCGGCTGCAGAAAAAGCGTACCCCTTGAGAGCCGGGTTGGGACGGTTTCAAGGGGGTGGGCTACGTGCCCATGCTGTTGACTGCCATAGCTACAACTGCAGCGGCCGGGCGTAGCCCGTCATCTCCAGGTATCCCTGACCGGCTCGCGCCTCCTGGCCCGGGCCGGTGGGCTTTTGCAGGCTGCACAGGCCCTCCCAGTAGATGGCACCGGTGGAGGCGCTGCTGTCCAGCTCCTGGTCATCGACCAGGGCGTTCACGGTGAAGCGGCCAGCGGGCGTGTCCACCTGCCATTGCACGGGGTAGCGCGCTCCGCTGGCAGGGCTGCTCCAGTGGCGCAGCGGCGTGAACTGCACTGCATCGTGGGCGAAGACCTGCAGCGTGCCATCCACACCGCGCAGCGAGCCGCCGGCCCACAACGCGCTGCCATCCGCCCGTCGCACGCGAAAGGCCGTGAGCGCGCCGCCGTCGAACAGGTTCATGCCTATCCAGTCCCAGCCCACGGCCTCGGGGTGCAGCAGGGCCTGGCTCCATTCATGGTCCAGCCAGGCGCGGTTGTCGCCGGGCTCGCGTGCGGCTTCTATCGCCATGCGCTGGCCTGCCAGCTCCAGCGTGCCGCTCACCTGCAGCTGCGGGCGGCTGTAGTAGTAGCTGGCCTGATCGGGTTCGGGACCCTTGCGCGACAGGCCGGCGCGGCCCTGCAGCAAGGGGGGCAGGCGGGTGTCAAAGCGCAGGTCCAGGGCGAATGTGCTGCTGCGCAGGCGCGTGGTATAGCGCTCGGCAGCGCCTTCATCGGTGCGGGCCAGCGACCAGTCCTGCAGCCGCACGTCGGCATCGGCCTCGCTGGCCTGGGCAATGCCAAAGCCTGCGCGCGCAATGCGCTGGTCGTGGTGCAGGCGAGCGCCCTGCACATCGCACAGCGCCGCATGGGCAAACAGCAACTGGCGCGCCGCAAAGGCGGAGCGCAGCTCCTGCGTGGCCTGCACGCGCGACCGGAAGAAGGTGATCTGGAAACCCCAGGCCCGGCCCGCTGCGCGTGCCTGGCCGGTGATGTACCACCACTCGGTGCGCAGCCCGGGGTGGCTGCCGTGGTCGCGCGGGAAGACCAGCGTGCGTGGCGGCAGTGCCTGGGCGGGCAGTCCTGCCGCCCCCAGGCCCAGGCCGGCAGCCAGGCCCAGCAGATGGCGGCGGGGCAGGGGCATCATGGATCAGCCTTGCAACTGCGCGATGCGCGCCTGGGCCGGCCCGCAGTCGCCGATGCGCTGCATCACCCAGTCCGCATCATGGTAGGTGGGCAGGTAGCGCTCGCCCGCATCGCACAGCAGCGAAAGAATGGAGCCCTGCTCGCCGCGCTGGCGCATCTCGCTGGCCAGCCTGAGCATGGCCACGTAGTTGGTGCCGGTGGACGGCCCCACGCGCCGGCCCAGCAGTGCGGACAGGCTGCGCATGGCGGCCAGGGAATCGCAGTCCGCCACCTCCTCCATGCGGTCCACCAGAGTGCGCACGAAGCTGGGCTCCACGCGCGGGCGGCCTATGCCCTCGATGCGCGAGCCCGGCGCGGTGAGGGTGGCATCGCCCGTGCGGTGGTAGGCGGCGAACACCGAGCCCTCGGGGTCGGCCACGCAGATGCCCGTGGCATGGCGCTGGAAACGCACGTAGCGGCCGATGGTGGCACTGGTGCCGCCCGTGCCCGCGCCCACCACGATCCAGCGCGGCACGGCATGGCGCTCGCGCCGCATCTGGGTGAACATGCTCTCCGCAATATTGTTGTTGCCACGCCAGTCGGTGGCGCGCTCGGCATAGGTGAACTGGTCCATGTAGTGGCCGCCGGCCTGCGCGGCCACGGCGCGTGCCTCGTCATAGACCTGGGCGGCGCTGTCCACCAGATGGCAGCGGCCGCCGTAGAACTCGATCAGTGCAATCTTCTCCACCGAGGTGCTGCGCGGCATCACGGCCACGAAGGGCAGGCCCAGCAGGCGCGCGAAGTAGGCCTCGCTCACGGCCGTGGAGCCGCTCGATGCCTCGACGATGGTCGATCCCTCGTGCACCCAGCCATTGCACAGCGCATAGAGAAACAGCGAGCGCGCCAGCCGGTGCTTGAGGCTGCCCGTGGGATGGGTGGATTCGTCCTTGAGGTAGAGATCGATCCCCAGGCCGGCAAAGCCGGGCAGGGGCAGCGGTATCAGGTGCGTGTCGGCACTGCGCTGGTAGTCGGCCTCGATGCGGTTGATGGCTTCATGCAGCCAGGGGGAGGTGGTGTGCGGCATGGCGGCCATTGTCGCAGGCTGCCCGGCCCAGGCGGCTACAGGCCATAGAAGGGGCGATTGGCCTCGATGCGTGCCTGCTCGCTGGCAGGGTAGCGGCGTTCGGCCAGCAACTGCTGCAGCGCGGCGCGGCCCAGGTCGCGCAGCGGGGTGTAGAAGGCGCTGACGGCCAGCTCGTCCAGTGCGCGCCAGGCATAAACCTGGGCGTCGATGAACAGGATGTCCTCGGCCGGGCGCGGCAGCGCGGCGGCCTGGCGCGCATAGAGGCATGCCAGGGCAAACTCGGACCGCTCGCGATGGTAGCGCGCCAGCTCGCACAGGGGCTCGGCCCGCTGCGGTCGCGCGGCATAGGCGGTGAGATAGGCCTCGCGCACGGCGGCCGGCTCGGCGCCCGAGCGCTCCAGCAGCACGCCGATCTGGAACAGCGCAAACCACTGCTCCTCGGCCCAGCCGCCCATGGCGGCGCGCTGCCGGTACCAATGCAGGCTGGACTCGATCTGGCCCGCGTCGCGGTGGCTTTGCGCCAGATAGAACACGTTGCGCGTGTTGCCGGGCTGCTCGCGCACGGCCTTTTCGAGCACGGCGATGTCGCGCAGGTAGGTCTGCGGGTCCCGCGCCCGCGCGCCGTCGTGCGAGACATCGATGTACGGCCCCGCCAGCATCTGCCAGGCCTGGTGCGCCGGGGCGGTCAGGTACTCGTGCAGCACGCCTTCCCAGCGCCAGTCCACGCGCGTGGCGATCAGCGCATTGCGCTGGTATTCGGTGCCCGCCATGTGGCAGGACAGCATGCAGCCGTCCGCCTCCAGCGCCGGCCATGCAAAGCCTTCGGGCACGCGCAGCTGCTCGTCGGCATCAATGAACAGCAGGTAGTCACCGTGCGGCCGCGCCAGCTCCAGCGCCTCGTTGCGGTTGTGGGCGAAGTCCACCCAGGGCCGCTCGTGCAGGCTGCCGGGTATGCCCTCCATGCACTGGCGCACCAGGTCCTGCGTGCCATCGCTGGAGCCCGTGTCCACGATCACCCAATGGTCTACCCACGGCTTGACCGAGGCCAGGCAACGCGCGATCACCGGGGCCTCGTTCTTGACGATCATGTTCAGGCAGATATGGACGCGGCGCGCAGGTCGCATAGCGAGCTCACTGGCAGGAGGCCACCACGATCAAACCGGTAACCGCCGTATTGAAGGCCTGGGTGCCAACCAACTGCACAGTCATGGTGTCGCCTGGTGCGTAAGTGGCGGGGCCGGACACATCACATGTGGGGTTGGCATTGGAAAGCGTACAGATTGGCACGCCCGACACATTGGAGAAGTTCTCGTTCACGCCTCGACGCAGCTGCAGCGTCAGGCTCAACGCCCTGTTCTCTGTCAGCATGGCGCGCAATGAAGCATTGGTGCATGAGGTGTGTACCATGCGCTGCGCATCGGTCTCGAATGTGTTACCGCCGCCGTTGGCAAACAAATAAATTGTGCCGTTGCCAGCGCTGTTGCCGCGGGCAGGAGTTGTATACGTCTGGAAAAACCCACCCGAGCCTGCAGGCCCCGGGACTCCTGCAGGGCCTGTGGGGCCTTGAAGTCCAGCTCCTGTGGCACCCGTCACGCCCTGGATGCCCTGGATTCCCTGAATGCCTTGCGCGCCCTGGGGCCCTGTGGGACCTGTGTCACCCTGGGCCCCTGTCACGCCCGTAGCCCCTGTCATGCCGGTCGGGCCCGTCGGGCCGGTTGCACCCGTGGCCCCTGTAGGTCCGGTGGGTCCAGTCGCGCCAGTGGCCCCCGTCGAACCCGTGGTGCCTGGGGTGCCCGCACCGGTGGCCCCAGTTGGACCTGTGACTCCCGTTGCGCCTGACGGACCAGCCACCCCTGTGGCGCCTGTCGCGCCTACAGGACCTGTTGCCCCTGTGGCGCCAGCCGCCCCTGTGGCTCCCGTAGCGCCAGTTGCCCCGCCGCCCACACCCGGCGCGCAATGCACCAATTGCCCCGTGGCGCCGTCAACGCACAGCAGCTGGTTGCCAGTGGCTGCATCGGCAGGCAGGGCTGGTACCAGCACCTCCCCTGTGTTCTGTACCCGCAAGCGTTCGGCCCCCGCAGAATTCTTGATCACGAAATTGCCACCGGCCGGCATAGTGATGCTCACGTCGGCGGCATGGGCTGCCGGGCTGAAGATTCCCGCGCTGATGCACAGCGACCAGAGAAGGCGGGGAGGGATGGGGAAGTTGCGACGGTCCATGGTTCAGATGCTGCTTGGATGAATACGCGCGGAAAGCCGGCACCCGCGTGGCGGGCGCCAGGATGGAAGAAGAATGGGCCGGCCCAGGGGCCGGATGCCGGGGCGCCCGGCCTGCTCAGAGGCGTGTTGCGCGGCGCTGGCGGTGCAGGGCCATGCCGCCGAGCAGCAGGCTCATCAGCATCAGCCCGTAGGTGCTGAGCGTGGGGATGCTGGCTGGAGCCACCACCACCGGTGCGCCAATCTGCACGTTGCCAGGGATCCCGCTTCCGCTGGGGTTGGACACTGTGGCCAAGGGGCCTAGCGTGACCACGGCAGTGCCGGGACCGGACGAGGTCAGCACCACCGGCTTGCCGGGAGAGCCCAGCGTGAGCGTGCCCAGCACGGTGAGGTTGGTACCTGCGGGAAGAACGATGGTCGGGGGTGTCGGGCCGGTGCTGATCAGTGTCAGATCCTTCACGACGATATTTCCGCTGAGTGTCAGGGTCGTTCCGGGTGCACAGGTGTCTGAAAGCACAACGCTGCTGGTGCCGAGATTCAGTGCCGCCGCGCTCGTCAGGTCGCCGCCGATGTTGAGCTGGCCGCCCGTGCCGGTCACCGTGGAGCCCGCGTCAAAGGCAAAGGACCCCGAATCGAAGGTGCCCGTGCCCAGGGCCAGTTCCCCGCCCATCGAAACGGGGACGCAAAACGAATTGAACGAACCGCCAGCCAGATCGATGCTGGAGCCTGGAGGAAAGACAATCTGCCCCCAGGCCGAGCCGCACATTGCCGCGCCCAGGGCCAGCGACGCAGCCCAACGTTTTCCGAAACCTGCCATGAGTCCGATCTCCCGCGTACAGACGGCAATGCGCCTGTCTGATTTTTGTAGAGGCAGGCACCCCCGTGGATAGGGCGCAGCACTGCCGAAGTCGGGCGAATGATCAGATAGAAAATGATTCTCTTGTAAGAAAAATTAACAATTGATTATGCGTTTTCATTTTTTGCAGGCTATCGGTTTGCGCGGAGGGATGGGGTTTACCAATCCTCCTTGACCGCCAGCACTGCCTCGCGCCCTGCAGCCGCACGCCCGGCCAGCCAGGCCGTCAGCGTGCCTGCCGCGATCACGCTGGCAGCCAGCGCCAAAAGGCGGGGCCAGGGCAGGGACAGCTCCATGGTCCAGTGAAAGCTTTGCGGATTCACCACATGCACCAGGATCACGGCCACACCCAGGCCCAGCAGGCTGCCCGCGATGGCGCCCGCCGTGGTCCAGGCCATGCCTTCGCCGGCCACCACGGCCAGGATGTCGCGCCGCGTCAGGCCCAGGTGGGCGAGCAGGCCGAATTCCTTGCGCCGTGCCAGCACCTGGGCGCTGAAGCTGGCCGCGATGCCGAACAGGCCGATGCCGATGGCCACGGCCTGCAGCCAGTAGGTCACGGCAAAGCTGCGGTCGAAGATGCGCATAGAGCGCTCGCGCAGCGCGCCGCTGCTGGCGAACTCCAGTGCTTGCGCGGCGCCCGGCCCGGTCATCAGCGACTGGATACGCGCCTGCAGCTGCTGCTCCGTGGCCGTGTCGTCGCCGTCCGGCCAGATGGCGATTTCGGTGGGGCCTGCCGTGGTGGCGCTGCCGTCGGCAAGCCGTTGGTAGTCATCCCAGTCCATGGCGATGGCGCCGAACTGGCGCACATAGTCGCGCCAGATGCCGGCCACAAACACGCGGGAATCTTCCGACGGCAGGGCCTGGGCCAGCAGCGGCCACTCCTGGCCCGGCCGCACGCCATAGAGTTGGGCCACGGCTTCACTGACATAGACGGGCGTGCTGCCAGCGGGCGCTTGCACGGGGCCTTGTATCCACGGCAACTGCTGGCCCTGGGGGCCATGCAGCGGGCGCAGCAGCAGGTTGACGGCGGGGCGATCCGGGCTGAGCCACAGGCTGGTGCTGCGCATGGGCTGGGCGCGCTGCACGCCAGGCAGGGCGGCAATGCGCGCGGCCAGATCGGCGGGCAGGGGCGCGGCATCGGCACGGCCTGCGCTGCCGGCCGTGCGCAGGTACAGCGGGGCGGGCAGCACGGCATCCAGCCAGGCGATCATGCTGTCCCTGAAGCTGGCCACCATCACGGTCAGCGCCACGGCCAGGCTCAGGCTGGCCACCACGCCGCCCACGGCCACCGTGGTGCTGCGGCGCATGCGCCGTGCGCGCTCCACGGGCAGCAGGGCCAGCGGCTGGCGCAGCAGCGATTGCGGCACCAGGCGCAACAGCTGGCCCAACAGCCAGGGCAGGGCGGCCATGCCACCCAGAAGCAGCAGGGCCACGGCGACATAGGCGGCCAGGGGAATGCCGGCCACGGGCGGCACAAAGGCCAGGGCCACGCTGGCTGCCATCAGCAGCAGGGCCGGCAGGCCGCGCGCCGCGCGTTCGGAGCCCGCACCCTGGCCCTTGAGCGTGGCCGCAGGCGGCAACTCCATGGCCTGGCGCGCCGGCCACCAGCCGCCAGCCACGGTGGCGGCCACGCCCAGCAGGCCAAAGGTCAGCGCGGCGCCGGCGCTCCACTGCAGCGCGGGCTGCACGCCTGCAAAGTAGCCGCCGCCCAGGTCACCGCCCAGCAGGTGCAGGGCCAGCCAGGCCAATCCCGCGCCCAGGGCAATGCCGGCCGCGCTGCCCAACAGTCCCAGCAGCAGCGATTCCAGCAGCACCAGGCCCAGGCGCTGGCGCGGTGTCAGTCCCAGCACGGCCAGCAGGGCGAACTGCGGCGCGCGCTGGGCCACGCTGAGCGCCAGCACCGAGAACACCAGGAACGCCCCCGTGAACAGCGCCACCAGGGCCAGCACCGTGAGGTTGACGCGGTAGGCGCGCGACATCTCGGCAATGCGCTGCTGGTCGTCGCCGGGGCGGCTGGCCAGGGCCTGGGCGGGCCAGTCGGGCAGGCGGCGCAGTTCGGCCAGCAGGGACTCGCGCGTGGCGCCTTCGGCCAGCAGCACATCGATGCGGTCCACCTGGCCCCAGCGCTGCAGGCTGTCCTGCAGCGCGCCGATGTCCATCACGGCCAGCGGCGGGCCGGATGCGGCGACCGTGCCCGCGATGCGCAGGGTCTGCGCGCGCCCGCCCAGTTGCCATGGCAGGGGTGTGTGCCGCGCCTGCTCCGGCGTCAGGCCCAGGGCTTCGAGTGCCGTTGCATTGAGGAAGACCGCATCGGGCGCGAACAGGTCCAGCCGCCCGCCGCCATCGAACAGCCGGGGCATGAGCGCAGGCGCCACGGGCGCCAGCCGCAGCGCATCGCCGCCCAGCACGCGCAACTGCACCGGCGTGGCGGTGCCGGCCAGGGCCGTGGCTTCGATCCAGGGTGCGGCCAGGCTGACCTGGGGCTGCTGCGCAACACGGCCATACAGCGATTCGGGCAAGCCGCCCTGCATGGCACGCAGCTCCAGGTCCGGCTGGCCGCTGACCGTGCGCACGGCGCGCGAGAACTCATCGAGCGCGGACTGGTTGATCACGTGCACGGCAAAGCCCAGGGCCACGCCCAGCATGATGGCCACCAGGGCGGTGGCCGTGCGCCAGGGATGCTGGCGCAGCTCCTGCCAGGAAAAGGTGCGAAGCAGGGCGAGCATGGGCGGATGGTCTCTGGTGCTAGGCGGGCTGCATGCCCTGCGCGGTCAGGCGCAGCACGCGGTCGGCACGGCGCGCGGCCTCGATGGAGTGCGTGACCAGCACCAGGGCGGCCTGGTGTTCCCGGGTCTGCTGCAGCAGCAGTTCCATGACCTGTGCGGCCGTGCCGGGGTCCAGGTTGCCGGTGGGCTCGTCGGCCAGCAGCAGGGCCGGGCCGTGGACCAGGGCGCGTGCAATGGCCACGCGCTGCAGCTGGCCGCCGCTGAGCTGCCAGGGCAGGCGCTGCTCCAGCCCCTGCAGCCCGACGGCCTGCAGCAGTTGCTGCACGCGCTGGCGGCCCGCTGCATCCAGCCGCTGCAGCAGCATCAGCGGCAGGGCCACGTTGTGCCAGACATCCAGGTGCGGCAGCACATGGAAGGCCTGGAACACGAAGCCCACATGGCTGCGCCGCCACAGCGCACGGCCGGTTTCATCCAGGGCCGACAGGTCCTGGCCTTCGTGCAGCACGCGGCCCTGCTGCCACTCATCGAGCCCGGCCAGGCAGTTGAGAAAGGTGGACTTGCCCACGCCCGAGTCACCCACGATGGCCACGAACTCGCCGCGCGCCACGCTGCAGTCCACGTTCTCGAAGACGGCGGTTTCCGTGCCGCCGTCGTTGCGGTAGCGCCGCGCCAGGCCCTGGACCTGAAGCAGCGGCGGCTGAGTCAGCGGCGTGTTGTCCTGGAGTACGGCAGTCATGAAGGCGGTTTCCTGTTCAGCCGTTGCGGGCCTGGGTTGCTGCGGCCACCACGGCCATCGCTGCCTGCAGCAGTTGCGACTGGGCATCGGGCGCATCGCAGGCAATGGCATGGCGGGCGGGCATGCTGCGCAGCCAGGTGATCTGGCGCTTGGCCAGCTGGCGCGTGGCGGCAATGCCGCGCTCGCGCAGCGAGTCCATGGGGTACAGGCCGTCCAGCGATTCCCAGGCCTGGCGGTAGCCCACGCAGCGGATGGAGGGCAGGTCCAGGTGCAGGTCGCCGCGCGCGCGCAGTTGCTGCACTTCGTCGATGAAACCGGCGTCCAGCATGGCGTCGAAGCGCTGGGCGATGCGCGCATGCAGCCAGGCGCGGTCCTGCGGCTCCAGCGAGAAGAAGCCGCCGGGGCTGATCAGGCCCTGTTCGGCATTCTTGCCACTGCGCGTATGAAAGCTGGACAGCGGTTTGCCCGACACATGCCAGACCTCCAGCGCGCGCTGTATGCGCTGGCTGTCGGCCGGCGCCAGGCGCGCGGCCGTTGCGGGATCGACCTGGGCCAGCAGCGCATGCATGGCGGGCCAGCCGATCTGCGCGGCCTGGGCGTCCAGCCGCTCGCGCACGGCGGGGTCGGCGGCCGGCATGTCGTCAATGCCATCCTGCAGGGCCTTGAAATACAGCATGGTGCCGCCCACCAGCAGCGGCAGGGCGCCGCGCGCGTGGATCTCGGCCACCAGGCGCTGCGTGTCCTGCACGAACTCGGCCGCGCTGTAGGCCTGCAGCGGGTCGCGGATATCGATCAGGTGATGGGGGCAGGCAGCCAGTTCTTCGGGCGTGGGCTTGGCCGTGCCGATGTCCATGCCGCGATAGACCAGGGCCGAGTCCACGCTGATGATTTCTGCGGCCTGGCCGCGTTCGGCCAGCAGCCTGGCCAGGGCCAGGGCGGCAGCGGTCTTGCCGGAAGCGGTGGGGCCGGCGATGGCCAGGCAGGGGAGCGGGGAAGCGGTGGACATTCAAAAAACGCAAACGCAGGAAATGAAAATCAGCGGTGGCCATCGACCCCGCCGTGGCGGCGCACCAGCCCCCAGGCGACCAGGGCCGTGCACACGCCCCAGAACCAGATGCCGAAGGCCATGGGCCGGGTGGACTGGCCGTCCAGGTGCAGGCCCAGCCAGTGTCCCATGGCAAAGGCGATGAGCATCATGGTGAAGCCGTTGAGCGCCGAGGCCGTGCCCGCCGACTGCGGGAAGGGCGCGATGGCATTGCTCTGGCCGCAGGGCATGTGCACGCCATGGGCGATCTGGAAGATATAGAAGGGCAGGGCATAGGCCCAGAGGCTGCGCGCATCGGCCAGCGCCGCAATGCCGATGGCCGTGGCCGACAGCAGGCTGGCCAGCCCGGCAATCTGCACGGCGCGCCGCACATCCATGCGCTGCAGCAGCCAGCGGCACAGGAAGGTGCCCGCGATGTAGCACAGCGCATTGCTGCCCATCAGCAGGCCGTAGCCCGTGCGGCTCACGCCCAGCACATGGATATAGGTGAAGGAAGATGCGGCCAGATTGGTGAACAGGGCCGCATAGGTGCAGCAGGTCAGCAACTGGTAGGACTGGAATCCCGGGTGGCGCAAGATGGTGATCCAGTTGCGCGCCAGGGCCAGCGGCTGCAGCGCCGTGGGATTGGTGCGGGCCAGTGTCTCCGTGAAGCGCAGGGCCACCAGCAGCAGGGCCAGCGCACCCATCACCGCCTGGGCCAGCATGGTGGCGCGCCAGCCCAGCGAATCCACCAGCAGGCTGCCGCTGACGGGGCTCAGGAAGGCGATCACGCCCAGCCCGGTCAGCGCCTTGGACATGACCTGGGCGCCCAGGTGCGGAGCGAACAGGTCGCGCACCATGGCGCGCGCGCACATCACGCCGGCGCCCAGCGATGCCCCCTGCAGCGCGCGCCAGGCGATCAGCGACTCCATGGTCTCGGCGCTGCCGCTGCCCAGGGCCGCCAGCACATAGATGGACATGCCTGCCAGCAGGATGGGCCTGCGCCCGAAGCGGTCGGACAGCGGCCCCCAGGCCAGCTGCGAGCAGCCGAAGGCCAGCAGGAAGGCCGTCAGCGTGAGCTGCACCTGGGACACCTGGGTGGAGAAGGCCGCCTGTATCGAGGGCAGGGCGGGCAGGTACAGATCTGTGGCCAGCGGCTGAAGCCCCAGCAGCAGGCCGAGCAGGATGACGACCAGGACGGGGGACATGGCCGGCTGCGCTTGCGCGACGGCGGGAGACAGGGGCGCTGACATAGGCGCCCGAGGGTAGCAGAGAACCCGGGGTGCCGCTGTCCATGCCTTGGCGGCGCATATCCATCTGCGGATTGCGCAGTTGGGAACCGGCCCGCCCCTGCCTACATTGCATTGCAGAGCAACCCGACCCCAACCGAGCAATCAACGCAACTGCGAACAAAGGACCGTGATGGCAACGCCGACCGCTTTCTCCACCATCCCCGCCACCCTGCGCCAGGGTGCCTGCACCGTGCTGTACGTCGCGGCCCTGATCGGCGGCACGGCCCATGCCAATGCGCCCGTTCCCGAAGGTCCGCTGGTCAGCACCGAATGGCTGGCGGCCAACCTCAACCGCGCCGACGTGCGCATCGTCGAAGTCAGCGTCAACCCCGGCCTGTACGAGCGCTCCCATGTGCCGGGCGCGGTCAATTTCTCGTGGCACAACGATCTCAACGACAAGGTGCGCCGCGACATCGTGGGCAAGGAGCAGTTCGAGAAACTGCTGTCGCAGGCCGGCGTGAAGGACGGCACCACGGTCGTGCTGTACGGCGATACCAACAACTGGTTCGCGGCCTGGGGGGCCTGGGTCTTCGACATCTATGGCGTGCAGAACGTCAAGCTGCTGGACGGCGGCCGCAAGAAGTGGGAGGCCGAAAACCGCCCCCTCAACAACCGCGCTCCGGAATATGCGGCCACCATCTACCGCGTGGGCAAGGTCAACACCGCGCTGCGCGCGCGCCTGACCGATGCGCTGGCCTCGGCCGAAGGTCGCAGCGACGCCAGGCTCGTCGACATCCGCTCGGCCGACGAATACCAGGGCAAGGTCTTCGCCCCGGCCGGCGTGCCGGAGCTGGCCATCCGCGCCGGCCACATCCCCGGTGCCGTCAACGTGCCCTGGGGCCAGGCCGTGCGCGAGGACGGCAGCTTCAAGTCCGCCGAAGAACTCAAGAAGCTCTATGCGGGCGTGGGCATCGACGGCAGCAAGCCCGTCATCACTTACTGCCGCATCGGCGAGCGCTCCAGCCACACCTGGTTTGCGCTGTCCAAGATCTTGGGCTACCAGGTGCGCAACTACGACGGCTCGTGGACCGAATACGGCAACTCCGTGGGCGTGCCCATCAACAACCCGGCCGGTACGGTCTGGGCCGCGAAATGATTCCGCCGTCGATCAACCTGTCTTGAAGGCGGGGGCCGGGCGAGGGGTGTCGGTGCTCTTGGTTCGACGGATCAGGGGTGGTGACGAGTGGCTTTGGCAAAAGCTCGGCTCCTTTGGGACCCGCAGACTGCGGGCCCCTTTTTTTTATGCGTGGATGGCAACAAAGGGGGGGCAGGAATGACAAGCGTGACCGGTGAGCACACGCAGAACGTGAATGGCAGGCACAGGGCAAGGGACTGGACCAGATGGCTGCCCCTGGCCGCCGTGCTGGCCGCAGCCTGGCCTGTGGCGGCGCAGCTGCAGCTGCAAGGCGGCGGGCGCACCCTGGTCTTTGCGCTGGCGCTGGGCCTGCTGCTGGGGCTGGTGCTGCAGCGCTCGCGCTTTTGCTTTTACTGCCATGCGCGCGACTGGTTCGAGTTTGGCGACCCGCGCGGCGTGCTCTCCATCCTGCTGGCGCTGGCCGTGGGATCGGCGGGCATGACCGTGGTGCTGGGTAGCTGGGTGGCCGTGCCCCAGCCGGGCCAGTTGCCGCCCGACATGCACATAGGCCCCGTGAGCTGGGTGCTGGTCCTTGCGGGCCTCGCCTTTGGCGCGGGCATGTCGGTCTCGGGCTCGTGCATCAGTGCCCACTGGTACCGGCTGGGCGAGGGCTCGCCCGTGGCGCCGTTTGCCCTGGTCGGCACGGGCCTGGGCTTCGTGCTGGGGTTTCGCAGTTGGAACCCGCTGTACAGCCTGGCCATTGCCGATGCGCCCGTCATCTGGCTGCCGGCCCATCTGGGCTATGGCGGCGCGCTGGCGCTGCAACTGGCCGTGCTGGGCCTGCTGGCGGCCTGGGTCTGGCGCATTCATGGGCGCTCGGGCCGCGCACGGCCCCGGCCTGCGGCAGAACCGGCGCAGCCACCGGGCCTGTGCCAGCTGTGGCTGTCACTGTGGCAAGGCCGCTGGAACGCCGCGCTGGGCGGCCTGGCCGTGGGCCTGATCGCGGCCGCCGCCATCGTGCGCATGAGGCCGCTGGGCGTGACCACCACGCTGGGCAGCACCGTGCGTGGCTGGGCCCAGGCAGGCGGCTGGGTGCCCGAGCGCCTGCACGGCCTGGACACCCTGGGCGGATGCGCCACGGCCGTGCTCAACAGCCTGCTCACGCCCCATGCCGTGCTGCTGCTGGGCCTGGTGGCCGGTGCCTGGGGCGCTGCCGTGGCCAGCCGCCAGTGGACGCCACGCCGCCCCACTTGGCGCGATGCGGCACGCGGCCTGGCCGGTGGCGCCTTGCTGGGCTGGGGCGCCATGACGGGGCTGGGCTGCACCATCGGCACGCTGCTGTCGGGCAGCATGGCGGGCGCGCTGTCGGGCTGGGTCTTTGGCGCGGCCGTGTTCACGGCGCTGTGGCTGGGTTTCGTGCTGCGGCGCTGGCAGGCCAGCCGGGACTGAGGGCCTTCAGCCGGCAGCCACACCCAGCAGCAGATCCGCGATCTCCTCCGGATACCGCTGCCGACGTCCGTCGATGAGCACGCAGCCGGGCGCCTCGGGGTCGGGCCTGGCCAGGGGCATGCCGTGGTCGATGAGGGCCTGGGCGCAGCCCAGCCAGTCGCCGCCGCCGGGTTCCGTGGATTCGGGCCGGTTCAGCGATGCCCAGCACAGGGTTCCTGCGCAGTTGTCGCCATAGGCGTGGCGTTCGGTCCACTGTGCGCCGTGCTCCAGCAGGAAGCGCGCCATGGCGGCATCGCCACGGAAAACGGCCTGGTTCAGTGCGGATGCATCCCAGTCGCCGCCGCGCGCAGCGATGGGCCAGCCCAGTTCCACCATGCAGCGCACGGCCTCCATGCGGCCCAGGGCTGCCAGTTCGGGCAGCATGCGCAGCTGCTCGTGAGACAGTCCTTGCAGCAGACCCGGGTGGGACGCGAGAAGCCCTCCGGCCCGGGCCCGGTCGCCCATGGCGCAGGCGGCAACGAACTGTTCTTCGGGCGTGGCGGGTTCAGCGCCCGTGGCCTGTTCCAGCAGGACGGCCACGTCGGCCAGGCCAAAGCGCCGTGCCAGGCGGGCGGCGCCCAGGCCTTGCGGTGTGCGGGTGGCCGGGTCGGCTCCTGCATCCAGCAAGGCCTGCACGTGGGCGGGCGAGCGCAGCCGGCGTATGGCCCACAGCAGCGGGCGGCCCCATTCGCCCTGGCCGTTGTCCTCGTTCGGATCGGCGCCGTGGTCCAGCAGCAGGCGCAGGGCCTGCACATCGTCCAGGTCCAGCACGCGGAACAGGGCATTGCTGCCCTCCGCGCGCGCGCCCGCCTGCAGCAGCAGCCGCGTGCATTCGCGGCTGGCCGGCGTGCCTTCCAGAGAGTGGTAGAGCGATTCGCCGTCGTTGGGGTCGGCCCCGGCCTGCAGCAGCATCTGCGTCAGTTGCGCATCATGGTTCTGGCCTGCTGCGCCATAGAGTGCTGACAGCCGCTCGGTCTCGGAGGGCGCCTGCAGCGAGGCCGGCGGCCAGCGATTGCCCACGGTCTGCAGCGGGTCGGCTCCCGCGTCCAGCAGCCAGCGCGCGCAGGCGCGCAGCGGCTCGGCGAACTCGGGCAGACGCAGCAGGCACGAGTGCGTGACGGCGACCAGCGGCGGCAGTCCCAGCGGCCCGCCTGCGCGCTGCAGCCAGCCGGGATCTCTGTGCGTGGCTTCGCGCAGCGCGGCCAGGTTGCCGATGGCGCAGGCCATCCAGGGATCATTGCCCGGCAGCTCCGGCCGCTCGTCCAGCAGGCGCCGGGCCAGCGCGGGCTGCGCGCGGTGCGTGCCGCCCGCCACATCGCCGGCATAGACCAGGGCCAGCCAGTGCAGCCGGGATGTCTCTGGGTCCGCCGCCAGGCGCTGGCATGCCTCGACGTAGCCTGACAGCTCGCTCCATGAGGCGAAACCGTGCTCGCGCGCCACGGCGGACTGGGCGTCGTGCAGCCGCAGGTCCATGGCGGCCAGTGCTTCATCCGTGCGGCCCCGGGCAGCGGGCAGGTGGGCGCGCAATTGCTCCATGGCCTGGGCCGAGCCTGCGCGATAGGCGGCCAGCAGTTGCTTGGCCTGTTTCTTGAGATGGCCCATGTCGGGCCGGGCGGGGATGCGTTTCACAGGGATACCTCCGTGCACGAAGGCCAATGACCTGCAGCTTGGCGCACAAAGGCATTTGGCAAGAGAAAAACGCCGAGAGGCGCATACAGGTGGGTTCAACCCTTCCCGCAGGTCCGGGTGCGGCCTGCACCGCAAGCGCGGATGTTATCGCAAGGCGACAGTCATCTGGGTGACAGCCGGCAGCCCCTGCTTGCGGGTTCCTACCCGCATGGCGGGCCAGTTGTCTGGCATAGGCTGCGTCGGCACTCCCCCTTGAAACGGATTTTTTGCGCGCGTTCCCCTTCAAACCTTCATCCCAAGGAGACAGTCTTATGCGAGCCCTGCGTTGGAATCGTTGGAAGTATCTCGGTCTGCTGGCGGTCACGGGCCTTGCGGCCTGCGGCGGGGGGGACGGTGATGCGCCCGAGGAGACGCGGGCACAGGACAGCCGCAGCTTTGCGCCTGCCAATCCTTCGGCCACCAGCTTCGACGCGCTGGCCGCCGCTTCGGGCGATGTGGTCGACAACGCCAGCACCAGCCGCTGGGCCGGTGTGCTGGAAGGCGCGGCCTACCGCATCGAGGTGCCGGCCAACTGGAATGGCCGCCTGGTGATGTATGCCCACGGCTATGCGGGCGAGGGCAGTGCGCTCAACGTCACCAACCCGTCCATACGCCGGTACCTGATCCAGAACGGCTATGCCTGGGCGGCGTCCAGCTACAGCAAGAACTACTACGACGTGCGCGCCGGCGTGGAGGACACGAATGCGCTGGCGCTGGCCTTCAACCGCCTGGCCGCATCCCACGGCCGGCCGTTGGCGCAGCCGCAGCGCCTGTACATCACCGGCCATTCCATGGGCGGCCATGTCACGGCGGCGGCCATCGAGGCCGAAGCCCAGTCAACGGCCCGCAACAAGGTGCGCTACCAGGGCGCCGTGCCCATGTGCGGCGTGATGGGCGATACCCAACTGTTCGACTACTTCGCGGCAGCCCAGGTCACTGCCCAGGCCCTGGCGGGCGAGGCCCAGCATGTCGTCACCGACTGGGCGGCCATCCAGGGCAAGGTGACATCGGCCCTGTTCACGACCTTCCCGTCTGCACCTACCGCGACGGGCCGCGCCTATCTGTCGGTGATCCAGAATCTCACGGGCGGTCCGCGCCCGCTGTTCGACCTGGGGGTGGCCGTGGGCGGCTCGTTCGCTCCGGTCTGGGGCGTGTTCGGTAGCGACGGCTCGGTCAACGGCATCCTGAACCGCAACGTGACCGATACCAACCGCTTCACCTACCGCATCGATGGGGATGCAGCGGCCTCGGCCGCGCTCAATGCCGCCGCGCAAAAGCGCACGGCCGCGCCCGATGCCAACCGGCTGCGCCGCGACGGCCTGCGCTGGATTCCCGTGAGCCCAGGCGACATCGGCATTCCCGTGGTGACGCTGCACACGCTGGGCGACCTGTATGTGCCGTTCAGCATGCAGCAGATCTACCAGCGACGCGTGGCCGACAAGGGCAAGGACCGTTGGCTGGTGCAGCGCGCCATCCGCGGCGCATCGCACTGCGACTTCACCGTGGCCGAGCAGGTGGAGGCCTTCGATGCCATGGTGCAGTGGGAGCAGGGCGGCGCCAAGCCGGGCGGTGACGATGTGCAGACGGCCGCCACGGTGGCCGCGCCGACCTATGGCTGCCGCTACACGCGCAACACCCTGGGCCCGGATGACAGCACCACCACGCGGCAGTTGCGTGCCGTGATCTCGCAGAACGCGGCAAGCTGCCCGTAGCGCGGAAGGCAGCGCAGGCTGCGCCGCTCAGCGCGGGCTTGCAGGCGCGGTGGGCGCCTGTGCGAGCAGGCGCAGGCCGAACAGCTCGCCCAGCGCCTGCCGGTATTGCTCCATGGCGCGCGACTGGGTGTTGTGGTGGTTGCCGCCTTCGATGAGCACAAAGCGCTTGGGCTCGCTGGCAGCGTCGAACAACTGGCGGCCCAGCGTGGCGGGGATCAGCGGATCGGCGCTGCCGTGCACGACCAGCAGCGGCGAGCCTATGCCGGCCACCTTGTCGATGGAGGCAAAGCGCTGGGTGATCAGCGGCCCCACGGGCAGCCAGCCCCAGCGGAAGCTGCGGACCACGTCGGGAATGCTGGTGAAGGTGGCCTCGACCATGACGCCGGCCTCATCCTGGACGCTGCGCGCCAGGTCGATGGCGATGGCGCCGCCCAGTGAATGGCCGAAGATGAAGCGCGGCCGGTCCGGAGCGTGCCGGCCCAGCCAGTCCCAGCCGGCGCGGGCATCCTCGGCGGCCGATTCCTCGGACGGCAGGCCGGCGCTGCTCTTGCCGAAGCCCCGGTAGTCGATGGCCAGCACCGAAAAGCCCAGCTCGTGCAGCCGCCGGATGCGCGGCGAGGAGCCGGCAACGTTCCAGCGCGCGCCATGCAGGTACAGCAGCACGGGGGCGTTGCCGGCCGTGGCCGGCTGGGGCAGCCACAGCGCATGCAGGCGGGCGCCGTCCTGCGTTGGCATGTCGATCCAGACATCTTCCATGCCGGCCGTGTTGGCGCCGGGCCAGCTGCGGTCGCTGGGCTGGAAGATCCATTCGCGCTGCTTGGTATCCAGAACGGAGCAGCCGCTGGCCGCCAGCAGCGCGGCCACGCCCAGCGCTGCCGTGAGCCGGTGCAGGCGCCGTCGGGGCCACAGATGGGAAAGCAGTGAGGGCATGACGCAACAATGGATGCACGGGCCGGCCAAAAGTTCAGCGCCGCTGCCGTGCCGGCCGGCGCTGTCATGGATTGGCGCTATTCTTGCCGCTGGTCCGCAGGCTGTCCTGGCTGCACGGGCCTCTCCCCACTGTTGATGAGTGAACCTGTATGCCGATACGCCTGGGCCTGGCCGCCAACCGAATCCACCACCAAACCGAGGATGCCGCACTGTTCGGCTGGCTGCGCGCCTGCGAGTCCGGCATCCGCGAGCTGCAGCTGGGCCTGCATGCCGTGGGCCGCACCTTCGATGCCATCCAGGCGGCTGGCATGCTGGCGTCCTACCGGGGCCTGCGCCGCTATCCCTATGGCCGCGAAGGCGGGCTGATGAAACTGGTGGCCGAGGTGGTGGGCGTGGAAGGTGACGAGCGCACCATCGACGGGGCCATCTATTTCACCGACCCGGTGGATCCGTCCTCCATCTTTCCCGAGGCCGTGGCGCTCAAGCGCCAGTGCGTGATCCATGGCAAGCCCTTCCTGTCCACCGTGGCCTCGGCGCGGGACTGGGTCGAGATGGAGCGCATCCAGGCAGGTCTGCCCAAGGATGCCGGTGCGCAGCGCTTTCACGACTACGCACAGCAGACGCTGGCGCTGATCGCCCACGATGCGCTCAAGCCCACCATGCTGGATTTCGCGGCGCGCAACTTCGAGCTGCTGTCGCGCTTTGGCCGGCGCGTGGGCACGGGCACCACGGGACAGAGGCTCAACGAAATGGCCTGGAGCCGTGGCTGGCCCGAGGACCGGCCCTGGGTGGACCGCTACAACAGCGGCCCGCTGGGCGGCGATGCGCAGATCGCCGACCTGGTGCTGGACCGCCGCTGCCAGCGCGTGATCTTCTTCGAGGACCCGCATGTGGCGCGCCAGCACGAGGCCGACATCCAGCTGCTGGAGCGCGCCGTGACCACGGTGACGCACGACACGGTCTGCACCACTTCTCCGGCCGTGGCGCAGCGCTGGTGCGATGCGGCCTTGATGCGCCGCTGAAACCTTCGTCACGCAGACGACAGCCCGCCGGCCTGCGGGCGGGCGAACACCCGTGACCGGCCGAGGGCTTTCTGCAAGACTGGCCGTTTCCAAAACCAAGGAGACAACGATGGTCAGTCCGCTCTTTCGGCGTTCCCGGCATGCCATGGCCTTGCTGGCCCTGCTGGTGCTACTGCCCGGCTGGGTGGCGGCCCAGGCACAGGCCCCCGCAGCGCCCGCGCTGCCGCCGCCCGACAGCGTGCGCCTGGAGCAACTGGGGCTGATGCAGGGCTTTCCGCCGGCCGCCGACAAGCGCGTGGACGTGTCCAACGGCTACCGCTATCCACAGCTGCGCTGGGTGGTGCAGCACCTGCGCGAAATCCAGCCCACGCAGAACATCCGGCGCGGCGCGGCGGCGCCCTCGGCACTGCCCGAAGCGCCCATGGCCCTGGGCGGCCTGCGCTTTGACGACGACAAGGGCCAGCCCATCACCGTGGACCAGTGGCTGGACCGCACCTATACCGATGCCATCGTGGTGCTGCACAAGGGGCGGGTGGTCTTCGAGCGCTACCAGAACCAGATGCAGGCCAGCTCGCCCCACCTGCTGTTCTCGGTCACCAAATCGTTCACCGGCCTGATGGCCGCGCAACTGGCCCACGAGGGGCGCATCGACCCCCAGGCCCTGGTCACGAAATACGTGCCCGAGCTGGAAGGCTCGGCCTGGGGCGACATGACGGTGCGCCAGGTCATGGACATGACCGGGGCCGTGCGCTTTCGCGAGGACTACACCGACCCCAAGACCGAGATCTTCGGCTACTCATGGGCCTCGGGCATGCTGCCGCGCCCGCCCGGCTACGCGGGGCCGACCAATGTGTACGACTTCCTCAAGACGCTGCCCAAGGAAGGCACGCATGGCGAGGGCTTTGTCTACCGCACCGTGCATTCCGAGGTGCTGGGCTGGATCGTCTCGCGCGTCACGGGCCGGCGCTGGAGCGATCTCATGAGCGAGAACATCTGGCAGAAGCTGGGCATGCAGGAAGACGCCTATGTGATGGTGGACAGCACCGGCACGCCGCTGCAGGGCGCGGGCCTGAACGCCACGGCGCGTGACCTGGCGCGCGTGGGCGAGATGCTGCGCCTGGGCGGCAGCTTCAACGGCCACAAGATATTCGACAAGGCGGTGCTGGACGACATTGCGCGCGGCGGCGACCGCGAGCAGTTCAAGTTCCGCGGCATCCAGGCCGCGCGGCCCGGCTACAGCTACCGCAACCAATGGTGGGTACTGCACAACGCCGATGGCGCCTACGAGGCCGCCGGCATTCACGGCCAGTTCATCCACGTGAACCCGGCCGCGCAGATGGTGGTGGTCAAGCTGTCATCGCACCCGGTGGCGGGCGCGGCCTTCACGCATGCGCTGACGCTCAAGGCCTGGGCGGCGCTGGCCGATGCGGTGCGCGACAGGTAAGGCGCGCGAATCCATCTCTTTCCATGAAAAAAGCCCATGCAGCAGGCTGCATGGGCTTTCGTCAGGGATGGGGAGCGTTGACGCTCAGATCACGCCCTGGGCCAGCATGGCATCGGCCACCTTGACGAAACCGGCGATGTTGGCGCCGTCGATGTAGCTGACCGTGCCGTCCTCGCGCTTGCCGTACTTCAGGCAGGCGGCGTGGATGCCTTGCATGATCTGCAGCAGGCGGGCATCGACTTCCTCGGCGGGCCAGGACAGGCGGGCCGCGTTCTGGCTCATCTCCAGGCCCGAGGTGGCCACGCCACCGGCATTGCTGGCCTTGCCCGGTGCGTACAGCACGCCGGCCTTCTCGAAGGCCTTGGCGGCTTCGATGGTCGAGGGCATGTTGGCGCCTTCGGCCACGCAGACCACGCCGTTGGCGATCAGCACCTTGGCATCTTCCTCGGTCAGTTCGTTCTGCGTGGCGCAGGGCAGGGCCACGTCCACCTTCAGGTGCCACGGCGTCTTGCCGCGCAGGAACTCGGCGCCCACCAGCTTGGCGTACTCGTCCACGCGGCCGTAGCGGTGGTTCTTCACGTCCATCAGGATGGCCAGCTTCTCGGTGGTGAAACCGTCCTGGTCATACACGGTGCCCGAGGAGTCGGAGACCGACACCACCTTGGCGCCCAGCTGCATGGCCTTTTCCACGGCGTACTGGGCCACGTTGCCCGAACCCGAGACCGAGACGGTCTTGCCTGCGAAGGACTGGCCGCGCGTGGCCAGCATTTCCTGGGCGAAGTAGACGGTGCCGTAGCCGGTGGCTTCGGGGCGGATCAGCGAGCCGCCGAAGGACAGGCCCTTGCCCGTGAACACGCTGGCGGCGCTGTTGGACAGCTTCTTGTACATGCCGGCCATGAAGCCCACTTCGCGGCCGCCCACGCCGATGTCGCCTGCCGGCACGTCGGTGTCCGGGCCCACGTGGCGGAACAGCTCGGTGACGAAGGCCTGGCAAAAGCGCATGACTTCAGCGGGGCTCTTGCCCTTGGGATCGAAGTCCGAGCCGCCCTTGCCGCCGCCCATGGGCAGCGTGGTCAGCGCGTTCTTGAAGGTCTGCTCGAATGCCAGGAACTTGAGCACCGACAGCGTGACCGAGGGGTGGAAACGCAGGCCGCCCTTGTAGGGGCCGATGGCCATGCTGTGCTGGATGCGGAAGCCGCGGTTGACCTGCACCTGGCCCTTGTCGTCGGTCCAGCTCACGCGGAACATGACCACGCGCTCGGGCTCGACCAGGCGCTCCAGCAGTCCGTGCTCGGCGTACTTGGGGTTCTTCTCGATGAAGGGCCACAGGCTTTCCATCACTTCGGTGACGGCTTGCAGGAATTCGGGCTGGCCGGGATTGCGTTGCGCGACTTCATCAAGGAACTGGCCGACGGACTCGTACTTCATGGAAAAAACCTCTGACTAAAAACGGCTGCGGGAAGGGGTGAGTGCAAACCAAGATTATGCCTAAAAGTTATGCCGTCATGCATCGTTTTGGTGAACGGCGCCCGAGCTTGGTGCCTTCGTGCCGTGTTTCGGTGCATCTTCAGAGGGGGTTGACAGTATTTGGTGCATGGCAGAAAGCTGCGTGCAGCAGTGGGCGGGCAGGCAGGCCCCTGGATCGGCCGTATCCGGTGGCGTGCATGGTCATGGCGAATGGGAATGGCTGGCGCCATGCCCGCTGACATGAAGAATGGCTGGGAAGGCCTTGCAGCCGGACGGGGCTTGGGCCCGCCCGGCCATCCCATCGCCGGCCTTTCAGTTGCGCTGCAGCTGGGGATGGCGCGCGAACAGGTCGGCCGCCCAGTCCACGAAGGCCCGCACCTTGGCGCTGAGGTGGCGGTTGGGCGGGTAGACCACGTGAATGGGCAGCGGCGGCTGGGTCCAATCGGGCAGGACCTCGACCAGTTCGCCGCTGTCGATCAGCGGCTGGGCAAAGGCCGTGACCAGCTGTGCGATACCAAAGCCCGCCAGCACGGCGGCCGTGTAGGCATTGCTGTCGTTGGCCGCGATGCGGTAGTTGCCCGCCACCTCGATGGATTCATCGCCCCGCTGGAATTCCAGCGGGTACATGCGCCGCGTATGGCCCGAGAAGAAGGCGACGATCTGGTGCTTCGTATCCAGTTCGGACGGATGCTGGGGCACGCCATGGCGTGCCAGGTAGGCGGGCGAGGCCACGGTGATCCAGTTCATCGAGCCGATGCGGCGCGCCACCAGGGACTGGTCGCTGAGCTCGCCCCCGCGGATCACGCAGTCCACGTTGTCGCTGATCAGGTCCACCAGGCGGTCGCCCACGCCCAGGTCGATCTGTATGTCGGGATAGCGTTCGCAGAATTCGGTCAGCGCCGGAATGATGATCAGCCGGGCCATGGAGCTGCCCACGTCCAGCCGCAGCCGCCCGCTGGGCGCGGTCTGGGTGTTGACCATGCTGGCTTCGAGATCGTCGAAGTCGTTGAGCAGGCGTGCCGCGCGTTCGTAGTAGGCCGCGCCATCGGGCGTGACGGTGACGCGCCGCGTCGTGCGGTTGAGCAGCTTGACGCGCACGCGCGCCTCCAGCGCCTGGATCTGTTTGGTGACCGTGCCCTTGGGCAGGTCCAGCGAATCGGCGGCGCGGGTGAAGTTGCCGGCTTCCACCACGCGAACGAAGACACGCATGGCCTGGATCTGGTCCATGGAAAGTTGCTCCTGCAGCGCCCGGCAAGGGAATGCCGGCTCGGCGGAATTCTCACATGCGCGGTATCGGGCGATTGTTCGTGAAACGGAAACAGAGCGATGGCTGCGTTGCTATTTCAGACATGGCCGGCGCCGCCTATATTCCAACCATCGACCATTGCCGCAGGTTCGCGCCATGTCCACTTCCTCGTCGCCTCCGAACGGCCCCGCCGCCGGGGCGCAGATTGCCGAAACAGAATTCTCCATCGAGCTGCCCGAGCACGGCACCGTGGCTGCGCGCGCCTATGGCCAGCGCAGGCCCGGCACGGTTTCGCCTCTGGTGCTGCATTTCCATGGCGGCACCTTTGTCTGCGGCACGCTGGACAACGGCCGCTACATCGGCCGGCTGCTGGCCGAGGCGGGCGCCGTCGTGGTGTCGCTGGCCTATCCGCTGGCGCCCGAGCATCCGTTTCCCCAGCCCATCGAGGTGGGCTACGCCGTGCTGCAGTGGCTGTACAAGCACCGCGTGAAGATGGCGGGCAAGGGCGCGCCGCTGTTCCTCGCGGGTGAAGAAGCCGGCGGCAACCTGGCCGCCGCCGTGGCCGTGATCTCGCGAGACCGGGGCCACCCTCCGCTGGCAGGCCAGATCCTGGTGTCGCCCATGCTCGATCCCTGCACCGGCACCGCCTCGCAGCGCGAGGCCACGCCCGAGGCCGGCGAATGCCGCTGGGCCACGGGCTGGCGCGAGTACCTGAGCTGCCCCAAGGACGCCATGCATCCCTATGCCGTGCCCGGCAGTTCGCTGCGCCTGGCCCAGCTGCCGCCGGCTCTGGTGCTGGTGGGTGGTGATGACCCGCTGCGCGACGAGGCCCAGGCCTATGCGGCCCGCCTGCGCGCGGCCGGCGTGACGGCCAGCAGCCATGTGCTGCCCAGCGCGTCGAACTGGCCGCAGGCCCTGTCCGAGGCCGAGGCCTGTACGGCCTGCAGCGCCGCCGTGTCCCAGCATGTGCACGACTTCTTCGAGGCCACCATGAACAAGCCCGCAGCACCGGGCTAGGCCCCGCGCCGCCGCAGCCGGCGAACCTTGCTGCCCCCGTTTTTCCATTTCGATTCCGCCTTCCCGGCGCGTTCAGGCGCCGGGCGGGCATCGTGTTCCCTGAATTACGCAAAAAACACCATGTCCACCCAATCCACCTCATCCTCCTCACCCTCTTCTTCCGCCTCGGCCCAGCGCAAGGGCTGGAAGCTGCCGGCCGCCGCTGCGGCCATCCTCGCCGTCAGCGCCGGCCTGTTCGGCCTGCACGGCTTCGATGCCAAGGCCGATGACGCGCCCGCCAGCGCCCAGCCCGCCGCCACGCCTGTGTCGGTGGCCACGGTCGCCGAAAGCGAGGTCACCGCCTGGGACGAGTTCTCGGGCCGCCTTGAAGCCGTGGAGCGCGTGGACATCCGCTCCCGCGTCGCCGGCGCCGTGCAGGCCGTGCACTTTCGCGAGGGCGCGCTGGTCAAGCAGGGCGACCTGCTGATCACCATCGATCCCGCACCGTATGCGGCCGAGGTCGAGCGGGCCGAAGCGCAGGTGGCCTCGGCCCAGGCACGCCAGTCCTATGCGCGCAGCGAGCAGGAGCGTGCACGCCGCCTGTGGGACGAGCGGGCGATTGCCCAGCGCGAGCTGGACGAGCGCATCAACGCAGGCAGCGAGGCCGAGGCCAATCTGCGCGCGGCCCAGGCGTCCCTGCAATCGGCGCGGCTGAACCTGGGCTACACCCAGGTGCGCGCCCCCGTGTCGGGCCGCATCGGCAAGCGCGAGATCACCGTGGGCAACCTGGTGGCCGCAGGCCCGGGCGCGCCGGTGCTGACCACGCTGGTCTCGGTCAGCCCCATCTATGCGAGCTTCGATGCCGATGAGCAGGTCATCACGCGCGCGCTCAAGGAGCTGGGCGGCGGCGCGGGCAACCGCGCCAGGATCGACAGCATTCCCGTGCAGATGGGCACGGCCACGGCCGGCAGCACGCCCTTCGAGGGCCGGCTGCAGCTGATCGACAACCAGGTCGATGCCCGAAGCGGCACCGTGCGCGTGCGCGCCGCCTTCGACAACAAGGACGGCGCCCTCATGCCCGGCCAGTTCGCCCGCATCCGCATGGGCCAGGCGCGCGACAGCAGCATGCTGCTGGTCAGCGAGCGCGCCATCGGCACGGACCAGAGCAAGAAGTACGTGATGGTGGTGGGCGGCGACAACAAGGCCGTCTACCGCGAGGTGGTGCTGGGCGCCTCGGTCAACGGCCTGCGCAACGTGACCCAGGGCCTGCAGCCTGGCGAGCGCGTGGTGGTCAACGGCCTGCAGCACATCCGCCCCGGCGCCCTGGTCGCGCCCAAGGAGGTGTCCATGGATGCGCGGGCCGATGCCCGCCAGCCGGGCACCCGGCAGGCAGCCGAACAAGTGGCTGACGCAACCAAGTCCTGATCTAGCCGCACACCTTTCCTGCCTCTGAAATGCCGCCTGACCGCAGGCGGCATGGGCCGCGCTTTGCCGTGGCGGAGCCAAACACCATGAACCTATCCAAATTCTTCATTGACCGGCCGATCTTCGCGGGCGTGCTTTCGCTGCTGATGCTGATCGCCGGCCTGATCGCCATGGGCGGGCTGCCAATCTCGGAATACCCCGAGGTCGCGCCGCCATCCGTGGTGGTGCGCGCCCAGTACCCGGGCGCCAATCCCAAGGTGATCGCCGAGACCGTGGCCACGCCGCTGGAAGAGCAGATCAATGGCGTCGAAGGCATGCTCTACATGGGCAGCCAGGCCACCAGCGACGGCGTGATGACGCTGACCGTCACCTTCCGCCTGGGCACCGACCCCGACAAGGCGCAGCAGATGGTGCAAAACCGCGTCTCGCAGGCCGAGCCGCGCCTGCCCGAGGAAGTGCGCCGCCTGGGCATCACCACGGTCAAGAGCGCACCCGACCTGACCATGGTGGTGCACCTGGTCTCGCCCAACCAGCGCTATGACATCAACTACCTGCGCAACTACGCGGTGCTGAATGTGAAGGACCCGCTGGCACGCATCGAGGGCGTGGGCCAGATCCAGATCTTCGGCGGCGGCGACTACGCCATGCGCGTGTGGCTGGACCCGCAGAAGGTGGCGCAGCGCGGCCTGTCGGCCAGCGATGTGGTGGCCGCCATCCGTGGCCAGAACGTGCAGGCTGCGGCCGGCGTGGTCGGCGCATCGCCGGGGCTACCGGGCGTGGACATGCAACTGTCCATCAACGCCCAGGGCCGCCTGCAAAGCGAGGAAGACTTCGGCGACATCATCGTCAAGAGCGGCTCCGACGGCGCCGTGACCCGCCTGCGCGACATCGGCCGCCTGGAGATGGGCGCGGCCGACTATTCGCTGCGCTCGCTGCTGAACAACGACCCGGCCGTGGGCATGGGCGTGTTCCAGGCGCCGGGCTCCAATGCGCTGGAGATCTCGGCCAACGTGCGCAAGACCATGGAGGCCCTGAACAAGAACATGCCCGAGGGCCTGGAGTACCGCATCGCCTACGACCCCACGCAGTTCGTGCGCGCCTCCATCGAATCGGTGGTGCACACGCTGCTGGAGGCCATCGTGCTCGTGGTGCTGGTGGTGATCCTGTTCCTGCAGACCTGGCGCGCCTCCATCATCCCGCTGCTGGCCGTGCCGGTGTCGGTCATCGGCACCTTCGCCGTGCTGCATCTGCTGGGCTTTTCCATCAACGCGCTGAGCCTGTTTGGCCTGGTGCTGGCCATCGGCATCGTGGTGGATGACGCCATCGTCGTGGTCGAGAACGTGGAGCGCAACATCGAGGCCGGTCTCACGCCGCGCAACGCCACCTACCGCGCCATGCGCGAAGTGTCCGGGCCCATCATCGCCATCGCCCTGGTGCTGGTGGCGGTGTTCGTGCCGCTGGCCTTCATCAGCGGCCTCACGGGCCAGTTCTACAAGCAGTTCGCGGTGACCATCGCCATCTCCACGGTGATCTCGGCCATCAACTCGCTGACGCTGTCGCCCGCGCTGGCGGCCCTGCTGCTGCGCGGCCACGATGCGCCCAAGGACGCGCTGACGCGCGGCATGGACCGGGCCTTCGGCTGGCTGTTCCGCGGCTTCAACCGCATGTTCCACCGGGGCTCCGAGGCCTACAGCGGCGGCGTGGGCCGCGTGATCTCGCGCAAGGCGTTGATGCTGGCCATCTACCTGGCGCTGATCGCCGTGACCTTCGGCCTGTTCAAGGCCGTGCCTTCGGGCTTCGTGCCCGCGCAGGACAAGCAGTACCTGATCGGCTTTGCCCAGTTGCCCGACGGCGCCACGCTGGACCGCACGGACGAGGTGATCCGCCGCATGGGCGAGATCATGAAGGACAACCCCAACGTGGAGGACACCATCGCCTTCCCGGGCCTGTCCATCAACGGCTTCACCAACAGCTCCAACTCGGGCATCGTCTTCGCCACGCTCAAGCCCTTTGACGAGCGCAAGCGCGCCGACCAGAGCGGCGGTGCCGTGGCCGGCCAGCTCAACCAGGCCTTCGCAGGCATCCAGGACGCCTTCATCGTCATGTTCCCGCCGCCACCCGTGGCGGGCCTGGGCACGACGGGCGGCTTCAAGCTGCAGCTGGAAGACCGCGCCTCCCTGGGCTATGACCAGATGGACGCGGCCGTGAAGGCCTTCATGGCCAAGGCCTACCAGACGCCCGAGCTGACCGGCATGTTCACCAGCTGGCAGGTCAACGTGCCCCAGCTGTATGCCGACATCGACCGCACCAAGGCGCGCCAGCTTGGCGTGCCGGTGACGGACATCTTCGACACCATGCAGATCTACCTGGGCAGCCTGTATGCGAACGACTTCAACAAGTTCGGCCGCACCTACAGCGTCCGCGTGCAGGCCGACGCGCCCTACCGCGCGCGTGCCGAGGACGTGGGCATGCTCAAGGTGCGCTCCAGCTCGGGCGAGATGATTCCGCTGTCGGCGCTGATGAAGGTGGATTCCAGCTTCGGCCCCGAGCGCGCCATGCGCTACAACGGCTACCTCACGGCCGACATCAACGGCGGTGCCGCACCGGGCTTCTCTTCGGGCCAGGCGCAGGACGCCATCAAGCGCATCGCGGCCGAGACCCTGCCCAAGGGCATCGACTTCGAATGGACCGACCTGACCTACCAGGAGATCCTGGCCGGCAATTCGGCGGTGCTGGTGTTCCCGCTGGCCATCCTGCTGGTGTTCCTGGTGCTGGCCGCGCAGTACGAGAGCCTGACCCTGCCGATTGCCATCATCCTGATCGTGCCCATGGGCCTGCTGGCGGCCATGACCGGCGTCTGGCTGTCGGGCGGCGACAGCAACGTCTTCACGCAGATCGGGCTCATCGTGCTGGTGGGGCTGAGTGCGAAGAACGCCATCCTGATCGTGGAGTTCGCACGGGAGCTGGAGTTCGAGGGCCGCACGCCCATACAGGCCGCCATCGAGGCCAGCCGGCTGCGCCTGCGCCCCATCCTGATGACCTCGCTGGCCTTCGTCATGGGCGTGCTGCCCCTGGTGCTGTCCACGGGCGCTGGCTCGGAAATGCGCCGAGCCATGGGCGTGGCCGTGTTCTCGGGAATGATCGGGGTGACGGCCTTCGGCCTGTTCCTGACGCCCGTGTTCTACGTGCTGATGCGCCGCCTGGCAGGCAACCGGCCGCTCAAGCAGCATGGGCCCGAGATGGAGCAAGAGGCCCCTGCACAGGCACCTGCCCACGGCCATGCCTCGGGTGGCGGCGCGCTGCCCATGCCCTCTGCCGCGCGTGGCGAGCATGAATGAGCCCACACCACAAGAACAGGAACCGATCATGAAGATCCCATCGCTTTCGAAACTGTCCAGGCGTCTGCTGCCCCTGGTGGCGGCGCTGGCCCTGGCCGGCTGCGCCAGCGTGTCCCAGAGCCTGCCCGAGCTGCCGGCCGCCCCCGCCTTCAAGGAGCAAGGCGCCGCGCCGCAGGCGGGCTGGACCCAGGCCCTGCCCGCCGAAGCCCAGGCACGCGGCCAATGGTGGCTGGCCTTTGCCGACCCGGCGCTGGACGCGCTGGTGGACAAGGCCACGCTGGACAACCAGAGCATCCAGGCCGCGGCCGCACGCCTGGCCGAGGCCCGCGCCCTGGCGCGCAGCGCCAATGCCGAGCGCCTGCCCCAACTGGGCCTGGGCGCAGGGGCCACGCGCGGCGCGGGGCTGGACAAGGCCTCGGGCACGCGGCCTGCCACCCTGGTCAATGCGGGGCTGAACCTGTCGTACGAGGTCGATCTGTTCGGCCGCATTTCCCAGGCGGCCGACGCATCGCGGCTGGACGCCGAGGGCCGCGAGGCCCTGCTGCAAAGCACGCGGCTGGCCGTGCAGGCCGAGGTCGCACAGACCTATCTGCAACTGCGCGCACTGGACGCCGAGCGCGCCCTGATGCGCGAGACCGTGGAGGCCTACCGCGACACGCTGCGCCTGTCGGAGCGAAGGCTGCAGGCCGGCGACATTGCCGAACTGGACGTGGCGCGCATCCAGGCCGAGCTGTCGGCCACCGAATCGGACGCGCTGGCGCTGGACCGCCAGCGCGCCCAGGTCGAGCATGCGCTGGCCGTGCTGGTGGGCGACTCGGCCTCGCGCTTCGGCCTGGGCGAAGGCGCCTGGACCACGGCACTGCCTTCTATTCCCGCCGGAGTGCCGGCCACGGTGCTCATGCGCCGGCCCGACATCTCGGCCGCCCAGCGCGCCGTGTTCGCCGCCCAGTCGCGCGTGGGCGTGGCGAAGACGGCATGGTTCCCCAGCATCTCGCTGACCGGCGCGGCCGGCCACGCCTCGCCCGAGGTCGGTGACCTGTTCAAGTGGTCCATGCGCTCCTGGGGCGTGGGCGCCCTGCTGTCGCTGCCGCTGTTCGACGGCGGCCGGCGCGAGGCCGGCGTGCAGGCTGCCGGCGCGCAGCTCGATGCCGCGCTGGCCGCCTACCGCCAGCAGGCGCTGGTGGCCTTCCAGGAGGTGGAGGACCAGCTGTCGTCCATCCGCATCCTGCAGGAGCAGTCCACCGTGCAGGGCCAGGCCGTGGTGGCCGCCCAGCGCGCCACCAGCCTGTCGGACACGCGCTACCGCAACGGCTACGTCAGCCAGCTGGATCTGCTGGATGCGCGCCGCAGCGAACTGCGCAACCGCCGCCAGGCGCTGCAGGTGAAGTCCGCGCAGTACCAGGCCGCCGTGGGCCTGATCCGCGCGCTGGGCGGGGGCTGGGATGTGCCGGCTGACGTGCCGGCCGGTGAATCGGCGAACGTGCCGGTGGCCCAGGCCACGTTGCGCTGAGGCACCCTCAGGCCAGCACGTCAATGGAGCGGAACACGCGCTGCAGCACCGGGTCCGGGCTGTGGCGGCAGGCGTGGACCTGCTCCATGAGGTGGTGCACGAAGCGCTCGGCCACCCAGGGCAGGGGGCCGTGGCCGCGCTGGACCACGCCCACCGTGTGGGGCTCGAACTGCTCGCGCAGGGACAGCGGCACCAGGGTGCCCTGGGGCACGCCCGATTCGATCAGCGGCCAGGGGCACAACGAGAGCATGTCGCTGTGCGCGATCAGGTGCAGCAGCAGCGATGCCGAATGCACCAGGTGGATGTGGCCCACTGGCACGGGCAGGCCGTGGCGCAGGAACAGGCGCCGCACCAGGTCGTCTTCTTCAGGCGGCGTGTAGTTGAGCAGCCAGTCGCAGTCCATCAGCTCGGCCAGTGAGCGGGCGCCTGCCAGCGGATGGCCCGTGCGGGCCACGACGGTGGCGTCATAGCGGAACAGCGGCGTGCCGTGCAGGTCGCCGCCCGAGGGGCCCGAGGGCACGCGGCCGATCAGCAGGTCCAGCGTGCCTTCGCGCAGGCGCGGATGGGCCACGGCCGACAGGCCCTCGAACAGCTCCAGCCGCACCTGGGGCAGTTCGGCGCGGAAGGCGCGCAGCACATGGGGCAGCAGGCTCTGGCCCACCCAGGGCGTCACGCCCACGCACAGGCGCGCCACGGCGCAGGTGTCGCGCAGGCGGGCCATTTCATCCTCGGCCTGGGCCATCTGCCCGGTGATCAGCTGGGCATGGCGCAGCAGCGTGCGCCCGGCCGGCGTGAGGACGATGCCGCTGCTCTGGCGCTCGAACAGCGCAAGGCGGTGGCCTTCCTCCAGCTCGCGCAGGGCCTGGGTGATGGCCGACTGGGTGATGCCCAGCGCGCGTGACGCGGCGCGCACGCTGCCGCAGCCGGCCACGGCGACGAGGTAGCGCATCTGGTGCAGCTTCATGGCGGGACCGGCATCGGGGTGGGGCTGGGAATGCATGGGCCGATCTTGCAGGTTTCGTGCCATGTGTGCCATGCCCGTGATTGGCGCGTGCAGGTGTTCAGGGGATGACAGGCAATGCCTGGCAGGGCAGGCGCTGGCGGTCTTCCGCCCGCTGCCCACGCTTCCTAGACTGCGGGCATGAACATTGAACCGCCCGTTTCCACCACGGCCGAAGCCGCCGATCCGGTGCTGCCCGGCATACGCGCCACGCAGGCCGAGATGGTGGCCCTGCGCCATCACCTGCATGCCCATCCCGAGCTGGCTTTCGAGGAGTTCGCCACCAGCGACTTGGTGGCCGAGCGCCTGGCCTCCTGGGGCTATGAAGTGCATCGAGGGCTGGGAGGCACGGGCGTGGTCGGCACGCTGCGCTGCGGTTCGGGCACGCGCCGGCTGGGCCTGCGCGCCGACATGGATGCGCTGCCCATCCACGAGCAGACCGGCCTGCCCTACGCCAGCCGCCATGCGGGCCGCATGCATGCCTGCGGGCACGACGGCCATACCGCCATCCTGCTGGCCGCCGCGCGCGAGCTGGCCCAGGCACGCGGCTTCGACGGCACGCTGCACCTGATCTTCCAGCCGGCCGAGGAGGGCCTGGGCGGCGGCCGCAAGATGGTGGAGGACGGCCTGTTCGAGCGCTTCCCCTGCGATGCCATCTTTGCGCTGCACAACATGCCGGGCTTTGCCGAGGGGCAGTTCGGCTTTCGCGAGGGCTCGTTCATGGCCTCGTCGGACACGGTGATCATCACCGTGCGCGGCAAGGGCGGCCATGGCTCGGCCCCCCACCTGTCGGCCGACCCGGTGGTGGCGGCGGCCCACCTGGTGCTGGCGCTGCAGACCGTGGTCTCGCGCAATGTCGATCCGCGCGACATGGCCGTGGTCAGCGTGGGCGCCATCCATGGCGGCGATGCACCGAATGTCATCCCCGGCGAGGTGGAGCTGCGCCTGTCAGTGCGCGCCTACCGGCCCGAGGTGCGTGCCCTGCTGCGCGAACGCATCACCGCGCTGGCCCATGCCCAGGCCGCCACGCTGGGGGCCGAGGCCGTGGTGGACTACCGCTGGCGCTATCCGGCCCTGGTCAACGACACGGCCAGCACGGCATTCGCCCGCGAGGTGGCGCACGACTGGCTGGGCGAGCAGGCGCTGATCCCCGACCTGCAGCCGCTGACGGGCAGCGAGGACTTCTCCTTCATGCTCGAACAGTGCCCTGGCAGCTATCTGATCGTGGGCAACGGCGTGGGCGACACGCATGGCACGGGCGGCTGCATGGTCCACAACCCCGGCTACGACTTCAACGACCGCATCCTGCCGCTGGCCGCCACCTACTGGGTGAAGCTGGCCCGGCGCTTTCTGTCCGCCGCCTGAGGCGCCGCGCCCGCACCGAATTCCTTTCACGACTTCACCTGCGATTGCCACCATGCGCACTGCATTTCCTCTCTCCTCCGAGGCCCGCCAGGTCCTGAGCCGCCGCAGCCTTCTGGGCGCCGCTGCGCTGGGGCTGGCCCTGCCGGCTGCTGCACAGGTCGGCTTTCCTGCCAAGCCCTTGAAGCTGGTCGTCGGATACCCGGCCGGTGGTTCGGTGGACCTAGTCGCCCGCGTGGTGGGCGATGCGCTGGCCGCGCGGCTGCGCGGCACGGCGGTGGTGGACAACGTGGGCGGGGCGGCCGGCGCCATTGCGGCCCAGCGCGTGGCCTCGGCACCGGCCGATGGCTACACGCTGCTGGTGGGGGCCAGCAACGAGCTGGTGGCCACGCGCATCGTCAACCCCGCGCAGCGCTACGACGGCCGCCGCGATTTCACGCCGCTGGGCCTGGTGGCCACCGGCCCGCTGATCCTGGCCGCACGCCCGGGCCTGGGCGTGAAAAGCATGGCCGACTTGCTGGAGCTGGCGAAGCGCCAGCCCGGCAAGCTCAGCTACGGCAGCTCGGGCGTGGGGTCGACCCTGCATTTCGCGGGAGAGCTGTTCAAGCAGCGCGCGGGTGTTTCCATCACCCATGTGCCCTACCGCGGCGTGGCGCCGTTGACCAGCGACCTGGCGGGCGGCAGCCTGGACTTGGCCATACTCTCGCCCACGGCGGCGCAACCGTTCCTGCAGAGCGGGCGCATCGTGCCGCTGGCGGTCACCAGCGCGCAGCGACTGTCCGCCTTGCCCCAGGTTCCGGCCATGGCCGAGCTGGCGCCGCTGCGCGGTTATGAATTGGTGGGCTGGTTTGCGCTGATGGCGCCGCGCGGGCTGCCCGCCGCCACCGCGCAGCGCATCACGGCGGCCCTTCAGGAGGCGCTGGCCGAGCCCGCCGTGCGCAAGCGCCTGGAAGATGCAGGCATGGTGCCCGCCTCGGGCCGCGAGGACCTGGCGCGCCTGATCGCCGAGGAAGACCGCAAGTACGAGCAGCTCGCGGCCTTCGCAAAAATGCGCGACTGAGTGTTGCCGGGGCGGTTTACCGGCCGCGCAGGAACAGCGCGTCCAGTTCCTTCATGCTCATCTGCCGCCAGGTGGGGCGGCCGTGGTTGCATTGGTCGGATCGCTCGGTGACTTCCATCTGGCGCAGCAGGGCGTTCATCTCGTCCAGCGTCAGGCGGCGGTTGGCGCGCACGGCGCCGTGGCAGGCCATGGTGGCCAGGATCTCATTGCGCGCGCGCTGCACCACGGTGCTGGCGTCGTGCTGGGCCAGCTCGGCCAGCACGCTGCGCGCCAGCTCCACGGCATCGCCCTGGGCCAGGGTGGCGGGCACGGCACGCACGGCCAGCGTCTTGGGAGAGAAGGGCGAGACTTCCATGCCCAGCGCCTGCAGCGTGTCGCCATGGGCCTCGGCCGTGGCCACTTCCTCGGGCGTGGCGGCGAAGGTGGCGGGAATCAGCAGCGGCTGGCTGGGGATCTGTTCTGCCGCATTGACGGCATTCTTGAGCTGCTCGTAGACGATGCGCTCGTGCGCCGCATGCATGTCCACCACGACCATGCCCTGGGCATTCTCGGCCAGTATGTACACGCCGTGGATCTGGGCGACGGCGCGGCCCAGGGGCCAGACGGGCTCGTCGGACGCTGCCGGGGCCGCTGCGGATGATGTGCGGGGCGCAGAGAAATCCGCAGGAGCAGGCTCGGCAACGGCAACAGTCGGGGACTGGACGGCCGGCGCGTAAGCCGGGGGCGCGTAGCTGACGGGGGCCAGGGCAGCAGTGGGCACAGCGGGTACAGCGAGCACGGCTGGCTGCTCGGCGGCCAAGGCCTGGGCCGGACTTTCAACCGTTGCGGCTGCGGCCTCGCGCATGGGGGCCCACAGCCCCGCCATATTGCTGACCTTGTGGCCGCCTTGCTCATCGCCAAAGCTCATGCGGGCCTGGGGCCAGGCGGGCATGGATGCCTTGGGCGCCGTGGCCGGCGCTGCCGCAGCGGCGGGCGCAAGCTCGGGCGTGCGCCCGGCCTCTTCGGCAGCCGCAGCGGCTGCTGCGGCGGCACGCGGTGCGGCCAGCGCGTTCTCTATGGCGTGGCGCACGGCCTGGTGCACCTCGCGGCTGTCGCGAAAGCGCACCTCGATCTTGGTGGGGTGCACGTTCACGTCCACGCGCGCAGGGTCGATCTCCACATACAGCGCATAGACAGGCTGTTTGTGGCCGTGCAGCACATCCTCGTAGGCGCTGCGCGAGGCGTGGGTCAGCACCTTGTCGCGCACGAAGCGGCCATTGACGTAGCAGAACTGGTGGTCGGGCCGGGAGCGCGCCGCATCGGGAATGCCCGCGCGGCCCGTGACATGGACGGCGCCCGACCAGTGCTCCACGGTCACGGAGTTCTGCACGAAGGCGTCGCCCAGCACATCGCCCAGGCGGCGCGCAAGGGCTTCATCCGACATGCTGCCGGCGGCACGCCACTGCTCGACCAGCTTGCCTTCGTGCCAGATGGCAAAGCCCACGTCGGGCCGGGCCAGGGCATGGCGGCGCACGGACTCTATGCAGTGGGCCAGCTCCGTGGCATCGCTCTTGAGGAATTTGCGGCGGGCCGGCGTGGAGAAGAACAGCTCCTTGACCTCGACCGTCGTGCCCTGGTTGCGCGCGGCGGGGCGCAGCTCGCCGCTGCGCGCGTCGAGCAGATAGGCCGAGTCCTGGCCCGCAGGGCGCGAGAGAATGGACGCCTCCGACACCGAGCAGATGGCCGCCAGCGCCTCGCCGCGAAAGCCCATGGTGGCCACGGTCTCCAGATCGTGCAGATCGGTGATCTTGCTGGTGGCATGGCGGCGCAATGCCACGGGCAGCTCATCGCGCGGGATGCCGCCGCCGTCGTCCTCCACCGAGATCAGCCGCACGCCGCCGGCCAGCAGCCGCACGTTGATCTGGCGGGCACCGGCATCCAGGGCGTTGTCCACGAGTTCGCGCACCACCGAGGCAGGACGCTCGACGACTTCGCCGGCCGCGATCTGGCTGATCAGCTCGTCGGGCAGGTCGCGGATGGGGCGGCGGGGAAGGGTGTCGGGGGAGGGGGTGGAGGCGTTCACAGGGCAATTCTAGGGGCTCGCATCCACCGCTTGGTGCCTGTGGGAATGGGGTCGGAGTGCCTTGGGCACGCGCAAAAAAAGGAGCCGCACAGGCGGCTCCAAGAGGCGTCCCCGGCCACAAAGGCCAGAGCCGGGGGCACTCTTTGATGAGAGCGGCCGGGGCCGCGCGGCCTCAGCGGCGGCGGCCGGCACGGTCGCTGTTGCTGCCCATCTGGTTGCCGACCAGCGCACCGGCGGCCGCGCCGCCCACGGTTCCCAGCGTGGTGCCGAACAGGGCACTGCCCAGCACGCCACCGGCCACGGCACCCACGCCCGTGCCCAGCTGCGCGTTGTTGGGACGGTGGGCGCAGCCGCCCAGGGCCAGCGCGCCGGCCACAAGGGCGGCGACGGCCAGGCTGCGGCCCATGGTGGTGCCCGACTTGCGTTCAGTCATGCGCTCGAAGGTGCGAAGGGTCTTGTTCATGGCTTGCTTCCTTTTGTCCTGATGATGGTGGTGAGGCCGGGCCGGCGGTGCCGACGGCATGCAAGGACTTTGCCTGCAAAAAGCTGACGCACTCGTGAGTTTTTCGTAGAGTTTTATCAAGTTGTGTAACAAAACAGGCGCGATTCCAAGCATTTGTAGTTCCATGCAAGCGCCGGTGTGCGCGGCGGTGCGATCGGCTCTGGCTCGGCTGTGGGGGCATGCCGGCGAAGTACAGTACGGGCCGGTGCGGCGCCCGCCGCGGAGGACCTTCTTTTGGAAATCATTCAGTTCCTGATCGACTTCATCCTGCACATAGACAAGCACCTGGAGGCCTTCGTCGTGGCCTATGGACCCTGGGTGTACGCGCTGCTGTTTCTCATCGTCTTCGTGGAGACGGGCGTGGTGGTCATGCCCTTTCTGCCCGGCGACTCGCTGCTGTTCATCGTCGGCGCGCTGTGCGGCGTGGGGCTGATGGACTATTCGATCGCCTGCACCGTGCTGCTGGTGGCGGCCGTGCTGGGCGACCAGTGCAACTACACCATAGGCCGCTACATAGGGCCCAAGGTGTTCCAGTGGGAGGATTCGCGCTGGTTCAACCGGCGTGCCTTCGACCAGGCCCATGCGTTCTACGAGCGCTACGGCGGCATCACCATCGTGCTGGCGCGCTTCATGCCGTTCATCCGCACCTTTGCCCCCTTCGTGGCCGGTGTGGCTGCCATGGACCGGGGCAAGTTCACGGCCTTCAACGTGGGCGGAGCCATTGTCTGGGTGTTCGGCATCAGCGCCGCCGGCTATTTCTTCGGCAACCTGCCCTGGGTGCGCGAGAACCTGGAGAAGATCATCTGGGGCCTGATCCTGGTGCCGGGCCTGATCGCCATCTTCGGCGCATGGCGCGCGGGCCGCGCGCCCAAGACGGCTTCCTGAGCCTTCAGCGCCCAGCAAAAAGCCCCTTGAGCCGTGATGGCGCAAGGGGCTTTTTCGTTCAGTGGCCGAACGGCGGCGGCAGGGGTCAGCGGCGGTCGTTGCGCTTGCCCACCTCGTTGCCGATGAGTGCGCCAGCGGCTGCGCCGCCCACGGTGCCCAGCGTGCTGCCGAACAGTGCGTCACCCACCACACCACCGGCCACGGCGCCGACGCCGGTACCGATCTGGGCGTTGCTGGGGTTGGTGGAACAGCCGGCAGAGAACAAGGCAATGGCGGCAGCGGCGGCAATGGAATAAATGCGTGTCTTCATGTTCATCTCCTGTCGTGGCCTGCGTTGCTTCGGCGGATGGATGGTGGCGCAAGCATTGTGTGGAACATGTTGGCATGCTCTCATTCACGGCCTGCGGCCGTGGTAGGAGAGTTGCCCGAGCTGGGGCCGGGCGGTTTGGAAGCGTCCGGTCCTGCCTGTCCGACAGCGGCGGCGGACGGCATGCCGCCGTGCCTGTGGCAACCCTCGCGGCTCAGACGGAGCGGCTGCGGGCCAGCGGCGGGTTGTGCGCGAAGTAGTTGCGGATGCCGCGCATCAGCGCGTCGGCCAGCTGCACCTGGTAGGCGCTGCTGCGCAGCCGGGCTTCTTCCTCGGGGTTGCTGATGAAGGCGGTCTCCACCAGCACGCTGGGGATGTCGGGCGCCTTGAGCACGGCAAAGCCGGCCTGCTCCACGCGCGGCTTGTGCAGCTTGGCCATGTTGCCGATCTCGCCCAGCAGGGCGCCGCCGAGCTTGAGGCTGTCCTTGATCTGGGCCGTGGTGCTCATGTCCAGCAGCATGCGCTGCACGTGCTGGTCCTGCGAGCCCATGTTCAGCCCGCCCACGAGGTCGGACTGGTTTTCCTTGTTGGCCAGCCAGCGCGCGGCCGTGCTGGAGGCGCCCTTGTCGCTGAGCGCAAAGACGCTGGCGCCACGCGCGGCCGGCGTGGTGAAGGCATCGGCATGGATGCTGATGAAAAGGTCGGCCTGAACGCGCCGGGCTTTCTCGACGCGGGTGGCCAGCGGCACGAAGAAGTCGGCGTCGCGCGTCATGAAGGCGCGCATGGGGCTGCCGCCGATGCGGGTGTTATTGATGCGATCGCGCAGCAGGTGGGCGATCTTGAGCACCACATCCTTCTCGCGCGTGCCGCTGGGGCCGGTGGCGCCGGGGTCCTCGCCGCCGTGGCCCGGGTCCAGCGCCACGATGATGATGCGGTCGGTCTGGCGCGAGGTGGCGATGTTGGGCGCGGCAATGGGGGCAGGGGCCGGAACGGGCGCAGGCGCTGGGGCAGGAGGACGCGGCGCAGCCGCGGGAGCCGGCGCCTGCGCGATCACGGCAGGCGGCGGCGCAGGCGTCTTGCCGCCCGGGCCGCCGCTGTGCTGGGCGATCAGGTCGCCCAGAGGGTCGGGGGCCGGCGCCGCGGCGCCTGGGGGGCGGGGCATTGCGGGTGCAGGAGGTGGTGGAGGTGCCGACGCCACGGCGGTGTCGTCGCTGGAGGCATCACGCAGGCGCTCGCTGATCAGCGCTTCCAGCGGGTCCACGGCCTTGGCCGGGTACAGGTCGAACACCAGCCGGTGCTTGTAGGCCGCCACCGGCTGCAGGGTGAAGACCTGGGGCTTGGCGGGCTGCTTGAGATCGATCACCAGGCGCACCACGCTGGGCGAGTTCTGGCCCACGCGGATGGATGCGATGTTGGGGTCGTCGGAGCGCACCTTGGCGACCAGCTCGCGCAGCGCGGGATTGAGGTCGATGCCTTCGATGTCCACGGCCAGCCGAGGCGGCTGGTCCACGAAGAACTGCTTGGCAGCCAGCGGCCGGTCGGACTCGATGGTCACGCGCGTGTACTCTGGCGCAGGCCAGACGCGCACGGCCACGATGGTGGCGCCGTGCGCAATGTGCTGGCGGCCCAGCAGCAGCACGATGGAGCCCGCCTGCAGCAGGTTGCGGCGCGACAGGCCGGACGGATAGGAGAAGGATTGGGCGTCGCTCATGCCTTGAGTGCTTCGATCACGGCGCGTCCGACGGGCGTGCCGGCGATCAGGCTCACCTGGCGCTGCGTCTCGTCGATTGCTTCGATATGAATAGCTATATCTGCCGCAGGCGTAAGCGCTGCGGCCTTTTCGGGCCATTCTGCCAGCTTGAGACCGGGGCTGGCGAAAATATCGCGAAATCCTGCATCCTCCCACTCGCGCGGATCGTCGAAGCGGTAGAAGTCGAAATGCCAGATGGACAGGCCCGGCGCCTCGTGCGGCTCCACCACGGCATAGGTGGGGCTTTTGATGCGGCCCTGCACGCCCAGTGCGCGCAGCCAGTGCCGCACCAGCGTGGTCTTGCCGGCGCCCAGGTCGCCGTGCAGCGTGACGTAGGCATTGCGCAGCGCCGGATGGTCCGCGAGCTGCTGCGCAAACCGCTGCGTGTCTTCCTCGCTGCCCCATATCCAGCGATGGCCCGCAGTTTCCGCATCCTGCGGCCGGGCGCTTTCTACAATCGAGGGAGTATGTTGTGCAGCAGTCAATTGGTTCCTTTGATGCAAGGCTGGGCCCGCGAACTGGGATTTTCCCAAATTGGCGTGGCTGGCGTGGATTTGTCGTCTGCGGAGCCGGGTTTGATGCAGTGGCTGGCCCAGGGGTTCCATGGCGAGATGGACTATATGCAGGCCCACGGACTGCGCCGCGCGCGGCCTGCCGAGCTGGTGCCGGGCACCGTGAGCGTGATCACGGCCCGCATGGACTACCTGCCGCGCGACACGCCCGCCGACGCGCCCGGCGCCTGGCAGGCCATGGAGTGGGAGAGGCTGCAGCGGCCTGCCGAGGGCATCGTCTCCGTCTATGCCCGGGGCCGTGACTACCACAAGGTGCTGCGCAACCGGCTGCAGAAGCTGGCAGAGCGCATCGCCCAGGAGGTCGGCCCCTTCGGCCACCGCGCCTTCACCGATTCCGCTCCCGTGCTGGAGGCCGAGCTGGCCCGGCGCAGCGGCCAGGGCTGGCGTGGCAAGCACACGCTGGTGCTCAACCGCGAGGCAGGCTCCATGTTCTTCCTGGGCGAGATCTATGTGGACCTGGCGCTGGAGCCCACGGCGCCGGTGAACGCGCACTGCGGCAGTTGCGCAGCCTGCATCACGGCCTGCCCCACGGGCGCCATCGTGGCGCCGCACCGGGTGGATGCGCGGCGCTGCATCTCCTACCTGACCATCGAGCATGCGGGCGCCATTCCCGAGGAGTTGCGGCCGCTGATGGCCAATCGCATCTACGGCTGCGACGACTGCCAGCTGGCCTGCCCCTGGAACAAGTTTGCCCAGCCCAGCCGCCTGCCTGATTTCGATGCGCGCGAGATCCTGGCTGGCGGGCAACTGGTGCACTTCTTCGCCTGGGACGAGGCGACCTTCCTGCGCCTGACCGAAGGTAGCCCCATCCGGCGCATAGGCCATGCGCGCTGGCTGCGCAACGTGGCCGTGGCGCTGGGAAACGCCTGGCGTGAAACCGGCGATACGGCACTGCGCCAGGCGCTGGCCAGCCGCGCCGAACATCCCGACGCCATGGTGCGCGAGCATGTGGCCTGGGCACTGTCGCAAAGATCGGATTGAGCTGATAAGCCGGGGCGCTGGTGTATGAAACAATTGTTGCGCTCAGTCTGAGGGCTCCCCGGCGGCCTGTTGCGGGCCACCGCCCCTGAGGGCGCGGGGTCTGTGTGACTCAACATGGTGTTCGATATGCGCGCAAAGCCTTTCCGTCTGCTGAACGCCGAACCTCTCACCCAGACCGCCGTGGCCGTCTGGGTAGGCCTGTGCTGCGTGCTGCTGGCCACGGTGGCGTACTGGACGGTGCTGGTGGACAGCCATCGCACGCAGCGAAACTTCACCGAAGCCCAGTCCTGGCTGCGCGTGGGGCAGATGTCGCATGCGGTTTCGGTGCAGGTGCAGACCCTGCTGTCCGGCCTGGACTACACCATGCGCGGCCTGGAGTCCGACTTTGCCGATGGCGAGGCCGACGTCTTTCAGCATGCCGTGCAGACCACCTTCGATGCCTATCCGGCCGGTACCTTCCTGCAGATCGCCGTGGCCGACGAGAGCGGGGACATCGTCTACTCCAATCTGCAGCAGGATGCGCAGACCCGGGCCGCCAAGGTCTCGATCCGCGACCGGGAGCATTTCCAGGTCCATGCCAACCGCGAGACCATGGGGATGTTCATCGGCCGGCCCGTGCAGGGGCGCGTCTCCCATAAATGGACCATACAGCTGAGCCGCGCGCTGTACCGCCAGGGGCGCTTCTCGGGCGTGCTGGTGCTGTCGCTGTCGCCCGACTACATCTCGGGGTATTTCCAGTCCATCTTCGATGGCGCCAAGGACGTGATCTTGCTGCTGCGCACCGACGGTGTCTATCTGGCGCGCTCTCAGGGACAGGACGAGGTGATGGGGCGTTCGGTCTCCGATGTGCGCGTGTCACAGTTCGCGCCGGCCATGGAGCGCGGCACCTACGAGGCCGAGTCCTCGGTCGATGGCGTGCTGCGCATGTATGCCTGGAGCAGGGTGGAGGGCTATCCGCTGATCGTCAGCGCAGGGCTGGACAAGAAGGCCATCTTCGAATCGCTGGAGGAATCGCTGGAGCGCGGCCTGCTGCGCAATGGCATAGGCACGGCGGTGCTGCTGCTGGCCGTACTGCTGACGCTGTGGCTGGCGCGCCAGCGCCAGCTCAGCGAGCGCATGCGGCTGCAGGGCGAGCGGCGCTTCGCGCGGCTGGCGCAGGAGGTGCCCGGGGGGCTGTTCCAGTTCCGCATCGGCGCGGATGGCCAGTTCCAGTTTCCCTTCACCAGCCCGGGGTTCTTCGAGCTGCATGGCGCAAGGGCTGACGCCGTCCGGTTCGCCGACCATGAACTGCTCAAGCGCGTGCACCCCGAGGATCTGCCCGCCCTGGCGACCTCGGTGCAGGACAGCGTGGGGCGCAAGGATGTCTGGGAGCACAAATACCGCGTCTACGGGCCTGGAGGCGAGCTGCGCTGGCTGCACGGCCACGCCCGGCCGCAGCAGGAGGAAGACGGCTCGCTGCTGTGGCATGGCTATGTGCACGACGTCACGCAGGACCAGGCCATACAGGAATCCATACGCCACAGCGAGGAGCGCCTGCGCCTGACGGTGGGCGCCGTGCGTGACGGCCTGTGGGAGTGGGACTGCCGCAGCGGCCATGTGGAGTGGGATGCGCGCTGCTACCAGATGCTGGGCTTCGAGCCAGGCCAGTTCCCCATGAACTACGACGCCTTCTGCGCGATGGTCCATCCCTCGGACAGGGCGCGCGTGCTGGCGCGGCTGCAGCGCCATGCCGAGGCCGGTGCCGACTTCCGTGTGGAGATGCGGCTGCGCGGCTCGGCCGACAGCTGGCTGTGGGTGGAGTCGCGCGGCGAGATCACCCAGCGCGATGCCGACGGCAAGCCCGTGCGCATGCTGGGCACGCACACCGACATACAGCAGCGCGTGGAGCAGTCCCGCCTGATCAAGGCCTTGCTGGACCGGGGCAGCGCCCTCATCGTGATGGCCGGTCCCCAGCGCGAAATCCTCTATGCCAACGAGCGCGCGGCGCAGACCTTCCAGATCGAGACGGAGCGGCTGCCCGGTGGCGTGAACCTGCGCTCGCTGCATGTCAGCGACGAGAGTTTCGAACGCTTCGGCCAGCTGTACGGGCAGCTCAACGCACGCGGCACGGTGCGCACGGAATGGATTCTGCGCATGCCGTCGGGCTCGGACCACTGGTTCGACATGCAGGGCTCGCTGCTGGACCCCGACGAGGACGATGGCCGCGTCATCTGGACCATGATCGACACCGATGCGCGCCGGCGCGCCGAGACCGCGCTGGCCGAGACCCAGCACCGGCTGGAGGCCATCATCGACCGCTTTCCCGCAGGCATCCTGGTCACCGACGCGCAGGGCCGCCATGTGCTGGCGGCCAACCGCATGCTGGCCGCTGCCCTGCAACTGGACATGGCGCCTGCCGCCCTTGTGGGGCTGGGCATGCCGGCGCTGATCCAGCTGCTGCCGGCGTCGGTGGCGGGCGTGCTCAGCGCAGGGCCCGTGGCCGGCCGCTCCCTGCATGCGCTGCCCGATGGCCATTATGTGGAGATCGAGGGCATGCAGCTGCGCGACGGTGACCGCTCCATCGGCCATTGCTGGGTCTTCCACGATGCGACGGAGAGGCAGCAGCGCGAATCCCAGCTGGAAACGCTGGCGCTGACCGATGCGCTGACGGGCATTCCCAACCGCCGCGCCTTCCTGGAGCGGCTGGCGATGGAGCTGGACCATCTGCGCAGCGGCCTGGTCGCGCATTCCACGCTGATCATGCTGGACATAGACCACTTCAAGCAGGTGAACGACGGCTACGGCCACGCGGTGGGCGACATCGTGCTCAAGGAACTGCTGGCCTCGGTGGCGCAGGAGATGCGCAGGGAAGACATGGTGGGACGGCTGGGCGGCGAGGAATTCGCCGTGCTGCTGTCCGACACCAATGCGGAGGTGGGCCTGCGGCGCGCCGAAAGCCTGCGCGAAGCCATTGCCGGGCAGGCCATCGATGCGGGCAAGGCCGGAGACCTGCACATCACCATCAGCCTGGGCGTGTACGAGCTGCAGCGCAGCGATGCCTCGGCCCAGGGCTGCCTGGAGCGTGCCGACGCAGCGCTGTACTACTCCAAGCGCAATGGCCGCAACCAGTCCACGCTGTGGAGCGAGCGGCTGCCAGCCATCGCGCGGTGATCCGGGCCGCTTTGGCGCAACGGCCTAGGAATTCATCCCGGTCAACTGCCGATTTTCAGAATGGTCCAATGGCCTGATGGCGCCGGAATCCCGAAAATCCAGGGTTCATGCTGCCGCGTGGCCCTGTCGTCGGTCCGTCTGCCCGAGTCCCCGGGGCGCGATCGACTTCCCCGCACAGCCCCTCACAAAAACAGGCCGCGCGCTGCGCGCCGGGCGAGGAATGTATGACATACAACCGGTGGTCCACGATGCATGTCGCTCCCCTGGGGCGAGCGCAATTCTGGAGCGATGCCAGCCGTGAGGCGCAGATGCCGCACACGCCCCTGGTGGCGCGGCCCGAGCGCTTCGAGGCCGTGCTCACATCGCGTGGCGTGGGCGCGGTGGTGTTCAACCGCATCCAGATGGCGGCGGGCCACGGCATGCAGCGCCTGCAGGCGGGTTGCCAGCGCGCGAGCCCGGCCAGCCTGCTGTGCCTGCTCTACCTCAAGGGCCGCGCCCGGGTGTCTGCGCTCGATGGGCCGGGCGCGGCGGTTGCGGGCGGCGAGTCGCATGCGCAGCCCGGCCAACTGTTCCTGCTGGACGAGCGGTGCGGCTACCGCATCTGGCAGGACGAAGCCGTGGACCTGCTCGTGCTGGCCGTGCCGCTGGCGCTGATCGATTCGTGCGCAGGCATGGCTTCGCAACTGCTGGCACGCAGCCTGCCTGACTGCGCGTCGTTGCAGCTGCTCGTCCAGCAGATGCAACTGATCCATGCATGGCAGGCGCCCCTGCCCGAGGGCGAGTCCGCGCAGCTTTCCGATCTGGTCATCAACACCTTGAAGACCGTGCTGCAGGCTGGGGCCGAAATGGCTGCAGCCCGGCCTGACGCGCCCATGCACGTGCTGTTGTGCCGGGTGCGCCAATTGATCGCCCGCCAATATCCGGACCCGGCGCTGGGGCCGGAGCGCGTGGCATCGAGGCTGGGACTTTCCGTGCGCTCGCTGCAATCGCGGCTGTCGCGCGAAGGCACCAGCCTCAGCGCCGAACTCATGGACTATCGACTGGAGCGCGCCCATGCGCTGCTGCGCACAGCGAAGCCGGGAACGCTGGGCGTCACGGAAATCTCGCAGCGCTGCGGCTTCAACTCGCTCGCGCATTTTTCCCGGCGCTTCAGGGCACGCTACGGCAGCACGCCGCTGGAGCTGCTGCGTAAGCCGGGGGCGGAGGGCATGGGGCCGTCCACCTGGCACGGGGACGGGGCGGGCACCTAGACAGGGCTTGCGGCGCCTCGGTCGGCGTGGCGTGCGCAGATCAGGCTGAGGATTTCGAACAGCATCTGCGCGCCCGCATGGGCGGTGTTGGTGGTGGCGTCGTAGGCGGGCGAGACCTCGACCACGTCACCGCCCACGATGTGGATGCCGGCCAGGCCGCGCACCATGGCCTGGGCTTCGCGCACCGTCAGGCCTCCCACCTCGGGCGTGCCCGTGCCGGGCGCAAAGGCCGGGTCCAGGCAGTCGACGTCGAAGGAGACGTAGACGGGCGCATCACCCACCACCTCGCGTGCGCGGGCAATGACGCCGTCCACGCCCAGCGCGGGAAGGTCCTCTGCGTGGATCACCGTCATGCCCGACTCGTAGGAGAACTCCCAGAGATATTCGGCCGCGCCGCGTATGCCGATCTGGATGGTCCGCGTGGGGTCGAGCACGCCATCCAGCACGGCCTGGCGAAAGGGGCCGCCGTGGTGGAAGCGGCTGCCGTCGAAGGGGCCGCCAGTATCGCAGTGGGCATCGAAGTGGACCAGGGCCACTGGCCGGTCGCGGCCCAGCGCGCGCAGTATGGGCAGGGTGATGGAGTGGTCTCCGCCTGCAGACAGCGGAATCACGCCGGCCGCATGGATCTTCGCGAAGGTCGACTCTATGTCGCGGTGCGACTGCTCCAGGCTGTAGCGGCTGGACAGCGGCACGTCGCCGATGTCCGCCACGCGCAGCTCGCGCGTGGGCGCGGATCTGAGCACATGGTTGTAGGGGCCCACGCGCTCTATCGCGCGCAGCGCCCTGGGCCCGAAGCGGCAGCCGCTGCGGTTGCTGATGCCCAGGTCCATGGGCACGCCGATCAGCGCGGCCTGCAGTTCGCCGAAGTCCGGGCGGCTCCAGTCCATGGGGTGCATGGGGGCATCCAGCAGCGTGGGAATGCCTGCGTAGGGTGCGCTGCGCGTGCCGCTGGCGTCGATGATGTGAGCGGCCACGGTGCGGAAATGCGGATCGTGGATGACGGACTCGTTGTCTCCGCCGAAGCGCGCACGCAGCGCGGCCAGCCTGTCTGCAGTAAAGAGGGTCATGGGTGTCCCTTGGTTCAGGATTGGATGCCCGACAGGGAGCGCTGCTGCGAGCGCTGCGCCAGGCTGATGAGGATGAAACTGGCCGTGCTCATGGCCAGGCTGGCGTAGATCGGCGTGTTGGCGGCCAATCCGTCGCGGACCATGAAGACCACTGCCGTGGCGCAGCCCAGCAGCATGCTGGCAATGGCGCCCGCCGTGGTGGCGCGGCGCCAGTAGATGGCGCCGATCAGCGGCACCAGCATGCCGCCCACGAGCAGGTTGTAGGCGGTGGTCAGGGCATTGAGCACGTCGTCCACCACCAGGGCGATGCCGAGCACGGCAAGGCCCACCAGCAGCGTCAGCAGCCGGTGCCAGCGCACATCGGCCAGCGGCTTGCCTTGCCGCAGCAGGGGCACGAGGTCTTCGGCCAGCACGGTGGAGCCCGCCAGCATGGCCGCGCTGGCGGTGGACATCATGGCGGCCAGCGCGGCAGCGATCACCAGGCCGCGGACGCCGTCCGGCAGGCTGGCCTGCACGATGGCGGCAAAGGCGTTGTTGGGATTGTCCAGTTCCGGCAGCAGCACCCGCGCCGCCATGCCCACCAGGGCGCCGACCAGCCCGTAGACCACGCAGTACAGGCCGGCGAGGCTGCCCGCCACGGCGGCCACGCGTTCGCTGCGGGCCGTGAACACGCGCTGCCACACGTCCTGGCCGATCATGATTCCGAAGAAATAGATGACGAAGTAGGTGGCGATGGTGTCCCAGCCGATGTATGTGACATCGAAGCTGGACGCAGGCAGCCGTGCAACCAGCTGGTCCCAGCCGCCCACGCGGTACAGGCAGATGGGCAGCAGGATCAGCATCAGGCCCGCGGTCTTGATCACGAACTGCACGATGTCCGTCAGCGTCAGCGACCACATGCCGCCCACGGCCGAGTAGATGACCACGACGCCACCGCCCACCAGGATGGAGATCCACAGAGGCAGGTCGAACAGCACCTGCATCACGGTGCCGATGGCGATCACCGACGTGGCCGCCAGCATCAGCGCATAGGCCAGCATCACCAGTGCGCTGGCCTGCTGGGTGCGGGCGCTGTAGCGCCGCTCCAGCACCTGGGTCACGGTGCAGATGCGCAGCCTGAGCAGGGGCTTGGCCAGGAACAGGTTCAGCACCAGCAGGCCCGCACCCAGAGCCGCGCACAGCCACAAGCCCGAGATGCCGTACACGTAGCCCAGGCGTACCGTGCCCACCGTGCTGGCCCCGCCGATCACCGTGGCAGCCATGGTGCCCATGTACAGGCCCGGCCCGAGGTTGCGGCCCGCCACGAGAAAGTCCTCCTGCGTCTTCGCGCGGCGCATGCCGTACCAGCCCAGCAGCAGCATGGCTGCCGCGTAGATCACTACCACCGAGATATCAAGCACCATGGTCTCTCTCCCCTTTTGTTCCGACCCCGTGTGCAGGGTCCTTCTGAAACAGCGGTATTCACGCAAGTGAATGTCACGGACCGCCCCTCTTGTTCTGCGCTGGCAGCGTGCTCCGGTGAACCGAAGCGCGCCGCAACAGCCGTGAATGCTAGACAGCAGCCGGGCTTGCATCCATTTCAAGTTCCATCTACAAACATCGATGAACATCGATCTTTGCTGAGTGAAAACCCCATGCTCCATACCGTTTCAGATCTCGACCTGCGGCTGCTGCGCGTTTTTCTGGCCATCGTCGACGCGGGCGGTGTATCGGCTGCGCAGGCCATTCTTGGCGTGGGGCAGTCCACGCTCAGCAGCCAGCTGTCCACGCTGGAGACACGCCTGGGGTTCAGCCTGTGCGAGCGCGGGCGCGGCGGCTTTCGCCTGACGGCCAAGGGCCGGCGCTTCGTCGACCTGGCCCGCGCTGCGCTGCAGGGCCTGGAAGGATTCAGCGCGCAGGCGCGCAACATGCACAGGCAACTGGTCGGCAGCCTGGCCATCGGCCTGATCGGCAATGCACCCACGGAATACAACGCGTTGATGGGGCGGGCCATACAGCGCTTTCGCCAGCGCGACGAGGCCGTGCGCCTGTCTGTGCTGGTGCGCGGGCCGCGCGAGCTGGAGGAAATGCTGCTGCGCGATGAGCTGCAGGTCGCCGTGGGCTATTTCCTGCACCGCGCCCCGGCGCTGGAATACACGCGGCTGTTCAGCGAAAGGCAGGTGGCCTATTGCAGCGCCAGCCATCCCTTTGCCGCGCGCGCGGGCCGCATCGGCGCGCAGGAGGCGGGCGAAGCCGACTGGACCTGGCGCACCTATCCACTGCCGCAGGCGCCGCTGACGGGGCGCCCGCGCCATGTCACCTCGGAGGCGGACAACATGGAGGCGGCCGCCATCCTCATCCTGTCAGGCGCCCACCTGGGCTACCTGCCAGAACATTACGCAGCGCCCTATGTGGCTGCCGGCCTGCTGCATGCGCTGGACGAATCCCTCTTCAGCTATGACGTGGACATCACCATGGTGGCCAGGAAGCGCGCACGCCAGGACGACATCACGGCCGCCTTCACGGACGACATGCGTGCCGTGCTGTAGGGGCGCCGCGGCACAGCGGCATCAGAACTGCAGCAGGCTCAGCGCAAACGGCAGGCTGAGCACGCCCAGCAGCGTGGACAGCGTGACCAGCCCCGCCACATACGAGCCGTTGTAGCCCATGCGCGCGGCCAGCACATAGCACGACGATGCGGTGGGCAGAGCCGAGAAGGCCATGAGGATCAGCGCCTGCGCACCGCTGAGGCCAAATGCCCGCACCATGGCATAGGCGATCAGCGGCTGCACCAGATGCCGCACGGCCAGCAGGCACACGGCCAGCAGCTTGCCGGCGGCCAGCGCGCCGAACTGCATGCCGGCGCCGGCCGACATCAGGCCCAGCGCGATGGAGGCTGCGCCTATGCGGGAGACTGACGGCTCGAGCAGCGCGGGCAGCTTCAGCCCCAGCGCGCTGAACACCAGGCCCGACAGCGTGCCCACGATCAGCGGATTGCGCACCAGTTGCCCCAGGAAGTGCTGGTTGCTGCCGCGCGCCATGGGCCAGACGGCCGCGATATTGCACAGCGGCACGCTCACGCCTATCAGCACCGAGATGAACAGCAGGCCCTCAGGCCCCGCCAGTCGGCTGGCCAGCGCCAGGCCGATGAAGGAGTTGAAGCGAAACGCCACCTGCACGGCGCCGGCATGCTCGCGCACATCGATGCGGCCGCGCAGGCCCGGCCACCAGGGCAGGCTGTAGGCCAGGCCGATGCCGACCAGGGCCGCACACACGCCAGCGGCCAGCAAGTGGGAGGTGGCACCCCAGTCCACCGGGCTCTTGACGATGGAGTGGAACAGCAGCACCGGGAACAGCAGGTAGTACACCAGCGCCTCCACCGCCTGCCAGACCGTGCGATTGAGCTGTGTGAAGCGGCACAGCACGTAGCCAAGCACGATGAGCGAAAAATCGGGGAAGAGCAGCACGGCGTAGTTCACGGGGGCTGAGCATAAGCGCAACCCCGCAGTCGCCGCGTCTCCCGAGAAACCATGGCGCGAGGCTAGGGGTAAACACCGGGAAATCAGTGCTGCGACAAACTGTGACAACCGGGCCCCGGGCCTTAGCATCGCTGGGGTCCACACAGCCAATCCGAAAGCGCAGGTCCTGACGACCGTCAAGCGCGCAGCGGGCTCCAGGCCCCAACATGGCTGTTCCGTGGCAGCGTTTGCGAGCCTCCGTTTCGCAGACCATCCATCCGCAGGCACGGCCTTGCGGATGTCCATGAAAACCTCTTCGTCAACACGACCCCCAAAAGGAGATCCTGTATGAATCGTCGCAGCTGGATGGGACTGACCCTGGTCCTCGCAAGCACCGGAGCCCTGGCCCAGGCCTACCCCACCAAGCCGATCAAGCTGGTGGTGCCCTTCGCCCCCGGTGGCACGACCGACATCATCGCCCGCGTGATCGCCGAACCCCTGACCAAGGAACTGGGCCAGCCCGTGGTGGTGGACAACCGCGGCGGCGGCGGTGGCGTCATCGGCGCCATGGAAACCGCGCGCTCGCAGCCCGATGGCTACAGCCTGGGCATCGCCACGGTCTCGACCACGGCGACCAACCCCGCGATCAACCCCAAGATCTCGTACAACACGCTGACGGACTTCACGCCCATCATCAACGTGGCGGCCACGCCCAACGTGATTGCGGTGAACCCCAAGTTCCCCGCCAAGGACTACAAGAGCTTCGAGGCCGAACTCAAGAAGTCCCAGGGCAAGTACTCCTATGCGTCCTCGGGCACGGGCGGCATCCAGCACATGCTGATGGAGCTGTACAAGAGCCTGACCAACACCTTCGTCACCCACATCCCCTACCGCGGCGCGGGCCCTGCGCTCAACGACGTGGTGGCGGGCCAGGTGCCCATGGTGCTGGACAACCTGCCCTCGGCCCTGCCGTTCATCAAGGACAACCGCCTGGTGCCCATCGTGGTGGCCGCGCCCCAGCGCCTGGCCGTGCTGCCCAATGTGCCCACCTTCAAGGAAGTGGGCCTGGAGCCGGTGAACCGCATGGCCTACTACGGCATCCTGGGCCCCAAGAACATGCCCAAGGATGTGGTGGACAAGATCAACGCCGCCGTGCGCAAGGTGCTGCAGGACCCGGCCGTGCGCAAGCGCATCGAGGACACGGGCTCCCTGGTCATCGGCAACTCGCCTGAAGAGTTCGCCAAGCAGATCAAGGACGAGTACGAGACCTACAAGAAGGTGGTTGCCCAGCAAAAACTCACGCTGGAGTAAGCACCGCCCTGAGCGGTTGGCTCAGAACCCGAGGCTCCTTGCGGACCTCGGGTTTTTTCGTTGTAGGCTTGATGGGATGTCCCAAGTGCCTGCCGCTTCCATCATGTCCCCCTCGGTTGCCGAAGCCGAACCTGCTGCCGATCCTGCATCCTGGCCCGCGCCGCTGCCGGCCAGCCTGGATGCGCTGGACCTTTTCATGGATGCGCTGCTGCTGGAGGACGGGCTGTCGCGCAATACGCTGGCGGCCTACCGCCGCGATCTGACGGCCTGGGGGCGGTGGCTGGCGCACCAGCGGCCGCCGCTGGCGCTGGATGCGGCGGGCGAGCTGGAACTGCAGGGCTATTTCGCGGTGCGCGTGGAGCAGACCAAGGCCAGTTCTTCCAACCGGCGGTTGACGGTGCTGCGCCGCTACTACCACTGGGCGCTGCGCGAGCAGCGCATTGCGGCCGATCCCACGGTGCGCATGCTGGCGGCACGGCAGCCGCCGCGCGTGCCGCATACGCTGACGCAGGCTCAGGTGGAGGCGCTGCTCAAGGCGCCCGATGTCGATACGCCGCTGGGCCTGCGTGACCGCGCCATGCTGGAGCTGATGTACGCCAGCGGCCTGCGCGTGAGCGAGCTGGTGGATCTGCCGATGCATGGCATCGATCTGCGCTCGGGCGTGCTGCGCGTGACCGGCAAGGGGCAAAAGGAAAGACTGGTGCCCTTCGGCCAGGAGGCACATTGGTGGCTGGAGCGCTATCTGGCCACGGCGCGCGGCGCCATCCTGGGCGGGCAGCGCAGCGATGCGGTCTTCGTGACCCAGCGAGGGGCTGCGATGAGCCGCGTGATGTTCTGGGTCATCGTCAAGCGCTGTGCGCAGATGGCCGGCATTGCGGCACCGCTGTCGCCGCACACGCTGCGCCATGCCTTCGCCACGCATTTGCTCAACCACGGCGCTGACCTGCGCGTGGTGCAGATGCTGCTGGGCCATGCCGATATTTCCACCACCACCATCTACACCCATGTGGCGCGCGAGCGGCTCAAGGCCCTGCACGCTTTGCACCATCCGCGTGGTTGATTGGATGTGGTCGGTTCGCCGGATTGCCTATTTCTGGCGTTGAAACCGTCGAAGTGGCAAAGCCCGCCTCGGGGATATGTGCTTTGCACAACAATCACCGCCGTGTTCGATGTGTTTCTGCGGAGTTCTCGATGACTGATTTCCTGCGCCGGCATGTGCTGGTGACTTCCATGCTGGCGGCGACGGTGGCTGCCGCGGCCCTGCCGATGTCTGCGTCGGCTGCCGATGCGGCATGGCCCAGCCGGCCCATCCGCGTGGTGGTTTCCTACCCGGCCGGCGGCGTCAGCGATGTGGTAGCCCGCGCCCTGGGCGAGAAGCTGGCCGCCCGCCTGGGCCAGCCCGTGGTGGTGGACAACAAGGCCGGCGCCGGCGGCGCCATCGGCCTGGACCTGGTGGCCAAGGCCGCACCCGATGGCTACACGCTGGGCTTTTCCTCCATCAGCCCGCTGACGCTGAGCCCGCACCTGGGCAAGCCCCTGTTCGATCCGCAGCGCGACCTGGTGCCCGTGACCAGCGTGATGTACTCGCCCGTGCTGCTGCTGGGCACGGCCCGCTCCACGGCGGCCGACTTCAATGCGCTGGTGGCCCAGGCCAAGGCGCAGCCCGGCGAAGTGCGCTGGGCCACGGCCGGCCTGGCCTCGCTGGGCCACATCATGCTCGAGCAGATCATGCATACCTCGCAGGTCCGGATCACGCACATTCCCTACAAGGGCGGCGGGCAGCAGCTCAATGACGGCCTGAGCGCGCAGTTCGAAGTGCTGTCCACCAATGCCGGCCCGGCCGTTTTGCAGCACATCAAGGCGGGCAAGTTCAAGGCCCTGGCCGTGGGCGCACCCCAGCGCCTGGAGTCGCTGCCCGGCGTTCCCACGCTGGCCGAACTGGGCTACAAGAGCGCCAACATGACCTCGGTGTTCGGCATCTTCGCGCCCGCTGGAACGCCTGCGCCCGTGCTGCAAAAGCTCAATGCCGAGATCAACCAGGTGCTGGCCCAGCCGGACATGCGCGCCAAGCTGGAGGCCACCGACAACGTGGCCATGGGCGGCAAGGCCGAGGACTTTGCACGCCAGATCGAGGCCGAGTCCCAGTCCAACGCGCGCATCATTCGCGCAGCCGGCATCAAGCTCAATTGATGGAGCGCAGGGCGCCACCGGCGCCCATGCAAAAAGGGCTTGCAGCCGTCATGGCCGCAAGCCCTTTGTCTTTGGTGCCGGATGTGCGGGGCCCGCCTATGCCATGGGCTCGTCCGCCGTGAGATTGTCGGCCCAGGCCAGGGCCTGCAGATGCGCCCAGTTGACCTGGTGGTTGGACAGCTGCAGTGCATTGGCTGCGCGCGCGAAGCCTTCGTCATCGCCGCTTTCGCAGGCACGCGTCAACTCCAGGAAGGGCGCGAACACGCCCTTGTTGTGCACCAGCGCATCGATCACGGGCTGGGGCAGGGCGATGGACTCCAGCGCCTTTTCCATGGGCTGGCCCAGCATCACGTCCAGCAGCGAGAACACGCCGACCACGAAGGCGTTGTCGCACTCCTCGGGCGAGAGCAGCTCGGCCGTCAGCAACTCCATCAGGCGCCCGCGGACCACGGCGGTCTGGCCCACGGCCGGCGGCGTGCCGCCCGCGCGCGAAGTGGTCAAAAGCAGGGCCGCCCAGCGGAACAGCTTCTTGAGGCCCAGGATCATCACCGCGTGGCGGAACGAGGTGATCTCGCACGACAGGCCGAAGCCCGAGGAGTTGATGAAGCGCAGCAGGTTGAAGGACAGCGTGGGATCCTTCTTGAGCAGGGCTTCGATCTCGTCCGTGCTGGCCTGCTGGCGCACCAGATTGATCAGCTGGATGATTGTGGCCTGCGTGGGGCGGATGGTGCGCGCCTGCACGAGTTGCGGCTGGGCGAACCAAAAGCCCTGGAACAGCCGCACGCCCAGGTCGCGCATGCGCTCGAACTGCTCGGAGGTCTCGACCTTTTCGGCCACGATCTGGGCATTGGTATGGGCGCGCGCGAACTTCACCAGGGTCTCGGCATCGGCCAGTGCGAAGGTCTGCATGTCCAGCTTGATGAAGGCGGCCGCAGGCAGCCAGCTGGCATAGGCGCGGCGCAGCAGGTGCTGGTTGAAGGCCAGGCGGAAGCCGCGCTGGCGCAGGGCCTGGAAGGTGGGCAGGCGTTCCTCGATATCGGCAGCCGTGGCGTTCTCGCCCAGCGTGGGCACCTCCAGCACCACCTTGTCGGGGTGGATCAGTTCCAGGTGGCCGCCGGCCAGGCTGTCATGCGTGCAGTTGATGAAGACTGTCTTCTTGCCCACCAGCGCTTCGGCGCCCGCATACGACAGCGCGTTGAAGAGCAGGGCGGCATCGGAGGCCGCCGTGTGCGCATGCTGGGCCGTGGAGCGGTCGAAAAGCTCATAGCCGAAGACATCGCGCGCCTCGTTGACGATGGCCTGGCGCGCAATGACGGCCACCTGCCCGTCCTCCACCCCGGCTGGCAGGGGGGGCGGCGGAGCGGAGGAGTTGTCGTTGGTAGTCATTTGGAAGCTGAGAAAGATGGATGAGCGATGGCTTTCGATGGCGTTCTATAGCTTATAGCTATAGCGAGCTGTCTGCCAGTTGGTCGGTCCAGGCCAGGGCCTGCAGATGGGCCCAGTTGATCTGCTGGCTGCTCAGGCGCAGCGCGCCTGCGCTGCGGTGGAAGGCTGCATCGTCGCTGGCTTCGCAGGCCTGGGCCAGGATCAGCAGCTCGCCCAGCACGCCTTCGTGGCGCAGCACGGCGGCGGAGACGGCGTCGGGCACGGGGATCAGGCTCATGGCCACGTCCTGCGGCAGGTCCAGCATGCTGCCCAGCAGCGAGAAGATGCCGACGACGAAGGCCTGGTCGGAGTCTTCCTCGCTCAGCGATTCCTGGGCCAGCAGCTCCATCAGCCGCCCTCGGATCACGGCGGTCTGGCCGATGGCCGGCGGCGGGCCGCCGTTGCGCGATGCGGTCAGCAGCATGGCCGCCCAGCGGAACAGCTTCTTGAGGCCCATGAGCATCACGGCCTGGCGGAACGAGGTGATCTCGCGCTGCACGCCGAAGCCCACGGAATTGATCAGGCGCATCAGGTTGAAGGCCAGGCCCGCATCTTTCTTGAGCACATCCTCGATGGCATCGGTGCTGGCCTGCTGGCGCACCAGATTCAGCAGCTGGACAATGCTTTGCTGCGAGGGCGACAGCAGCTTGGTGCGCACCACCGTGGGCCGCGCGAACCAGAAGCCCTGGAACAGCTGTATGCCCAGGCGGCCCACCTGCTCATGCTGCTGGGCGCTTTCCACCTTCTCGGCGATCAGCTCGGCGCGCGTGTGGCGGCCGGCAAAATTGACCAGCACGGCCAACTGGTCAGGGGCCAGCACGGACAGGTCGAACTTGATGTAGTCGGCCAGGGGCAGCCAGGCTGCATAGGCGGACTCCAGCACCGTGTGATTGAAGGCCAGGTTGAAACCGCGTGCGCGCAGATTGCTGAGGATGGGCAGGCGGGCCTGTACCTCCTGCTGGGCGGCCAGGCCCAGCGGCGGTATCTCCAGCACCACCTTGTCGGGGTTGAGCAGCTCCAGATGCCCGCCGGCCAGGCTTTCATGCGTGCAGTTGACGAACATCAGCTTGGTGCCAACCAGATCTTCTTCGCCCGCATGCGACAGGGCCGTGAACACCAGGGACACATCCGAGGCCGCCGTATGGTCCGGGTAGGCGCGCGAACGGTTGAAAAGCTCATAGCCGATGATCTGCTGCACCCCGTTGACGATGGCCTGGCGCGCAATCATTCCCCGATCCGTGGACGCGGGGCTGGCCACAGGGGCATCGTTGAAGAGATGGACAGGCAATTCGGTCATGGAGTGTTCGGTCGAAGGGACACGGGAAGCAGCAGATCTGATTGTAGGAATGTTCTGAATAAATATGCCGACAGGCAGTGTCTGCTGGGACAAGTCCGATTGCGGAGTCGGACCCATCCTAGTTTGTAAACCATTGTGTGGCTTCACGAGCGGCCTGGGCCTGTCCGCACGGCGCAGGCAGGCTTTCTTCAGACCTGCTGCAACCAGGCCAGTTCAGTATCGGTGAAGCCTGCGGCGCGGCGTGCGCGTTCGTTGAAGGGCGGGCGCAGGCGCGGCGCCTCGTAGCGCAGGGTCAGCGCCTGGTAGTGGGCCTCGGGCTCCAGGCCTTCGCGCTCGCACAGCCAGCGGTACCAATGATTGCCTATGGCCACGTGGCCCACTTCCTCGCGCAGGATGATGTCGAGGATGTCCACCGCCGCCAGCGCATCGGGCGCGCGCGTGTTGCGCAGCTTGTTCTGGATCTGGGGCGTGGCGTCCAGGCCGCGCGCCTCCAGCGTGCGCGGCACCAGGGCCATGCGGGCCACCACGTCATGGGCGGTCTTCTCGCACATGGTCCACAGGCCCTGGTGGGCCGGGAAATCGCCGTAGTCGTGGCCCAGGTGCGCACGCAGATGCTCGCGCAGCAGGCGAAAGTGCTTGGCCTCCTCGGCGGCCACCTGCAGCCAGTCCAGGTAGTACTGCTGCGGCATGCCGTCAAAGCGCCAGACGGCGTCCAGCGCCAGATTGATGGCGTTGAACTCGATGTGGGCTATGGCGTGGATCAGCACGGCCCGGCCTTCCGGCGTCGCCGGCGAACGCCTTGCAACGGCGGTGTGGTGGCGCAGCTCGGGCCGCAGCGGGCGGCCCGGCAGGTCCGGCGCGGGATCCGGCAGGGCCGGTGCCTGCGGTGCTATTGAATAAAGCGCCTGCCGCGCATACATGTCCAACGCGGCGGCGGCCTTTTCTTCGGGGTCCGTGAGGCACAAGACCTCAAGGGCGCGGTGACGTAACTCCATCCCTACAATTCTAGGTTTCCTGCCATCACCAATAATTGACGGAGACAAAGACCCATGGCGATCTATGAACTGGATGGAGTGGCCCCTGAAGTGGCGGCGTCGGCCTGGGTGGCCGACAGCGCCGAAGTGATGGGCAATGTGCAGCTGGCCGAAGACGCCAGCATCTGGTTCGGCGCCGTGCTGCGCGGCGACTGCGAGAGCATCACCATCGGTGAGGGCAGCAACATCCAGGACGCCAGCGTGCTGCATGCCGACCTGGGCAAGCCGCTGGTCGTGGGGCGCCACGTGACCGTGGGCCACCAGGTCATGCTGCATGGCTGCACCATTGGCGACGAGTCGCTGATAGGCATCGGTGCCGTGGTGCTCAACGGCGCGAAGATCGGCCGCAACTGCCTGGTCGGCGCCGGAGCACTCATCACCGAAGGCAAGGAATTTCCCGATGGCTCGATGATCATCGGCAGCCCGGCTAAGGCCGTGCGCCAATTGACGCCCGAGCAGATCGAGGGCTTGCGCCGCAGCGCCCAACACTATGTCGACAATGCGCGACGGTTCAAGACCGGGCTGCGCAAGCTGGGCTGAGCGAGGCCCGGCACTTTTTTACGGAATCCATCAGCGTGTCTGAACTGCATAAATTCATCTTCGAAGGCCTGCCCGTGCGCGGCTCCATCGTTCGCCTCACCGATGCCTGGCAGGAAATCCTGCAGCGCCGCGCGGGCAACGGCGAGACCGGCGCCTACCCCGCTGCCGTGAGCGAACTGCTGGGAGAAATGGCGGCTGCGGGCGTGCTCATGCAGTCCAATATCAAGTTCAACGGCGCCCTGGTCTTCCAGGTCATGGGCGATGGCCCGGTCAAGCTGGCTGTGGCCGAGGTGCAGTCCGATTTCGGCCTGCGCGCCACCGCCACCCTGATCGGCGACCCTCCCGAAGGCGCCACGCTGGAACAACTGCTCAATGTGCACGGCGGCGGCCGCTGCGCCATCACGCTGGACCCCAAGGGGCGCCAGCCGGGCCAGCAGCCCTACCAGGGCGTGGTGCCGCTGCAGGATGCGCAGGGCCGGCGCTTCACCAAGGTGTCCGACGCGCTGCAGCACTACATGCTGCAGTCGGAACAGCTGGACACCGTGCTGGTGCTGGCGGCCGACGACCAGGTGGCCGCCGGCCTGCTGATCCAGCGCATGCCGGTCAAGGGTGAGGCCAACCTGGCCGCTGCCACCGAAAGCGAGCAGTCGGGTCAGGATGCCATCGGGCTGAACGAGGACTACAACCGTATCGCCACGCTGGCCTCCAGCCTCACGCGCGACGAGCTGCTCACGCTGGATGTGGAGACCATACTGCGCCGCCTGTTCTGGGAAGAGAAGCTGATGCGCTTCGTGCCCCAGCAGGACGAGGAGCATCCGCGCTTTGCGTGCACCTGCAGCCGTGACCGTGTGGCGTCCATGCTGGTGTCGCTGGGCTCCGAAGAGGTGGAGAGCATCCTGGAGGAGCGCGGCAGCATTGAGGTGGGCTGTGACTTCTGCGGCAAGCAGTACGAATTCGATCCCATCGACGCAGCCCAGCTGTTCACCGAGGCCGGCAAGCAGCCGCCGACCTCGAAGAACGTGCAGTAAATACGCCCGGCTTCAGTCTCGCCCGCTGCGCAGCGCGTCGAACAATCGCCGCTCGCAGTCCGGGTCGCTGCATTGCTCGCAGCCGTAGGGGCGAAGGCGGGCGCCGCGTTGCGCGGGGCTTGCGGGCAGCCAGGACCAGTCCATTTGCGGAGCCTTGAGCCTGAGCGACTCGGCCAGCTGTTGCCATTGCTGGGCGGTATTGCCGTAGAGCACCACGTAGTCGCGTGACTGGCTTTGCAATTGGTCGCGCCAATGCTGGAGCTGTGCGGCAGGGCCATCGCTCACCCCTTCGTGCTCGGTGACGGAGGCTCTCCAATCCAGTCCCAGTAGGTAGACGGCCCCATGTTCCGGCAGAGACTGCCCCGGCTCGGCCGCCAGGCATTGCCAGTCGGCAGGAGATGCTCCGTGGTGCCGCCAGGCCTGGCGCAGTGCATGGGCCATGGAAAGCGCGAGCGCGGGTGGCGATCCCAGAAGAATCACCGGGGGCGGGGGCAAGCGGTCTGTGTCCAAGTACCTGTCTCGGCTTGCGCGCAGGCCCGGGCAAGGGGCGCAGGCGCCTTGTTGCAAAAACACAAGGCCGGCATGAAGCCGGCCTTGGTGCAGGAAATCCCAATCCTCAGCGCCGCACGATCTGCACGAAGATCTCGTTGGGCTTGACCATGCCCAGTTCGCTGCGGGCCTTCTCCTCGACCATGGCTAGGCCGTCCTTGAGGTCGTTGACCTCGGAGGCCAGACGGTCGTTCTCGGCTTTTTCCAGCGCGTTGGCCACGTTCTGGTCGTGGATCTGCTGCTGCAGTTCCTTCACATAGGCCACGCTGCCGTGGCCCAGCCACAGCTGCGCGTGCACGGCAGCCAGCAGGGCGAGCAGGACAATGGGGACGACGCGGTTGACCATGGGGGCAGATATCGCTGACAGGAAAAAGGCTTGCAGGCCCGATGGCTTGCAAGCCTAACGCTTTTCAGCGCAGGTTGTAGAAAGCCTCGCGGCCGGGGTAGTGGGCGATGTCACCCAGGTCTTCCTCGATGCGCAGCAGCTGGTTGTACTTGGCGATGCGGTCCGAACGGCTCAGCGAGCCGGTCTTGATCTGGCCTGCGTTGGTGCCCACGGAGATGTCGGCAATCGTCGAATCCTCGGTTTCACCCGAGCGGTGCGAGATCACGGCCGTGTAGCCGGCGCGCTTGGCCATTTCGATGGCGGCGAAGGTTTCGGTCAGCGTGCCGATCTGGTTGATCTTGATCAGGATGGAGTTGGCGATCTTCTTGTCGATGCCTTCCTTCAGGATCTTGGTGTTGGTGACGAACAGGTCGTCGCCCACCAGCTGGACCTTGGCGGCCAGGCGGTCGGTCAGGATCTTCCAGCCATCCCAGTCGCCTTCGGCCATGCCGTCCTCGATGGAGATGATGGGGTACTTGTCGCACCAGCCGGCCAGCATATCGGTCCACTGGGTGGCGGTCAGCGTCAGGTTGCCTTCACCGGCCAGCACGTACATGCCGTCCTTGTAGAACTCGCTGGCGGCGCAGTCCAGGCCCAGGGCGATCTGTTCGCCGGCCTTGTAGCCTGCGTTTTCGATGGCCTGCAGGATCAGCTGGATGGCGGCTTCGTGGTTTTCCACGGAAGGCGCAAAACCGCCTTCGTCGCCCACGGCCGTGCTCATGCCCTTGTCGTGGATGATCTTCTTGAGCGCGTGGAAGACTTCGGCACCCCAGCGCACGGCTTCGCGGAACGAAGGCGCGCCCACGGGGATGATCATGAATTCCTGCAGGTCCAGGCTGTTGTTGGCGTGTGCGCCGCCGTTGATGACGTTCATCATCGGCACGGGCAGCTGCATGCCGCCCATGCCGCCCAGGTAGCGGTACAGCGGCAGGCCGGCCTCTTCGGCGGCGGCGCGGGCCACGGCCATGGAGACGGCCAGCATGGCGTTGGCGCCCAGGCGGCCCTTGTTGTCCGTGCCGTCCAGGTCGATCAGGGTCTTGTCCAGGAAGGCCTGCTCGGAGGCGTCCAGGCCCAGCACGGCTTCGGAGATCTCGGTGTTGATGTGCTCGACGGCCTTGAGCACGCCCTTGCCCAGGTAGCGGCTCTTGTCGCCGTCACGCAGCTCGATGGCTTCGCGCGAGCCGGTGGACGCGCCCGAAGGCACGGCCGCGCGGCCCATCACGCCCGATTCCAGCAGCACGTCGCACTCGACGGTGGGGTTGCCGCGGCTGTCCAGCACTTCGCGGCCTACGATGTCAACGATTGCACTCATGGCATTTCCTTTGCGGTTTTTGAAATCGGTGTGCAGGCGGGTTCCGGTGAGGTTGCGCCCTGGTGCTTGCCGGGCAAGCGGTATGGGTGGTCGGTGGCGTGGCAGGCTGCCGCGCCACCGTGCACGGCCATGCTCCGCGGCGCAGTATCTGCGATCGGGCGGCGGCCATTGTGCACAAATTGGGTGGATGGCTTTGTATGCGCTGCGCTCTTGACGGGCCGGGTATCGCTGGCCGCGGTCAGACACCCTCGACGCAGACCATGCGCATGATGGCCGCGCCTTCGCGGGCTTCGCGGGCACGCAGGTACTCGGGCGTGTCGTAGAAAGCCTTGGCGGCCTCGAAGCTGGGGAACTTGAGGATCACGGTGCGGCCGGGATTCCAGTCGCCTTCGAGCACTTCGACCTTGCCGCCGCGCACGCAGACTTCGGCGCCATGCGCGCGCATGGCCTCGGTGCTCCACTTGCGGTACTCCTCGTACTGCTCGGGCTTGGTGACGGTGACGGACGCAATGATGTAGCCGCTGGCCATGGGTCAGACTCCAAAGTCGTTTTCGAGGAAGCCGTTCTTCTTGGTCACGTCGTCGAGCGCGACCAGGGTTTCGAGCAGGGCCTTCATGTGCTTGAGCGGCACGGCGTTGGGGCCGTCGCTGAGGGCGCAGGGAGGATTGGGATGGGTTTCCATGAACAGGCCCGCCACGCCCACGGCCACGGCCGCACGCGAGAGCACGGGCACCATCTCGCGCATGCCGCCGCTGCTGGTGCCGTTGCCGCCGGGCAGCTGCACGCTGTGCGTGGCATCGAAGACAACGGGCGCACCGGTCTCGCGCATGATGGACAGGCTGCGCATGTCCGAGACCAGATTGTTGTAGCCGAAGCTGGCGCCGCGCTCGCAGGCCATGAAGCTGTCCTCGGGCAGGCCGGCCTCCTTGGCGGCGGCGCGGGCCTTGTCGATGACATTCTTCATGTCATGCGGGGCCAGGAACTGGCCCTTCTTGATGTTCACCGGCCGGCCCGACTGGGCCACGGCACGGATGAAGTCGGTCTGGCGGCACAGGAAGGCCGGCGTCTGCAGTACGTCCACGACCTGGGACACGGCCGGTATCTCGGCCTCGGTGTGGACGTCGGTCAGGATGGGGACCTGCAGGTCCTTCTTCACCTTGGCGAGGATCTCCAGGCCCTTGTCCATGCCCGGGCCGCGAAAGCTGGCGCCCGAGCTGCGGTTGGCCTTGTCGTAGCTGCTCTTGAAGATGAAGTGGATGCCCAGGGCCGCCGTGATTTCCTTGAGCTGCCCCGCCACGTCCATCTGCAGCTGTTCGGACTCGACGACGCAGGGACCTGCAATGAGAAAGAAGCGCCGGTCGAGGCCGACGTCGAAGCCGCAGAGTTTCATGGTGGGGATTCCTTGGGAAATGGTGGGCGGCGTTGCGGGGCTCAGGACTTGCGCGGTGCCTTCTGGCGCTCGATCGCAGCCTTCACGAAGGCATTGAACAGCGGGTGGCCGCTCCACGGCGTGGACTTGAACTCGGGGTGGAACTGCACGCCGATGTACCAGGGGTGAACTTCCTTGGGAAGTTCGACGATCTCGGTCAGCTGCTCACGCTGGGTCAGCGCCGAGATCACCAGGCCCGCTTCGCGCAGCTGGTCCAGATACTGGACGTTGGCTTCATAGCGATGGCGGTGGCGCTCGGTGACCACGTCACCGTAGATGCTGTGGGCCAGCGTGCCGGCCTGCACGTCGGAGGACTGCGCGCCCAGGCGCATGGTGCCGCCCAGGTCGGAGTTCTCGTCGCGGGTCTTGACCGTGCCGTCGGCATCCTTCCACTCGGTGATCAGGGCGATCACGGGGTTGGCGGACTTGGGGTCGAACTCGGTGGAGTTGGCGCCTTCGAGGCCGGCCACATGGCGGGCGTATTCGATGGTGGCCACCTGCATGCCCAGGCAGATGCCCAGGTAGGGCACCTTGTTTTCGCGGGCGTAGCGGGCCGTGGAGATCTTGCCTTCCACGCCGCGAGAGCCGAAGCCGCCGGGCACGAGGATGGCGTCGTACTGCGAGAGCTTGTCGCGCGCATTGGCGTCGCTGATGGTCTCGGAGTCCACATGGGTGATCTTCACGGCCACATGGCTTTGCATGCCGGCGTGCTTGAGCGCCTCGTTGACGGACTTGTAGGCGTCCGACAGCTCGACGTACTTGCCGACCATGGCGATCTTGACCTCGCCCTGCGGGTGCTCGGTCTCGTGGACCAGGTCATCCCAGCGCTTGAGGTTGGTGGGCGGCGTGTTCAGGCGCAGCTTGTCGCAGATCAGGCCGTCCAGGCCCTGCTCGTGCAGCATGCGGGGCACCTTGTAGATGGTGTCCACGTCCCACATGGAGATCACGCCCCATTCGGGAACGTTGGTGAACAGCGAGATCTTTTCCTTTTCCTCGTCCGGCACGCGGTGCTGGGCGCGGCACAGCAGGGCGTCGGGCTGGATGCCGATCTCGCGCAGCTTCTGCACGGTGTGCTGCGTGGGCTTGGTCTTGAGCTCGCCAGCCGTGGCGATCCAGGGCAGGTAGGTCAGGTGCACGAAGGCCGTGTTGTTGGGGCCCTGCTTGAGGGCCAGCTGGCGCACGGCTTCGAGGAAGGGCAGGGACTCGATATCGCCCACCGTGCCGCCGACTTCGCAGATGGCCACGTCCACGGCATCCGGCGTGCCGATGCCGGCGCCGCGCTTGATGTACTCCTGGATTTCATTGGTCACGTGAGGGATCACCTGCACGGTCTTGCCCAGGTAGTCGCCGCGGCGCTCCTTCTCCAGAACGCTCTGGTAGATGCGGCCGGTGGTGAAGTTGTTGGACTGCTTCATGCGCGTTTCGATGAAACGCTCGTAGTGGCCCAGGTCCAGATCGGTCTCTGCGCCATCGTCGGTCACGAACACTTCACCGTGCTGGAAGGGCGACATGGTGCCCGGGTCCACGTTGATGTACGGGTCCAGCTTGATGAGAGTGACTTTGAGGCCGCGCGATTCGAGGATCGCAGCAAGGGAGGCTGAGGCGATTCCCTTGCCCAGGGAAGACACCACACCGCCTGTGACGAAGACAAATTTGGTCATGTCTTTTATTGGTGGTGGTAAAGCAGGATTATAGATGCGCCGCCGAATTCGCCGCGCCGCGCGGGGCTGCTCGGACGTTGCGGCTCTGCTAAATTGCGCGCCATGACTGAAGTGTTCGCTGGTAAACATCTGGTGCTCGGCCTCTCCGGAGGCGTGGCTTGTTACAAATCTGCCCAGCTGGTGCGCCTGCTGGTACAGGCCGGGGCCACCGTGCAGGTGGTGATGACCGAGGCGGCCGAGCAGTTCATCACGCCGGTGACCATGCAGGCGCTGTCGGGCCGCCCTGTCTACGGATCGCAGTGGGACGCGCGCGAGCCCAACAACATGCCCCACATCAACCTCAGCCGCGAGGCCGACGCGATGCTGATCGCGCCCTGCAGCGCCGACTTCATCGCGCGCCTGGTGCAGGGCCGCTCCGACGAGTTGCTAAGCCTGATGTGCCTGGCGCGCCCCATGGACCGCGTGCCCCTGCTGTTGGCTCCGGCCATGAACCGCGAGATGTGGGCACACCCGGCCACGCAGCGCAACCTGGCGCAGGTGGCCGCCGACGGCGCGCTGGTGCTGGGCGTGGGAACGGGCGACCAGGCCTGTGGCGAGGTGGGCGACGGCCGCATGCTGGAGCCCGAGGAAATCATGGAGGAGCTGGCCGCCTTCTTCACGCCCAAGCTGCTGCAGGGCCGCCGGGTGCTGGTCACGGCGGGCCCGACCTTCGAGGCCATCGACCCCGTGCGCGGCATCACCAACCATTCCAGCGGAAAGATGGGCTTTGCCATTGCGCGCGCCGCCCGCGAGGCGGGCGCCCAGGTGACCCTGGTGGCCGGGCCCGTGCACCTGCGCACGCCGCGTGGCGTGCAGCGCATCGACGTGCAGTCGGCGCAGCAGATGTTCGATGCCGTGCAGCAGCAACTGCCCCAGGCTGGCGTGTTCATCGCCACGGCGGCCGTGGCCGACTGGCGCCCGGCCACGGCGTCAGACCAGAAGATCAAGAAGGACGGCTCGGGCCAGACCCCCACGCTGACCTTCGTCGAGAACCCCGACATCCTGGCGGCCGCCGCGCAGTCCGAGCCCGCACGCAGCGGACGGCTGTACTGCGTGGGCTTCGCCGCCGAAAGCCATGACCTGCTGCAGCACGCCAGCGCCAAGCGCCTGCGCAAGCAGGTGCCGCTGCTGGTGGGCAATATCGGTCCCGCAACCTTTGGGCGGGATGACAATGCCCTGCTGCTGATCGACGAGTCCGGCACCCAGGAGTTGCCGCACGCCTCCAAGTCCCTGCTGGCGCGCCAGCTGGTGGCCGAGATCGCCCGGCGCCTGCCGCCCGCCCCTTGACACCACCGAAGGCCCGCATGTCACAGAACACCTACGAAGGTCCCCGCCACGGCGACTATGTGCGCTATGTGGATGAGCTGCTGCGCGCCAGCCCCCTGTACCGCTCTGCGACGCACGGCTGGATGGCGCAGGGACGCAGCGATTTCACCGACGCGGTGGCCACTCCGGGCGCGCAGTCCCAGTCCGTGGTCGAGCGCGTGCGCGAGCAGGTGCAGGCTGCGGCCGAGAAGGCGCGCATTGCTGCGCAGCAGGCGTCGGTGCCTGCCCTGCCGGGGCGCCCGCCGTCTGCAGGCGACAGGAACGGCGACAGGAATGGTGGCAGGGCCGATCGCGGCCGGCAGGCGGCGCGGGCACAGCAAGCCCAGGCCTCCTCCGCCGCCAAGGCTGTCAAGAAGACGGTCTTCAAGATAGGTCCGGGCCAGTTGCTGGGTATCGTGATCGGCCTGATCCTGGCCGTGGTGATTCCGGGCATCGGCCCCTTCATCCTGCTGCTCACCATCATCAATGCCATCGTCAAAGGCTTTCGCAGCGGGCTCAAGTCGTCCGGGTGACGGCGCGGGGCACAATGCGCGCTTTGCTTTTCAAGAGAGCCTGCCGTGAGGCGCTCCCCAGATTGTTTCCATGAACGTTGATATCAAGATCCTTGACGCGCGCCTGCGCGAGAACATGCCCGCCTACGCCACGCCGGGAAGCGCGGGCCTGGACCTGCGCGCCTGCATCGATGCACCGCTGACGCTGGAGCCCGGCCAATGGCAACTGGTGCCCACTGGCATGGCCATGTACCTCAAGGACCCCGGCTACGCGGCCATGATCCTGCCGCGCTCGGGCATGGGCCACAAGCACGGCATCGTGCTGGGCAACCTGGTCGGCCTGATCGACAGCGATTACCAGGGCCAGCTCATGGTCAGCGCCTGGAACCGCTCGGCCACGGCCTTCACGCTGCAGCCCATGGACCGCCTGGCCCAGCTGATCATTGTGCCCGTGGTGCAGCCCAGCTTCAATGTGGTCGAGGAGTTCGAGTCGGCCTCCGAGCGCGGTGCGGGCGGCTACGGCTCCACCGGCAAGCAATAAGGCTTTCCGCCAGACATCGCCCGCAGCTGCGCTGCCAGGGCATCGCTTCAGGGAGGAGTCCGCATGGCCAGGCCATCCCGGCGCACGCGCCATCGCCCATCCGCGTCGTGGACGCGCGTGGTGCTCACGCAGGAAGACCGCATGCGCCGCCGCCTGCAGCAGCGCCACCGGCTGCGACTGCATGCGGCGTTGACGGGCGGCCTCAGCCTGGCCGGCATGTCGCTGCTGAGCCTGGCCTTGCTGCATGCGGGCTTGCACAGCATGGCGCTGCGCTACGGCGTGGCCCTGGTCTGCGGCTATCTGCTGTATCTGCTGCTGCTGCGCCTGTGGGCCGAATGCATGCTGCGCCGCGACTGGGAGGTGTCCGATGTTCCCGATGTGACGCCCGGCGGCAGCGGTTCTTCACCGGCCCGCACGCCCGAGGCTGGCGGATTCGAGAGCGGGCAGGGCGGCTCTTATGGCGGCGGTGGCTCCAGCGGCAGCTGGGACGACGCCGGTGCCATGTCCGAAGCCGCTTCCTCGGCGTCGCAAGGCTTTGACGTGCCCGGCATCGATGGGCTGGACGAAGGCGCTGTCGTCCTGGTGCCGGTGCTGCTGGTGTTTGCGGCGCTGCTGGTCGCGGTCACGGGCGCCGGGTCGCTGCTGTGGCTGGTCTTTGGGGCCGACCTGTTCCTGGCCGTGGCGGTGGAGGTGGCCTTTGCGCTGCTGATGGCGCGCACGCTCTACGTGGTGGAGCGCGAAGGCTGGCTGCTGGCCGCGCTGCGCCTGAGCTGGAAGCCGGTGCTGGGCGCGCTGGTGGCCGCCGTGGCGCTGGGTGCTGCGGCCGACTGGCTGTTTCCCCAGGCAGACACCCTGGTGCAGGTGCTGCGCGCGCTGAGAGGGGGGTGAGCCGCTGCCCTGCGGCCTCCCGCGCTCATGCCTCTCGTCGCGCTCCGGGCAGGTGCAGCTGCATGCGCAGGCCGCCCAGCGGCGAGCGGCTGGCTGCGATGCTGCCGCCATAGGTCTGCACCAGGTCACGCACGATATCCAGGCCCAGCCCTGCGCCGGGCCTGCGCTCGTCCAGGCGCTCGCCGCGCTCGAAGATGCGGTCGAGGTCGGCGTCTTCGATGCCAGGGCCGTCATCGTCCACCGTCAGCAGCAAGGGGCCGCCGGCCTGATCGTGCTCCAGGCCCTGGACTTCCAGGCTCACGGCCTGGGCTGCCCATTTGCCGGCGTTGTCCAGCAGGTTGCCCAGGATTTCCATCAGGTCCTGGCCGTCGCCCAGAAAGTCCCAAGGCTGCGCATCGCCCTTCAGCGCGAAGCGGATGCCGCGGCCGGCGTGCAGCCGCTCCATGGTGCGCACCAGCGAGGCCAGCGGCGGCTCCAGCGGCGTGCGCAGGCCTGTGGCCTGGCGGGCCGCAGCGCGGGCGCGTGCCAGATGGTGGTCCACCTGGCGGCTGGCGCTGGCAACCTGCTCGCGGACCAGTTCGGCCAGCGCCCCGCCTTCCTGCGCGGCGGCATTGCCGAGGATGGACAGCGGCGTGTTCACCGCATGGGCCAGGTTGCCGGCCTGCGTGCGCGCGCGCTGCACCATGTCGGCGTTCACATCCAGCACATGGTTGAATTCCTGCACCAGGGGCCGCAGTTCCTGCGGAAACCGGCCTTCGAGGCGCGGCGTTGCCCCCTTGCGCACGTCGGCCAGGCCTGTGCGCAGCAACTGCAGCGGCCGCAGCGCCAGGCGCAGCTGCAGCACCACGGCCAGAGCCAGCCCGGCCGCCAGCGTGCCCAGTGCGGCGATCAGCATGGTGGTGAAGCGCTGCATGGGCTCGGCCAGCAGGGCGCTGTCGGCCGCAACGATCAGGCGCAGCGGCGGCGCCTCGGCTTCGGGCAATTGCAGGGGGCGTGCCACGGCCACGAGCGGGTGGCCCTGACCATCGGGCAGCATGCCCGTGCTCAACGCCGTGTCTTCCCGGTGTTCGCCGGGATTGCCGGCATCGGCACGGAACTGGCGCCAGTCCAGTGTCTGGTCCCACAGCGAACGAGAGCGCAGCAGGCCGGCCTTCTCGGGTGGGCCCGCCCCATCGCTCACCTGGTCGATCTGCCAGTACAGGCCTGACAGCGGCTGCGCCAGGCGCGGGTCGCCCACGGCCAGCCCGACCTCGATGCGCCCTCCGGGCAGGCTGTTGACGGCTGCGCTGAGCTGGTCGAGCTGCATCACCAGCTGCGCCTGCAACTGCTGCGCGATGTGGTCGCGGAACAGGCCGCGCAGCCCCCAGCCGGCCAGCAGCACGGCCGCCAGCACCCAGGCCAGCGTGCCGGCCAGCAGGCGCAGGCGCAGCGAATCGCCAAGCCGGGATACCTGTCTTTCCTGTGGTGCGTTCATGCAGCGGGCGCGCCTTCCACCAGCCGGTAGCCCAGTCCGCGCACGGTCTCTATGCTGCCGGCCGGCAGCTTCTTGCGCAGGCGGCCGACGAAGACCTCGATGGTGTTGGAGTCGCGGTCGCTGTCCTGCGGGTAGATGTGTTCGGACAGTTCGGTGCGCGATATCACCTGCCCCACGCGCTGCATCAGCAGGGCCAGCACCTTGAATTCATGGCTCGTGAGCGTGAGCGGCTGGCCGGCGACGCTCACGCGGGCATGGCGCGAGTCCAGCACGATCGGGCCGCATTGCCACTGGGCGCTGGCGTGTGGGCTGAGCCGGCGCAGCAGGGCGCGCAGGCGGGCCATCAGCTCTTCCATGTGGAAGGGCTTGGCCAGATAGTCGTCGGCACCGGCATCCATGCCGGCCACCTTCTCATGCCAGGCGCCGCGCGCCGTGAGGATCATCACCGGCATGACCCGGCCCTGCGCACGCCAGGCGCGCAGCACGGTGAGCCCGTCGCGCACGGGCAGGCCCAGGTCCAGCACGGCGGCGTCGAATTCCTCGACCTCGCCCAGGTACTGGGCCGTTGCGCCGTCCGCGGCCGTCTCCACCGTATGGCCTGCCTGCTGCAAGGCCTGTACCAGTTGCCCGCAGAGCGTGGGCTCGTCTTCCACCACGAGGATTCGCATCTGCGTCTAGTCCTTGCGCTTGAAGCTCAGCACCTTGCCATCGCGTGCATCGATCTTGAGCTTGGCCACGCGGCCGCCCGATTGCAGCAGCCGGATCTCGTAGATGAAGCGGCCGTCGTCATGCTCGAACTCGACCTTGATGACCTGGCCCTGGTAGTCGCGCTCGACCTGGTCGAGCACGGTGCGCAGCGGCAGCACGCGGCCTTGCTGCAGGGCCTGGCGTGCGAGTTCATGGTCGCTGTCGCCGGCGTCCGAGGGCGTGGACCAGGAGGCCAGGGCCGCCGCCATCAGCAGCAGTGCGGCCAGCAGCATCCAGGACCTGCGAGGAATGGAGAAGGATGGAGTGGGCATGGAAAACTTTATAGCCCAGCGTGGATGAACCTCGGATGAACGGCTGCTTCAGCTTGCGTTCATGGCCTGCATCGAACAATGGCTGCACGCCGTCGCAATCCACCGGAAACGAAGGCGCAGCAGCCGGCAGATGCGGCCTTTTCAGATGCATCGCCAGCCCAATCGCCGACCCAATTGCCGGCCCAATCGCCGACCTTCACATGCCAAGGAGAACCTCATGCCTTCCATCCGACAACTGATTTCCCGTGCTGCACGCCACGGCCTGACGGGCCTGGGCATTGTTCTGATCGCCACTGCCGGGCTGGTCGCCCAGGTGCAGGCCCAGGCCGCCGCCACGGGCGGGCCTTCCGTGACCGTACAGGCCGGCGAGGCCGTGGCGACCACGGTGGCCTCCGTGCGCGGCGCCTTCCAGGGGCCGGGGCTGAGCATCCGCGAAGTCTTCGAACGCATGGAAGTCCTGGGCTACCGCGACCTGCGCGAGATCGAGTGGGAGGACGGCCTCTACCAGGTCAAGGGCCAGACCGGCGATGGCCGCCCTGTGAAGCTCTACGTCGATGGCAACAACGGCAACGTGCTCAGCATCCGCGCACGCAATTGAGGCCGGGAGGGCAGGCTGATTTTTGTCAGCAAGTGTTCTGTCCGGTCGGCAGGCATGGGGCCTGGGACGTTGAAGCGGTATGCAGCCGCTGGCCGGTCCGGTGGCTGCCCTTGATCGATCCACGGACAGTACACAGGAGATTCTCATGCCTTCCATTCATCGCTTGAGCGCCATGGGCGCCGGCTGCATTGCCGCGCTGATGCTCAGCGCCTGCGCGGGCTACCCCCAGCAGGGCGGATACCCGGGTGGCGGCTACCCTGCCGGCGGCTATCCAGCCGGGGGCTATCCGACCAGCGGCTACCCCAGCGGTGGCTATCCCGGCGGCGGCCAGCCCGGCACGGCCTACCCGGGCGGCGGTAGCTATGTGCAGCAGGGGCGTGTGACCAATGTGCAACTGGTGCAGATCCAGCAGCCCAGCGGCATTGGCGGCTCGGGCATAGGCGCCGGGGCCGTGGTGGGCGGCGTGGTCGGCGGGGTGCTGGGCCGCCAGGTGGGCAAGGGCAGTGGGCGCGACATCGCCACCATTGCGGGCGTGGTGGGCGGTGCCATGGCGGGCAATGCCATCGAGAAGAACACCGGCCCTGGCGACCTGCGCGATGTCTACCGCGTCACCGTGCAGTTGAACGACGGCAGCACGCGCGTGTTCGACTACCAGAACAATCCGCAGCTGCGCATAGGCGAGAGCGTGCGCGTGGACAACAACCAGCTGATTCGCTGAGTACCAGGCTCGCTCCATGCAAAAGGGCTCCCCGGAGGGAGCCCTTTGCCATTTCAGCGCGGCAATTTCAGTGCAGCGTGTCGTTGCCCGGCGCCATGGGCTGGATGCGGAAGAAGCCGGTGCCGGCCGAGCCGCGGCCGATTTCCTCCTCGGTGGCTTCGCGCACGCCTTCGACCTTCAGGTGCAGGCGCAGCGCAATGCCGGCCAGCGGATGGTTGCCGTCCAGCACCACATGCTCGGGATAGATTTCCGTGACGGTGTAGAGCAGGTCGGGCTGCACGGCGCTGCAGCTCTTGGGCAGGGCGCTGGCCTCGAAGCTCATGCCTTCCTCCAGCTCGGCCGGGAACAGGGCGCGCGGCTCCAGGAAGATCAGGCTTTCGTTGTAGTCGCCAAAGGCTTCCTCGGGCTCCAGGTGCAGGTCCAGGGTCTTGCCCTGGCCGTGGCCCTGCAGGGCTTCCTCGATGCGCTTGAGCAGATCGTCGCCGCCGACCAGGAACTCCACGGGCTCATCGAGCACGTCCAGTTCCTCGCCCAGGGTGTCCTTGAGGGTCCAGGTCAGAGCGACCACGCATTGTTCTGTGATTTCCATGGTGTGCAGCTTGTGCGGCCCATGCCGCGGTGGGGAAAAAGAAAGACCGCCGCGCGCGCCCGTGTTTGACGAAGGCGTGCCGGCGGCCGCGTTGGCGCGATTTTCCCACGGCTGCCCGGCTGCTGCGCAGGCCGGGCGGCGAGTCCTGCCGATCAGAACGGATAGTGGCGGGGGGTGGTCTGCATGGTGATCCAGCGCGTCTCGGTGAAGGCATCGATGCCTGCCTGGCCGCCGAAGTGGCCGTAGCCCGAGTTTTTCACGCCGCCAAAGGGCATCTGTGCCTCGTCATGCACGGTGGGGCCGTTGACGTGGCAGATGCCGGCCTCGATGCGCGCCGCCACGCGCCAGCCGCGTGCGGTGTCGCGGGTGTAGACGGACGAGGACAGGCCGAATTCGTTGTCATTGGCCATGGCGATGGCCTGCTTCTCGCCGCGCACGCGCACGATGGCCTTGACGGGGGCGAAGGTTTCCTCCCGGAAGATGTCCATCTCGGGCGTGACGCCGTCGATCAGCGTGGCGGCCATCAGGGTGTTGGTGGCCTTGCCGCCGCACAGCAGCTTTGCGCCCTTGGCCAGCGCGTCGTCGATCAGGCGGTTGGCGCGCTCCACGGTGGCCATGTCCACCACCGAGCCCAGCACCACGGGACCCTTGCGCGGATCGCCCAGCGGCAGCGAGGTGGCACGGGCCACCAGCTTGTCCAGGAAATCCCCGGCCACGGCCTCGTCCACGATGATGCGTTCGGTGGACATGCAGATCTGGCCCGAGTTGGCGAAGGCACCGAAGGTGCAGCCGGCCACGGCGGCGTCGATGTCGGCATCGTCCAGCACCACGAAGGGCGCTTTGCCGCCGAGCTCCAGAATGGCGGGCTTGAGGTACTTGGCGCAGGTCTGGCCGATGATGCGGCCCACGCGCGTGGAGCCCGTGAAGTTCACGCGGCGCACGGCCGGGTGGGCCACCATGGCCTCGACCACGGCGCCGGCATCTTCGGGCGCATTGGTCACGAAGTTGACCACGCCGGGCGGCAGGCCGCCTTCCTGCAGGGCCTCGATGATCAGGCCGTGCGTGGCGGGGCACAGCTCCGAGCCCTTGAGCACCACGGTGTTGCCGCAGGCCAGCGGCGTGGCGATGGCGCGCACGGCCAGGATGACGGGCGCATTCCAGGGCGCAATGCCCAGCACCACGCCAGCGGGCTGGCGCACGGCCATGGCCAGGCTGCCGGGCACGTCCGAGGGAATGATCTGGCCATTGATCTGGGTGGTCAGCGATGCGGCCTCCAGGAACATGTTGGCGGCCAGGTGCACGTTGAAGCCGGCCCAGATGCCCGAGGCGCCGGTCTCGGCGGCCATGGCGGCGGCAAAGGCCTCGGTCTTGGCCTCCAGCGCCTGCGATGCCTTCATCAGCATCTGGCGGCGCTCGGTCGGGCCCAGCGCGGCCCAGGCGGGGAAGGCCTGTTGTGCGGCTTCGACCGCGCGCACGGCATCCTGCGGCGTCGCGGCCGGGGCGCGCGTGGCCACCGATCCGTCCAGCGGATTGCGGCGCTCGAAGGTGGCGCCGTTGCCGGCCTGGACGGCCTGGCCTGCGATGAGCATGGTTTGTTCGATCATGACTGTCTCCTTGGTATGCGGTTGTGGCCTGGGCGTTGGCGCAGCCGGGCGTGCCGGTCATCGTAGAAGCAGGCGATGGCGCAGGCAGCCCGCTGGGCGCACAAAGCGCATGACGGATCGTGCACGGGCTCCGGGGTTTACCCTTGTCCTGGCTGTCCGCGGGGAAAGCCATGGGGCGCGACGGGCCTGCACTTTCCCATAATCACGTCCATGGCCGCACAAAGATCCTTCACCCGTGCGGCGATCAGGAGAGACCGCACATGACCGATGCCATGGTGTTGAGCACCGACGGACTGCCGCCCGGCGAGACGGCGTCGGCCTGGCATGCCTGGATGTCGAGCCTGTTTGCGGGCCTGGATACCGATCTCTATGGCGAACGCCTGTTCGAAGGCCATGTGCGCGTGGCCAATGCCGGCGATGTGGTGCTGACCCGGCTGGAGGCGGGCCGCCACCGCGTCATGCGTAGCATGCAGGGCCTGCGCGCCCATGAGTCCCCCTATCTGAAGATCGTCGCGCCCTGGGAGGGCGTGGCCAGCGTGCGCCAGCACAACCGCGAGGCCAGCGTGCGCAAGGGCAGCTGGGTCATCTATGACACGGCGCAGGAGTACGAGGTGGCCAATCCCGAATGGTCGGAGCACCTCATCGTGATGCTGCCGCGCCAGGCCATCGTGGACCGGGGCGTCCGGCTGGAAGGACTGATGGGGCGCAACGTGGGCGGCAGCTCGGGCATCGCCCGCATCGCGCTGGAGACCATGCGCAGCACCTACCAGGAGCTGCCCGGCATGGCCCCGCATCTGGCGCGCCGCGCGGGCGAGCTGCTGGTGGACATGGTCCACCTTTCGCTGCAGGAGCTGGCCGGGCAGGGCACGGCAGGCACCCAGCAACTGGCGCTGCAGGACCGCATACGCGCCCATGTGGTGGCCCATCTGCGCGATCCGGGCCTGTCGGTGGAGTCCGTGGCCGCCGCGCTCAACTGCAGCAAGCGCCATTTGCACAACGCCTTTGCGGACAGCCAGACCAGCCTGGGCGCCTTCATACAGCACAGCCGGCTGGAGCTGTGCATGCGCGAGCTGCTGCTGCCCGAGCACGCGCAGCGCACCATCACCGAAGTCGCCATGGACTGCGGCTTTGGCAGCAGCGCGCATTTCAGCCGGGCCTTCAAGGCCTATACGGGCCTGGCGCCCTCGGATTTCAGGGCCATGCGCAAGGCTGCGGGCTGAGCGTCGTCCGGCCATTTCGGGCCGGCTTGCGCTGGCGCCAGGACAGGGCAATGGCCGCATAGGACAATGCCGCCCTGTCTTTCTGCTCATTTCGGACCATTCCATGGACACCAACACCCCGCTTGCCCTGCTGGGCGGGCTTACCGCTTCCCAATTCATGCGCCGCCACTGGCACAAGAAGCCCTTGCTGGTGCGCCAGGCGATCCCGGGCTTCAAGCCCCTGATTCCGCGCGCCAGGCTGCTGGCCATGGCAGGCGAGGACGGGGTGGAATCGCGCCTGATCCAGCAGCACGACGGCGGCAGCTGGAAGCTCAGCCACGGCCCGCTGTCGCGCCGCAGCCTGCCTTCGCTGCAAAAGCCCGGCTGGACCGTGCTTGTGCAGGGCGTGGACCTGCACGACGACGGCGTGCACCAGTTGATGCAGCAGTTCCGCTTCGTGCCCGAGGCGCGGCTGGACGACCTGATGATCAGCTTTGCCACCGACCAGGGCGGCGTCGGCCCGCATTTCGACAGCTACGACGTCTTCCTGCTGCAGGCCCATGGCCGCCGGCGCTGGCGCATCGGCCGCCAGAAGGACCTGTCGCTGCAGCCCGATGTGCCGCTGAAGGTGCTCTCGCATTTCGAGCCGGAAGAGGAATTCGTGCTCGAGCCCGGCGACATGCTCTACCTGCCCCCGAAGTGGGCCCATGACGGCATCGCCGAAGGCGAGTGCATGACGTACTCCATCGGCTTTCGCTCGCCCGCGCGCGACGAGCTGGCCCGCGAGCTGCTGCTGCGCATGTCCGACGAGCCCGATGAGCCCGAAGTGCCGGTCGTCTACCGCGATCCCGACCAGCCGGCCGTCGAAGCCCCGGGCGAGATTCCCGCCAGCCTGCACGATTTCGCCCGCAAGTCGCTGGAACGCGCGCTGGCCGAGCCGCTGGCGCTGGAGCGCGCTCTGGGCGAGTACATGACCGAGCCCAAGGCCAATGTGTGGTTCGAGCATGGCGAGGAAAACGGCATGTTCGAGAGCGTGGTCCTGGACCGCCGCACCCGCATGATGTATGACGCCAGGCACATCTTCATCAACGGAGAAAGCTATCTGGCCGGTGGCCGCGATGCCACGCTGATGCGCAAGCTGGCCGACACGCGCGCGCTGTCGCGCACCGATCTGGCCAAGGCCAGCGACGATGCGCTGGAGCTGCTGTCCTCGTGGTTTGACGCAGGCTGGGTGCGTGGCGGCAAGCTGTCCTGAACCGGGTAGACGCTGCGCCACAGGCATGCTAAGTTCGGGCATTCACTGTTGACAGCGTGCTGCTGAACAAGGGCGGACTTCGTTAGATTTGTAAAGAATTGTCTTGAGTCCGTCAGTAAATTGACAGCCACCTGCTTTTGTTACACAGTGCATGTCAAGGCAGTCAATCCACTGCCCCATCCGGACTTTGCAAGAGGATTTGTGCGGAATTGTTCTGAGGCTGTCAGTTTCGGTCAGCTTCGGGAAAACCTCCCTATAATCTGACGCGAGTCAAATGAATGTTTTGACGCGGCTTGGCCGTAGCGCTCCGGTTGCCTGCATCCGGCGTCGCAATGGCGGGGCCCTCCTGTTTACTGTCTTCTTACCTACTCTCTAGGAAACTGTGATGAAGAACTCTCTGATCCTGGCTACCGTGATCGCTGCTGCAGCTCTGGCCGCTTGCGGCAAGAAGGAAGAGGCTCCGGCCCCCGCTCCCGCTCCTGCTGTTGAAGCTCCCGCACCGGCAGCTCCCGCTCCCGCAGAAGCCGCTCCTGCTGCTCCCGCCGCCGACGCAGCTGCTCCCGCAGCGCCCGCCGCTGACGCAGCTTCACCTACAGCGGTTGCTCCTGAAGGCGCTGCTGCAGACGCCGCCAAGGCGGCTGCCGACGCTGCCGCCAAGGAAGCCACCAAGCAGTAATCCGGCCTTCGCCGATGGCACAGGCTTAGGCTTGTGCTGCGAAAAAACCGCATCCTTCGGGCTGCGGTTTTTTTTCGTCCACCGGGGCCCGGTCATGCAAATCCATGGCTTATGCACGACGGCCCGGATGCAAAAAAGCCACCGGCAAGTGAATGCGCGGTGGCTGCAGGCGAGGGCTGCCGCCTTAATCCCGACGTGAGGATCGCCTACTTCATGTCGTCGGTGATGACGCGCACGATGCGCTGGGCATTGGCCGAGGTCTCTGGCTGGCCCTGGGTGTTGAGCACGGTGACCGTGGACTTGTCGCCCTCGCTGCGCACCTGGATCTGGTACTTGACCGGCGCGGCCGCGTCGGGCGAGCGGCTGAACAGCTTGCTGAAGAATCCCTTGGGCTCGACCTTGGCATCGGGCGCCACATAGCGCACGAAGTAGATGCCGCGGCTGCGGTCGCGGTCTTCCACGGTGAAGCCCGTGCGGTCCAGGGCCACGCCGACACGGCGCCAGGCGCGGTCAAAGCCTTCGTCGATCTGCAGCACGGGCTGTCCGTTGGCGGATTCCATGCGCACGCTGCCGGTGGCGGCTGCCGTGGTGGTGTTGGCCTTGGCCACGGCGTCGGCCTGCTCCTGGCTCACGCCGAGCTTGACCATCAGGCGGCGCAGGAATTCGGTTTCCAGTTCCGGATCGGAGGGGCGCGGCTGCCAGATGGTCTGGTCCTTCTGGGCGCTGGTGTACACCTCCTGCATGCCGCGGTGCGTGATGTAGACCTCGGTGGAGCCGTCGGCCGAGCGCTCCAGGCGGGTGCGGAACCTGTCGCGCTCGCTGGTGGAGTACAGGCCATCGAAGACCTTGCCCAGCGTCTTGCGGATCACGTCCTGCGGGATCTTGGCGCGGTTCTCGGCCCAATCCGTTTCGATGATGCCGAGCTGGCGGTCTTCAGTGGTGAAGATGAAGCCGTTTTCCAGCCAGAAGTCGCGCACGGGCTCCCACAGCTGGTCGGCCGGACGCTTGATCACCAGCCAGCGCTGCTCGCCATTGCGCTCGATGCGCACATCGCCCAGGGCGGCGGTGGCCGTTCGGCCCTCTGCCGGCTTTTGCGCCTTGGAGTTGGCTTCCATGGCGGCGGCGGAGACCACGCCGCCGGGCACGGCGTAGCGGGAGTCCGTGGACAGCTGTGTCAGGTCTGGCGGGACTTCCAGGGTGGGCGCCTGCTGCTTGCCGGCGCTCTTGTAGTCGATCTTGCTCTCTTGGAACGTGGTCGTGCAGGCTGTCAGGCCGATGGCCAGGCTCAGCAGGCTCAGACGTGCAATGGGCTGTTTCACGCGAATATCCTTGGTGCGTTCGGTCGGTGGGGCGGGGCGCCTCACAGCAGGCCAGCGGAGCTCAGGGCGGCTTCCACGGTGGCTTCCAGATTCTTGCTCAGGGGTGTCATCGGCAGGCGCATGGCCGGGCCGCAAAGGCCCAGGCGGGCTGCGGCCCACTTGACGGGAATGGGGTTGGCCTCGACGAAGAGGTTCTTGTGCACAGGCATCAGGCGCATCTGGATGTCCATGGCGGTGCGCACGTCGCCGGCCAGGGCCGCCTTGCACAGATCGCTCATCAGGCGCGGCGCCACGTTGGCCGTGACGCTGATGTTGCCGTGGCCGCCGCACAGCATCAGTGCCACAGCGGTCGGATCATCGCCGGAGTACACGCCGAAGCCTTCGGGCACTTCACGGATCAGCCACTGGGCGCGTTCGATGTTGCCCGTGGCTTCCTTGATGCCGATGATGGCGGGAATCTGCGCCAGGCGCAGCACGGTGTCGTGCTGCATGTCGGCCACCGAGCGGCCGGGCACGTTGTAGAGCACCACAGGCAGGTCGCCCACCGCTTCGGCAATGGCCTTGAAATGCTGGTACTGGCCTTCCTGCGTGGGCTTGTTGTAGTAGGGCACGACCTGCAGCTGGCTGTCGGCACCGACCTTCTTGGCGTAGCGGGCCAGCTCGATGGCCTCGTGCGTGCTGTTGGCGCCGCAGCCTGCCATCACGGGAACGCGGCCCGCAGCCTGCTCGACGGACACGCGGATGATTTCGCAGTGTTCCTCCACGTTGACGGTGGGGGATTCGCCTGTCGTTCCCACCACGCCGATGCAGTCCGTGCCCTCGGCCACATGCCAGTCGATGAGTTTTCGCAGCGCCGGGTAGTCAACACTACCGTCCTCGTGCATGGGCGTGATGAGGGCAACGATGCTGCCAGTGAGAGCGACGGAGGAGGATGTCATGTCCGCAAGAAAAAACGGGAAAGGATCATTCTAACGAGTGTCGGAGGCAGGCCCAAGGCGGTCGCCTGTAGGGATTCAGGCGATTGCAGAGCCTGACGCCTTCTGATGCGCCAGCATGGCCACGGGTTCCCGGCCTGTTGTATCGGGGCGCAGTGCCGCAATGCGCTGGACCACGCGATCGGGCTCGCCCAGCTGGCCGTGCTCGTAGGCCACGATGTGCCAGCCCGCGCAGGCCTGCAGCAGCTCGCCGGGCGCCAGCAGGAAATCGGGCCGGGAAGGCTTGCCGAAGGCCTCGTTGCCCTGGGCAAAGGTTTCGTACAGCAGCACGCCGCCGGGGGCCACGCTGCCCAGCAGCGCCGGCCACAGCGGGCGCCACAGATAGTGGGTCACGACCACGGCGCCGAACTGCCTGCCGGGCAGGGGCCAGGGGCCGTTTTCAATGTCGGCGCACAGCAGCTCGCCCACGCCCTGCAGGCCGGCCAGGGCCTGGGCATCGCGGTCCACGCCCGTCACTGCATGGCCGCGTGCATGGAACCAGCGCATGTGGCGGCCAGGGCCGCAGGCCACGTCGAGCACGGTGGCCTCGGGTGCCAGAAGATGCGACCAGCGTTGGATCCAGGGCGAAGGCGGCGTGGCTGCGTGCATGTGAAATTTCGGAAATGAATTGAAAGCGGCCGCCATTGTGCCGCCAGGCCTTTGCCGCGCTTCAATTTCAGAAGCAGGCCCAGAGCTGGTCGGCCATGCCCAGCATGAACTCGGGCTGCAGATAGAGCATGAAGACCAGGCCCAGCACCAGCAGCACGGCGGCCCACAGCGCCAGCCTGCGCAGCAGCTGTGGGCGGGGCGTGGTGGCTGTCGTCATGTCAGGCCGCCGCCTGCGCCGCACGCGGCCTTGCCACCGGGGCTTCGCGTATCGGCAGGTTCAGCAGGCCGGCGGCCACGCCCAGGCCGATGGCCAGGTACCAGACCACCTGGTAGCTGCCGGTGTGGTCATACAGATAGCCGCCCAGCCAGACACCCAGAAAGCTGCCGACCTGGTGGCTGAAGAACACCATTCCGCTCAACATGGACAGATGCTGCACGCCGAAGATCTGGGCCACGGTGGCATTGGTCAGCGGCACGGTGGACAGCCACAGCAGTCCCATGGCGGCCGAGAAGATGTAGACCGACCAGGGCGTCAGCGGCGCGAGCAGGAAGAGCACGATCACCACCGAGCGCGTGAAGTAGATGGTGGACAGCAGGTAGCGCTTGGGCAGGCGCTGGCCCAGGTTGCCGGCCACGTAGGTGCCAACGATGTTGAACAGCCCCACCAGCGCCAGCGAGATGCTGGCCACCTGCGGTGCCAGGCCGTAGTCCTTGAGGTAGCTGGGCATGTGCACGCCGATGAACATCACCTGGAAGCCGCAGACGAAGTAGCCGGCCGTCAGCAGCACGAAGCTGGGCGTGCGCAGCGCTTCGGCGACGGCCTGGCCCGCGCTCTGGTCGCGCACGGGTCGGGTATTGCCGGCCGTGAAGCCCGGCTCGCGCAGGCCGAAGGCCAGCGGAATGATCATCAGGGCGCACAGCGACAGCAGCAGCAGGGCGTTGGACCAGCCGAAGTTCGAGATCAGGCTGCCTTCCACGGGCACCATGAAGAACTGGCCGAAGGAGCCCGCCGCCGCCGTCACGCCCATGGCCCAGCTGCGCCGCGCCACGGGAATCTGGCGGCCCAGCACGCCGTAGATCACGGCATAGGTGGTGCCGGCCTGGGCTGCGCCTATCACCACGCCGGCCGTCAGGGCGAACCAGGTTGTCGTGGGCGCCATGGCCATGCCGGCCAGGCCCAGCGCATACAGCAGCGCGCCCACCAGGAGCACGCGGAAGGCGCCGAAGCGGTCGGCCAGCATGCCGCCGAAGATGCCGAGCACGCCCCAGGACAGGTTCTGGATGGCAATGGCCAGCGCGAAGGACTCGCGCGTCCAGCCCATCTCCTGGGTGATGGGCTGCAGCCACAGGCCGAAGCCGTGCCGGATTCCCATGGACAGCGTCACGACTGCGCCCCCGCACAGCAGTATCTGCACCATGGACATGGGTTGGTTGTTTTTGTGCATGCGGCAAACTTTAGCGAAACTCCGGGTTTTGCGCTGCGACGCATGGGTCGCCCATGCGCCAGCGCGGCACTTCGTAGCCCTTGGCGGCACTGGCCTTTTCGGGATAGTCAATGTCAATGACTGTGAATGTATCCAGCACTGAGCCGGGCCGCGCACTACAATCCGCCCCCATGGCAGTCAAACCATCTCCCACTTCCGCCAGCGAATACTCCGAAGGCTCGATACGCGTGCTCAAGGGCCTGGAGCCCGTCAAGCAGCGTCCCGGCATGTACACGCGCACCGACAACCCCCTGCATGTGCTGCAGGAGGTGATCGACAACGCGGCCGACGAGGCGCTGGCCGGCTTCGGCAAGAAAATCCGCTTCACCCTGCATTCCGACGGCTCCTACAGCGTCGAGGACGACGGCCGGGGCATCCCCTTCGGCATGCACCCCGAGGAAAAGGCGCCCGTGGTGGAGCTGGTCTTCACCCGCCTGCATGCGGGCGGCAAGTTCGACAAGGGCAAAGGCGGCGCCTACAGCTTCTCGGGCGGCCTGCATGGCGTGGGCGTCTCGGTCACGAATGCGCTGGCCACGCGCCTTGAGGCCTGCATCCACCGCGAGGGCAAGGTGGCCACCATCGCCTTCTCGGGCGGCGACGTGGTCGAGCCCCTGCAATCGCGGCCGCTGGCCGCGGGCGAGCGCAAGCAGGGCACGACCGTGCGCGTGTGGCCCGATGCCCGCTACTTCGAATCCTCCCAGCTGCCCATGGGCGAGCTGATGCATCTGCTGCGCAGCAAGGCTGTGCTCATGCCCGGCGTGTCGGTGACCCTGGTCAACGAGAAGACGCGCGACACCCAGACCTGGCAGTTCAAGGGCGGCCTGCGCGACTATCTGCAGCAAAGCCTGCATGGCGAGGCCGTCATCCCCCTGTTCGAAGGCGAGGGCTTTGCCGACCGCAACCACGACAGCTTTGCCGAAGGCGAGGGCGCCGCCTGGTGCGTGGCCTTCACCGAGGATGGCGCGCCGCTGCGCGAAAGCTATGTCAACCTGATCCCCACCACGGCCGGCGGCACGCACGACAGCGGCCTGCGCGACGGCCTGTTCCAGGCGGTCAAGGCCTTCATCGAGATGCATTCGCTGCTGCCCAAGGGCGTCAAGCTCATGCCTGACGACGTCTTCGCGCGCGCCAGCTACGTGCTCAATGCCAAGGTGCTGGACCCGCAGTTCCAGGGCCAGATCAAGGAGCGCCTGAACTCGCGCGATGCCGTGCGCCTGGTCAGCGGCTACGTTCGCCCTGCGCTGGAGCTGTGGCTCAACGAGCATGTGGAATGGGGCCGCAAGCTGGCCGAGATCGCCATCAAGGCCGCCCAGACCCGCCAGAAGGCGGGCCAGAAGGTCGAAAAGCGCAAGGGCTCGGGCGTGGCCGTGCTGCCCGGCAAGCTCACCGATTGCGAAAGCCGCGACTTGAGCCTGAACGAGGTCTTCCTGGTCGAGGGCGACTCGGCCGGCGGCAGCGCCAAGATGGGACGCGACAAGGAAACCCAGGCCGTGCTGCCCCTGCGCGGCAAGGTGCTCAACACCTGGGAAGTCGACCGTGACCGCCTGTTCGCCAACAACGAGATCCACGACATCTCGGTGGCCATCGGCGTGGACCCGCATGGCCCCCATGACACGCCCGACCTGTCCGGCCTGCGCTACGGCAAGATCTGCATTCTTTCGGATGCCGACGTGGACGGCTCGCACATCCAGGTGCTGCTGCTCACGCTGTTCTTCCGCCACTTCCCCAAGCTCATCGAGGCCGGCCACATCCATGTGGCGCTTCCGCCGCTGTTCCGCGTCGATGTGCCTGCGCGCGGCAAGAAGCCAGCAGCCAAGATGTACGCGCTGGACGAGGGCGAGCTGACCGCCATCCTCGACAAGTCCGCCAAGGATGGCGTGCCGCGCGAGAAATGCCAGATCAGCCGCTTCAAAGGCCTGGGCGAGATGAATGCCGAGCAGCTGTGGGAAACCACGCTCAACCCCGACACGCGCCGCCTGCTGCCCGTGCAGTTCATGAATCTGGACTTTGCGGCGGCCGAGCAGGTCGTCACCAAGCTGATGGGCAAGGGCGAGGCTGCGGCGCGCCGCGAGCTGATGGAGTTGCACGGCGACGCCATCGAAGTGGATATCTGATCCCCATGCCCCTGCGCCCGGCTGCCCCACAGCACCTTCCGCACCGCCCGCACCCTGCGCGCGCCGCTGCCGCGCGCGCGCTTGCAGCGCTGGGCGCGGCCCTGGCGCTGTGGGGGGGGGCGCAGCCCGCGCATGCCGATCTCTGGGCCTTCGTGGACGAGCGCGGCATCACGCACTTCGCCGCGCAGGCGCTGGACGAGCGCTACAAGCTCTACTTCCGCGGCTCGCTGTATGACAGCACCGAGCAGGGACTCAAGCCCCCGCTGGTGGAAGCCGAGGCCGCTGCCGACGATGACGGCGGCAGCGATGCCGGGCGCAGGCTGCAGGCGAGCACGCGGATGCAAAGCTTCTTCGACATCTCGCCGCGCTACAAGAGCGTGCGCGGCCACCTGCGCAAGGCGGCGGACCACACGGGGGTGGACTACGACCTGCTCAAGGCCGTGATTGCCGTCGAGTCGGGCTTTGACGCGCAGGCCATCTCGCCCAAGGGCGCAGTCGGCCTGATGCAGCTGATGCCGGCCACGGCCCAGCGCTTCGGCGTGGAGGCCAGCCGCCAGCGCAGCGTGCAGCAGCAACTGGCCGACCCGGCCATCAACGTGCCGGCCGGCGCGCGCTACCTCAACCATCTGATGGGGCTGTTCCCCGGGCGGCTGGACCTGGTGCTGGCCGCCTACAACGCGGGCGAGGGTGCCGTGCGGCGTGCGGGGCAGGCCATTCCTCCCTATCAGGAAACCCGCAATTACGTGAAGGCCGTGCTCGGTATCTACGAGCAGCTGCAGGGCGGGCGCCAGCGTGCGGGCCAGGCAGCGCCGGTGGCGGCACAGCCTGGCACAGCGCCCCGGATACGGATGACCTTGTCCACAGGGCTGCCATCGCCGCGATGAGCGGCCTTCACTGCATTTATTGAGATCACGAATTTCTTCATGAGCGATCAAAACACTCTGGATCTGGCCCAACAGGCGGCCGGCGATGCCCTGGACCTGGGCCAGTACGCACAGCGCGCCTACCTTGAATACGCACTGTCTGTCGTCAAGGGCCGGGCACTGCCCGATGTCACCGACGGCCTCAAGCCCGTGCAGCGGCGCATTCTGTACGCCATGGACCGCATGGGCCTGAGCTACAGCGGCCCCAACCACAACACGGCGGCCAAGCCGGTCAAAAGCGCGCGCGTGGTCGGCGATGTGCTGGGTCGCTTTCACCCGCACGGCGACCAGTCGGCCTACGACGCGCTGGTGCGCATGGCCCAGGACTTCAACCAGCGCTATCCGCTGGTCGATGGCCAGGGCAATTTCGGCAGCCGCGACGGTGACGGCGCAGCGGCCATGCGCTACACCGAGGCGCGCCTGTCCAAGATCACGGGCCTGCTGCTCGACGAGATCGACATGGGCACGGTGGACTTCGTGCCCAACTACGACGGCAGCACGCAGGAGCCGCAGCAGCTGCCCGCGCGCCTGCCGTTCGCCCTGCTCAACGGCGCCAGCGGCATTGCCGTGGGCCTGGCCACGGAAATCCCCAGCCACAACCTGCGCGAGGTGGCCGACGCCTGCGTGGCCCTGATCAAGCGGCCGCAGCTCAGCGACGAGGAACTGTTCCAGATCATCCCCGGCCCCGACTATCCGGGCGGCGGGCAGATCATCAGCAGCGCCTCCGACATCCAGGATGCCTACCGCACGGGGCGCGGCAGCCTCAAGCTGCGCGCGCGCTGGAAGATCGAGGAGCTGGCGCGCGGCCAGTGGCAGATGGTGGTGACCGAGCTGCCGCCCGGCGTCTCTGCGCAGAAGGTGCTCGAAGAGATCGAGGACATCACCAACCCCAAGGTCAAGACCGGCAAGAAGGCGCTGAGCCAGGAACAGACCCAGCTCAAGGCCAGCATGCTGGCGGTGCTCGATGGCGTGCGCGACGAGTCCAGCAAGCATGCGCCCGTGCGCCTGGTCTTCGAGCCCAAGACCGGCAAGGTGCCGCAGCAGGAGCTGGTCACGGCGCTGCTGGCGCACACCAGCCTGGAGTCGTCCAGCTCCATCAACCTGACCATGATCGGCCTGGATGGCCGGCCGGTGCAGAAAAGCCTGCGCCTGATGCTCGAGGAATGGATCGCCTTCCGCCAGACCACGGTCACGCGGCGCAGCCAGCACCGGCTGGCCAAGGTGCTGGACCGCATCCACATCCTCGAAGGCCGTCAGGCCGTGCTGCTGAACATCGACAAGGTCATCGCCATCATCCGGGCCAGCGACGAGCCCAGGCAGGCGCTGATCAATGCCTTTGCGCTGTCCGAGCGCCAGGCCGACGACATTCTGGAAATCCGCCTGCGCCAGCTGGCGCGGCTGGAGGCCATCAAGATCGAGCAGGAACTCAAGGAACTGCGCGTCGAGCAGGGCAAGCTCGAAGACATCCTGGGCAGTGATAGCGTCATGCGCCGCCTGATCTGCAAGGAGATCGAGGCCGACGCCAAGCAGTTCGCCGATGCGCGCCGCACGCTGATCCAGGAAGAAAAGAAGGTGGTCGCCGAAGTCAAGGTGGTCGATGAGCCCGTGACGGTCATCATCTCGGACAAGGGCTGGGTGCGCACGCGCCAGGGCCATGGCGTCGATGCGGGCACGCTCAGCTTCAAGGCCGGCGACAGCCTGCACGGCACCTTCGAGTGCCGCACGGTGGACCAGCTGCTGGCCTTCGGCAGCAATGGCCGGGTCTATTCGGTGCCGGTGTCGCAGCTGCCCGGCGGGCGCGGCGATGGCCAGCCCGTGACCACGCTCATCGAGCTGGAGGCCGGCACCCAGATCCTGTACTACTTCGCGGGAGCCGAAGGAACGGCGCTGCTGCTGTCGGGGTCGGGCGGCTACGGCTTCGTGGCCATGGTGGGCGACATGGTCTCGCGCCAGAAGGCGGGCAAGGCCTTCGTGACGCTGGCCGACGGCGAGACGCTGTGCGCCCCGTCCACGGCCTACGGCGTGCCCATGGGCGCACGCGCCGAGCCGCAGGAAGGCGAGCAGGGCGCGGGCCTGCTGCTGCCGGCCACGCATGTGATCTGCGCCTCCACGGGCGGCCGCATCCTCACCTTCGAGATCGCCAGCCTCAAGCACATGGCCAAGGGCGGTCGCGGGCTGATGCTGCTCGATCTGGAGGACAAGGACACCCTGGCGGGCGCTGCCGCCTACACGCGCAGCATCCGCATCGATGGCCTGGGCCGCGGCGGCAAGGAGCGCAGCGAGACGCTGGAGATCCGCAGTCTCAACAATGCCCGTGGCACGCGCGGCCGCAAGGGCAAGTCGGCCGACCTGGGCTTCAAGCCGCAAAGCGTGACGCGCGTGGAGTAAAGAGCGCATCTGCCCCTGCAATGCCTTCCGCGAAAGGGGCGGATCAGGGGTTTTCTCTGGGTTTTTCCGGCCTCCGGGCCCTGCTGCAGGCCTCAACATGGAGTCTTCCAACATGAGGGAGACTGGATATGCTGCGACTTCGCATGGCACACAAGCTGTGGCTTGCCGTGGCCGCCATCGTAGTGGCGCTGGTGGGCGTGGTCGGCTTGTCGGGTTATCGCTCGGCCCAGGTCCAGGCCCGGTCCGAGGCCGTCACCCAGGAGATGCAGGCGCGGGTCCAGGCCGCCGTGCGCTGGATGGGGCTGACCGAAACCAATGCGGCCCGCACACAGGCCCTGGTGGTCAGCAGTGATGCTGCCGTCGAGGCCGAGTTCAAGGACGTGATCAGCGCCACCTCGGCGCGGATCACCGAGGTGCAGAAATCACTGGAAGCCATGCCCCTGTCCGACGCAGACAAGGCGCAGATGGCCAGGATTGCGGCAGCCCGCAAGACCATGATCGAACTGCGTGCCCAGGCACGCCAGCTCAAGGCCGATGGCCGGCAGGAGCAGGCGTTGGCCCTGGTCAAGCAATCCTACAACCCTGCCGTGGATGCCTATCTGCAGTCGCTGCGCGACTTCGTGCAGATGCAGGAGCAGGTGGTGCGCAGCAGCCAGGAAGAGACGGCAGCCTCGCGCAGGCTCACCGTGGGTTTTGCCGCTGCGGCCGTGGGCGTGCTGCTGCTGTGCATCGTCATCGGCGCCCATTTCCTGATTGCCAGCATCCGCCGTCCCCTGGCCCAGGCCAGGGAACTGGCCGAACGCATTGCCGCAGGCGACCTGAGCGCAGCGGCGCAGGGACAGACACAGCGCGCTGACGAATTCGGCGACCTGCTGCGCTCGCTGCAGGCCATGAGCGAATCGCTGTCGGGCATGGTGCAGCAGGTGCGCCAGAGCACGGACAGCATTGCCATCGCCAGTGCCGAGATTGCCACCGGCAACCACGACCTGTCCGTGCGCACCGAGCAGACCTCCAGCAACCTGCAGGAGACCGCAGCCGCCATGGAGCAGTTCACCAGCACGCTGCAGCAAAGCGCCCGCAGTGCGCAGCAGGCCAGCAGCCTGGCGGCGGGCGCGTCACAGGTGGCGCAGCGCGGCGGCGAGGTCGTGGCCCGGGTGGTCGAGACCATGAAAGGCATCAACGACAGCAGCCGGCAGATTGCCGACATCGTCGGCGTCATCGACTCCATTGCCTTCCAGACCAATATCCTGGCGCTGAACGCCGCCGTGGAGGCGGCCCGCGCCGGCGAGCAGGGCCGGGGCTTTGCCGTGGTGGCCAGCGAGGTGCGCACGCTGGCCCAGCGCAGCGCGGCGGCTGCCAAGGAGATACGCCAGCTCATCGGCGCTTCGGTGGAACGGGTGGAGGACGGCGCCCGCTTGGTGGGCGATGCCGGCACCACCATGGAGGGCATCGTGCAGTCCGTGCAGCGCGTGGCCGACACCATCGGCGAGATCACGGCGGTCTCTTCGGAGCAAAGCGCGGGCGTGGCCCAGGTCAATCAGGCCGTGGGACAGCTGGACCAGATGACGCAGCAGAACGCGGCCCTGGTCGAGCAAAGCGCGGCCGCGGCGCAAAGCCTGCGTGAGCAGGCCGAGCAGCTGTCGCGGACTGTGGCGGTGTTCAAGGTGGCGCACCTGGCGCCCTCGCCGACGACGCTCGCAAGGCAGGCTGCGCCGGCGGTGCGCACTGCGCACAGCGCGGCCGCAGCGCCAAGGCGGCCGGCAGCAGCCGTGGCGCCTGCGGCTGTCGGGCCGGTTGCCGCGCGGCCTGCCGCAGCAAGGGAGGCGGCGCCCAAGCTGGCCTCGGCGCCCCGGCCCGCCGCACCGGCAGCCGAGGATGGCCAATGGGAGAGTTTCTAGCCGCCTGCGAGCACGGCGGCGCCGTGCGGCGGCATGCCGATCAGGCCAGTTCGGCGATCAGCTCGATTTCCACGCAGGAGCCCAGCGGGATCTGGGCCACGCCGAAGGCGCTGCGCGCATGCGTGCCGGCATCGCCGAAGACCTGGCCCAGCAGCTCGCTGCAGCCATTGGCCACCAGGTGCTGCTCGGTGTAGTCGCCCGTGGAGTTGACCAGGCACATCAGCTTGACGATGCGGCGCACGCGGCCCAGGTCGCCGCCGGCGGCGTGCTGGAGCGTGCCCATCAGGTCGATGGCGATGGCGCGCGCGGCCTGCTGGCCGTCGGCAGTCTGCAGATCACGGCCCAGCTGGCCTGCCCAGACCTTGCCGTCCTTGCGTGCGATATGTCCGCTCAGGAACACCAGATTGCCCGTCTGCACATAGGGCACGTAGGCTGCCGCCGGGATGGCAGGCGACGGCAGTTCGATGTTCAGGGCCTTCAGTTGTTCGTAAACGCTCATCGTTGATTCCTTCGAGACAAGAAAAATCCGGCGCCAGTGCCGGGGTGGCGGACAGTGTGACACAGCCCCCGTGCACCCTGGCATGTCAGGGCCTGGGCTTCCGTCAGTCTGATTGTTGTCTGAATCCGAGGCGGTGCATGGTGGCTGCGCGGCATCCGCTCCTAGCATGTGTGGATGCACCCTGCGGCAGCTGCCCAAACTCTCTCGCCGTCTTCCTGGACGCCCCTGCTGCTCGGCTGCGTGGCCGGTGCGGCCTGGCAGGTCACGCAGCCGCGCCTGTGGCCGCTGTGGATGTATCTGCTCTTGGCGTGCGTGGGGCTGGCAGGCCTGGCATGGAGGGCGTGGCGGGCATGGGCAGGCCGGCGCTGCCGTGTTGTGCAAGGCCTGTGGGCCGCTGTCTGCGCCGCCTTGCTGGTGGGCGGGTTGACAGGCTGGCGTGCCCAGGACTTTGCGGGCCACGCGCTGTCTCCGCCGTTGGAGGGGCGTGACCTGCGCATAGTCGGCGTCGTGGCATCGCTGCCCCAGAACATGGCCCAGGGCATGCGCTGGCGCATGGCCGTGGAGCAGGCGCAGATCGCGGGCAGCGAAGAGGCCCTGGCGCCGTTTCCCGGGTTGATCGAGCTGTCCTGGTACGCAGCCCGGGGCCGGGCGTCCAAGGGCGCCGCAGCGTCGCTGCCCGTCCTGCGCCCGGGCCAGCGCTGGGACCTGACCGTGCGGCTCAAGCGCCCGCATGGCGCGCGCAATCCCCACGGTTTCGACTATGAGCTGTGGCAGTGGGAGCAGGGCGTGCAGGCCACGGGCTATGTGCGCGAACAGCCTGCGGCGAACCTGCTGGCCGACACCGGCGCCTACGCCCTGCAGCGCTGGCGCCAGCAGATGCGCGAGGCCATCGTGAACCGGGCAGCCGCACTCGCGCAAGCCATGAAGCGCGTAGGCATGGACCCCGCGCAGTCGCCGCGCATGCTGGGCGTGGTGGCCGCCCTGGCCATGGGCGATCAGCAGGCCATTGCGCGTGACGATTGGACGCTGTTCCGCCATACCGGCGTGGCCCATTTGATGAGTATTTCCGGACTGCATATCACCCTGTTCGCATGGCTGGCTGCGCTGGTCGTGGGGCGACTGTGGCGTTGCAGTGCCCGGGCCTGCCTGTGGTGCCCGGCGCCGCAGGCGGCCCTGCTGGCTGGCGTGCTGCTGGCGGGCGGCTATGCCCTGTTCAGCGGCTGGGGTCTGCCGGCGCAGCGCACGGTGTGCATGCTGGCAACGGTGGCCGCGTTGCGCGTCACAGGGCTGCGCTGGCCCTGGCCCGCCGTGTGGTGCCTGGCGCTGGCCGTGGTTGTCGTGCTCGATCCCTGGGCCCTGTGGCAGGCGGGCTTCTGGCTGAGTTTCGTCGCCGTGGGCGTGCTGCTGGCGACCGATGCACGCATGCAGGCCGCGGTGCGGCCGTCGCTGCCCGCCCGTGCCCTGGCGTTGTGGGGTGAGCAGTGGCGCATCACTCTGGCGCTGGCGCCGCTGGGGCTGATGCTGTTTGGCCAGCTGTCGCTGTCGGGGCTGCTGGCCAATCTGGCCGCGATTCCCTGGGTGACTTTCGTGGTCACGCCACTGGCCTTGCTGGGGGCCTTGTGGCCCCCGTTTTGGACGGGCGCGGCGCTGGCGCTGGCGCCGCTGCTGGAACTGCTGCAGTGGCTGGACCGGTGGGGCTGGGCCGTGTTGCAGCTGCCGCAGCCGCCGCTGTGGGCGGGGCTGGCTGCGCTGGGTGCAGGCCTGGCGCTGGTGGCTCCGGTGCCGGCCGGATGGCGTTGCTGGGGCCTGGCCATGTGCCTGCCGGCCCTGTGGTGGCCGCCGGCCGCACCGGCACATGGCGAGTTCGATTTGATGGCCGTGGACATAGGCCAGGGCAATGCCGTGCTGCTGCGCACGGCCCGGCACGCCCTGCTGTATGACACGGGTCCGCAGTACGGCATGGACAGCAATGCCGGCGAACGGGTGCTGGTGCCGCTGCTGCAGGCCCTGGGGCTGCGCCTGGATGCGCTGTGGCTCAGCCACCGCGACGGCGACCATACGGGCGGTGCCTTGGCCGTGCATGCCGCGCAGCCGCAGGCCGAGGTCTGGGGATCGGACTCCGTGATCCTGGACCCCGCTCTGGCCGGCCTGGGCGCCGTGCGCCGATGTGAGGCCGGCCAGCAGTGGGAGTGGGATGGCGTGCAGATGCAGGTGCTGCATCCACCCGCGGGCGAACCGCTGCCGGCCGCGCATGCCCTGGCCCACGCCAATGCGGGCAGCTGCGTGCTGCTGCTGCGTTCGGCATCCGGGGTGCAGGCCTTGCTGGCCGGCGATATCGAGGCTGCACAGGAAAGGGCGCTGGCGCAGGCAGGCGCCCTCACGCCCGTGCAGTGGCTGCTGGTGCCGCACCACGGCAGCCGCACCTCATCGAGCACTGCTCTGGTGCAGGCCCTGGCACCGCGCTGGGCCATGGTTCAGGCGGGATACCGCAGCCGTTATGGACACCCGGTCCCCGAGGTGGTGCGGCGCTATGAGGCCAACGGCTCCAGCGTGGTGCAGTCGGCCCGCTGCGGCGCAGCGCATTGGCGCTCTGCCGATCCCGCACAGCTGGTCTGCGAGCGGGAGCGGGCGCGCCGTTACTGGGACATGCATGTCACGCACGTCAGGCACATCACGCAGAGGCAGGGCGGATAGGACGGGTGCCGATGGCCGCGCAGCCGGCATATGCTGGATACCGCTTGTCCGGATTGAGGTTACCTATCGCTACACTGGTGCGATACGAGGGCTGGCCCGCAGCTTGCTTTACCTCGTACACATGCAGCGACAGGAGGTGACGAATGCATCCATTTGACGAGATGTACACGATGACGCCGTTCGACGGCAGCGATGTGCGCCTGCACTACAAGGACTATGCGCAATGGCTTGCGCGCCAGTCCGAACAGACGCTGCGAGCGCGCAGCGCCGAGGCCGAGATCATCTTCCGGCGCGTAGGCATCACGTTCGCCGTCTACGGCGACAAGGATGAAAGTGGCGCCGGCACCGAGCGCCTCATTCCCTTCGACCTGATTCCGCGCGTCATCCCGTCCCATGAATGGGAGCGCATGCAGGCAGGCCTGGTGCAGCGCGTGACGGCGCTCAACCGCTTTCTGCACGACGTCTACCACGACCAGGAAATCCTGCGCGCGGGCCTGCTGCCGCGCGAGCTGGTGCTGAACAACAGCCAGTACCGCCCCGAGATGCGGGGCCTTGCCGTGCAGGGCGGCATCTACGCCCACATCGCCGGCATCGACATCGTGCGTGCCGCCAATGCCCAGGGCGAGGGCGTGTACTACGTGCTGGAGGACAACCTGCGCGTGCCTTCGGGCGTGTCTTACATGCTGGAGAACCGCCGCATGATGATGCGGCTGTTCCCCGACCTGTTCTCCCGTCATCCCGTGGAGCCCGTGGCCCACTATCCCGACATGCTGCTGGAGACGCTGCGCGCCAGCGCTCCGGCCGGCACGCCCGAGCCCACGGTGGTGGTGCTCACGCCCGGCATGTACAACAGCGCCTACTTCGAGCACGCCTTCCTGGCCCAGCAGATGGGCGTGGAGCTGGTCGAGGGCCAGGACCTGGTGGTGGACAAGGACGTGGTCTACATGCGCACCACGCGCGGCCTGCAGCGCGTGGACGTGATCTACCGGCGCGTGGACGATGATTTTCTGGACCCCGAAGTCTTCCGTCCCACCTCCACGCTGGGCTGCCCCGGCCTCATGCGCGCCTACCGCGCGGGCAACGTCAGCATCTGCAATGCGGCGGGCACGGGGGTGGCCGACGACAAATCGGTCTATCCCTATGTGCCGGAGATGATCCGCTTCTACCTGGGCGAGGAACCCATTCTGCAGAACGTGCCGACCTGGCTGTGCCGCAAGCCCGACGACCTGCGCTACGTGCTCGACCACCTGGATGAGCTGGTGGTCAAGGAAGTCCATGGCGCCGGTGGCTACGGCATGCTGATCGGGCCTGCCGCCTCGCGCGGCGAGATAGAGGATTTCCGCCGCGCGCTCATCGCCAATCCCGGCGGCTACATCGCGCAGCCCACGCTGGCGCTGTCCACCTGCCCCACCCTGGTGGAGCAGGGCATCGCGCCAAGGCATATCGACCTGCGTCCCTTCGTGCTCAGCGGCAATCAGGTACGCATGGTGGCCGGCGGCCTCACGCGCGTGGCGCTCAAGGAAGGCTCGCTGGTGGTCAATTCATCACAGGGCGGCGGCACCAAGGACACCTGGGTGCTCGGGGCCGGTGAGTCAAACGAGGGAGGACATTGAATGCTCAGCCGTACTGCCGATCATCTGTACTGGATGTCCCGCTACACGGAGCGTGCGGAGAACACTGCCCGCATGCTCAACGTCTCCTATGACACTTCCATGCTGCCCCAGGCGCCTCAGGCGGCGCGCAAGGCCTGGCAGGGCGTGCTGTCCATCAGCGAGCTGATCCCCGCCTATGCCTCCCGCCACGGCGAGGTGCAGCGAGAGGCCGTGCTGCACTTCATGGTGCGCGACGAGAGCAACTCCTCGTCCATCGCCTCCTGCCTGCGCGCTGCGCGGGAGAATGCGCGTGCCGTGCGCGGGGCGCTGACCACCGAGGCCTGGGAGACCCAGAACCAGACCTGGCTGGAACTCAAGCGCCTGCTGGCCGAGGGGGACTGGGAGCGCGATCCGGGCCAGTTCTTCGAATGGGTCAAGCACCGCTCGCACCTGTCGCGCGGCGTGACACTGGGCACCATGCTGCAGGACGAGGCCTTCCACTTCCTGCGCCTGGGCACCTTCATCGAGCGCGCCGACAACACGGCGCGCCTGCTGGACGTGAAATTCCACGCCATCGAGCGCGACTACCATGGCAGCGCGCGCAACGGAGCGTCGGGCAAAGGGGCCACGCCCTTCGACTTCTACCACTGGAGCGCGCTGCTGCGCAGCGTCTCGGCCTTCGAGGTCTACCGCAAGGTCTACCGCGACGTGATCACGCCCGAGCGCGTGGCCGAGCTGCTGATGCTGCGCAGCGACATGCCGCGCTCGCTGCTGGCCAGCATGCTGGAAGTGGTGGCCAACCTGGAAAGCGTGGCCAACGACCAGTCGCGCGAGACCCAGCGCAAGGCGGGCCGCCTGCTGGCTGACCTGCGCTATGCGCGCATCGACGAAATCCTGGCCACGGGCCTGCACGCCTATCTCACGCAGTTCCTGGATCGCGTGCACGACCTGGGTCAGGGCATCAGCCGCGACTTCCTGGTGCCTGCCTGAGCCGCCGTCGCCCAATGAACAAAGCCGCCCTCGGGCGGCTTTGTTCATTGGGGCAGGGCCATTCAGTCCTGCGCGCTGTCCAGCTCCAGCACAACGCCTTCGGCATCGCCGATGGGCACCACGTCGCAGTTGTCGCCAGGGCCTCCCCGGTCCACCACGATGAAGCGCGCGGGCGCGTTCAGGGCAATCAGCGAGTGGTGCCAGACGCCGCGGCGGTAGTTCACGCCCTGGCGTCCGTTGGTGATGAAGGCGCGCAGGTCGCCGGGCGCCACCTGCTCTCCCAGGGGCGCAACCACCACGATGAAGGGCTGGGCGTCCAGCGGCATGAAGGCCTGGCTGCCCAGGGGATGGCGCTCCATGCTCGTCAGCTGCAGGGGCAGCGCATAGGGGCGGGCGTGGAACAGGTTGATCAGCGCATGGCCCTCGCTGCCGCCCGTGTCCACGCGGGCCAGGGCATGGTAGCGCTCGGTCATGCCGTCATTGATCAGCAGCGGCGTGTGGCCTGCACTGTCGATGACCTCGCCAAACTCGGCAAAGGCTTCGGCGGTCAGCGGTTGGACGCGCAGGCGAAGGCGGGCGGGGCGGGTCTCTGACAAGGTATTCACGAAGTACTGCCTCTTGTTTTCATACTGGTATTACCAGTTTGCTGTTGCCTGGGGATTTTGTCAAATCTGAGTGACGCCAGCCTATGCCCTGCGCGTCATTTGCGGTGGTTCGGGTAAATGCGAGTGTGCATTGGCCGGCGGGAAGGGCAACATTCGCTCCGTATTTTCAGACCGGTCATACCAGTTGATCGCAACCCTTCAACCAAGGACTTCCTGATGTCATCACTTCCCGCATCCGCCGAGGCCGCCGGCGCGGCCCCGGCGCTGTCCAGCGAAACGCCGGCCGAGGCAGCCGTCTACCGCAAGGTGGCCTGGCGCCTGCTTCCCTTCATCATGGCCTGCTACGTGGCGGCCTATCTGGACCGGGTGAACGTGGGCTTTGCCAAGCTGCACATGCTGGCCGACCTGCAGTTCAGCGAGGCCATGTACGGCCTGGGCGCGGGGCTGTTCTTCATCGGCTATTTCTTCTTCGAGGTGCCCAGCAACATGCTGATGCACCGCATAGGAGCCAAGGCCACCATCTCGCGGATCATGATCATGTGGAGCCTGATCTCGGCGGCCATGATGTTCGTGACCACGCCCACGCAGTTCTACGTGCTGCGCTTCCTGCTGGGCGCGGCCGAGGCCGGTTTCTACCCCGGCATGATCCTGTACATGACCTACTGGTTTCCCTCGTACCGGCGCGCCCGCATGGTGGCGCTGTTCATGTGCGCGATCCCGGTCTCGGGCATCCTGGGCGGACCGCTGTCGGGCGGCATCATGGACCTGATGCAGGGCGTGGCGGGGCTGCGCGGCTGGCAATGGCTGTTCCTGATCGAGGCCATTCCCTCGCTGATCCTGGGCCTGGCCGTGCTCTGGTACCTGGATAACAGCATCCGCGCAGCGCGCTGGCTGACCGAGGCGGAAAAGACCCTGCTGGAGCGCAACATCGCTCGCGAGAACGCCAGCAAGAGCGACAGCCACGTCACGCTGCGCGCACTGTTTTCCGACCCGCGCATCATCAAGATGGCCATGATCTGCTTTTGCACCGTCATGGGCCAGTACGGGCTCACGTTCTGGCTGCCCAGCCTGATCCGCCAGTCGGGCGTGGAGGGTGCCTTCCAGATCGGCCTGCTGACGGCCGTGCCGTTTTCGGTGGCCGTGGTGTCCATGAACCTGGTCAGCCGCAGCTCGGACCGCATGCGCGAGCGCCGCTGGCACCTGATCGTTCCGTTCTGCGTGGGCGCGGCGGGCCTGATGCTGTCGGCCATCTTCAGCGGCAACGTCTACCTGTCGCTGGCCGCCCTGGCGCTGGCCGCGGGCGGCAGCCTGGCAACCTCGCCACTGTTCTGGAGCCTGCCCACGGCCATCCTGTCCAGCGCAGGCGCTGCGGCCGGCATTGCGCTGATCAACTCCTTCGCCAACCTGGCCGGCTTCATCAGCCCCTACATGATCGGCCTCATCAAGGATGCGACGCAGAGCACCAATGCGGCCATGTTCGTGCTGGCCGGCGTGCTGCTGTTCGGGGCCTTCCTGACCTATACCGTGCCCGCCAAACTGGTCAACAAGTAGCGCCGGACAGGGCGCGTGAACCGGCGGGCGAGGCGCGCAGTCGCTAAGATCGGCGCACCGCCCCCGGGCCAGAGATCCGCCAACGCATGGAACCCAGCACCGCCATCAGCACACCCGCCGGCAACCCTGCCAGCACCGCCGTTGCCGGCAATGCCGCCCGCGTGATCCGCGAGTGGATCGAGGGCGGCGTGTATCCGGTGGGCTCGCTCCTGCCTTCGCAGCGCGACCTGTCGGAGCAGTTGGGCATCAGCCGCACCTCGCTGCGCGAGGCGCTGTCCACGCTGCAGGGACTGGGCCTGGTCGTGGCCCGGCCTGGCAAGGGCATGTACGTGACCGAGGCGCCCGAGGCTGCGGCCGCAGACGCCTGGCGCTTTGCCGACTCGCATGCGCTCACCGATGTCTATCAGCTGCGCTACGCGCTGGAGGGCTTTGTGGCGCGCCTGGCGGCCCTGGTGGTGCAGCCTGAGGATGTGCAGGCCCTGCAGGCCAATCTGCAGGCCATGCAGCAGAGCATAGAGCGGGCCGATTTCGTGCAGGCCACGCGACTGGATTTCGAGTTCCACCTGCAGATCGCCACCATCTCGGGCAACCATGCCATCGCCGACGTGCTGCGCGGCAGCGGCGAGGTCATGCAGGAAAGCCAGCGCCTGCCGTTCTACAAGCGGGGCGCACGGCATGCGACCACCGAGGAGCATGCGGCCATCATCGATGCCCTGTCCCGCGGCCATCCCGAGCTGGCCCAGCAGGCCATGGCCACCCACATCGTGCAGGCGGCCCAGCGCGCGGGCGTGCACTTTCCCACCGGCCTGTAGGCACGCCAGCCCGTGCCTGATCGGCCGGGTTTTTGGCCTTACCATCATCGGCGCAGCGCATTTTTTCCCTATCTACAGACCGCCCGGATGCCGATCCATGACAAGCCAAGGAAATGAACTCTGCATACTGGCAGACGCCCTAGAGGCGCAGCGCGAAGGACTCTTGCAGACATGGCGCAAGGCCGTCAGGCGGGACCCGGCGCTGACCGCTGGTGAGGCGCTTCCCCGAACCCAGCTGAACGATCACATCCCGGCCGTGCTGGCCGCGTTCGAGCAGCAACTGCGGACACTGGGCGGTGCACCGGCAGACACCGCCGAGCCGCCGGGCGATGGCGAGCAGGCCGCCGCCCACGGCCTGCACCGCTGGCAGCAGGGCTATGACCTGCATGAAGTCGTGCGCGAGCTGGGGCTGCTCAACGAAGTCATGGTGGCGCAGCTGGAGGACTATGCCCAGGGGCGCCCTGATGCGCACGTCGCCATGCCCGTTGCGCGCAAGGCCTGGGCCGCCACCTATACCCGCGACGTTCAGGACAGCAGCACCCAGTATTTCCGCCTGCAGCAGCAGGAGGCCGAGGGCCATGTCCGGGACCTGGAAGCGGCGCTGCATGACCTGAGCGCGCTGGACCTGCAGCGCTCACAACTGTGGGAGCAGGTTGCGCATGACCTGCGCAGCAACGTCGGCGTGGTGGCCAATGTGACGCATGGCCTGGGCATGCAGCATGCGCCGGCGCAGTCGCGCGAGAAACTCCTGCGCATGCTGGACCGCAACGTCCAGTCGCTGCGACATCTGCTGGATGACGTGACGGAGCTGGCCAAGCTGCATGCCGGGCGCGAGCATCGCCAGCTGACCTCCTTTGACGCAGCCCAGGTGATCACCCATCTGTGCGAGGGACTGCAGGCCCTGGCCAACGATCGCGGCCTGTACCTGCACCTGCAGGGGCCGGGGACGATGCCGGTGGAGGGGGATGCCTTGAAACTGCGCCGCATCGCGCAGAACCTGGTGCTCAACGCGCTCAAGTACACCCAGGAGGGCGGCGTCACGGTGAAGTGGGCCCTTGGTGATGGGGAGGACCAGCGCCGCTGGATGCTCTCCATCGGGGATACGGGTCCAGGCATGGAGCCGGCGGCGCCCCTGGTTGCTGCCCTCAAGCACGCCACGGACCTGGACCCTTCGGGCCATCTGATGTCGGCGGCCTCCGCAGAGGTCCGCGCCGGGGGCGAGCCACGGCCCGGCGTCGCGGCGGCCCGCTACCGCAGCGGCGCAGGCGAGGGGATAGGCCTGTCCATCGTCAAGCGGCTGGCGGAATTGCTGGACGCCACGATCGAGGTGCAGTCGGCCGCGCAGACCGGCACGACCTTTCTGCTTCTGTTTCCGCTGCGATACGCCGACGAGTGACCGATAGCTGGGCCAGGAGATGAAAAAACGGGCACACAGGCCCGTCGTTTCGCGTGCGGGGCGCGGCCTGTGCCGCCGCCCCTGAGTCCGGTGCTCAGGACTCTTCGTCCATCTGCGACTGCAGATAGTTCTGGATGCCGACCTTGTCGATCAGGTCCAGCTGGGTTTCGAGGTAGTCGATGTGCTCCTCGGTATCGTCCAGGATCTTTTGCAGCAGGTCGCGCGAGACGTAGTCGCGCACGCTTTCGCAGTGGGCGATGCCGTCCTTGATGGTCTGCTGCGCGGTTTTCTCGCTGCTCAGGTCGCAAGCCAGGGCTTCGGGCACGTCCTCGCCGACTTGCAGCTTGCCCAGGTCCTGCAGGTTGGGCAGGCCGTCGAGCACGAAGATGCGGTCCATGAGCCAGTCGGCGTGCTTCATCTCGCCGATGGACTCCTTGTATTCCTTCTTGGCCAGCTTGTCGAAGCCCCAGTGCTTGTACATGCGGTAGTGCAGGAAGTACTGGTTGATGGCCGTCAGCTCGTTCTTGAGCTGGGCTTGCAGCCAGGTGATGACTTGTGCGTCGCCTTGCATGGGGAACTCCTTTGTTGTACGTGGGGGACCGCGCCGATCGCCGGCCGCTATAGGTGTGGATTGTCTAGGGTTTCTGCGTCAGATCAAGCAAACCCCTGTTATCACGCATTGGCTGCTTATGAGGCGCGTTCTCGTTTGCGGGCCGGCATGCTGACGCGGCTGCGGGGTTGCTGCATTGCCTTGTCATATTTCGGCCCAAAATAGCCTCTTCAGGCCGGTGGCGGGCTGGTCAAGCCCGCAGGCCTGGAGACAGGGATGTTCACATAGTTTTTGGCAATCAGATGAATTCAATCAATTCATTGGATCAATCGATGGCCTGGGCCTAGACTTCGTCCTGTGTTCACTCACCAACCACAAAGGAAACAGCAATGTCCGTGATCAACACCCAAATCAAGCCCTTCAAGACGCAGGCCTTCAAGAATGGCAAGTTCATCGAAGTGACCGAAAAGGACGTCCTGGGCAAGTGGGCCGTGTTCTTCTTCTACCCCGCTGACTTCACCTTCGTGTGCCCCACCGAACTGGGCGACGTGGCCGACCACTACGACGAACTGCAAAAGCTGGGCGTGGAAGTGTTCTCCGTGTCCACCGACACCCACTTCGTGCACAAGGCATGGCACGACACGTCTGACACCATCCGCAAGATCAAGTACACGATGCTGGGCGACCCCACCTGGGAAATCAGCAACAACTTCGAAGTCCTGCGTCCCGGCCAGGGCCTGGCTGACCGCGGCACCTTCATCGTCGATCCCGATGGCGTGATCCAGGCCGTGGAAATCACCGCCGAAGGCATTGGCCGCAACGCCGTCGATCTGCTGCGCAAGGTCAAGGCTGCCCAGTACGTCCGCAACCACCCCGGTGAAGTCTGCCCCGCCAAGTGGGAAGAAGGCGACAAGACCCTGGCTCCTTCGCTCGACTTGGTCGGCAAGATCTAAGCGGTACACCGCTTCCTGTTCACAGTTGAACTGTTGAAGACGCCCGGGTGCCTGGCGCCCGGGCTTTTTTTTCCGAAAATTCGTATTTCCCTAGGAGTCCGACATGCTTGACAACAACCTGAAAGCCCAATTGCAGGCCTACCTGGAGCGCCTGCAGCGTCCGGTGGAGCTGGTGGCTTCGCTGGATGACAGCCAGGGTGCGCGCGAGCTGAAGGAACTGCTGCTGGAAATCCGCGAGCTGAGCGACAAGATCACCGTCGTCGAGCACAACGACGCCGAGGTGCGCAAGCCCTCGTTCCTGATCACCAATCCCGGCGTGGACAGCGGCGTGCGTTTCGCAGGCGTCCCCCTGGGCCATGAATTCACCTCGCTGGTGCTGGCCCTGCTGCAGGTCGGCGGCCATCCGTCCAAGGAATCGGCCGAACTGCTGGAGCAGGTGCGCAATATCGACGTGCCGCTGCACTTCGAGACCTATTACTCGCTGTCCTGCCACAACTGTCCCGACGTGGTGCAGGCGCTGAACCTGATGTCCGTGCTCAATCCCAAGATCAGCCATACCGCCATCGACGGCGGGCTGTTCCAGAAGGAAGTCGAGCAGCGCGAAGTCATGGGCGTGCCCACCGTCTTTGTGAACGGCGAGCGCTTCGGCCAGGGCCGCATGGAGCTGGCCGAGATCGTCGCCAAGGTCGATACCGGCGCCGCTTCGCGTGAAGCGGCCAGGATTTCCGCCAAGGACGCCTTCGACGTGCTGATCGTCGGTGGCGGCCCCGCCGGCGCGGCCGCTGCCATCTATGCGGCACGCAAGGGCATCCGCACCGGCATTGCCGCCGAGCGCTTCGGCGGCCAGGTGCTGGACACCGTGGACATCGAGAACTTCATCTCGGTCTCCAAGACCGAAGGCCCTCAGCTGGCCGCCGCCATGGAGCGCCATGTGCGCGACTACGAGGTGGACATCATGAACCTGCAGACGGCGTCCAAACTGATTCCGGCTGCCACGGAAGGCGGGCTGATCGAGGTGCAGACCGCCTCGGGCGCCAGCCTCAAGGCCAAGACCGTCATCCTCTCGACCGGCGCGCGCTGGCGCAACATGAACGTGCCGGGCGAGGACAAGTACCGCACCAAGGGCGTGACCTACTGCCCGCACTGCGACGGACCGCTGTTCAAGGGCAAGAATGTGGCCGTCATCGGCGGCGGCAACTCGGGCGTGGAAGCGGCCATCGACCTGGCCGGCATCGTGCGCAGCGTGACGCTGCTGGAGTTCGCCAGCGAGCTCAAGGCCGATGCCGTGCTGCAAAAGAAGCTCAAGAGCCTGCCCAATGTGACCGTCATCCTCAACGCCCAGACCACCGAGGTCAACGGCGACGGCAAGAAGGTCACCGGCCTGACCTACAAGGACCGCACGACGCAAGAGGTCAAGACCGTGGCGCTGGAAGGCATCTTCGTGCAGATCGGCCTGCTGCCCAACACCGACTGGCTCAAGGGCACGGTGGAGCTGACCCGCTTCGGCGAGATCGTGATCGATGCCAAGGGCCACACCAGCGTGCCCGGCGTGTTCGCCGCAGGCGACTGCACCAACGTGCCGTACAAGCAGATCATCATCGCTGCCGGTGCCGGCTCCACGGCTGCGCTGTCGGCCTTCGACCACCTGATCCGCCACTGAGCTGAACAGGCGTGAGAAAGGGCCCGGATGCCTCGGCATCCGGGCTTTTTTTCATTCCGGCGCTGTCAGGCGCGTGCCTTGCCGGCGCAGGTGGCACACAGATGGCTGTCCAGCAGCCCGGTATGCCAGCAGGGATTGCTCCAGGGCCTATGCGCCAGATCAAATCAATGAATGAGAACTATTCGCATATAATTTTTCTTCATCCAGCCAGCACATGACGCGCCAACGGCTGGCGGGCCAACCGCCAGCCGCTGCAACCAGAAGCCAGCTCTCGCACATCCATGTTGATCAGAGAGAGAGGGCTTCGCAATGGCTTACGACTTCGAAATGCAATCATGCGCCCGGCGGGCGCGCCATCCCCTGGCCGCCGCCTGCGCGCTGCTGTGCGCCTCCGCTGCCCTGGCCCAGGGGCCGGGGCAGGCCGCCGCAGACGCGGCAAATGCCGCAAACGCCGGAGATGCCGACACGCAATTGCTGGCGCAGGCCGCACCCGGGGCACGGACCCGTGCCCCGGCCCTCAAGGAGATGGTGATCAGCGCCTCGCGCGAGGTGCAGGACCCTGACACCCTGCCCATGAGCATCGACGTGATCGACGCCGGCCGCATGGAGCGCGAGCAGGCCAGCGACATCCGCGAGATGGTCAACCTGCTGCCCAATGTCGATGTGCCGCGCGCCCCGGCCCGCTTCTCGCTGGCGGCCTCGTCGGCCGGGCGTGACCAGAACAGCGGCTTCAACATCCGTGGCCTGGATGGCAACCGCGTGCTCATGCTGGTCGATGGCGTGCGCCTGCCGCGCAGCTACAGCTTCAGCGCCAACAGCTTCGGCCGCGACTACCTGGACCTGGGCCTGGTGCAGCGCGTGGAAATCCTGCGCGGCTCCACGCCCGCGCTGTATGGATCGGACGGCATGGGCGGCCTGGTCAACTTCGTGACCGTGCAGCCGGACGATCTGCTGGGCAGGGACAAGCGCATCGCCGGCCGCGTGGCTGCCGGCTATGACGGCTCGGACAACGGCCGCAAGCTGGGCGCCACCGTGGCGGGCCGAGTCAGCCCCGAATGGGCCTGGCTGCTGTCGGCGGGCCTGGGCCGCTCCCGTGCGCTGGAGAACATGGGCACGAACAACGTGACGGGCGCGGCGCGCACCACGCCCAATCCCGAGAAAGACCGCAGCGAATCGCTGATGGGCCGCCTGGTCTTCACGCCCAGCGCCGTGCAAAAGCATGTCTTCACCTTCGAGAACGTGGACAAGCGCGCCGACTACGCCCTGCTGTCCGCGCGCTCGGCCACCGTGGCCAATTCCGACTCGCGCACCGACATGAAGCGCTGGCGGGCCAGCTGGCAGGGTCAGTGGCAGCAGCTGGGCACGGCGCTGGCCGACGAACTGCAGCTGATGGCCAGCTACCAGAAGTCCGACGCGCGCGAATTCGTCACCGAGACGCGCATCGGTCTGCCGTACCGCGAGCGCGACGTGACCTATGACGAGGACTCGATCCAGCTGCACGCCCAGGCCAGCCGCCTGCTGCGCTGGAGTTCCTCGGCCAGCGGCAAGTTCACCTACGGGCTGGACTACCTCCGCAACAAGGTGGTCAACGTGCAAAACGGCATCACGCCGCCCGCGGGCGAGAGCTTCCCGCTCAAGCGCTTCCCCGACACCACCGAAAGCGCCACCGCCCTGTTCGCCCAGGCCGAACTGCACAACGGCCCCTGGAGCGTGACCCCGGGCCTGCGCGCCGAGCACTACAGCATCAAGCCCCGGCAGAACGGCTTTGTGCCCACCGTGGTCAGCAACTCGGACTCCGCGCTCTCGCCCAAGCTGGGCGTGATGCTGCAGGCCAGCCCGGTCTGGTCCGTCTATGGCAACTATGCGGCAGGTTTCCGGGCGCCCAACGCCGGGCAGATCAACGCCTTCTTCGAGAACCCGGTGGCGTTCTACCGCAACATTCCGAATCCCGACCTGCGGCCCGAAAAGAGCCAGACCTTCGAGCTGGGCCTGCGCGGGCGCATGGACAGGCTGCGCCTGGACGCCGCCGTGTTCACGGGACGCTACAAGGACTTCATCGTCGACCAGCAACTGGTTGCGGGCCAGCCCGGCAACGCGGCCAACCCCGCCATCTACCAGTCCATCAACGTGGGCCGCGCCCGCATCAGCGGCTTCGAACTCAAGGCCGACTACGACTGGGGCCGCTGGGCCGGCGGCGACTGGCAGACGCGCCTGGCCTACGGCTACACCGACGGCAAGGACACGCAGTCCGACAAGCCGCTGGACACCATCTCGCCCCAGCAACTGGTGCTGGGCGTGCGCTACGAGCGCTCTGTCGTGGGCGTGCAGTTCAACGTCTCGCACTGGAGCGGCAAGAAGGCCGGCGACGTGTCCAACGGCAGCACGGCCTGGCTCAGCCCCTCGGCCACGGTGCTGGACCTGAGCGCGCAATGGCGCATCCGTCCCGACCTGCGCCTGAACGCCGGCATCTACAACCTGACCGACAGGAAGTACTGGCGCTGGTCCGATGTGCGCGGCCTGCTGGCCACCACGGCGATTGCCGACGCCTACAGCCAGCCGGGGCGCCATGCGCGCGTCTCGCTGATCAAGGATTTCTGAAGCCCGGCGCCTGAAGGCCAGGTGCCGCGACCCGTGTCCCAACGATGTTTTGCAACGCAAGGAGAGCCCCATGCACCGTACCGAGAGTGAAAGCCTTGCCCGTGACGAGGAATACCTGCTGGCCGAAGGCGAGGCCCAGCTGGCCGCCACGCTGGCGCTGATGACCGGCTTCGGCCACGGTTGCTGCGAGGCCCACCGGCCCGCCATTGCCGGCAAGGTGGCCGATCAACTGCAGGGCCTGTCCGGCGACAGCAGCTTTTCGCCGGACATGCGGGCCTTGCTGCAACGCCTGCAGCGGCGCTGGCAGGCGGTCTCCGAGGCCAGCGCCGCGCAGCGCGCACCCCGGGCCGAGGCGGCGGCCGAGACCCGCCATCCCTCCGTTGCCCACGCGCTCTGGCATGCCCCTTTGGAGACCCTGCAATGATCACCACCGCCGCCGCAGCCTGCGATGACCTGCTGATTCCCGTCAATGCGCCCGACGTGCGCCAGCGCTTTGCCCAGGCACGCCAGAGCGGCCTGCGTGCCAAGGAGGCCGCCGAATCCATGGGCCTGCCCGAAGGCGCCGCCATCGGCGCCCACGCGGGCCTGCATGACGGCGGCCTGCAGGTCGTGCCGCTGCGCGCGCAGTGGCTGCAGGTGCTGCGCGCGCTGCAGGACTGCGGCACCGTGATGGCGCTCACGCGCAATGAGTCCACGGTGCATGAGAAGACGGGCGTGTACCAGAAGCTCTCGGCCAGCGGTGGCGTGGGATTGGCGCTGGGCCGCGAGATCGACCTGCGCCTGTTCTTTGCCCAATGGCATGCCGGCTATGCCGTGACCGAGCAGCCCGCCCAGGCTGGAAGGCCGGCCACGCACAGCCTGCAGTTCTTCAATGCCCACGGCCGCGCCGTGCACAAGGTCCATGCGCGCGAGTCCACCGACATGGCAGCGTGGGATGCGCTGGTACGGCGCTTTGCCGAGCCCAGCGCGGGATACCTGTTTCGCCATGCCCGGCCCAGAGCGCTGCCGCAGTCCGACAAGGTCATCGACGTGCACGGCCTGAGCGCCGCTTGGGATGCCCTTCAGGACACGCATGAATTCTTCGACCTGCTGCGCCGGTTCGGCGTGGAGCGCCAGCAAGCCTTCCGCCTGGTCCCCGGCCATTGCGCGCGGCTGGCACCCGAGTCCGTGGCCCAGTTGCTGGGCGATGCGGCGGTGGACGGGCTGCCCATCATGGTCTTCGTGGACAGCGGCGGCTGCATCCAGATCCATACCGGCCCCGTGCACAACATCCAGCCCATGGGCACGCCCGGCGGCGCGCAATGGATCAATGTGCTGGACCCGGGCTTCAACCTGCATCTGCGCTGCGACATGATCGCCAGCGTCTGGGCCGTGCCAAAGCCCACGGCCGATGGCGTGGTCACCTCGGTCGAGGCCTTCGACGCGCAGGGCGATCTGATGGCCATGTTCTTTGGCGAGCGCAAACCGGGCCTAGCCGAACTGCCGGGATGGCGCGAGCTGGTGGCGGGCTTGCCGCGCTTGGCAGTGCAGACACTGGCCTGAGCGGCCCAGGCCCTGGAAAGAGCCGGCCGGGCCGCCTCAGAGATGCACGGTGGCGGCCACCAGCCTGCCCACCAGCGGACGCACCACCATCACGCAGACAAAGGCCACGGGCATGGCCAGCACATAGGTCTGCATCACGCGCCGCAGGTAGTCGGCGCCCAGGCCGCTGTTGGCGCCGACGATGGCGCAGCACATCAGAAACGCCATGATGGCCGACATGTAGAAGGCAAAGACGATGGGCGCGAAGCGGCGGTGCAGCTTGCGGCTGCGCGGCGCCGCAGGGGTTGCGGGAGCGATGGAGGCAGAGGTATCGGGCATGAAGGCGTATCCGGTCAGGCCGCTTGTCGATTCGGCGCGGCAAGTGCGCAACTGTAGGCAAGGCCCGGACCGCCGTGTAGAGGGCTGCAGCTTGGTGCACTCGTAAGCTATATTGATGAATTGATTTTTCATCCATAGGTTTTTGTGCCTAATCTGCGCTCCATCGAGACCTTCGTCAAAGCCCTGGAAGGCGGCTCCATCGCCTCGGCCGCGCGCCAGCTGGGTATTTCTCCTGCAGCGGCCAGCCAGAACATCGCCCGGCTGGAGCGCGAACTGGGCACGCGCCTGATCACGCGCACCACGCGCTCCATGGCGTTGACCGAAGCCGGCGAGCGCTATCTGGCACGTGTGGGCCCTGTGCTGCAGGAGCTGGAAAAAGCGCAGTCCGACCTGTCGCAGCTGCATGGCGAACTGCAGGGCCGGCTGCGCATCGCCTGCATGGCCGCCTTTGGCCGCCATGTGCTGGCGCCGCTGCTGCCGGCCTTTGCCGCGCGGCATCCCCGGCTGGAGCTGGAGTTGCTGGTGGTGGACCGGCAGGTGGATGTGCTCAAGGAAGACGTGGACATCAGCGTGCGCTACCGCGATGTGCTGGAGCCCGGCATGGCCGTGCGCCAGCTGGCGGCCGTGCCGCGCGTGCTGTGCGCCTCGCCGGCCTACCTGCAGGCCCACGGCAGGCCGCAGACCGCGCAGGACCTGCTCGACCATGCCTGCCTGCTGTACCGGCGCGAGGCCGATGGCCGCTTCATGCGCTGGCCGTTTTCGCGCGACGGCAAGCGCGTGGACCCGCAGCTGCGCGTGACCGCCATCGCCAGCGATGTCGATGCACTCACCGAAATGGCCGTGGCCGGTGGCGGCATCGTCTGGATCGGCAGCTTCATCGCCCACCGGTACATGCGCGAAGGGCTGCTGCAGCCGCTGGCCCTGGGCCCGGCGCGCAAGGGGCAGCTGCACTTCGATGACACCACGCTGGATTTCTTCGCCTGCTTTCGCGACCGCCAGTACGTGCCGACCAAGGTGCGTGCCCTGGTGGACTACCTGGTCGAGACGCTGCCGCAGCAGCCCATGCTGCGCTGGAACGCCTCGGCCTGAGACAGGGTTCAGTGCCCCAGGTGCTGCGGCAGGACTTCCTGCAGGATCGTGGTGGCGATTTCCTCGATGGACTTGGTGGTGCTGGACAGCCACTGGATGCCGCTGCGGCGCATCATGGACTCGGCCTCGGCCACCTCGTAGCGGCAGTTGGCAAGGCTGGCGTACTTGGAGTCGGGCCGGCGCTCGTTGCGGATGCTGGACAGGCGCTGGGGGTCGATGGTCAGGCCGAACAGCTTCTTGCGGTAGGGCACCAGGGCGGGCGGCAGCTGCTTGCGCTCGAAATCCTCGGGAATCAGCGGGTAGTTGGCCACCTTGAGACCGAACTGCATGGCCAGGTACAGGCTGGTGGGCGTCTTGCCGCTGCGCGAGACGCCGACCAGGATCACGTCGGCGCCCGTCAGGTCCTGGTGGGTCTGGCCGTCGTCATGGGCCAGCGTGTAGTTGATGGCCTCCATGCGCTCCAGGTATTCCTTGCTTTCGCTGATGTCGGCGAAGCGGCCCACGCGGTGCAGCGACTTCTGGCCCAGCTCCAGCTCCAGCGGCCGCACGAAGGTGCCGAACATGTCGAATACCTTGCCCTTGCATTGGCTCTCGATCAGGTCGAGCATGTCCTGGTTGACCAGGGTGGTGAAGACGATGGGCTTGTGGCTTTCCGACTCGGCCACATGGTTGATCTGCCGCACGGCCTGGTGGACCTTGTCCATGGTGTCCACGAAGGGGATGCGGACCAGGCGCGACTTGGTGTCGAACTGGGCCATGATGGCCGTGCCAAAGGTCTCGGCTGTAATGCCAGTGCCATCGGAGATGACGAAGATGGTGTGGGTGTGCATGGTGGTCGGGCTCTGGACAGGGGGCTGCCGTCGGTTCACGGCAAACGCCTACAATGGCGCCCATTATTCCCAATTTCCCATCCATGCTCGCTGCCGGCCTCCAACCAGAACAGCAAAGCCTCGCGCACGCCTGCGTGGGTGGATCGACCGTGCCCGGCTTTGGCAGCCGGGGCGGCGCACTACGGTTTTCAACTTCTGGAGCTTTCCCATGTCTCAACTGTTCGAGGCCACCGCCCTCGTCGTTCCGTTTGAACAACTGAGGATGACCGATGTCGAGTCCGTAGGCGGCAAGAACGCCTCGCTCGGCGAAATGATCTCGCAGCTGCCGCAGGGCGTGCGCGTGCCCACGGGCTTTGCCACCACGGCCCATGCCTTCCGCCAGTTCCTGGCCCACGACGGCCTGGCCGACAAGATCATTGCCAAGCTGGCCGCCCTGGACGTGGAAGATGTCCGCGCCCTGGCCCAGGTCGGTGCCGAGATCCGTGCCCTGGTCGAGAACCAGCCCTTCCCGGCCGATCTGGAGCAGGCCATCCGCGAGGAATTCGTGCGCCTGCAGGGCGGCAACGAGGCAGCCTCGTTCGCCGTGCGTTCCTCGGCCACGGCCGAAGACCTGCCCGACGCCTCGTTCGCCGGCCAGCAGGAAACCTTCCTGAACGTGGTGGGCATCGAGTCGGTGCTGCACAAGATGAAGGAGGTGTTCGCCTCCCTTTACAACGACCGCGCCATCTCCTACCGCGTGCACAAGGGCTTTGCCCATGACGTGGTGGCCCTGTCGGCCGGCGTGCAGCGCATGGTGCGCTCCGACCTGGGCGCGGCCGGCGTGATGTTCACCATCGACACCGAATCGGGCTTCGAGGACGTGGTCTTCATCACCTCCAGCTACGGCCTGGGCGAGACCGTGGTGCAGGGCGCCGTCAATCCTGACGAGTTCTATGTGCACAAGCCCATGCTCAAGGCCGGCAAGAAGGCCCTGATCCGCCGCAACCTGGGCTCCAAGCTGATCCAGATGGTCTTTGCCTCGCCCGAGGAAAAGGCCGCCAGCGGCCGCCTGGTCAAGACCACCGACGTGGCCCATGAGCTGCGCAACCGCTACTCGCTGTCCGACGAGGACGTGCAGCAGCTGGCCCACTATGCCCTGGTCATCGAGCAGCACTATGGCCGCCCCATGGACATCGAGTGGGGCAAGGACGGCACGGACGGCCAGCTCTACATCCTGCAGGCCCGTCCCGAGACCGTGAAGAGCCAGGCCAAGGGCCAGGCCGAGCAGCGCTATGCCCTCAAGGGCACGGGCAATGTGCTGGCCGAAGGCCGCGCCATCGGCCAGAAGATCGGCACGGGCCCGGTGCGCCTGGTCAATGACATCGCCAACATGGACCAGGTCCAGCCCGGCGACGTGCTGGTGACCGACATGACCGATCCCAACTGGGAGCCGGTGATGAAGCGCGCCTCGGCCATCGTCACCAACCGTGGCGGCCGCACCTGCCACGCGGCCATCATTGCGCGCGAACTGGGCATTCCGGCCGTGGTCGGCTGCGGCAACGCCACCGATCTGCTCAAGGACGGCACCCTGGTCACCGTCAGCTGCGCCGAAGGCGATACCGGCAAGATCTATGACGGCCTGATCGAGACCGAGGTCACCGAGGTGCAGCGCGGCGAGATGCCCGCCATCAAGACCAAGATCATGATGAACGTGGGCAACCCCCAGCTGGCCTTCGACTTCGCCCAGCTGCCCAACGAGGGCGTGGGCCTGGCCCGCCTGGAGTTCATCATCAACAACAACATCGGCGTGCACCCCAAGGCCATCCTGGACTATCCCGCCGTGGATGCCGACCTCAAGAAGGCCGTGGAGTCCGTGGCCCGTGGCCATGCCTCGCCGCGCGCCTTCTACGTGGACAAGGTCGCCGAAGGCGTGGCGACGATTGCCGCCGCCTTCTGGCCCAAGCCCGTGATCGTGCGCATGTCGGACTTCAAGTCCAACGAGTACCGCAAGCTCATCGGCGGCAGCCGCTACGAGCCCGAGGAAGAGAACCCCATGCTGGGCTTCCGTGGCGCGGCGCGCTACATCTCCGAGGACTTCGGCGAGGCCTTCCGCATGGAGTGCGAGGCACTGCGCCGCGTGCGCGAGGACATGGGCCTGACCAACGTGCAGATCATGATTCCCTTCGTGCGCACGCTCAAGCAGGCCGAGCGCGTCACCCAGCTGCTGGCGGCCAACGGCCTCAAGCGCGGCGACAACGAACTCAAGCTCATCATGATGTGCGAGGTGCCCTCCAACGCCATCCTGGCGGACGAGTTCCTCGAGTTCTTCGACGGCTTCTCCATCGGCTCCAACGACCTGACCCAGCTCACGCTGGGCCTGGACCGCGACTCCGGCCTGGAGCTGCTGGCCGCCGACTTCGACGAGCGCGACCCCGCCGTGCGCAAGATGCTGTCGCGCGCCATCAAGGCCTGCCTGGACCAGGGCAAGTACGTGGGCATCTGCGGCCAGGGCCCGTCCGATCACCCGGACTTCGCCCAATGGCTGGCTGACGAAGGCATTGCCTCCATCTCGCTGAATCCCGACAGCGTGGTCGCCACCTGGCAGCGCCTGGCGCAGTAAGGGCTGGCAGCGTCGCCATGCATACGCCGGACGCGCACTTGCATGACGACGCAGTCGGGGGACCGTCCGAAGGCGAGACCTTCGCCCCCGACCTGCACGACATCCACCATCTGTGGCTCAAGGCCGTGCTGCTCGCGGTCTGGGTCGCCGTCTCCTTCGGTGCCTGCTACTACGCACGCGACCTGCAGGCGCTGGTCCCCGACTGGCCGCTGGCCTACTGGTTCGCGGCCCAGGGGGCAGTCCTGATGTTCCTGGCCATCGTCATCGTCTATTGTCTGTCCATGGACCATTTCGAGCGCCGCGAGGCCCGGGCCGCTGCCCCGTCTGAACCCGCCGCCCCGCAACCGCCCGCCCCGCCGTCGCCTCCCGGCCATGGCTGAGCGCTCGCTGCTGACGGCCGCCTCCCGCTGGCGGCTGCACCGCATCGTGGCCCTGTACACGCTGGGCGTGCTCGGCTTTCTGGCCCTCATGTTCTGGGCCGAGCAGCAAGGCCTGTCGCGCCACTGGATAGGCCCCATCTTCCTGTTCTTCACCGTCATGGTCTACGCGGCCATCGGCGTGTACCTGCGCACCAGCGATCCCGAGGAGTACTACGTCGCGGGCCGGCGCATCCCGCCCTTCTACAACGGCATGGCGGCAGCGGCGGACTGGGTCAGCGCGGCGTCCTTCATCAGCCTGTCGGGGGCGCTGTACCTGCAGGGCTTTGCCGGCGTGCCGGGGCAGGCCGGCGGACTGGCCTACCTGCTGGGCTGGACGGGCGGCTTTTGCCTGGTCGCCATGCTGATCGCGCCGCACCTGCGGGCGATGAAGCTCTACACCATTCCCGACTTCTTCCAGCAGCGCTACGGCGGGCGCTGGCCGCGCGTGATCGCGGCGCTGGCTGCCGTGACCTGCTCGTTCACCTATGTGGTGGCCCAGATCTACGGCGTGGGGCTGATTGCCTCGCGGCTGACGGGCGTGCAGTTCGAGATCGGCATCATGCTGGGCCTGGGCGGCGTGCTGCTGTGCTCCTTCCTGGGCGGCATGCGTGCCATCACCTGGACCCAGGTCGCGCAGTACGTGGTCATCCTGCTGGCCTTTCTGATCCCCGTGTCCTGGCTGGCCTACCGGCAGATGGGCAACCCCGTGGCGCCGCTGGCCTATACGGCCCAGCTCGGCCAGATCGCGGAGATGGAGCAGCGCCTGCTGGATTCGCCGGCCGAACAGGAAGTGGTCGCCGCCTACCGCCTGCGCGCCGAGGTGCTGGAGGACAAGCTCAAGGACGTGCCGCGCGTGCTGGCCGCCGAGCGCCAGCAGCTTTCCGAGCGCATACGCGATCTGCGCACGCGCAGCGGCGACATTGGCGCCATCATGGCGGCCAGCCGCGAACTGGCCGCCATGCCGCGCGACGAAGCGACTGCGCGCGCCCTGTGGACACGCCAGCTGCAGGAGATGCGCGAGCGCGAGAAGCCGCTGGGCGGCATTCCGCTGCACAGCCTGCCCTTTGCCGGCAACCCCGATGGATCGGCCGAGGAACGTCAGGTCTACGAGGACAGCCGGCGCAACTTCCTGGCGCTGATGTTCTGTCTCATGGCCGGCACGGCAGGCCTGCCGCATTTGCTCACGCGCTACTACACGGCGCCCTCGGTGTCGGGGGCGCGGGCCTCGGTGGGCTGGACGCTGTTCTTCATCGGCGTGCTGTACATGAGCGCGCCGGCCCTGGCCGTGCTGGTCAAGTTCGAGGTCATGAACAACCTGGTGGGCATACGCTTCGATGAATTGCCCACCTGGATGGCGCAGTGGGCCCGGGTCGATGCCTCGCTGCTGGCCGTGGAAGACGTCAATGGCGACGGTGTCCTGCAGTTCGGCGAGATCCGCATGGGCGCCGACCTCATCATGCTGGCCACGCCCGAGCTGGGTGGCATGCCCTACGTGGTCTCGGGCCTGGTCGCGGCGGGCGGCCTGGCCGCCGCGCTGTCCACGGCCGATGGCCTGCTGCTGACCATCAGCAATGCGCTGGTGCGCGACTTGTACTTTCGCGCGCGGCGGCGCCGCGCCTCGCCCGAGCAGCGCGTGATCCTGTCCAAGTTCGCGCTGCTGGTGGTGGCGCTGTCGGCCGCCTTCGTGGCCTCGCGCCGTTCCTCGGACATCCTGCCCATGGTCACGGCCTCGTTCTCGCTGGCGGCATCGGCCTTTGTTCCGGCCATGGTGCTGGGCATCTTCTGGCGCGGCACCACGCGTCGCGGGGCGGTGGCCGGCATGCTGGCCGGCCTGGGCATCACCGTCTACTACATGGTCTCGCACGTGCCCGCGCTGCAGCCTGTGTTGCCCGAGGCGCTGCATGCCCGCCTGTGGTGGGGCATACAGCCGATTTCCTCGGGTGTCTTCGGCGTGCCGGCGGGCCTGCTGGTGACCTGGCTGGTCAGCTGCCTGGACCCGCGCCGGCGCGCTGCGGCGCGCTCCGTGCCAGGGCGCGTGGCCTGACGCGGCATGGGCTCCATGGGCCGACGTCATTGCCAACGAAATTGCCAATTTTTGTCTTGATGGCAGATCTGGATCAGTCCCGGCCCAACTGAAGCCCGCGCGTGCTGGAAAACCCGCTTTTGGGAGCCGGAGGCTCATGACACGCTGCGAGCCGTGTCCGATCCGATCCCCTGCAGAGAATTGCGTCCGCCATGCATCTTGTGAAAACGTCCGCCGGCCAACAGGCATTCAAGGAACGCCATGCCGATCTCTCTCCCCGGCTGCGCTCGGCCTTTTTGCTGTTTGACGGCCAACGCAGCGTGGCGCAGGTGCTGCAGGCCGTTGCCGGCATGGGCGTGACCCAGGACGAAATCCTGGCGCTGGTGGAGCGCGAATGGCTGGCGCCCCGCGATGCAGCCGAACCCCGGCTGGGCGTGGTGGCCGTTGCGGCGCCCGCCGTCACTGCTGCCGCCGCATCGCCGGCCCAGCCTGCCGGCGATGCGTCTGCGCCATCCGAGCCTTCGCTGGCCGTGCGCTACCGCAACGCCTATCCGCTGGCGGTGGCCATCACGGCCAATATGGGGCTCAAGGGATTCCGGCTCAACCTGGCCGTGGAGGCGGCCATGGGCTACGACCAGCTCGTGGCGCTGGCCCCGCGCCTGCGCGAGGCTGCCAGCCCCGCCAGCTATGTGCCGCTGCACGAGGCGCTGTTCGGCAAAGCCCCCTGAGCGAGAAGCCGCCCCCACGCTGTCCTTGCCGCGCAAGGTCAGATGCTCCTGGGGGCTCTTTGGACGCTCCGGAAATGAAAAAAGGCAAGGCGCCTTCGCGCCTTGCCCTTGCGTGGGCCAGCGGGTGCAGGCTCAGACGGCCAGCAGCTCCACATCGAACTTCAGCGTGGCGTTGGGCGGGATCACGCCGCCAGCGCCGCGTGCGCCGTAGCCCAGTTCGGCCGGGATGATCAGGGTGCGCTGGCCGCCCACCTTCATGCCTTGCACGCCTTCGTCCCAGCCCTTGATCACCATGCCGCCGCCCAGGGGGAAGACGAAGGGATCGTTGCGGTCCTTGCTGGAGTCGAACTTCGCGCCTTGCACGCCGTTGTTGTAGAGCCAGCCCGTGTAGTGCACGGTCACGCTGCGGCCGCGCTGGGCCTCGGCGCCGTCACCCACGACGGTGTCTTCATACTGCAGGCCGGATGCGGTGGTGGTGAAAGCCATGGTGGTATTCCTTGAGAGAGAAACGGTGGGGGAAAAAGACTGTCCGGCGGCAAGAGGGCGAAGGGCCTGGCCGCAAGAATCACTTCTTAGCGCGCGCGGCCACCCAGCGGTTGGCGAATGCCTGCACATCGGACAGGCGCTTGAGCAGGTCCTGGCCGGCCAGCGTCACGGTATAGCCGTCGGAGCCATGCTCCAGCAGCCCGCATTCGCGCAGTTCCTTGATGCGGGTGTTCAGCGTGTTGGGCGTGATGCCGCCCACGCTGTCTTGCAGCAGTCGAAAGGTCTGAGGATGGCCGTCACGCAAAGCCCACAGCACGCGCAACGCGTAGCGGCATTCGAGTTTCTCGAACAGCTGGTTGATGGCGGCGTTTTCCTTGGAGCTCATGACGCTTCTCCTTGCGCAATGGTGTGTGTGAGCCGGCGGGGGCATCCGGGTGGGACGCGCGCCGAGCCAAGTCCCGGGGAACTATAGCTCTGGATCCATTCTGCTACAAGTTTGGTAGCTCAAAACCCACAGCGGCAATGCGCTTCGCTAGAGGAATACGCGAATCTCCGAACCAGTGTTGCAGGCCCGCCACGCAACCTGCCCGCTGGACTTCGGTTTCTCAGCTCTTGAGTTTGAGCAGATAGGTCATGACGCTGGCCGTGGTGTGCTCCAGCTCCAGAAAGCCGCTGAAATCGCGGCCTGCCTGCCACGAAGGCTCCCAGCGGTTCTGCCGCAGGGCGCGCTGCCAGCTTTCGTGCTGGGTCGCCTGCTCCACGGCGCCCAGCAGGGCCTGGGCGCGTGCGGTGCTGACCTGCTTGCCCGTGAAGACGGCGCGCCAGTTGGCCATGTCGGCATCCAGTCCCTGTTCGCGGAACGAAGGCAGGCCGAACAGGCTGCGGCGCGAAGACACGCCAATGGCGCGCAGCCTGCCGCTGGCCAGGGCTTCGCTGAACTCGCTGTAGCCGGACACGCCCATGCGCGCATCGCCCTTGAGCAAGGCCTCCACCACCTGGGCGCCGCCCGGAAAGGGCTTGTAGACCAGTTGCTCGGGCGCCGCCTTGGCGGCGCGCGTGAGCAGGCCGGCAAACATGTGGTCCACGCCGCCGGCCGAGCCGCCCGCAAACGACTGGTGGGCCAGATCGCTGCGCAGCGCGGCGACCAGGTCCTTGGCATTGCGGATGGGGGAGTCGGCAGGCACGGCCACTACCAGATAGTCGCTGGTCAGGCGGGCAATCGGCTGCACGTGCGACATGTTCACGGCCGGCTTTTGCAGCGCCACGGCGCCGACCATGACCATGCCGCCGATCAGCAGCGCATCGGGGTCCTGGCCATGGCGTTCGACAAACTGTGCCAGGCCGATGGTGCCGCCCTTGCCGCCCAGGTTTTCATACTCCACGCGATCTGCCGCGCCGCAGGCCACCAGGGCCGCGCCCAGTGCGCGGCCGGTCTGGTCCCAGCCGCCCCCGGCATTGGCCGGAATGACGATGCGCAGGCTGGCGGCCACGCGCTGGCCCCCGGCGGCAGCGCGCGGCGCATGGGCCGCAGGCGTTGCAGTGGGCGGCGCGGCATGGGCCAGCGGGGAGCACAGCATGGCCAGGGCTGCGCCCTGTGCCAGCAGCTGGCGGCGGTTCTGGCGCGTGCCGTCACCGGAGGGGGCGGCGTTGGCAGTGGTTTGCGAAAAGCTCGGAAGGCGCATGCAGTCTCCAATCGGGTTCGCGCGCCATTGTGGGCGCAAATGAATCAGAAAAGCAGATTATGTAAGCATGTGCGTCAGCTAGTTGACATAACGCAGGCTGTCTGGCGGCATGGGTGCCAGATGCTTCAGGCGAGGGCCCACCGACGGTGCATCGCTGTCCCGGGATGCGTGGGGGCATGCGCGCTCCGGGGGCAAGGAGCGGAGATGGAGCGCCGTGACACAGATGTCGATTAAGCCGGTAAAGCTTGTGTAAATGCGATCAATTCTTATTCGTGGGCGGTAGAATCCCCCGGCCTTTTTCTTTCCTGTGCTCCCCGTGGCCGCCGCCGTGATGGTTGTGGCCGCGTGGTGCTGCCGCCTGCCTCTGTTGCGATGACATCCCCCAAACCGGACCCTCGGCGCCGTTCCTACTGGCTCAAGACACTGCACGAGTGGCATTGGGTCAGCTCTGCGCTGTGCCTGATCGGCATGCTGCTGTTCGCCGTCACGGGGTTCACGCTCAACCATGCGGGGCAGATCGAGTCCAAGCCGCGCATCGTGCGCGGCGAGGCGGCATTGCCGGACGCGCTGCGCGTGCAGCTGGTCCGGCAGCAGGCCAGCCAGTCGCGCGACCGTGCTCCCGTGCCTGCGCCATTTGCGGACTGGGTGCGCGGCCAGTGGGGGCTTGAAGCCGAGGGCCGCGATGCCGAATGGACGGCCGACGAGCTGTATGTGTCCCTGCCTCGCCCCGGTGGCGATGCCTGGGTGCGCGTGGCCCTGGCCGATGGCGAGGCCGAATACGAGCGCACCGACCGGGGCTGGATCGCCTATCTGAACGATCTGCACAAGGGCCGCAACACGGGCGCTGCCTGGAGCTGGTTCATCGATATCTTTGCCGCAGCCTGCCTGGTGTTCACCGTCACCGGGCTGTTCATCCTGAAGATGCACGCGGGCAACCGTCCCTTCACCTGGCCCATGGTCGGCATGGGGCTGGTGATTCCCATGCTGCTGGCCCTCCTGTTGATCCACTGAGAACCGAAAGAGCCTTGCCTATGAATCCGCACTTCTCTCTGCGCTACACCATGGCGCTTGGCGCCTGCCTGGGCGCGGCCCCGGCCTTTGCCGCCGGCCTGAACGTGGGCGTGGAGGTCCCGCGCCTGGATGTCGCCGAGTACCACCGCCCCTATGTGGCCGTGTGGATCGAGCGCGCCGACGCCTCGGTGGCCGCCACGCTGTCGGTCTGGTACGACGTGAAGATGCGCAATGCCGAAGGCACGAAGTGGCTCAAGGACATGCGCCAGTGGTGGCGCCGCACGGGCCGCGACCTGACGCTGCCCATCGATGGCGTGACCAGCCCCACGCGTCCCGTGGGCAAGCACCAGCTGAGCTTCACCGAAGGCGCCAACCCCTTCGCCAAGCTGCCGCCCGGCGAGTACAAGCTCGTGGTCGAGGCCGCGCGCGAAGTCGGCGGCCGCGAAGTGGTCACCGTGCCCTTCAAGTGGCCTGCCGCCAAGGCCGAGCAACTGAGCGCCAAGGGCAGCAGCGAGCTGGGCGAGATCAGCGTCGAGCTCAAGCCTTGAAATTGAAACCCCCTGAGGCCTTGCGCGTCTTCCCCCTCACGAGGCGGGTGACGCCATTGCTGCGGGGCGGCGCGGCCGGCCAGGCCCTTGCCCGGCATCCCTGAACTGGGCCCCGCATGTGGGCGGGCCACGCATCTTGCGGGGCACCCATGTGCCAGCCCCATCCACGAACCAAGGAGAATCTTCATGAAGTCCAAGACCCGCTTTGCCATCCGTCTGGCGGCCAGCCTCGCCATTGCCTGCGGCGCCTTCCAGTCCGCCCAGGCCCACAACCTGTGGCTGCTGCCCTCGACCACGGTGCTGTCCAAGGCCGAATGGATCACGGTGGATGCCGCCGTCTCCAACGACCTGTTCTTCTTCAACCACGTGCCGCTGGGCCTGGACAACCTCGTTGTCTCGGCACCGGACGGCTCGGCCGTCGCGCCGCAGAATGCCCATCGCGGCAAGCTGCGCAGCGTGTTCGACCTGGACCTGCAGCAAAGCGGGACCTACCGCCTGGCCATCGTCAACGACGGCCTGTTCGCCTCCTGGAAGGACAAGGCCACGGGCCAGAACCGCCGCTGGCGCGGCTCGCCCGAGAAGTTCGCCGCCGATGTGCCCGCCGACGCGCAGGACCTGAAGGTGACCCAGTCCGTGGGCCGCATCGAGACCTTCGTGACCGTGGGCAAGCCCAGCGCCGTCAAGGCTTCGGGCAAGGGGCTGGAGCTGGTGCCCGTGACCCATCCCAACGATCTGGTCAAGGGCGAGAAGGCCACCTTCGCCTTCCATGTGGACGGCAAGCCCGCCGCCAACCTGGAAGTCGTGCTGGTGCCCGGCGCCACGCGCTACCGCGACAGCAAGGGCGAGATCAAGGCCACGACCGACGCCAAGGGCGAGTTCAGCGTGACCTGGCCCACCGCCGGCATGTACTGGGTGGACGCCGACGCCCAGGACAACAAGACCTCGCTGCCCCAGGCCAAGGAGCGCCGCCTGTCCTATGTGGGCACGTTCGAGGTGCTGCCCTGAGCCTTGCGTCCCCACCCGGGGCCCCGCCCGCGCCTGCGCCCGTGCGCGTGAGCTTCGCGCCCGCCCTGTTGCAGGGCAGCGCAGGCCGGAGCCTCGCCGCGCCTGTGTCCACGGGCGCGGCGTCCTTTGCCGTCTCCGGCTACGCGCCGCAGGCCGTGCGGCGGGCAGACCCCGCCGCGCTGCAAACACTCACCGGCGAGGCCATGGGCACGACCTGGAGCGTGCGCCTGCACAACCCGGGTTTCCTCCCGCTCGATGAGGCGCGCCAGGCCATAGAGGCTGCGCTGGCCCTGGTCGTGCGCCAGATGAGCAACTGGGAGGCTGATTCCGACATCTCGCGCTTCAACCGCGCAGAGGCGGGCAGCTGGCATGTGCTGCCTGCCGAATTCTTCACCGTGCTGACCTGTGCATTCGATTGGGCGCAGGCCAGTGGCGGCGCCTGGGACCCCACCGTGGGGCCGCTGGTCGAGCTGTGGGGCTTCGGCCCGCGTGCGGAAAAGGCGCAGGGCGCCGGCATCCCCGATGCCGATGCACTGCGGCGGGTGCGCGAGCGCGTGGGCTACCAGCGCATCGTGCTGGACCTGGCAGGCCGGCGCGCGCTGCAGCCCGGCGCCGTGCATGTGGACTTCAGCGGCATTGCCAAAGGCTATTCGGTGGACCTGGTCACCGAGCGCCTGCAGGCGCTGGGCCATACCGATTTCCTCGTCGAGGTGGGCGGCGAGCTGCGGGCCTGCGGTCAGCGCCCTGGCAACCAGCCCTGGCGCGTGGCCGTGGCCAGCATGGCGGACCAGTCCACGCCGCTGGCGCTGCCGTTGCGCGACATGGCCATCGCCACCTCGGGCGACCACTGGCATGCCTTCGAGCAGGGCGGGCGCCGCTACTCCCACACCATCGATCCGCGCAGCGGCGAGCCCGTGGCGCACGGCCTGACCAGCGTCACCGTGCTGCATGCCGAATGCATGCAGGCCGACGCCCTGGCCACCGTGCTCACCGTGCTGGGGCCGCGTGCGGGCCTGGACTTTGCCGAGCAGCACGGCGTGGCCGCACTGCTGTGCGAGCGCACGGCGCAGGGCCCTGCCATGGCGATGACCACGGCGTTTGCCGCGCTGGCGCCGTGAGCGCCCCTAACCTTTTCTGCGCCGTGTAGATTTTCCGGTCACGCCATGTTCCTGTCCGAATCCGGGCTGCGCATACTCGCAGCCGCTGTCCTGGTACTGCTGTATGTGGCCATGTGCGCCGCCATCTGGTGGCGCGAGCGCCGCCAGCGCGCGCGGGCGCAGCACGAAGCCGCGGCGCTGGCCTCGGCGCGCGAGGGCGCGCTCCCCCTGCTTGTGGCCTATGCCAGCCAGACGGGCCAGGCAGAGGAGCTGGCACGCGAGACTGCGCGGCTGCTGCATACGGCCGGTGAGAGCGTGCATCTGTGCGCCCTCGATGCCGTTGATGTGAAGCTGCTGGCGCAGACCCAAAGGGCGCTGTTCATCGCCAGCACCTATGGCGAGGGCGATCCGCCCGACAACGCAGCCCTGTTCCTGGCGCACTCCATGGCGCAGGCGCAGGGCCTGTCCCATCTGCAATACGGCCTGCTGGCGCTGGGTGATCGCCAGTACGCGCAGTTCTGCGGCTTTGGCCGCGCGCTGGACGGCTGGCTGCGCGCCGCAGGCGCCAGCCCCTGGTTCGAGCGCATTGAAATGGACAACGGCGCGCCCCAGGCGCTCACCGCCTGGCAGCACCAGCTGACCCAGATCAGCAGCCTGGGTGACATGCCTGCGTGGGAGATGCCGGTATTCAGCGAATGGACGCTGGCCGCGCGCCGGCATATGAACCCGGGCAGCGCAGGCGAGCCGGTGTTCCACATCGAGCTGCAGCCCCCTGCAACGGAGCCGGCGCTGTGGGAGTCCGGCGACCTGGCGCAGGTCTGCATTCCTGCGGACCCGCAGCATCCGCGCGAGTACTCCATCGCCTCCATCGCCCAGGATGGCTGCGTGCACCTGCTGGTGCGCCAGGCGCGGCGCGAGGATGGCTCGCCGGGCCTGGCCTCGGGCTGGCTCACGCAGGGCGCGCCCCTGGGTGCAGCCATCACCCTGAGGCTGCGTGCGCACCGCAATTTCCGGCTGGAAGACAACCTGCAGCGCCCGCTGGTGCTGATCGGCAACGGCACGGGCCTGGCCGGCCTGCGCAGCCACCTGCGTGCGCGTGCCACAGCAGGCCTGGGGCCCAACTGGCTGCTGTTCGGCGAGCGCAATGCCGCGCACGACCGGCTGTACGGCGACGAGCTTCAGGCCTGGTGCGAGGGCGGCGTGCTGCAGCGCCTGGACCTGGCTTTCTCGCGCGACCGCAGCGAAGGCGCGCCGCGCGCCTATGTGCAGGACCTGCTGGCGCAGTCCGGCGATGTGCTGCGCCAATGGGTGGCGCAGGGCGCCGCCATCTATGTGTGCGGCAGCCTGCAGGGTATGGCCCAGGGCGTGGACCAGGCGTTGCACGCCGTGTTGGGTGAGGCGCAAATGGACCAGCTGGTGCGCAGCGGCCGCTACCGGCGTGACGTGTATTGAGGTGGTGAGAGCAGCTTGCGCCAGCGCAAGCATTGGTGCCGTCAGCGCTTTCTGCTCCTAGGAAAGTAGCATCCGTGCGACAGATAAATCCTATTGTGATCATGAGAATGGAAATGATTCTCAATGTTCATATAATTTCGTTACATATCCCCATCCCATCGCATAACCAAAGATTTCAAAGCGAGTTGCACGGGCCTCACAGCCCGTTTTCCGTTTCTGGAGTGTTTGCATGTCGTATCGCGATCTGCGCGGCGTTCTTCCGTCGCGTCCTTCCCCTCTGGCCCTCCTGGTGGCCGCCATCTGTGCTTCGGGTGCCGCATCGGCACAGACCCCATCGCAAAGCAATGCGGCTGCCGCCACCGAGTTGCGCGAAGTCGTGGTCTCTGCATCGGGCTTCGAGCAGGACATCAAGGAGGCGCCGGCCTCCATCACCGTCATTCCGCGCGAGGAACTGGCCAAGGGCCGCTTCGGTAGCCTGACCGACGCGCTGGAGAGCGTGGAAGGCATCGACGTAGGCGCCCCCGCGGGCAAGACCGGCGGCCTGAACATCAGCATCCGCGGCATGCCCAGCGACTACACGCTGGTGCTGATCGACGGGCGTCGCCAGAACTCGGCCGGCAATGTCACGCCCAACGGCTTTGGTGAGACGCAGACCAGCTTCATGCCGCCCATCGGCGCCATCGAGCGCATCGAGGTCATCCGCGGCCCCATGTCCACGCTCTACGGCTCCGACGCCATGGGCGGCGTGATCAACATCATCACGCGCAAGGTCGGCAAGACCTGGACGGGCAGCGTCAGCGCCGACTACACGCTGCAGCAAGAGTCGGAGTTCGGTGATATCAAGTCCGGCAAGTTCTACCTGAGCGGCCCCATCAAGGAGGACCTGCTGGGCCTGTCGATCCGCGGCAGCACCCAGCGCCGGGCCGCTTCGGACATCACCTATGCGGGCGCCAACGGCCAGCCAGCCGTTCCCATCATGGGCGGCAACCCCGTCAAGTCCGAGATCAACAACCTGGGCCTGCGCCTGGCGCTCACGCCCAACAGGCACCACGACATCACGCTGGACCTGGACTCGGGCCGCCAGACCTATGACAACTCGCAGGGCCAGTTGGGCACGCTGGGCACGGGAGGCTACAGCCCCGAGCAGAAATACAACCGTGACCAGCTCACGCTGGCCCATACCGGTCGCTACGGCTTCGGAACCTGGGACACCAGCTTCATGGTCAACCGGACCGAGACCATCGGCCGGACCATTCCCCGGGGAACCCCGGGCGCGACGCCAGGTGCCGCGCGCACGCTGGAGGTGGAAAGCAAGGTGCTGGACAGCAAGCTGGTCCTGCCCTGGGGTGCCCACCTGACCACGCTGGGCGGCCAGTGGTGGGATGCCGAGATGAAGGACGGCGTGGCGCCGAACAAGTTCGCCTTCACGCAGAAGGCCCTGTTTGCCGAGGACGAATGGAGCCTGACCGACGCCTTCAAGCTCACCATGGGCGCGCGCTATGACCGCCACAGCCTCTTCGGCGGCAAGCTCAGCCCGCGTATCTACGGCGTGTGGAATGCCGCGCCGCAGTGGACCGTGAAGGGCGGCGTCAGCAACGGCTACAAGACGCCGCGCGTGGAGCAGCTGGCGCCCGGCATCAACGGCTTCGGCCAGCAGGGCCGCCTGCCGCTGGTGGGCAGCCCCAACCTCAAGCCCGAAACCAGCCGCACCACCGAACTGGGCGTCTATTTCGACAGCCCCACGGGCTTTGCGGGCAGCGCCACGGTGTTCAACAACGAGTTCAAGGACAAGATCACCAGCGGCCCGGGCCTGATCAACTGCGACTTTGCGGCAGCGCCCAACCGCCCCGGCTGCGTGAGCTTCGGCGACTGGCCCCTGGTGGATGCCTTCGGCCAGTCCATCAACGTGGACGAGGCCGTCACGCGCGGCCTGGAGCTGAGTGCGCGCATGCCGCTGGCGCGCGGCTGGAACGCCAGCGCCAACTACACCTTCACCAAGAGCGAGCAAAAGAGCGGCCCCAACCGTGGCAACCCGCTGAGCGACACACCCAGGCACGCGCTCAACGCCCGCCTGAACTGGGAGCCGGGTGCCCAGTGGAACCTGTGGCTGCGCGCCGAGTACCGCAGCGAGCGCTACCGTGACCCCGGCACCAGCGCCAGCTCCCAGGCCGCCAAGGCCGCGCTGGGCAACTACAAGGCCTATACCCAGTTCCACCTGGGCGGCAGCTACCGCGTGAGCAAGCAGTTCACCATCAACGCGGCCATCTACAACCTGTTCAACAAGGATTTCGTGGACTACCAGCCCTACAACGTACCGGGCCAGGTCCAGGGCACCGTGATCTTTGGCAACCGCTACGCGAACAACCAGGAAGGCCGCCGCCTGTGGGTGTCTGCCAACTACGAGTTCTGAGGCGGGTTCCGGGGCGCCTGGCTGGCCTGCATGCGTGAAGGGGCCAGCCTGACCAGCACCTGCAGCGTGCGGTTCAGCGGCACGGGCACGCCCAGGGCCTCGCCGCGCCGCACCACGTAGCCGTTGAGGTGATCGATTTCGCTGGGCTTGCCCAGCGCCAGGTCCTGGGCGGTGGACGAAAACTGGCCCGGCATGGTGGCCGGCAGGCCGCGCACGGCAGCGGGCACGTCGCCGGGCAGGGCCACGCCGTCGGCCCTGGCCACGGCCAGGCATTCGGCCACCACGTCGTCCACCACGTCCGTCACGCCGGGCGACTGCACCAGCGGGCCGTAGGGCAGCTGGCACAGCGCCGACAGCGCGTTGTAGGCGCAGTTGATCACCAGCTTGGCCCACAGCGCGCCGCGCACGTCGGGCGATACCTGCACGGCAATGCCTGCCTTGCCAAACTGCAGGGCCACCTGTTCACTGAGTGCAGACGGCGCAATGACCAGCTCGCCGCGGCCGAAATGGCGCACATGGCCGGGGCCGGCCATGGCCGTGGCCACGTAGACCACGGCGGCGGCCACGGCCACGGACGGGCCCAGCACGGCGCGCACGCGCTCGTCGTTGTCCACGCCGTTTTGCATGGTCAGCACCAGGGTGCCCGGCGCCAGGTGCGGCTGCATCTCGCGGGCCGCTTCCTCGGTGGCCGTGGACTTGACGCAGAACATCACCACATCGGCATCGCGCACGGCGCTGGCCTCGGTCGATGCCTGCATGGGCACCTGGATGTCCAGCGTCGCCGTCTCCAGCCGCAGGCCATGCTGCTGCACGGCCTGCACATGGGCGGGGCGGCCGATCAGCGTGACCTGGTGGCCGGCGCGCGCCAGCAGTGCGCCGAAATAGCAGCCCACGGCGCCTGCGCCCATGACGGCGATGCGCAGCGGTTCGGAAGGAGAGGGGAGGCGGGCGGAAGAAGCGTCCATGGTGCAGATCGGATGGGCCTTTGATGGCGCCCAGTCTAGCCAGGCTGCCGTCGAAGGCCCATGCCGTCTTCCCTGCCGGGTGCCATTGCGGACGTCAGGCAACCCTCATGCCGTCTGCAGGCACAGGTACTTGGTCTCCAGGTATTCCTCGATGCCGTGGCGCGAGCCCTCGCGGCCCAGGCCGGACTGCTTGACGCCGCCGAAGGGCGCGACCTCGTTGGAGATCAGGCCGGTGTTGATGCCCACCATGCCGTACTCCAGCGCGCGCGACACGCGCCAGATGCGGCGGTTGTCGTTGGTGAACAGATAGGCGGCCAGGCCGTAGATGGTGTCGTTGGCGCGGCGCACCACCTCGTCCTCGTCATGGAAGCGGAACAGCGGCGCCAGCGGGCCGAAGGTCTCTTCCTCGCAGACTTGCATGCTGTCGTTCACATCGACCAGCAGCGTGGGCTCGAAGAACAGCTGGCCCGGCACCGGGCGCCTGCCGCCCGCCAGCAGGCGCGCGCCCTTGGACAGCGCATCGGCCACATGGCTTTCCACCTTCTGCACGGCCGCCTCGTTGATCAGCGGGCCATGGGTCACGCCGGGCTCCAGCCCATTGCCGACCTTGAAGCCCGCCATGGCACGGGCCAGGCGGCGGGCCAGTTCGTCGTGGATGCCATCCTGCACATAGATGCGGTTGGCGCACACGCAGGTCTGGCCGGCGTTGCGGAACTTGGAGGCCACGATGCCGGCCACGGCCTGGTCGATGTCGGCATCGTCAAACACGATCAACGGTGCATTGCCGCCCAGCTCCAGCGACAGCTTCTTGACCGTGTCGCTGCACTGGCGCATCAGCAGCCGTCCGGTGGTCGTGGAGCCCGTGAAGCTGAGCTTGCGCACCACGGGGCTTTGCGTCAGCGCCTGGCCGATGTCCTGCGGATGGCCGGTCAGCACCTGGAAGACGCCGGCGGGAATGCCGGCCTCCTCGGCCAGCACGGCCAGGGCCAGGGCCGTGAAGGGCGTGCTTTCGGCCGGCTTGACCAGCATGGTGCAGCCGGCGGCCAGCGCCGGGCCGGCCTTGCGCGTGATCATTGCGGCCGGGAAATTCCAGGGCGTGATGGCGGCGCACACGCCAATGGGCTCGCGCAGCGTGAGCAGCTGCTGGCCTGCGTTGGGCGACTGCAGCAGCTCGCCGTCCACGCGCTTGCCTTCCTCGGCAAACCATTCGATGAAGGAGGCCGCATAGGCGATCTCGCCGCGCGCCTCGGCCAGGGGCTTGCCCTGCTCCAGCGTCATCAGCCGCGCCAGATCGTCCTGGTGCGCCAGCATCAGGTCGAACCAGCGGCGCAGGATGCCGGCGCGCTGCTTGCCCGTCAGCGCGGCCCAAGCGGGCAGGGCGCGCTGTGCGGCGGCGATGGCGGCCTCGGCCGCGCCGGCCTGCAGGGCGGGTACCTGGCCCAGGCGCTCGCCTGTGGCGGGGTTGAAGACATCGATGGCGGGGCCGGAGCCCACGGGGTGCCAGCCCTGGGCAAGCAGGCAGGCCTGGCGGAACAGATCGGGGCGTTGCAGTGAAAGACTCATGGTGCGGGAAGGCTCAGGCTGTGGAATGGATTCAGGCCGCGACCGGCTGGGGCGCGGTCTGGGTGATGGCGTTGGCGATGATGTCCAGCGCCTTGCCGAACAGCGGCTCTGGAATCGTCAGCGGATAGAGGAAGCGGATGGCGTTGCCGTACAGGCCGCAGGTCAGCAGCAGCAGGCCTTGCTGCTGCGCACGCTGGACGATGGCGGCCACGCGCTGCGCGTCGGGCTCGCCGCTGCCGGGAATGTGGAATTCCACGGCCAGCATCGAGCCCAGGCCGCGCACTTCGGCGATGCCGGCATCCTGCGTCTGCAATGCCTGCAGGCGCGAGCGCAGCTGGCTGCCCAGTGCCAGGGCCCGCTCGCACAGGCGCTCTTCATCGATCACATCGAGCACGGCATGGGCAGAGGCCACGGCCAGCGGGTTGGCGGCATAGGTGCCGCCCAGGCCGCCGGGGTGCGGTGCGTCCATGACGGCCGCGCGGCCCACCACGCCCGAGATCGGCAGGCCGCCGCCCAGGCTCTTGGCCATGGTGATCAGGTCGGGCCGCACGCTGTAGTGCTCCATGGCAAACAGCTTGCCCGTGCGTGCAAAGCCGGTCTGCACCTCGTCGGCGATCAGCAGCATGCCGTGCTGGTCGCACAGCTGGCGCAGGCCCGTGAACAGCGCGGCAGGCACGGGGTTGAAGCCGCCTTCGCCCTGTACGGGCTCCACGATGATGGCTGCCACGCGCTGCGGGTCCACCGAGGTCTTGAGCAGCATGGCAATGGCGTCCAGCGACTGCTGCACGCTGATGCCCTGCACATCGCTGGGGAAGGGCGCGTGGAAGACTTCGCCCGGCATGGGGCCGAAGCCCTGCTTGTAGGGCGCCACCTTGCCCGTCAGCGCCATGCCCAGCTGGGTGCGGCCGTGGAAGGCGCCCTGGAAGGCGATCACGGCCGAGCGGCCCGTGGCATGGCGGGCGATCTTGACGGCGTTTTCCACCGCCTCGGCGCCCGTGGTGAAGAAGGCGGTCTTGGCCGGGCCGTCGATGGGCGCCAGTGCATTGATGCGCTCGGCCAGTGCGATGGCGCTTTCATAGGGAACGATCTGGAAGGCCGTGTGCGTGAAGCACTCCAGCTGGCGCTGCACGGCCTGCACCACGCGCGGATGGCGGTGGCCCGTGTTGAGCACGGCAATGCCGGCCGCGAAGTCGATGTACTGGCGGCCCTCGGCATCGGTCAGCAAGGCGTTGTCGGCCTGCACGGCGTGGAAGCCGCACATCACGCCCACGCCGCGCGGCATGGCGGCGGTGCGCCGGCTCTGGAGTTGCTGGTTGACGGACGAGGCTCTGGTGGTGTCGTTGGTGGCGGCGCTGGACATGGGAAGGTCTCCGTTGAGGTGGCTGCAATGCTTACGGTTATAGTGGCGATTGGTTCCATGAATGGAGCCATCTTTTGAAAAGATGATGGTGCCAATTGAGTTCGCCACCATCGCTTCCACAAGGCAGGCAACGCAGGCAACGCAGGCAAGGCAGACATGGCAAAACCCTCCGTGTGCGCGGACCTCATCCTCCAGATGGACTGGCGCGGGCTGGGCGGGGACCGCGTCCGCCTGAACCGGGCCCTGTACCTGGCGCTGCGCCAGGCCGTGGACAGCGGGGCCCTGTTGCCGGGCAGCCGCCTGCCGGCCTCGCGCGACCTGGCCCGCGAGCTGGATGTGTCGCGCAACACCGTCAACCATGCCTATGAGCAGCTGCAGGTGGAGGGCTATGTGCGCAGCCAGGTCGGGCGCGGCACGCAGGTGGTCGACACCCTGCCTGCGGCCATGCTGCTGAGCGGCGGACGTGCACCTGCCCGCCGCGCTGCCGCCGCAGCGCCTGCGCCTGGCGGCGGCCTGTCCGTGCAGGCACAGGCCTTGCTGAAAACCGCCCAGGCTTCGGAGCAGCAATGGGGCGCCTTCATGCCTGGCGTGCCCGACGTGACGCAGTTCCCGCGCGCCGCCTACGCGCGCATCCACAACCGCCTGCTGCGACACGCCGGGCCGCAGCTGCTCACCTATGGCACGCGCGGCGGCGTGGAGGCGCTCAAGCAGGCGCTGGCCGAGCACCTGCGCGTGGCGCGCTCGGTGAACTGCGCGCCCGACCAGGTGCTGATCACAGAAGGCGTGCACCAGGCCATCGACCTGGTGGTGCGCAGCCTTGCCGACCCTGGCGACTGCGTCTGGATGGAGGAGCCGGGCTACTGGGGCATCGCCAACGTGTTGCGCATGCAGCACGGGCTGAGCCTGCACAGCGTGCCAGTGGACGAGGAGGGCATGCATCTGCCGGACGGCCTGCCCGTGCCGCGGCTGATCTTCGTCACTCCCTCGCACCAGTACCCGCTGGGCGCCGTCATGAGCATGGCGCGGCGCCGCGCGCTGATCGCCTACGCGCGCCGGGTGGGGGCCTGGATCGTCGAGGACGACTACGACAGCGAATTCCGATTCTCCGGCAGCCCTGTGCCCAGCATGCAGGGCATGGAGGAGGACGCGCCCGTCATCTACATAGGCACCTTCAGCAAGACCCTCTACCCGGGACTGCGCATGGGCTACATGGTGCTGCCCCCGACCCTGGCCGAGCCGCTGCGCCGCATCCATTCCGAGCTGTACCGAGAGGGTCACCAGCTGCCGCAGCAGGTCATCGCCGAACTGATCGTGGAAGGCCACTACGCCGCCCACATCCGCAAGATGCGCCTGCTCTACGGCAAGCGCCGCCGCATGCTGATGGCCTTGATCGAGCGCTATCTGGGCGCCGACCACCTGCCCTGGGTGGACAGCGGCGCGGGGCTGCATTTCGTGATGCAGCTGCCCGGGCAGGACGATGATGTCGTGCTCGCCGAGGACCTCCGGCAGGCCGGCATCTTCGTCAAGCCGCTGTCGCGCTACTACGCGGGTCCGCACCGGCGGCGTGGCCTGCTGCTGGGGTACGCCTGCGTTTCCGAGGAAGAGATAGGCGCAGCCTTCTTCCGCATGCTGGCAGTGCTCGGAGCCCGGCATGGCCGGCGCTGAGGCCCGGGCCGGACCACCCGGCCAGGCGCCGCCTTGGCTCCCGACGCCAACCCTTTTTTGTCTGCCTAAGGACGCACCATGATCTCCATCCGCCCCGTTGAACCCCATGAATGGCCGCAGTACCGGGATATCCGCCTGCGTGCCCTGCGCGATGCACCCGACGCCTTCGGCAGCACCTGGGAGTCGGAGGCCGCAAGGGTTGACGCGGACTGGGCTGCGCGGCTGCAGGCCGCCGTTGCCGGCGGCAGGGACAGGGTGCTCTTCGCCGTCAACGGCGGCCAGGCCTGCGGCCTGCTCTGGTGCAAGCTGTGTGCCCCCGAGCCCGGCGTGGCCGATCTCTTCCAGATGTGGGTCGATCCCGCCGTGCGTGGCCGGGGTGTGGGCCAGGCCCTGCTGGCCCAGGCCGTCGCCTGGGCCTGGCACAAGGGCATGCAGCGTGTGCGGCTGGGTGTGACCGATGCCGACTCCCCCGCCATGCGCCTGTACCTGGCGAACGGCTTCCGGCCTGTGGGCGGGCTGCAGCCGCTGCGCGAGGGCTGCGAACTGCGCGTGCAGACGATGGCCCTGGACCGGGCCGGCGGCTGAGCCGCTGCACAGCGCAGGAAGTTCCGGCAGTCAGTCCCTGCGGCCTCTGTCGCCCCCTGGTGGCTCCGTGTAGCCCCCCCGTAGCCCCGGGGCGTCCACAAGGCCGTCCTGCATCAGCCCGGCAGCACGGCCGGTGAAGGCACCTGCCGGGTCTTGGCCAGTTGCGCGTTGCTGTAGCGAAGATCAGCGGTGACCTCCGCTCCCAGCCAGGCGGGCGAGGGCGGCTGGATATCCTCGCTGGCCAGTTCGATCTCGGCCGTGACCAGCCCGGCCAGCGGGCCTTCGAATACATCGACCTCGAAGTCGAAGCCGTCCACCGTCACGATGTAGCGCACCTTTTCGAGTGCGCCATGCGCGCAGTGCTGGGCCAGCAGCGTCTCGGCGTCGGCCAGCGGAATCCGGTATTCGAATTCGGCGCGGCTCATGCCGCGTGCCGGCCCCTTGAGCGTGAGAAATCCGGTGTCCCCGGCGATGCGCACCCGCACCCACATGCCGTTGTCGGCGATGTATCCCTGCGCCATGCGCACGCCGGTCAGGCCGGTCACGACGCCGGGGTCGGCCACAAGGTATTTGCGTTCGATTTCGAGAGCCATGCTGATGCCCTTGCAGACAAAGGCGGCAGTCTATCGCGCCGCCATCGCCCTGCCCGGCAGATGGCCGGCCACAAACAAAAAAGCCCCGCAGTGGAGTGCGGGGCTTTCCAGGGGGCGGTTGCCGGCCCGGGGGGCGGCATCCACAGCGCCTTACAGCGAGTCGATGAAGCTGCGCAGCTTGTCCGAGCGGCTCGGATGCTTGAGCTTGCGCAGGGCCTTAGCCTCGATCTGGCGGATGCGTTCGCGCGTGACGTCGAACTGCTTGCCCACTTCTTCCAGCGTGTGGTCGGTGGACATTTCGATGCCGAAGCGCATGCGCAGCACCTTGGCTTCGCGCGGGGTCAGGCCGTCGAGGATGTCCTTGACCACGTCGCGCAGGCCGGCCTGCATGGCGGCGTCCACGGGAGCGGTGTTGTTGGTGTCCTCGATGAAGTCGCCCAGGTGCGAATCGTCGTCGTCGCCGATCGGCGTTTCCATGGAGATCGGCTCCTTGGCGATCTTCATGATCTTGCGGATCTTGTCTTCCGGGATCTCCATCTTGGCCGCCAGGATGGACGCATCGGGCTCGAAGCCGAACTCCTGCAGATGCTGGCGCGAGATGCGGTTCATCTTGTTGATGGTCTCGATCATGTGCACCGGGATGCGGATGGTGCGCGCCTGGTCGGCGATCGAGCGCGTGATGGCCTGGCGGATCCACCACGTGGCATAGGTCGAGAACTTGTAGCCGCGACGGTATTCGAACTTGTCCACGGCCTTCATCAGGCCGATGTTGCCTTCCTGGATCAGGTCCAGGAACTGCAGGCCGCGGTTCGTGTACTTCTTGGCGATGGAGATCACCAGGCGCAGGTTGGCCTCGATCATCTCCTTCTTGGCGTCACGGCTGGCGCGCTCGCCGTCGTTCATGCGCTTGTTGATGCGCTTGAGCTCGTCCAGCGGCACGACCACGCGCGATTGCAGGTCGATCAGGTTCTGCTGCAGTTCCTGCACGGGCGGGACATTGCGCTCCAGCACGCTGCTCCAGGGCTTGCCGGCCGCGACCTGCTCCACCACCCACTGCAGGTTCAGCAGGTTGGGCGGGAACTGGGCGATGAAGGTTTCCTGCGGCATGCCGCACTTGTCCACGATGATCTTGCGCAGCTCGCGTTCCTTCTTGCGCACGTCATCGACCTGGGCACGCACGAGGTCGCACAGCTTCTCGATGGTCTTGGCCGTGAAGCGGATGGTCATCAGCTCTTCGGTCAGGGCCTTCTGCACCTTGATGTACGTGGGCGTGCCGTAGCCTTCCTTGTCGTACACCTTGTGCATCTTGTCGAAGTTCTCGCGCATGGCGTCGAAGCGGCGCAGCGCCTCGTTCTTGAGTTCTTCGAGCTTCTTGGTCAGTGCCTTGGAGCCGCCCTTGCCGTCGTCGTCGTCCTCTTCGTCGTATTCGTCGAAGTCTTCTTCGGCCACGTAGTCGTCGTTCTCATTGGCGTTGACGAAACCGTCGACGATGGTGGAGATGACGACCTTGCCTTCGCGGATTTCCTCGGACATGGCCAGGATTTCTGCGATGGTGGCGGGCGAGGCCGAGATGGCCTCCATCATGTCCATCAGGCCGCCTTCGATGCGCTTGGCGATTTCGATCTCGCCTTCGCGCGTCAGCAGCTCCACCGTGCCCATTTCGCGCATGTACATGCGCACGGGGTCGGTGGTGCGGCCGAATTCGGAGTCCACCGTGGACAGGGCGGCTTCGGCCTCTTCCTCGGCTTCCTCTTCGGTGGTGGCGGACTGGCCCGTGTTGTTCAGCAGCAGGGTTTCCGCGTCGGGGGTCTGCTCGTAGACGGCCACGCCCATGTCGTTGAGCATGGAGATCACGACTTCCAGCGTCTCGGCATCGACCAGCTTGTCGGGCAGGTGGTCGTTGATTTCGCTGTGCGTCAGGTAGCCGCGCGTCTTGCCCAGCTTGATCAGCGCCTTCAGGCGCTGGCGGCGGGTGGACATTTCCTCTTCGGTCAGGACGGTTTCGTCCAGGCCGAATTCCTTCATCAAGGCCCGTTCCTTGGCCTTGCTGATCTTCATGCGCAGGGGCTTGACCTTTTCAGCCGGGGCCGAGGAGGCCTCGACCTCGACTTCCACTTCGGTCTCGACTTCGCCTTCCACTTCGCCATCGATGTCGCCATCGATGTCCGACAGGTCGGCGTCGTCCATGTCGTCGCCCGCTTCCTTGGCCTTGGGCTTGCGGCCGCGCTTGGCGGGAGTCTTGGCTGCAGCGGTGGAGGTGGCGGCCTTGGCCGGCGCCTTCTTGGCGGCAGCAGGCTTCTTTTCTGTCTGGGCGGGGGCGTCGTCGCCTTCGGCTGCCTTCTTGCGGCCACGCTTGGGCGTCGCGGCGGCGAGCAGTTCGTCGGCCATGGCTTTGAGTTCGGCTTGGGACTTGGTTACCACGTCGGTATCTTTCTTTGCTTTGGCCGCAGATGCGGCGCTCTTCGGTCCTGCAGCGGCTTTGCCGGCACCGGCCTTGACGGCCGGGGCTGAAGAGTTTGTCGAAGTCTTGGGCTTCGCTGGAGCTTCGGGGGCCTGCTTGGACTTCACGGACTTTGAAACGGGCATGAGCACCTCACGGTCGGGAGCGAACACACACAAAGGGAAACTCAAACAAGCGCCGCCTAAGCGCGCGCGGACGGACTAGGCCCGCCAGGGAAGCGTACATATTCCAGGCAAGATGTCTGGGCGATCATTTGGTGTGCAGTCCTTGCGGGAAATTGGGCCGTGCAGTTGCTGCAATCACGTGAGTTCGTCACGGGGCCCGGTCCGGAGGTGCTGCTGTCGCTCTTGCCGATAGCCCCCAATTATATCTGCTTACCTCGATTTCAAGAGGAAGTGCGCATCTGGTTTTCCAGGGCCTGCTGTCGGGCAAAGAGATCGCGATAGCGCTGGGCGGCGCTGGGGTCCCGTGCCATGTCGCGCAAGGCTTCGTCGATCTGGGCCTTGATGTGGACGATGACCATGCGATTGAGGACATCACGCAACTCACGGCGCAGCTCGGGCAGTTCGCCCTCGGGATGCGCGTGGGGGCCGCTCATGAGCCTGTCTGCCAGCGTTTCGTGAGGCAGGCCGCGCAGTTGTTCGCGCAGCACGGCAAAGGGCCGGGCACCGGATTCCTGGAACTGTGCCTCCATCCAGCGGAACATGGCGCCATGTTCGCCTGAGCAGTGCGCCAGTGCCTCGAAGTCCTCGTGGGTGAGTTCTTCCATGAATTCCATGTGCGCCATGAGCAGGCGTGCCGCCTGGTCGGTGCGTGTGGCTGGCGCGCCACGCGGGCCCATGGGGGGCGGGTTGAAGTCGGCCCGGCCATTCTTGTCCCAGGGTTTGCGCGGCCAGGGCTTTTTGCCGCCGCGCCCGGGCTCGCCGCTGCGCCAGCCGCCCGCGCCGCTTCCATGGCCGCCACGCTCGTGCCAGCCCGAAGGCGCGCCGTATTCGACAGGCTGGCCCCAGTCGGGCGCGGCCGGTGCATGGCCGGCCTGCTGGCCCGGATGGGAAGCACCGCCGGCCATGGAGCCCCGCGCCGGGCCGCTGCGGGCGGCTTCCTGCGACCACAGGTCGGAGAGGTCGCGCGCATCGAGCTGCACGAGTTCGGCGATCTCGCCCAGCAGCTGGCGCTTGAGCGCGCCGTCAGGCAGGGCTGTCCACAGGGGGCGGGCATTGCTGGCCATGTGGGCACGGCCTTCGGCCTGGCCCAGGTCGCAGCCTTCGCTGGCCGCCTCGATGAGAAAGCGGCTCAGCGGCAGCGCGTCGCCCACGTAGCGGGCAAAGGCTTCGCTGCCGTATTCGCGGATGAAGCTGTCCGGGTCGTGTTCGGCGGGCAGGAAGAGGAATTTGACGCTGCGCGTGTCGCTGGCATAGGGCAGGGCCGCATCGAGCGCCTTGCGCGCGGCGCGCCGGCCCGCCCCGTCGCCGTCGAAGCTGAAAACGACGGCGTCAGTAAATCGAAACAGTTTGTGAATGTGATCGGGCGTGCAGGCCGTGCCCAGCGTGGCGACGGCGTTGGCAAAGCCCAGCTGGGCCAGGGCCACCACGTCCATATAGCCTTCGGTGACCAGCGCATAGCCCATGTCGCGCAGGGCGGTGCGGGCCTCGAACAGGCCGTAGAGTTCGCGCCCCTTGTGAAACACCGGGGTTTCGGGCGAATTCAGGTATTTGGGCTTCTCGTCGCCGAAGACGCGGCCGCCGAAGCCTATGCACTCGCCCTTGACGTTGCGGATGGGAAACATCAGCCGGTCGCGGAAGCGGTCGTAGCGCTTGCCGTCGTCCTCGCCGACGATGACCAGGCCCGATTCTTCGAGCTGCGGATCGTCGTAATGCGCAAAGACGCTGGCCAGGTTGCGCCAGCCGGCGGGCGCATAGCCCAGGCCGAAGCGCCTGGCGGTTTCGCCCGAGACACCGCGGCGCTTGAGGTATTCGATGGCCTGGGGGGAGGCCTTCAGGTGCTTGCGGAAAGATTCGCCGGCCTTTTCCAGCACGTCGGTGAGGGTGGCCTGTTTCTGCTTCTGGGCGGCCTGGCGCTCGCGCTCGGCCGGGCTGATGTCGTCCTGCGGCACCTGCAGGCCGACCTGGCCGGCAAGATCCTGCACGGCCTCAACGAAGCCCATGCCGGCATGGTCCATCAGAAAACCGATGGCGTTGCCGTTCTTGCCGCAGCCGAAGCAGTGATAGAACTGCTTGCTGGGGCTGACGGTGAAGGAAGGCGACTTCTCGCTGTGGAAAGGGCACAGGCCCATGAAGTTGGCGCCGCCCTTCCTGAGCTGTACGTAACGGCCCACGATGTCGACCACGTCGACGCGCGCGAGCAACTCCTGGATGAACGATTGGGGAATGGACACCCGCGTATTGTGCCTTCGCGGGGCCATCCGGCCGTGCCCCGGGGGCACTGGCCGGCAGCGCCCGGCCCTCAGCCCAGGCGCTGGAAGGTCAGCGTGAAGGCCACGCCATCGCGCGTGTTGTGGGCCCTGATCGTGCCGCCCATCTTGGCCATGTAGGTCCTGGCCACGAACAGGCCCTGTCCCCGGTGCTCGGCGCCGCTGGCGGCAGAAGGCTCCTGGGGCGCGGACACCCCCAGCTCGAAGATGCGCTCCAGCAGGTCCTCCGCAATGGTGGCGCCCTGGTTGTGCAGCGTGGCGCTGGCGGTGGACTCGGAGGCCGACAGCGACAGCGTGATGGCCGTGCCGGCCGGACGGTAGCTGTCGGCATTGCGCAGGATGTGGGTGACCACGTCCTCCAGGGCAAATTCGTCGGCGCGCACGATCACGGCGCCGGCGGCTCCCGCGCTCCCGCTCTTGTTCCCGCCTTCGTAGACCACATCGGCAATGCCCGCATAGTGCGCGTTGGCCGCCACGTGGCTGAGGAAGGCGTCCAGGTCCAGCCGGCCCTCCGGCACGGTGGCGGCCTGCAGCGCCTCGGCCGGCGATGCCGTGCCGTAGAGCACATGCACGGCCTGCTGCATGCGCTGCACATAGCGGTGGCCGGGGTCGTCGGGGCCGTACAGCACCATCAGCGATTGCAGGGGCGACATGATCTCGTGGCCCACGGCATGCCACATGTCGCGTTCCTGCTGGGCGCGCAGCTGCTCGCGCTGCAGGTCGTCCTTCACGCGCTGCAGCAGGTCGGCCAGGCCGCCGGCCAGAATGCCCAGCTCGTCGGAACCACGCAGGTCCGACACTTCGAGATCGCCCAGGCGTGGCCCGACATGGCCGTCCTGCACGTTGTAGGAGACGGCGGCGGCGCGCCGGGTGAGGGCGGTCACGCGGCGGATCAGCCCCAGCTCGACGATCAGCCAGGCCAGCGCAATGGCGGCCAGCATGGCGCCCAGGTACCAGGACAGGCGCGTGGCCACGGCGGCCAGGCCCTGCTCCACATCGCGCGGGTGGCCGGTGAAGCTGACGGTGTAGTTGCCCGTGGGCGTGTCCAGAATGTCCTGGCCCGTGGGCACGGCCGGGGTCATGGTGGCGGCGGAGACGCCGGCCGCATGCAGCGGCAGCCAGCTGATCAGGCGCAGCAGCCAGGGCGCCGACGGCGCGGCCTGCACATCCACGCCCTTGAGGGTGATGGCGCTGGCTTCGTCGGCACCCACCTTGCGGATCTGCACGCGCTCGCCGGGCAGCAGGCTGCGCGAGATGTCGTTGAGCGAGGCGGCCAGCTGTGCCCCCGGCGCATTGCTGTCGAACAGGGGCGCGGCCGCTTCGCCCGGGGCCAGCATTTCCACGCGCACACGCATGCTGCCCAGGTCTTCGGGCGGCCAGACGGGGCGCACGTCCCTGCGGAACAGGGCCTCGCGGAACAGCTCGACCGGCAGGCGGATGGAGTAGTGCGTGCGGCGCAGGCAATCGGCTGCAGGGGGCGTCTTGTCATTGCCCGCATGGCCCTGCACGCCAGGCGGCAGGTCGCGGCAATGGCCGTTCTGCCAGAGCCAGCCACGGAAATCGCGCACGGGCCGCGCGCGGGCGTCAAGCTGGGGCGTGCCGTTGTCCACAAAGCCGGTGAGCCGGCCGTGCTCGCCGTTGCCGGACTTGTTGCCCTGCTGCGGCATGGCCTCATAGGGGGCGATCCAGCGGTAGGTGCTGCCGCGCATGTCCAGCGTGATGCGGGTGCGGTGCGCCTGGGCGGGCTCGCGCGAGCCGCGCTCGCGCGGTGTCAGCTCGCCTGCGAAGAAGCTGCCCACCAGATAGATGAAGCCGCCTGCGTAGGGATTGTTGCCGATGGCCGCGCACAGCGAGGCGCCATCGGGATACTGCACCGAGCAGCCGGCCATCTCCACGGCCTGCTGGGACTTTTGCGGATCGTCGAAGTCGATGGCCGCGTAGGGCAGCAGCAGCGGCGCCAGCGGTGTCACGCCCTGGCCCAGGTGTCCGGCATTGAGCAGGGCCAAGCGTCCCGAAGGATGGCGCAGCCGCGCCATGACCTCGGCCTGGCTGCGCACAAAGCCGTGCTGGTAGGCCTGCCAGGCGCGTTCCTTCTCGTCCTTGAGCACCACCACGCTCAGCGCCACCGTGGCCACGGCCAGCAGCACGAACACGCCGCGCAGCAGGATGCGCTGGCGGAAGGCGGCCAGGCCCAGGCGCGGAACTTCCAGCCGGGGCAGCTCCAGTTTGGGGTTGAGCAGGCGCTTCATGCGCGGGCGGCGGCGCCGGCCTGGCCCACCCAGCGAAAGCCGCGCATGGGCACGTTCTCTATGCCTTCGAAGCCCGGGTCCACCTCGCGCAGGGCCTCGCGGATGGTGCTGACGTGCTTGCGCACGTTGTCGCGGTTGCGGCCGCTTTTGACCACCTCGAACAGCTCGTCGTAGGACACCACTTCGCCGCTGCGCTGGTGCAGCGTGGCCAGGATGCGCTGGGCCGTCAGCGGCAGGTTGATGCGCTCTCCGCGCCAGGTGGGCGTGCGCTGCCACAGCGGGTCCAGCACCAGGGCATCGCCTGCGGGCGCTGCGGCGGCCTGCGCGGCCACGGGCGCCGCGCGCTGCGTGGTGCGCAGGATGTCCAGGAAGGTCTCGATGAAGTCCGCCTCCTCGAAGGTGGTCTTTTGCAGGTAGTCCCAGGCGTCCAGCGCTTTCATGATGCTGCGGTAGATGGCGGCCGGCATGGCCGACACCACCAGCACCGGCGTGCCCTGGCCCAGCTTGTTGATGGCGTTGATCAGGGCCACGCCGGCATGGCGCTCGCGGCCCAGCTCGATGTCCAGCACCACGGCGTCGTAGTGCTCGCGCGCCAGGGCAGCCTCGGCCTCGTCGCGCGTGAACCACTGGTCGATCACGATGCCGCTGCGCGCACTGCGTATCCATCCCGCCAACTGGTTGCTGGTGGGAAGGTCGTCTTCGATCACGGCGATACGGGTCATGGGGCTGTGCAGTGGTGGGGTCGGGGAGGCCGCCGTGGCGGTGTTCGCGGGATTATCTCGGCCCTGCGCCGGCCCGGGTGTGAGTTTTTCTTCCGGGGCCGGAGCGTTTGCGCCGCCGGTGTGAGCGCTTTGGTCCGTGCGCTGCGTTGTTGCTTCCGGGGTGGATCCGAACAATCGGTCCTCAATGAGCCACCCCTGTTTCCGGTGCCTCAGAAACAGCCAACAACAGCCAACAACAGCCATCACAGCCGAGAGAGAGAACACCATGAAAGCCACCTGGAACCGCATCATGCAGGCCCTGACAGGCCGCAAGTCCGCCCGCCTGGACGGAGCCGGCACCGCCGATTTCTCCGAGCCTGCAGCCGACGCCGGCACGCTGCCGGGCAACGCGCCCCGCCGCCAGCCCGTGGACTGGGCAGTCCTGCTGCCCACGGCACGTACCGTGCGCTGGCTGGCCATCGGCGCCGTGGTGGTGGCGGCCGGCCTGGTGGTGGTGCGCAACCCGCCCGTGCAGCACCTGGAGCAGGGCACGCTGGGCGTGCGCCTGAACCAGTTCACGGGCTCCGTCAGCCTGTGGCGCGATGGCAGCGTGTGGGTGGTTCCGGGCCTGCACACGGTGCGCGTGTTCTCCCTGCGCGACCAGAGCTACCGTCCGGAGGCCATGCGCCAGGCCAATGGCAGCGCACCCCTGCAGTCGGTCGAGGGCCTGTCCCTGGGTCTGGACCTGAACGTGCGCTATGCGCTTGATCCCGCATCGCCCGCCGTCAAGGCCGGCAACCTGCCTCTGGACATAGGCGGCGACATCGTGGAGCCCGCCGTGCAGGGCCTGGTCTACAAGGTGTTCGCACGCTACACCGTGCGCGAGATTTTCTCGACCAAGCGTGCCGAGATCGCCCAGATCATGGAAACCGAACTGCGCACGCGCCTGGCGGCCGACGGCGTGACGCTGCGCAGCATCCAGATCGGCAAGGTGGACCTGCCCGCCGAGTACCGCCGCGGCATGGACAGCCTGCTGGCCGAGGAGCTGGCCTCCGAGAAGATGCGCTACACGCTGGAGCTCAAGGACAAGCGCGTCAAGGAAACCGAGCTGGACGCCAATGCCGACAAGGTGCGCCGCGAAGTGGCCGCCGAAGCCGCCGCACGCGAGCAGGTGATTGCGGCGCGTGCCCAGGAAGAGGCCATGAAGCATGTGCTGCCCTTCAAGCAGCGCCAGATCGAGCAGCGCCAGCTGGAAGCCGAGGCCGAGCGCGTGGCCCGCGTGAAAGCTGCCGAGGGCAGCGCCCAGGCCCGCCGCATCGAGGCCAACGGCGAAGCTGATGCACGCCAGAAGCTGGCCGAGGCCGAGGCCTTCCGCATGGACCGCCTGGGCAAGGTCAACGCCGAGCAGATGGCGCGCGAAGGCACCCTGGTCACGCGCTACCCGCTGCTCATCCAGAAGACGCTGGCCGACAAGCTCTCGGACAAGATCCAGGTCATCATCGCGCCCCCGCCGACCAATGGCGACTTCATCGGCGCGGCTCTGCTGGGCGGCAGCCGCAATGCACAGGCCGGCGCAGCCTCCGTGGCGGCCGAAGATGCCAACGCAGCCGTTCAGGAGCAATAAGCCATGCTGACCGTATCGACCTTGGCCGCCGCAGCGCTGGCCACCGGCATGGGCAGCGCCATCGTGGTGCAGGACCAGGCCAGCCTGCGCGCCGCGCCGCGCGATGGCGCCCAGCAGCAGGCCAGCCTGTGGCAGGGCGAGGTGCTGGAGATCAGGGGCGAACGCCTGGACTACCTCCAGGTCTGGGACCACAAGCGCGAGCGCGGCGGCTTCATCCGCGCCAGCGATGTGCGCCGTGTGGCCCTGACAGAGGCCGATGCCCCCGCGCTGCTGGCCGTGCTGCGCTTCGTGCAGGATACGCCCGGTGCCGAGGCGCTGGGCATCGGCCTGGCGGCCGCCTACCTGCAGGCCGCGCCCGCCAGGACCCTGGCTGGCGCCGAAGGCGCGCAGGCCTTCGACGCACTGGGCGGCTTTGCCGACCGGCTGGCGCGGCGCGCCTCCGCCGCTGCGCCCGGCAAGACCTCGGGCGCCACGCTGTCGGCCCACCTGGATGTGGCCAGCGGCTACGGCCTGCGCTTTGCGACCCATGAGGTCGAAGGCCGCATGCAGGTCTGCTACGAAGGGGAATTCTTCCGCCGCGTGCTCGCCATGCCGGCCGCCGACGCGCCGCAGCGCGCCCGTGCCGCCCTGGCGCTGACACGGCCCGAATGCGTGGACCCCGATCTGCCGGCCCATGAGCGCGCCCGCATGCATGCCTGGCAGGCCGATGTGCTGGAGCGCGTGGATGTGACCGGCCTGCCGCCCTACCTGCGCGGCCGCGTGCAGATGCGTCGCGCCAGCGTGTGGGCGGCGCTGGCCTTTCAGCAGGCGCGCAAGAGCATGGCCGACCCTGCCGTGGCGGCATCGGCCGCCCGGGCGCTGGCCGAGTTCACGAGCGTCAGCAAGTCCGAGCTGCCCGATGAAGACCAGAGCGCCTACAACGACGCGGCCATGCGGGTGAGCGCCGTGCGCTGGGCGCTGGCGCCTGTTGCTGCTGCGGCTCCTGCTGCCGGAGCCCGCCCGACGCTGCTGACCGAGCCCGGTGCTGCCGGCGAAACCTGCGTGCTGCTGGTGGACGCCCAGCACGGCGCCAAGGCCCCTTTGCTGCGCCGCTGCACCTATGGCGTGGTGTGGGCCGCATCGGCCAGCACCAACCGCGAGGGCACGGCCGTGGCCCTGGCCGTGCAGCCGCTGGAAGGCTGGCGCGAACTGTGGGTGCTGCGCAAGACCGAAGGCGGCTGGCTGGCCGATGTGCTTCCCCCCGCCGCCACCGCGCCGGAGACCGGCGTGGCCGAATGGGCGGGCTGGCTGCCTGGCGGCCAGCTGATGCTGGTGGCGCGCGAGGCCCGTGGCCAGGGCCGCTACCGCAAGAGCTTCGAAGTGGTGCGGCTGGACGGCCTGGCCACCGAGCGCGTGACCGGCGATGTGTCTGCCCTGCCGCTGTTCCAGCGCTGGCAGGACCCGGCCTGGAAGCGCCAGTCCCTGAGCCTGCGCTGAAGCAAAAAAAAGCCTGCACCGGTGGGGTGCAGGCTCGTCTCCAACGATGCCTGGAGCGTTGCCAGGCGACTCCTCTAGGAACTCCTTGTTCGCCTTCCAGCGGTGCTGGCCGGCGAATCCAAGCGGCGATTCTACGAGTGAAGCCGGGGCCGCGCGGCCGAGTCATCTGATAAATGATGTCTTATAGAGGACCCTGGTTGTGCAGTCGCCTGGGGGACAGTCACAGGCGCGCCTGCAGGCAGGTCAAGTGATTGTTCTGCATAGGTATTTTCAATTTTCATGAAATTCTGAAAGTTTTGATGCTCTGCAAAGACCATGCATGCCGCTTTGGTTATCCGGGCCTGTGCGGTGGCGATCCGGGTGGATGCGCATCAAGCTTGTGTAAGCCTGTCTTGCTATATCTTCAGGTTTCGCCAGCCTGCGGCGGCAGGCGGGCATCTCACCAGAAAACCCAGCGAACCGGAGACCACGATGACCCACATTTACGACCAGCACCTGGACCGCAACAGCGCCAACCATGCGCCGCTCAGCCCCTTGGGCTTCATCGCCCGCACGGCCGAGGTCTATCCCGAGCGGATGGCTGTGGTCCACGGCACGCTGCGTCGCAACTGGGGCGAGACCTATGCGCGCTGCCGCCAGCTGGCCAGCAGCCTGAACAAGGCGGGCGTGGGCAAGAACGACACCGTGGCCGTGATGCTGCCCAATACGCCGCCCATGGTGGAGGCGCATTTCGGCGTGCCCATGGCGGGGGCCGTGCTCAATGCGCTGAACACGCGGCTGGATGCGGAAACCATTGCCTTCATGCTGGACCATGGCGAGGCCAAGGTGCTGATCGTGGACCCGGAGTTCACGGGCGTGGTGGCCAAGGCGCTGAAGCTGCGCCAGCGCAGCGCGCCGCTGCTGGTGATCCAGGTCGAGGACGCGCTGTACGGCCCGGCCGCCGAGCAGGTGGGCAGCCTGGACTACGACGACTTCGTGGCCGGCGGCGATGCCGGTTTCGACTGGCAACTGCCCGCCGACGAGTGGGACGCCATTGCGCTGAACTACACCAGCGGCACCACGGGCAACCCCAAGGGCGTGGTCTATCACCACCGGGGTGCGGCCATCAATGCCATCAGCAATGTGCTGGAGTGGGACATGCCCAAGCACGCCGTCTACCTGTGGACCCTGCCCATGTTCCATTGCAACGGCTGGTGCTTTCCGTGGACGGTGGCGGCACGCGCCGGCGTCAACGTCTGCCTGCGCCGGGTGGAGGCGCAGGCCATCTTCGACGCCATCCGCAACCACGGCGTCACGCATTACTGCGGCGCGCCCATCGTGCACGGCCTGCTGGTCAATGCGCCGGCCGCCATGAAGGAGGGAGTGCCCGCCGGAGTCAAGGCCATGGTGGCAGGCGCCGCGCCGCCGGCCTCGATGATCGAGGGCATGGAGCAGCTGGGCTTCGATATCACCCATGTCTACGGCCTGACCGAGGTCTACGGCCCGGCCACGGTCTGCGCAAAGCATGCAGCCTGGGATGGGCTGGACATCGGCGAACGCGCGCGCCTCAATTCACGCCAGGGCGTGCGCTACCACCTGCAGCGCTCGGCCAGCGTGCTCGATCCCGAGACCATGGAACCCGTGCCCCATGACGGCCAGACCATGGGCGAGATCATGTTCCAGGGCAACATCGCCATGAAGGGCTACCTGAAGAACCCGCAGGCCACGGACGAGGCCTTCCGCGGCGGCTGGTTCCACACGGGCGACCTGGCCGTGCAGCATCCGGACGGCTATATACAGATCAAGGACCGCAGCAAGGACATCATCATCTCGGGCGGGGAGAACATCTCGTCCATCGAGGTCGAGGACGTGCTCTACCGCCACCCGGCCGTGCTGGCCGCCGCCGTGGTGGCCAAACCCGATCCCAAGTGGGGCGAGACGCCCTGCGCCTTCATCGAGCTGAAGGCCGGCGCGCAGACCACGGCCGAAGACATCGTGGCCCACTGCAAGAAGCACCTGGCCGGCTACAAGGTGCCGCGCGCCGTGGTCTTTGGCGAGCTGCCCAAGACCAGCACGGGCAAGATCCAGAAGTTCGAGCTGCGCCGCCAGGCCGGATCGGTCCAGGCCATCACGGGCTGAGGGCCGGGCCGCAGCGCGGGCAGCGGCTCAGTGTCCGGCCGTCTTGGAAAACAGCTGGATGACCAGCACGCCCGCCACGATCAGGCCCATGCCCGCCAGCGCGGGCAGGTCCAGCGTCTGGCCCTGCCAGAGCCAGCCAACCAGGGAGATCAGCACGATGCCCGCGCCCGACCAGATCGCATAGGCCACGCCCGTGGGCACGGTGCGCAGCGTCAGCGACAGGAAGTAGAAGGCCAGCGCGTAGCCCAGGACCGTGACCACACTGGGCCACAGCCGCGTGAAGCCTTCGGACTGCTTGAGGCAGGAGGTGGCCGCCACCTCGGCGACGATGGCCAGGCCCAGGTACAGGTAGTTGGACGCCATGCTCAGATGGCCGCGTAGTTGCCCGTGCCCTCGGGCCAGCGCGTGAGCACGTCGAAGCCCGTGTCGGTCACCACCACCATGTGCTCCCACTGGGCGGACAGCGACTTGTCGTTGGTGATCACCGTCCAGCCGTCGGCCAGTTCGCGCGTGGCAGCCTTGCCGGCGTTGAGCATGGGCTCGATGGTGAAGATCATGCCGGCCTCCAGCACCATGCCCTGGCCGGGCTGGCCGTAATGCAGCACCTGAGGGTCGTCGTGGTAGACCTTGCCGATGCCGTGGCCGCAGTACTCGCGCACCACGCTGAAGCGCTCGCGCTGGGCCACGGTCTGGATGGCATGGCCGATGTCGCCCAGCGTGGCGCCGGGGCGCACGGCGCGGATACCGGCCAGCAGGGCCTCGTAGGTGGTCTCCACCAGGCGGCGCGCCTGGTTGGAGGGCTGGCCCACGTAGTACATGCGGCTGGTGTCGCCGATCCAGCCCTCGGGCGTGGTCACGGCCACATCGACATTGAGGATGTCGCCCTCGCGCAGGATCTGACGGGCGTCGGGGATGCCGTGGCAGACCACGTGGTTGGGCGAGGTGCAGACCGTCTTCGGAAAGCCGTGGTAGCCCACGTTGGTGGGCACGCAGCGCAGTTCGTCGACGATGAAGTCATGGCAGAGCCTGTCCAGGTGCTCGGTGCTGACGCCCGGCTGCACGTGGGGCACCAGCATCTGCAGGACGCGGGCGGCCAGGCCACCGGCCTTGCGTGATTGCCCGATATCGAGGGCATCGTGCAGCGGGACGCTGCGCAGCTTGGCGCCCCTCATTGCAGGCCTTCCGACAGGCGCACGGGGCGCGGGCGGCGCGCTGCCGTATCGGCGGGAGCCGGCGCCGCTTCGGGCTCGCCCAGCTTCAGCGTGGCCGCGGCCTCTTGCAGCAGCAGGGCGCAGATGCCTGCGTAGTCGAGATGGGGATGGTGTTCGGCCAACTGGCCGACACGCAGCCAATGCTCGGCCTGGGCGTTGATGGATCGACCCAGGGCCGCGCTGGACAGGCGGATCTGGTCGTGCAATTGGTCGGATATTTTGACGATTCCCATGGGGTGGCGATCATACGGGGAATATACGTTTCGTATATTGACAATCGCAAATCGCGGGCCCGGCAGCGGGGCATTCGTGCAGGCCTGCAGATGCAGGCCGTCATGTCGTCGGCGATGCTGCGTGACGGACGGGGCGGATGCTCTTGTGTTGATAGCGCAATGATCAGGTCCGGCTGGCCCTCCGACAGAGGTGATGTTTTTCCTGCGGCGCGGTCCTGTACAAGACCCTGCTCGGTGTGATCGGCGGTCTTCTATCAGATATCTGTTGCAGATCTGGGGCTTACCCCTAGCAAGTCGCCTGCTACCCAAACTGACAAGAATCAAGACTGTCTGGAAGCGAATGTCCTGCAAGCCGGCGCATGGTGCGGCCGGCCGGGCCTTCCGGCAGGGAGCAGCAATGGGCAAGGAACAAGAAGCGGGTTCGGCAACGGCATCGGGCGGGGCGCGCATCGTCGTCGTGGGCGGTGGCGTGGCGGGGCTGGAGATTGCCACGGCGCTGGGCAAGGGGCGCACGGGGGCCATCGGCTCGGTGACCCTGGTGGACAGCGATTCGGCCCATGTCTGGAAGCCCATGCTGCACACCATTGCGGCCGGCACGCGCGACCTGGCCCAGCAGCAGACCACCTACCTGGCCCAGGCCAGCGACGCCAGCTTTGCCTACCAGCCCGGCGAAATGTGCGGCCTGGACCGCGAGGCCCGCGAGGTGCTGCTGGCCCCCATCGAGGCGCCCGATGGCCGCGAGATCGTGCCGGGCCGGCGTATTGCCTACGACAGGCTGGTGATCGCCGTGGGCAGCGGCGCCAATGATTTCGGCACGCCGGGCGTGGACGAGCACTGCTTCATGATCGACTCGCGCCGCAAGGCCGATGCCTTCAACAGCGAGATCCGCCTGCGCATGGTGCGCTGCATGACCAGCGGCGAGCAGCTGCGCGTGGCCATCGTGGGCGGCGGCGCCACGGGCGTGGAACTGGCGGCAGAGCTGGTGCAGCTGGCCGAGAGCGCTCGGGCCTACGGCGCGCTGGGCGAGGCCGCGCGCTTCGGCATCGTGCTGATCGAGGCCGGGCCGCGCCTGCTGCCCGGTTTTCCTGAAGAGATTTCCGAAGCCACGCGCCTGCGGCTGCAGGCCCTGGGCGTTTCGGTGATCGTCAACGGCCGCGTGCAGTCGGCCAGCGAAGAGGGGTTCGTGCTGGCCAGCGGCGAGTTCGTCCCCGCAGGCCTGCGCGTCTGGGCAGCGGGCGTGAAGGCCCCGGCCTTCCTGGCGCAGCTGGGCCTGGAGACCACGCAAGGCAACCAGCTCAAGGTCAACGGCCAGTTGCAGACCAGCGACCCCCATGTCTACGCCGTGGGGGATTGCGCCAGCTTCACCCTGCCCGGGGCCAGCGTGCCGCTGCCGCCCACCGCCCAGGTGGCGCACCAGCAGGCCCGCTATCTGGTGGAGACGCTGCCGCGCCTGCTGAAGGAGCCGGGTTTCCGTCCCGAAGGCTTTGCCTACCGCGACTTTGGTGCCCTGGTGTCATTGGCCCATTACGACGCCTATGGATCGCTGGGCAAATTCGGCCTGTTCAACGGCGGCGTGATCCGCGGGCGCATGGCCATGCTGAGCCACATCATGCTGTACCGCTCGCACCAGGCCCGCATCTACGGCTTTTGGCGCGGCGGGCTGCTGTGGCTGATTGATCTGATGAATTCGCGCCTGCGCCCGTCGATCCGGCTGGACTGAGCGGCCGGGCCCGGCATCAAAGCAGCCCCTCGATGGGCAGCCAGCCCAGCACGCGCAGCATCAGGCGCTTGAATGCACTGCTGCCGGGCTCGGTGGTGGTGGTGAGCGGCGCAGGCGGCGTGCCGCTTTCCGTGGTCCAGCTCAGGCGGCCCTGTGCATCGATCTGCACGTGGTAGGCGGTGGACGGCAGGCTCTGGTCGAGCATGCGGCTCATCTGCGAAGCCATCTCGGGGCTGTCGATCAGCAGGCCCATCTCGGTGTTGAGGTGGGCCGAGCGCGGGTCGAAGTTGAACGAGCCCACGAAGATGCGCTCGCCATCGACCGCAAAGGTTTTGGCATGCAGGCTGGAGCCCGAGCTGCCGGGGCGGCTGCCTGAGCCCACCCCCGCTTTCCCTGCCGATGCCGCTGCGGGCGAACGCGGGCCCGGGCTGGGTTCGTCGTCCTGCCTGCCGATCTGCCGGCGCAGCTCGTACAGCTGCACGCCTTCCTCGATCAGCGGGCGCCGGTAGCGGGCATAGCCGGCATGGACCACGGCCACGTCGGTCGCCTCCAGGCTGTTGGTGAGCACGCGCACGGCAATGCCCTGGCGGCGCAGGCCGGCCAGGGCGCGCACGCCGGCCTCGGTGGGCACGAAGTAGGGTGAGACCAGGTCCAGCTGGCGCTGCGGCTGGCCGATGGCCGGGGTCAGCTGGGTGATCAGCAGGCCCTCCTTGGGCACCTGGCCCAGCACCTTGGCCGGGTCGTCGCTGACCAGGGTGGCGCGGGCCCATTGCAGTGGCAGGCGGCCGGCCAGCAGCTCGCGCGTGAACGGGCTTTGCGCCACGGCGTGCACATAGGCCTGGGCTTCGGGGCGCTGCACTTCGGTGGCCAGGGCCTCGTAGGCGCGCGCCACCGCATAGTCGGGCAGCGGCGGCAGCAGGCTGGCAGCGGGATAGGCCGACGCGCTGGCCCAGTACTGGTCGAAAGCATGTGAAATGTCGGCCACCACCGGCCCCATGGCCACCACGTCCAGGTCGGCGAACAGCACACCGTCGGTGGCCGCGAAGTACTCGTCGCCTATGTTGCGTCCGCCCACGATGCTGGCCTGGCTGTCGGCCGTGAAGCTCTTGTTGTGCATGCGCCGCTGGGTGCGCGAGAAATCCGTGACATAGCCCAGCGCCTTGGGCGTGCGCTGGGCAAAGGGGTTGAACAGCCGCACCTCGATCTGCGGATGCTGGTCCAGGGCGCCGAGCTGGGTGTCCAGTCCTGCCGTGCCGCCGTCGTCCAGCAGCAGGCGAACGCGCACGCCCCGGTCGGCGGCGCGGCGCAGTTCGTCGAGCAGCAGGTGGCCCGTGGTGTCGCCGCGCCAGATGTAGTACTGCACATCCAGCGTGCGCTGTGCCACGCGGGCCAGCAGGGCGCGCGCGGCGTAGGCATTGCGTGCGTCGGACAGCGCGTGGATTGCGGTGAGCCCCGGATGCTGGTCCAGCAGCGGTGCCAGCGCCTGGCCTAGCAGCATGGCCTGGGCGGCCTCGGGCGGCAGTGCCGTGGATTCGCTGCGGCCGGCCAGGGGCGGCAGGCTGCAGCCTGCCAGCAGCAGGGTCAGGACGAGCGCCTGGGTGGCGGCAAGGGCACGGCGCAGCAGGGGCATGGTGCGTTCGGTGTTCGTGGTGGTCAGTGCAGCCAGCGTATGAACAGCTGGATCACGGTGGCATTGACGATGTCGACGAAGAAGGCGCCCACCATAGGGACGATGAGAAAGGCCTTGTGCGATGGGCCGTACTGGTTGGTGATGGCCTGCATATTGGCCACGGCCGTGGGCGTGGCACCCATGCCGAAACCGCAGTGGCCGGCGGCCAGCACGGCTGCATCGTAGTTGCTGCCCATGATGCGGAAGGTCACCAGCGCGGCATACAGGCCCATGACCAGCGTCTGGGCCGCCAGGATCGCCATCAGCGGTGCCGCCAGCCCCGCCAGCTCCCACAGCTTGAGCGACAGCAGGGCCATGGCCAGGTAGATGGACAGCGAGGCATTGCCGAAGACGTCGATGGCCCGGTCGAATACCTGGAAGTGAAAGACATAGTCCAGCGTGTTGCGGATCAGGACGCCACCGGCCAGCGCCCAGACGAAGGTGGGCAGGGAGAACAGGGTGCCGGCGGTGAATTGCGTCATGAACTCGGCAAAACCCAGGCAGCCCGCGAACAGGGCCAGTGTTTCTATGGCCGCGCTGGTGGTGATCAGGCGCGTCTGCTCGGGGTTCTCGAAGCCGCCGTGGCTTGCGCTTTCGCCCAGCGGGGGCTGTTTTTCGGGGGCGGCTGCGGGGTCATGCACGGCAAGCCTACGGCGCGTGATCAGGGCCTTGGCCAGCGGGCCGCCGATCAGGCCGCCGATCACCAGTCCGAAGGTGGCACAGGCAATGCCCAGGGTGACCGCGCCCTGGATGCCGTATTCGCGCTCGAAAACCTGGCCCCAGGCACCTGCCGTGCCATGGCCGCCCGTCAGGGTGACGGAGCCTGCGATCAGCCCGAACAGCGGATCGAGCCCGAGCATCTTGGCCAGGCTCACGCCGACCAGATCCTGCAGGCTGATGAAGACGGCGACCACGGCCAGGAACAGCAGCAGCGAACGGCCGCCTTCGCGCAGCTTGGCGAAATTGGCGCTCAGCCCGATGGACGAGAAAAACACCAGCATGAAGGCCATCTGCAGCTCGCTGCTGAAGCTGAAGGTGCAGCCCAGGGTCTGGTTGAGCACGAACAGGGCGACGGCCACGACCAGGCCGCCGGCCACGGGCTCGGGGATGTTGAATTCGCGCAGCAGGCGCAGGTGCCGTACCAGCCATTTGCCCAGCAAAAGGACGAGGGCGGCGAAGATCAGGGTGTAGTAGGCGCTGAAAGTCAGGTGCATGGCTTCCGTGTTCCGGTGGGCGGGGCAAGGCAGCGCACCATACGATAGGCGGCATGCCGGGGGGCGATGTCAGGATAGCCACTGATTGCCAGGCCTGCTGAAAGTGCCCTTTGGTCGTGCCCTGCGTCAGTGCCCTGTCAGCTGGCTACGGGGCCGGGCCGCCTGTCCTCGACGGTGAAGCGGGCCAGCGTGTAGATGCGGCTGTCGGCTCGCATCGGGTTGGCCACGGCGCGCAGCTCGCTGGTCCAGCGCTCGGGCGTGATGTCGGCCAGCCCGTAGCCGCGTTCCTCGCAGCGTGCGTACAGCACCTGCGGGTTGTGGTCGACGATGGCATCGACCTTGGCCTGGGTGGTGCCGCTGCGCGAGGTGATGGAGGTGCTGCAGAACTCGCTGGCCACGACGGGATTGCGCCGCTCGGGCGCGGCCTCGGGGTCTGCGTGCACGGCACAGACATAGTTCTGGTGCAGGTCGCCGCCCAGCAGCACGCTGTTGCGCGGCGTGGGCTGGGCGCCCGGCGTGAGGTGGCGCACCAGGCGCTGGCGCGCGGCCGGGTAGCCGTCCCAGCTGTCCGTGGCCTGCGATCCCGAGGGCGGCCGGTGCGTGGACACCAGGGTGGGCTGAGCCAGGATGCTCCAGCGCGGTCCCTCGCTTGCGTGCTGGCGGGCATCTTCGGCCAGCTGGCGGTACAGCCACTGCTCCTGCGTCCAGCCCAGGAAGCTGCGCGCCGTATCCGACAGGGCTGCGCATTGCGCAGGGCGCACGCTGCCCTTGTCTGCCGCTCCCTCGGCGCGGCAGGCCTGGGCGCTGCGGTACTGGCGGCCGTCCAGAAAATGCAGCCGGGCCAGCCGGCCCCACTGCAGGCTGCGGTACAGCTGCAGCCCGCCGCCGCCATGCTGGGCGCCCGCGCCGGTCAGCGCGCTGGCGCGCAGCGGCATGTTCTCGTAGAAGGCCTGCCAGGCAGCCATGCGCCGGGCCAGGAAGCGCCCGGCATCGCCCTGGCCCTGGTCGCCGGCGTAGTTGTTCTCCACCTCATGGTCGTCCCAGCCCACGGACCAGTTGCACATGGCGTGCGCTGCCTGCAGCAGCGGGTCGCTCTTGTGCAGGGCGTAGCGGTCCCGGTAATCCTGCAGGCTTTGCGCGGCCCGCAGGTTGTGGGTGCGGGCCAGGCCCAGCGTCATGGCGGGCGTGGCGTACTCGTAGATGTAGTCGCCCAGGAAGAGCACCAGGTCCGGCGCGTCCTGCACCACCTGGCGCCAGGCCGCGTAGTAGCCGTGCTCCCAGCGCTGGCAGGAGGCATAGGCCAGGCGCAGCCGCTGGGGCATGCTGCCGGGCGCGGGCGCCGTGCGGCAGCGGCCCGTGCTGCTCACGGCCTGGCCCAGCATGAAGCGGTAGTGGTACCAGCGGTCAGGCGCCAGCCCTCCCACCTGCACATGCACGCCGTGGCCCCATTCGGGCTGGGCCATGGCCTCGCCGCTGCGCACGATCTGGCGGAACAGCGGGTCGTGCGCCAGCTCCCAGCGGATCTTGAGCGCAGGCATGGCCGTGGTGTCGGTCTCGCCCAGCTGTGCAAGCGGCGGCGTGAGCCGCGTCCACAGCAGCACGTTGTCGGGTTCGGGGTCGCCGCTGGCCACGCCCAGCGTGAAGGGGTTGTGCGCAGGCCGCTCGCCCAGGCGAGCCCATGCGGGCAGCTGGCCCAGCACCGTGGCCAGGCCCGCTGCGACCAGAAACTGGCGCCGCGGTGCAGGGACGGGGGCGCTGAAGGGCAGGGGCATGGCGGTTCGGGGGCAGGTGGCGCAAGAAAGCGGGGAGATACGGAGCGTGGCCTCGGTGGATCAAAGGCCGGCGCCTGCATTTCCAACTGGCTGCCATTGTGCGCCTGATGCCGTGGCAATGCTGTGCTTGCCGCGCTCCTTGGCCTGCAGCATGGCGGTATCCGCGCGGCGCAGCACGTCCATGCCGTTTTCGTGGCTTTGCAGCTGGGCCACGCCCGCACTGAAGCTCAATGGCCGGGGGGCCGGCTGGCCTGGCGTCTGCGAAGAGGCTGGCAAAGGCGTCTGCTCCAGCAACTGCAGCAGGCGCTGCAGCGCCTGGGCGCCCGCAGTCTCCGGTGTCTGGGGCAGCAGCAGCACGAAGGCCTGGCCCTCGTATCGGCCCACCACGTCCTCGGGACGCAGTCCCTGGCGTGCCAGCTGGGCCACATGGATGAGGGCGGCATCGCCCATGGCATGCCCCAGCTCGGCATTGAGGGCCTGCATGCCGTCCATGTCGAGCAGGGCAACGCTCAGCGGCTGGCCATGGCGCTGGGCGCGCGCCACCTCGCGGTCCAGCGCCTCGCTCACACCCAGGCGGTTGAGCTGGCCGGTCAGCGGATCGTGGCGTGCACGGCGCGCGGCCTCGTCCAGTTCCTGCTGCAGGGCCTCTATGCGCGCCTCGCAGGCATCGACATGGCTGCGCAGCGATTGCAGCTCTTCCTGGGCCACGCGGCTGCCGGCGGCCATGGTGCGGGTGGCCTCCAGCACCTGTTGCAGCAGCGGGGCGGCATCCTCCAGGCGCTGGATGCCGTCCAGCTGGCGCGCGGCTTCCTCCATGCGGGCGCCCAGTGTTTCGTTGCTGCTCGTGATCTTTGCCAGATGCTGGACGAAGCCGCCCAGCATGTCCTTGAGCGCCTGCTGCGCGGCGGCCATGCCGTCCTGCAGCTGCATGCGCCGGTGGATCACGGTCTGCAGCTCGCGCCGCGCATCCACCAGGGGCGCGGGTGACAGCGGCGGCGTGATGGCCTGCTCGATGGCCGTGAGCTGCGGCACCAGCCAGCTGCCGTGCGTGGGGTCCTGGGCCAGATGCTGGATCAGGGTCTGCAGCAGCTCCTGCACCAGCTGCAGGACCTGGAGCTGGTCGGCAATGGAGAACGACAGCTGGTAGTGCTGGTCATGCAGGCGCCGCGCCAGGGCCTTGGCGTCCACGGGCGGTGCCTGCAGCTGTTCCATGAGCTGCTGATGCAGTTGCCGGGTCTTGGCTTCCTGGGTGTTCAGCAGCGCAAAGAAGGCCTCGAAGCGCCGCGCCAGCTGCTGCGTCAGATCCTCGGGCAAAGCCTGCAGGGGCGGCGGCACGGGCAATTCCACGGGCCTGGCCTCATGGGTTGGCGGCTGCAGGGCCGCGTTGGCATAGGCGGTGATGACCTGCTGCAGGCCCTGCCAGTCGCTGCGCTCTATGGCGGCGCCCAACTGGTCGCGCAGGCGCTTCTGTCCGGGCGTCTGCGCAGGCAAAAGCGCATGGACGTGGCGCAGCGGCCCCTGGGGAAAGCTGGCGGGGCCGGGTTCGCCGGCTGCCTGCTCATAGAGGCGGGTGTAGTTTTCCGGGGTGGGCGGCAGGCGGTTCAGCGCCAGTTGCCGCAGTGTTTCGCGTGCCAGTTCGGAAGCGGAGCGCTCGGCCATGGGTGGGCAGTTGTTTCAGAATGCAATGCCCTCCAGTGTGGCATGGCCGGCGCCTGGTTCACTGCTCGTTGACCATGACCAGCTTGCCCTGGACCTGGCGCGATCCCATGCGTGCGTAGGCCGCGTGCAGCTCGGCCATGGGCATGGTGCGGTCGATCACGGGCTTGATCTTTCCCTGGCCGTACCACTGGGCCAGCTCCTGCATCATGGCCGCGTTGGCCTTGGGCTCGCGCCGGGAGAACTCGCCCCAGAAGACGCCCACCAGCGATGCGCCCTTGAGCAGCGGCAGGTTCAGCGGCAGGGCCGGGATGGGGCCAGCGGCAAAGCCCACGATCAGATAGCGGCCGCGCCAGGCGATGGAGCGGAAGGCAGGCTCGGCGAAGTCGCCGCCCACGGGGTCGTAGACCACGTCGGGGCCCTTGCCGTCGGTGGCCTCCTTGATGGCCGCGCGCAGGTCGCCCTGGCTGTAGTTGATGGTGGCATCGGCGCCCTGTGCCTTGCACAGCGCGCACTTTTCGTCGGTGGAGGCTGCCGCGATCACGCGTGCGCCTGCCGCCTTGGCGATCTGGATGGCGGCCGTGCCCACGCCGCCTGCCGCGCCCAGCACCAGCACGGTCTCGCCCTCGCGCAGCTGGCCACGGTCGATCAGCGCATGGTGCGAGGTGGCATAGGTCATGATGAAGGCCGCTGCATCGACGAAACTGAATCCATCGGGCAGCGGCATGCACAGCGCGGCCGGTGCCAGCGTATGGGTGCCAAAGCCCCCGGTGCCCGACAGGCAGGCCACGCGCTGGCCCACGCTGAGGTGGCTCACGCCTTCGCCCACGGCCTGGACCACGCCCGCGTATTCCGAACCCGGCACGAACGGCAGCTCAGGCTTCATCTGGTACTTGTTCTGCACGATCAGCAGATCGGGGAAGTTCAGGCTGGCCGCCTTCACTTCGAGCAGTACCTGTCCAGGGCCCGGCGCGGGTGCGGGCAGCTGCGTCCACTGCAGTTGATCGACGCCCGTGGGCGTTGTGCAAAGCCAAGCGTGCATGGTGGTTGTCTCCTGTGATTGAATGCCTGGCCGATGATAGGAGTGTGGCGGGAATGCCTCCTGTCCCTCGGGCGACGAGACGCCCGCCTACAATCGCCCGCAATCCCTGCTGTATCCATGAAGATTCTCATTTGTAACGACGACGGCTACCAGGCGCCCGGCATCCAGGCCTTGTACGAGGCGCTGCGCACGGTGGCAGACGTCGAGGTGGTGGCGCCGGAGCACAACAACAGTGCCAAGTCCAACGCCCTGACGCTGAATGCACCGCTGTACGTGCACCAGGCCCACAACGGTTTCCGCTATGTCAACGGCACGCCGGCAGACTGCGTGCACATCGCCCTGACCGGCCTGCTGGGCTACCGGCCCGACCTGGTGGTCTCCGGCATCAACAACGGCGCCAACATGGGCGACGACACCATCTACTCGGGCACCGTCGGCGCGGCCATGGAGGGCTTTCTTTTCGGCATTCCCGCCATTGCCTTCTCCCAGGTGGACAAGGGCTGGTCCGAGATCGAGGCTGCCGCCGCCGCCGCGCGCCAGCTGGTCATGGACATGCAGTCGCAGGAACTGATCGGCCTGTCGCCCTGGCTGCTCAACGTGAACATTCCCAACATGCCGCTGTCCGCGCTCAAGCCGCTCAAGCTGTGCCGGCTGGGCCGCCGCCATGCGGCCGAGCGCGTCATCACCCAGGAGAGCCCGCGCGGCGAAATGATGTATTGGATAGGCAGCGCAGGCGCGGCCATGGATGACTCGGAGGGCACGGACTTCCACGCCACGTCCCACGGCCACATGTCTGTCACGCCGCTGAAGGTGGACCTGACCGACCATGACAACCTGGGCTACTGGGCGCAGACGGCGGCCAGGCTGGCATCGGCCAGTCAGGCCGTGCTGCCTGCCCAGGGCGGGGCGGTGCAACCGTGAGCGAGCGCCGTCCCGGAGTTCCCTCGTGGGTGGCGCGCTCGGTGCAGAACCCTGCGCCGGCCTCGCGCGCAGTGCCCGCGCGCTCCGCGCTGGCCACCGCCGCCGCCCGTGCCCCGCAACAGCCCTCGGGCATCGGCATGGATTCGGCCGCCGTGCGCGCGCGCATGGTGCAGCGACTGGCCGCCACCGGCATCCAGTCGCCGGCCGTGCTCGCTGCCATGGGAGCGGTGGAGCGCCACCGCTTCGTGGACAGCGCCCTGGTCAACCAGGCCTATGAGGACACCAGCCTGCCCATCGGTCTGGGCCAGACGATCTCCAAGCCCAGCGTGGTCGCCCGCATGACCGAGCTGCTGCTGGGTTCGGAGGCCGCGAAGTCGGGCCTGGGCCGCGTGCTGGAGATCGGCACCGGCTGCGGCTACCAGGCGGCCGTGCTGGCGCGCGTGGCACGCGAGGTCTATTCGATCGAGCGCCTGCGCGGCCTGCACGAGAAAGCGCGCAGCAACCTGCGGCCCTGGCGCCTGACCAATGTCCATCTGATCTTTGGAGACGGCATGGAAGGCTATGGCAGCGGCGCTCCGTACGCGGGCATCATCTCGGCCGCCGGCGGCGAGAGCATGCCCTCGGCCTGGTGCGACCAGCTGGCCGTGGGCGGGCGGCTTGTCGCGCCCATGGTGGTTACGGGGGGTAAGCAGGCACTGCTGGTGATTGACAAGAGTTCACACGGGTTTACGCAATCGATTTTGGAGGCCGTGAACTTTGTCCCCCTAAAATCGGGCATCGCCTAGAAGGGAATAACTTATGTTGGTATCGCGAAGTCTTGGGGCTTGGGGAACGGTGGTGCTGGCCGGCATGGTTCTGGCAGGCTGCACATCCCAAGTGAACAGGGCTCCCGTGGAGGACCGCGGAACATCCACCTCCACTTCCACCTCTTCCTCGCCATCGGCGGCCGTCAAGCCGCTGCCCGGCGTCGAGAACGCCGGCAAGCCCGGCTACTACACCATCAAGCCTGGTGACACGCTGATCCGCATCGGCCTGGAGACCGGCCAGAGCTGGAAGGACATCGCGCGCTGGAACAATCTGGAGAACCCCAACCTGATCGAAGTCGGTCAGGTGGTTCGCGTCGTGCCGCCGACCAGCTCGTCCATGGCAAGTTCGGACAGCGGCAGCACACGTTCTTCGTCGTCGTCCTCGTCCTCGTCCTCCTCTTCCACGCCCAGCGGCTCGCCGGTGGTGGCAACGCCGCTGCCGCCCGTGGCATCCTCGGCATCGTCTGGCAGCTCCACCGCAACGCCTGCACCCGCGCCGACCCCGGCACCGGCTCCTGCACCCGCAGCCGGCAAGGGCGCCGACGATGTGGACTTCATCTGGCCTGCCTCGGGCAGCCTGATTGCCGGCTTCGACGAGGCGCGCAACAAGGGCTATGACATCGCAGGCAAGGCCGGCGACCCCGTGATGGCCGCTGCCGATGGCCGCGTGGTCTATGCCGGCGCCGGCCTGCGTGGCTATGGCAACCTGATCATCCTCAAGCACAACAACACCTACCTCACGGCCTACGCGCACAACCAGACGCTGTTGGTCAAGGAGGACCAGACCGTGCGCAAGGGCCAGAAGATCGCCGAGATGGGCAGCACCGACGCCGACCGCGTGAAGCTGCACTTCGAGGTGCGTCGCCAGGGCAAGCCTGTCGATCCTTCGCGCTACCTGCCTTCGCGCTGATGAGCCGCAGCACCAGGCAAACCGGACAAGCCCCTGCCCCGCAGGGGCTTGTTTCTTCTGCGCCCGGCGAACCGCTGCCGGAATCGGTCGAGGACCAGGACGAGGCCGACGCCGAAGGTGGCGAGGTCGAGGCCGCCGCCGCCGAGCTGCGCGAAATCACCGTGCCGCCCGCCCAGCACGGCCTGCGCGCCGACAAGGTGCTGGCCGAATGCGTGGCCGAGTTCTCGCGCAGCTATCTGCAGCAGCTGCTTGCGCAGGGCGCGGTCACCCTCAACGGGCGTGTGCTGGGCAAGCCTTCCGCCAAGGTCGCGGCCGGCGACCGCATGGTGCTGGAGATGCGGCCCACGCAGCAGAGCATGGCCTTCCAGCCCGAGGACATGGCGCTGGACGTGGTGCATGAGGACGAGCACCTGCTAGTCGTCAACAAGCCGGCTGGCCTGGTCGTGCACCCGGCGCCCGGCAACTGGACGGGAACCCTGCTCAACGGCCTGCTGGGGCGCGACCCCAAGGCGCGCGAGGTGCCGCGCGCCGGCATCGTCCATCGCCTGGACAAGGACACCAGCGGCCTCATGGTCGTGGCGCGCAGCCGCGCCGCCATGGATGCGCTGGTGGCCATGATCGCCGCACGCGATGTCAGCCGGCAGTACCTGGCGCTGGCCCACAAGGCCTGGGGCCCGCGCAAGCACCGCGAGGTCGATGCGCCCATCGGCCGCGATCCGCGCAACCGCCTGCGCATGGCCGTGGTCGACCTGGCCCAGCATGCGGGCAAGACCGCGCGCACCGACATCGACCTGCTGGCCGGCAACGAAGAAGTCAGCCTGGTGCGCTGCACGCTGCATACGGGCCGCACCCACCAGATCCGCGTGCACATGGCCTCTCTGGGTCATCCGCTGGTGGCCGATGCCGTCTACGGCGGCAAGGACGCTGGCGGCATGACGCGCCAGGCCCTGCACGCCTTCCGGCTGGCCTTCACCCATCCCATGACGGGCCAGGCCCTGGTGCTGCATGCGCCGCTGCCCGCCGACATGGCGCAGGCGCTGGAAAATTGGGGGCTGAGCTACAATCCCGCCGAAAGCCTCTGACCATCTCTCGCATGGCATCTGTGGAGCGCTTGCTTCCTCTTCTTTGATTCGGCGCACCCTGGCTGCCACCCCTGGTGGCACGCGCGCCTTTGTTCCCGAGACGCTGAGCCATGAATACGGTAGATGCCAAGCGGGTCCTGGAAACTGCATTGATCTGCGCGCCGCAGCCTGTCACGCTGCGTGAGCTGCGCTCGCTGTTCGATGACGTGCTGGGCTCCGACACGCTGAAGGACCTGCTGCTGGACCTGCAGAAGGACTGGGCGCAAAAGGGCGTGGAGCTGGTACAGGTGGCGTCCGGGTGGCGCTTCCAGAGCCGGCCCGAGATGCGGGTGTACCTGGACCGGCTGCATCCTGAAAAGCCGCCACGCTACACCCGTGCGACCCTGGAGACGCTGGCCATCATCGCCTACCGTCAGCCGGTGACGCGCGGTGATATCGAGGACATACGCGGTGTGACGGTCAACAGCCTGCTGATCAAGCAACTGGAAGACCGGGGCTGGATCGAGGTGATTGGCCACCGGGAAACCGTGGGCCGGCCCTCTTTGTTTGCCACCACGCGCCAGTTTCTGGACGACCTGGGCCTGCAGTCGCTGGACCAGTTGCCCATGCTTGAGGAGCCTGAATCCCAGCAAAGCCTGTTCAAGGCGCTGGAGGAGTCGGGCGAGCCTGAGGTGCAAGAGAGTGCGCCAGCCGGTGACGCCCCGCCGACCGAAGGCTGGGGTCCCGACGAAGTGCCGCCAGTCATCGGCGCGCAGGACGTGGGCGAGGAATTGCTGGATCAGGTGCCGTTGCAGGCCGATGAGACGGAGCTGGTCGAGGACGGTGAGGACGACGCCCTTGCCGCTCTCTTGCCAGAGGCGCCCTCGGGCGAGGCTGAGACACCGGATGGGACAGATGCCGCGAGTGCCGCAGAAGCTGCGCAGACCGCAGACACAGCGGAAAAAGCGGACACCGCGGATACGACAGACACAACGGATACGGACGGCGCTGCACTGCAGGCCGAAGAAGGAAAGCCATGACGGGTAGTGATATCTCCAAGGACCAGGACGCCCAGCCGGCGTCCGACGAGGCTGGCGCACAGCGCAAGGCCCGCCCCGCGCGCTCGCGCGCTCCCAAGGCCGAGTCCCGGCCTGGCGCCAGGCCTGCGCGCAAGCCGCGTCCGGCCGCCGAGGCGGTGCCTGCCGAAGACACCGAGCAGGAGCTGGTGACGGCTGATGCATCAGAGTCAAGCGACTCAGGGTCTGCCGAAGGCTACGGTTTTGCGGACGTCATCTCGGGCGAGCTCGACGCCGCCGAAGAGCGCGACGATGCCGCGCCTGCCAAGCGCGTGCTGCTGCCCCAGGTCGATTCGCCCAAGCTGCACAAGGTGCTGGCCCAGGCCGGGCTGGGATCGCGCCTTGAAATGGAGCAGCTCATTCTTGAAGGCCGCATCTCGGTCAACAACGAGCCTGCCCACGTGGGCCAGCGCATCCAGTTCGGCGACCAGATCAAGGTCAACGGCCAGCCCATCCGCTTTCGCATCGATCCGCCGCCGGCGCGTGTCATCGCCTATCACAAGCCCGTGGGCGAAGTCGTCACGCACGACGACCCCCAGAACCGCCCCACGGTGTTCCGCAAGCTGCCGCGCCTGCAGCATGGCAAATGGCAGTCCGTTGGCCGCCTGGACCTGAACACCGAAGGCCTGCTGCTGTTCACCAGCTCGGGCGAGCTGGCCAACTCCCTGATGCACCCGCGCTTCGGCCTGGAGCGCGAGTACGCGGCCCGCGTGCTGGGCGCGCTCAGCAAGGAAGAAAAGCAGCGCCTGACCGATGGCGTGCAGCTGGAAGACGGCGTGGCCGCCTTCGGCTCCATCGAGGATGGCGGCGGCGAAGGCGCCAACTGCTGGTACCGCGTGACCATTTCCGAAGGCCGCAACCGCGAAGTGCGCCGCATGTTCGAGGCGGTGGGCCATGCCGTGAGCCGGCTGATCCGCATCCGCTATGGCGCCATGGTGCTTCCGCGCGGCCTCAAGCGCGGCGCCTGGGTGGAGCTGGACCAGGCCGACATCCAGTCCCTGGCCTCCGCGGCAGGCATGCAGGCGCGTGCGCCTGCTGCACCCAAGCCCGCGGCCGGAGGCCGCCGTGGTGGCCCGGCCGACCGCAACACCGTCCGCCGCGAAGGCGGCGGCCGCTATTTCGACGGCAATCGCCCGGCACCCAATGCCATGCTGGACGGCCCGCGTGCCAAGCCCGCTGCCAAGGGTGGCAAGGCGGACGGCGGCCAGGGCAGAGGGCAGGGCGGTGCAGGCGGGCGGGGCAAGACAGGTGGCAGCCAGCAGCCCGATCCGATGCGTACATCGGTGGGCTACATCGGCTCCGACAGCCTGTCGCGTGCACGCCAGAACGCCAAGCGCAAGCCGGGAGGGCGCCGCTGAAATACGGCGGTCAGCCTCCCCTTTGGCAGCACCATGTCATCAAGGACTTTGATGGCACAGCTAGAATCAACGGTTTTGTCCAATTGACAAAAATCCATAGTAACCCTGATTAGGAACCATTCAAATGGCCATCGAACGCACTCTTTCCATCATCAAGCCCGACGCCGTTGCCAAGAACGTGATCGGCCAGATCTACGCTCGCTTCGAGGCCGCCGGCCTGAAGGTCATCGCCGCCAAGATGGTGCACCTGTCGCGCGGCGAAGCCGAGCAGTTCTACGGCGTCCACAAGGAGCGTCCCTTCTTCAAGGACCTGGTGGACTTCATGATCTCCGGCCCCGTGATGATCCAGGCCCTGGAAGGCGAGAACGCCATCCTGAAGAACCGTGAACTGATGGGCGCCACCGACCCCAAGAAGGCTGAGAAGGGCACGATCCGCGCCGACTTCGCCGACAGCATCGACGCCAACGCCGTGCACGGCTCTGACGCCGCTGAAACTGCAGCCGTGGAAGTGGCATTCTTCTTCCCCGGCATGAACGTCTACTCGCGCTGATCCCCGCGTCTTCCGCGGCCGTCATGGTCTGTCCGGTGCAGGCCATGCCTGCCGCGGAAGAGCCGAGAGCGGCGTGGCACCGGCCTGCCGACATGAATACCAATTTGCTAGATTTTGATCTCGACGGACTGGCCGCTTATTGCGAACAGCTCGGCGAGAAGCGTTTCCGCGCAACGCAGCTGTTCCGCTGGATCCACCAGCGAGGCGCCAGCGATTTCGACCAGATGAGCGATCTGGCCAAGTCCCTGCGCGAAAAGCTCAAGGCGCGTGCCCACATCACGGCCCTGCCGGTTCTGACCGAGCATGTGTCTGCCGATGGAACGGTCAAGTGGCTGTTCGACGTGGGGGGCGGCAATGCCGTCGAATCCGTTTTCATTCCCGAAGATGACCGGGGCACGCTGTGCGTGTCGTCCCAGGCCGGCTGTGCCGTGGGCTGCCGCTTCTGCTCCACGGGTCACCAGGGCTTCAGCCGCAACCTCAGCACGGGCGAGATCCTGGCCCAGCTCTGGTATGCCGAGCATGCGCTGCGCAAGCGCCTGGGCACGGGCAGCGAGCGCGTCATCTCCAACGTGGTGATGATGGGCATGGGCGAGCCGCTGCAGAACTACACGGCCCTGGTGCCGGCGCTGCGCGTGATGCTGGATGACCATGGCTACGGCCTCTCGCGCCGCCGCGTGACCGTGTCCACCTCGGGCGTGGTCCCGATGATCGACAGGCTGTCGCAGGACTGCGCCGTGGCCATGGCCGTGTCGCTGCATGCGCCCAACGACGAGCTGCGCGACCCGCTGGTGCCGCTGAACCGCAAGTACCCCATCCACGAGCTGCTCGATGCCTGCGAGCGCTACCTGGAGTTCGCGCCGCGCGATTTCATCACGTTCGAATATTGCATGCTCGATGGCGTCAATGATCAGCCCGAGCATGCGCGCCAACTGATAGAGTTGGTCCGCGCACGTGGCGACGGCCGCAGCTGGTGCAAGTTCAACCTGATTCCGTTCAACCCCTTCCCGGCCTCGGGCCTGCTGCGTTCACCTGCAGCGCGGGTGACGGAGTTCGCCAGCCTGCTGAGCAATGCCGGCATTGTGACCACGGTGCGCAAGACACGTGGCGACGACATCGACGCAGCCTGCGGACAGCTGGCTGGCGATGTCAAGGACCGCACGCGCGCTGCCGAGCGCATGGCAAAGCAGCGCACCATTGTTCTCAAGCAGATGCCTTGAGAGGACCTACGGAACAAAGGGACAGTTCATGAAGTCAGTGGCTCGGCGGCTGCGATCGGGGGGTATCGGTGGATGCATGCGCTGGGCAGTGCCGGTGCTGGTCCTTGCCTTGGCCGGCTGCGCCGGCAAGCAACCTTTGGTGCCTTCGGCGAATTCAGGCTCCGGCAATGCTTCGTCCGTCTCCAATGCCTCGATGGCCTCGGCCGCCGAGGTCGATCCCCGTCGCCGCGCGGCCATTCGCCTGGAGCTGGCGGCTTCCTACTTCCAGGCCGGCCGCATCGATGTGGCCCTGGAAGAGGTAAACCAGGCGCTGGCCTCCGACCCCGGTTCCGCCGATGGCTATGGACTGCTGGCCCTGATCTACATGCGCAACCAGGACTGGGACCAGGCCGATGCCAGCCTGCGCAAGGCCATGTCGCTGCGCCCCCAGGACGGTGACCTGCAGCACAACTACGGATGGCTGCTGTGCCAGCGCAAGCAGTATGTGCAGGCCCAGGAATGGCTGGACAAGGCACTGGCCCAGCCCGGCTACCTGGAGCGTCCCAAGACATGGATGGCCAAGGGCCTGTGCCTGCAGCAGGCCGGTCTGCTGGTCGAGGCCCAGCAGGCGCTGCTCAAGGGCTATGAACTCGACGCCGCCAACCCGGTGATAGCCTATCACCTGAGCAATGTGATGCTGCAGGGGGGCGACGCCAAGAGGGCGCAGTTCTACATCCGCCGCCTCAACAGCAGCCCCCAGTCCAACGCGGAAAGCCTGTGGCTGGGCATCAAGATAGAGAGGGCGCTGCAGCAATCTGCAGCGATGCGGCAGCTGGCCGACCAGCTGCACCAGCGCTTCCCGGAGTCCCGCCAATGGCTGGCCTACGAGCGTGGAGCATTCAATGAGTGAGGTGTTGGCGGTGCATGACGAAGCAGGTACGCAAGGCGAGAACGCCAAAACTTCCATGACGGCGGGCACGCTGCTGCGCCAGGCGCGCGAGGCGGCAGGCCTGTCGCTGGCCGGACTGGCGGCGGCGCTCAAGGTGCCGGCCCCCAAGCTGGAGGCCCTGGAGGCGGATGACTATGCCGCCTTCCAGGACCATGTCTTCATGCGGGCCCTGGCACAAAGCGTCTGCCGCACGCTGCGCGTGGACTCGGCCTCGGTGCTGGCCCTGCTGCCGCGCACCCAGCTCAAGAGCCTGGCCGATGATCGCGGCAGCATCAATGCCACGTTCAAGGAGCGCTCCTTCAAGGCCACCGGAACACCGCTGGGCCGCGAAAACGGTTCGCGCAAGGTCGCCATCATCGTGCTGCTGCTGCTGGCGGCCGCCGCCGCCGTGTACTTCCTGCCCAAGCACGAAGGCGATGCCGAGGAGCCGCAGGCCGGCTCTTCCGACGCCGCTGCCCTGGTGTCGCCGGCCGCAACCGTGTCCGAGCCCGTGGCTGCCCAGGAGCCTGTGGCGCCCGCAGTGACGGCGCCAGCCTCCGAAGGGGCGGCGCCTGCAGCACCTGCAGCGCCTGCAGCCACGCCAGCCGTCCAGGCGCCTGCAGCAGCGGCTCCCGCAGCTGGCGTGCCTGGCGATGTGCCCGCCGATGCCGCAGCGGCGACTCCTGCAACCCAGGCCGCGCAAACGCCTGGTGGCGTGCTGGTCATGAAGGCCAGCGCACAATCGTGGGTGCAGGTCAAGGATGCCAACGGCCGCGTGGTGCTGCAAAAGACGCTGGCTGCAGGTGAGTCGGTTGGCGCCGAAGGTGCGCTGCCGCTGTCTGTCATCGTCGGCAATGCCAGCGGCACCGAAGTGCGCGTCCGTGGTGAGCTGCTGGAAGTGGCCAAGACCACCCGTGACAACGTGGCCCGCTTTGAGGTGAAGTGACCGTGCAAGATTTCCTATCCACGCAGCAGCCGATAGCGATTGCCTCGCCGCTGCCGCGCAAGTCCCGCCAGGCCCGCGTGGTCTGGCGCAACAATGTCGTCACCGTGGGCGGCGATGCGCCTGTGCGCGTGCAGTCCATGACCAACACCGATACGGTGGACGCGGTCGAGACGGCCATACAGGTGCGCCAGCTGGCCCAGGCCGGCTCGGAGATGGTGCGCATCACCGTCAACACGCCCGAGGCAGCCGCTGCCGTGCCCTACATCCGCGAGCAGCTCGACCGCATGGGCGAGTACGTGCCGCTGGTGGGCGACTTCCACTACAACGGCCACCGCCTCCTCACCGAATACCCGGCCTGCGCCGAGGCGCTGTCCAAGTACCGCATCAACCCCGGCAACGTCGGCAAGGGCGAGAAAAAGGACAGGCAGTTCGGCCAGATGATCGAGGCGGCAGCCCGCTACGACAAGGCCGTGCGCATCGGTGTCAACTGGGGTTCGCTGGACCAGGAGCTGATGGCGCGCCTGATGGACGAGAACTCGCGCCGCGCCCAGCCCTGGGATACGCGCCAGGTCATGTTCGAGGCGCTGATCTCCTCGGCTGTCGATTCCGCGCGCCTGGCCGAGTCCATGGGGCTGAACGGCGACAACATCATCCTGTCGTGCAAGGTCAGCGGCGTGCAGGACCTGATCTCGGTCTACCGGGCCCTTGCGCAGCGCTGCGACTATGCGCTGCACCTGGGCCTGACCGAGGCCGGCATGGGCACCAAGGGCACGGTGGCCTCGGCTGCCGCGCTGTCCGTGCTGCTGCAGGAAGGCATTGGCGACACCATCCGCGTCTCGCTCACGCCCCAGCCCGGCGAGGCGCGCACGCAGGAAGTGGTGGTTGCCTCCGAAATCCTGCAGGCCCTGGGCCTGCGCGTTTTCGTGCCCAGCGTCACGGCCTGCCCTGGCTGCGGCCGCACCACCAGTACCACCTTCCAGGAGCTGGCCAAGCGCATCGACGACTACCTGCGCGGCCAGATGCCGCTGTGGCGCATGAAGTACCCCGGCGTCGAGGCCATGAAGGTGGCCGTGATGGGCTGCATCGTCAACGGCCCTGGCGAGAGCAAGCACGCCAATATCGGCATCAGCCTGCCCGGGACGGGCGAGGCGCCCGCTGCCCCCGTCTACATTGACGGCGAGAAGGCGTTGACGTTGCGCGGCGAGCGCATTGCCGAGGAATTCCAGACCCTGGTCGAAGACTATGTGGCGCGCACCTATGGCGCCACCGCTGCCGCACCCGCCTGAGCGGCTGCGCCAGGCATTGCAGTTATTGCAAAATAGATAGCACACCACGCTTTGTTTCATGGGGTCTCACGCGGAATGCGCGTGGGGGCATGGAGCGCAAAAGGCGGGGTCCGCTCCTGTTTCCGAGCATTCATCGAACGAGAACAACGTGGCCAAACCCGAAAAACTCTCCGCCGTCAAAGGCATGAACGACATTCTTCCCGCCGAGTCCGCTCGCTGGGAATGGCTGGAGGCGCAGGTGCGCGAGCTGATGGCGCGCTTTGCCTACCGCAACGTGCGCACGCCCATCGTCGAGCACACGCAACTGTTCGTGCGCGGCATCGGCGAGGTGACGGACATCGTCGAAAAGGAGATGTACTCCTTCGAGGACAAGCTCAATGGCGAGCGCCTGACGCTGCGCCCAGAAGGCACGGCGAGCCTGGTGCGCGCCACCATCGAAAACAACCTGCTGTACGACGGCGGCAAGCGCATGTGGTACATGGGGCCCATGTTCCGCCACGAGCGCCCGCAGCGCGGCCGCTACCGCCAGTTCCACCAGATCGGTGCCGAGGCCCTGGGCTTTGCCGGCCCCGATGTCGATGCCGAGCTCATTTTGCTGGCCGTCTCCCTGTGGAAGCAGCTGGGCCTGACGCAGTGGCGCCTGGAAATCAACAGCCTGGGCCAGCCCGAGGAGCGCCAGGCCCACCGCCAGGCCCTGATCGCCTACCTGGAGCAGCACCAGGACGTGATGGACGAGGAGGCCAGGCGCCGCATGTACAGCAACCCGCTGCGCGTGCTGGACACCAAGAATCCCGCCATGCAGGCCATGGTCAACGGGGCGCCGCGCCTGCTGGACTTCCTGGGCGAGGGCTCGCTGGCCCACTTCGACGGACTCAAGGCCATCCTGGACGCCAATGGCGTGCCCTGGACCGTGAATCCGCGCCTGGTGCGCGGCCTGGACTACTACAACCTCACGGTGTTCGAGTTCATCACCGACATGCTGGGCGCGCAGGGCACCATCTGCGCCGGCGGCCGCTACGACTACCTGATCGAGCAGGTGGGCGGCAAGAGCGCGCCGGCCGTGGGCTGGGCGCTGGGCGTGGAGCGCGTGCTGGAGCTCGTCAAGGAGCTGGGCGCCGACATCCCCGCGCCCACGCTGCATGCCTACGCCATCGTTCCCGACGTGTCGGCCATGCCCGTGGCCCTGCGCACCCTGCAGCAACTGCGCGAGGCCGGCGTGCGCGTGCAGATGCATGCGGCCAGCTCCGAAGGCCTGGGCAGCATGAAGTCGCAGTTCAAGAAGGCCGACGCCAGTGGCGCGCATTTCGCATTGATCTTCGGCTCCGACGAGCTGCAGCAGGGCCTGGTCACCGTCAAGTCGCTGCGCGACGGCACGGGCCAGCAGGTGCAGCAAGCCCTGGCCGATGCGGCCCAATGGGCTGCCACCCTACAATCGGCGGTTTGACCGTCATCCGCAGCTTTCCAGGCCACCGCTCCAGCGGCGTCCTCCATACACAAGGCGACACAGGCGATTCATGGCAAACCATTTCGATCTCGAAGAACAAGAGCAGATAGAGCAGCTCAAGCATTTCTGGAATACCTGGGGCACGTTGATCACGGGTGTGCTCGTGGTCATCTTTGTCGGCTTTGCCGGCTGGAATGGCTACCAGTACTGGGAAAAGCGCCAGGCCACCCAGGCTGCCGCTCTGGCGCATGCCGTCGATGTGGCGCTGTCAGGCAAGGATGCGGCGCGCGCCGGCCAGGCCTTTGCCGATCTCAAGGACAAGTACGCCGGCACCACGCAGGCAGCCCAGGCCGGCCTGCTGCTGGCCAAGGCCGCAGTGGACGAAGGCAGGCTCGATGATGCCAAGGCAGCCCTGACCTGGGTGGCCGACAAGGGCGACGAAGGCTACAAGGCCCTGGCCAAGCTGCGCCTGAGCGCCGTGCTGGAGCAGCAAAAGCAGTACGACGAAGCCCTGAAGGCGCTGGATGGCAGCATGCCCGAATCCTTCGCCGGCATCGTGGCCGACCGCCGCGGTGACATTCTTGCGGCCCAGGGCAAGACGGCCGAGGCCATCGATGCCTACCAGCGCGCCCATGCGCTCCTGGACAAGGGCGTGGACTACGGACGCCTGATCGAATTCAAGCTCAACGCCCTGGGCGCCACGCCCACCGTGCTGGCACAGGCCAAGACTTCGACCTCGGAGAAGCAACCTTGAAAACTTCGGCAGATCAACTGATGGCAATCTCGCGCCCGCGTGGCGTTGCGCGCTGGATGGCTCTGGGCCTGCTGGCCGGTGCCCTGGGCGGCTGCTCCACGGTCTCCTCGTGGTTCAGCAGCGACACCAAGCCCAAGCCCAAGGAACTGGGGGCCAACCCCGGCCTGCTGGCAGTGCACCAGGCCTGGACGGCCAAGCTGGGCGCCGAAGTGCCGCTGGCCACCGACATCCATGTGCAGGGTGACACGCTGCTGATCGCGGCCAAGGACGGCAGCGTCACGGCCCTCGATGCGCGCAATGGCAGCCAGCTGTCGCGCTTCACCGTTGGCGAGCCGCTGACTGCCGGCGTGGGTGGCGACGCCCAGCGCCAGGCCGTGCTCACGCGCAGCAACCAGGTCATCGTCTACTCGCAAGGCAAGCAGCTGTGGAAGCAGCCGCTGCCCGCAGCCGCCTACACGCCGCCGCTGGTGGCGGGCGGCCGCGTCTTCGTGCTGGCGGCCGACCGCTCGCTGGCCGCATTCGATGCCGCCAATGGCCGCAAGCTGTGGACCGCGCAGCGCCCTGGCGAACCGCTGGTGCTGCGCCAGCCCGGCGTTCTGATCGCCGTGGGCAACACCCTGGTGGCCGGCCTGTCGGGCCGCATGGTGGGCATCGATCCCGACACAGGTGCCGTGCGCTGGGAGGCCCCGCTGGCCAGCCCGCGCGGCACCAATGACGTGGAGCGCCTGGTGGACCTCGTCGGCCGCGTCAGCCGTGTCGGCGACAGCGTCTGCGCGCGCGCCTTCCAGGCTGCCGTGGGCTGTGTGGATACGCAAAATGCATCGGTGCGCTGGACCCAGCCGTCCAAGGGTGCCGACGGCATCGACGGCGATGGCGAGACCGTGTTCGGCGCCGAAAGCAATGGCACCGTCCAGGCCTGGCGCCGCGGCGACGGCTCGCGCGTGTGGTCCATCGACCAGTTGCAGCACCGCCGCCTGACGGCGCCGTTGATGCTGGGCCGTTCGGTGGTGTTTGGTGATGACTATGGTGTGGTGCACCTGCTGTCCAAGACGGACGGACAGGCGCTGGCACGATTGAAGACGGACGACTCCGGTGTGGCCTCGCCCCCGGTATCGGCTGCCAATACGCTGGTGGTGGTAAGCCGCAGCGGAACTGTGTACGGCTTCCGGCCGGATTGATAGGTATTTTCGGGAATGAAGCCAGTTATTGCCCTGGTAGGGCGACCCAATGTGGGCAAATCGACGCTGTTCAATCGGCTGACCAAGTCGAGGGATGCAATCGTCGCGGATTTCGCGGGCCTCACGCGTGACCGCCACTATGGACAGGGCCGCCAGGGCAAGCACGAATACATCGTGATCGACACCGGCGGCTTCGAGCCTGATGCATCCAGCGGCATCTTCAAGGAGATGGCGCGCCAGACGCAGCAGGCCGTGGCCGAGGCCGACGTCGTGGTCTTCGTCGTCGATGCGCGCCTGGGCATGTCTGCCCAGGACCATGACATCGCCAAGTACCTGCGCCGCCTGGGCAAGCCCTGCGTGCTCGTGGCCAACAAGGCCGAGGGCATGAAGGAAGGCGTGCAGCTGACCGAGTTCTACGAACTGGGCCTGGGCGAAGTGCTGCCGGTTTCCGCCGCGCACGGACAGGGTGTGCGCGGCCTGGTCGACCTGGCCCTGGGCCAGCTCAACCTGCCCGAACCCGAGGAAGACGACCCCTTCGACGATGTGGCCCAGAAGCCCATCCGCCTCACCGTGGCCGGCCGCCCCAACGTCGGCAAGTCCACGCTGATCAACACCTGGCTGGGCGAGGAGCGACTGGTCGCCTTCGACATGCCGGGCACCACGCGCGATGCCATCTCCGTGCCCTTCGAGCGCGCCGGCCAGAAGTTCGAACTCATCGACACGGCAGGCCTGCGCCGCAAGGGGCGGGTGTTCGAGGCTATCGAGAAGTTCTCCGTCGTCAAGACGCTGCAGGCCATCGAGAGCGCCAACGTCGTGCTGCTGCTCATCGATGCCACGCAGGGCGTGACCGACCAGGATGCGCACATTGCCGGCTACGTGCTGGAAAGCGGCCGCGCCGTGGTGCTGGCCGTGAACAAATGGGATGCGGTGGACGACTACCAGCGCCAGATGCTGGAGCGCTCGATCGAGACGCGCCTGTCCTTCCTGAAGTTCGCTCCCATGCACTTCATCTCGGCCGAAAAGCGCCAGGGCCTGGGTCCGCTGTGGAACTCCATCATCCAGGCGCACAAGGCAGCCACCTGCAAGATGCCCACGCCGGTGCTCACGCGCCTGCTGATGGAAGCCGTGCAGTTCCAGACGCCCAAGAAGACAGGCATCTACCGACCCAAGATGCGTTACGCGCACCAGGGCGGCATGAACCCGCCGGTCATCGTCATACACGGCAATTCGCTCGAGCATGTGACGGAGGCCTACAAGCGCTTCCTCGAGGGGCGGTTCCGAAAGGAATTCAATTTGGTCGGCACGCCGTTGCGGATCGAGTTGAAAACCTCTCATAATCCTTTCGCCGACAAGGACAAATAACAAGCCACGGAATTTGGGGAAAACCCTTGTGCAGACAGGGGGCCCAAAACACTGTGGTAAGGTGTCGGTTTACAACAACACTCTTCGAACACGGAGAATATCGTGAGCAACAAAGGCCAACTCCTCCAAGACCCGTTCCTGAACGCGCTGCGCCGCGAACATGTGCCGGTGTCCATCTACCTCGTCAACGGCATCAAGCTGCAAGGCCAGATCGAATCCTTCGACCAGTACGTGGTTCTGCTTCGCAACACCGTCACCCAGATGGTTTACAAGCACGCCATCTCCACCATTGTTCCCGGCCGCGCCGTGAACTTCTCCACGGCCGAAGCTGCCGGCAGCGACGCCAGCGCTTGAGCTCGCTGCGCCCTGATGCCTCCCCGCACAGCCGGGGAGCTTCCTCACCCTTCGGGAGAGGTTTTTCTTGAGTTCTGAATCTTTTGACCGGTCCACGCCAACGCCAGTGCTGCTGGTGGGCGTGGATTTCGGCTTTCCCCATTTCGATGGCGAGTTGGAAGAGCTGGGCCTGCTGGCCGGCACGGCCGGCCTGCGTCCCGTTGCACGCCTGACCTGCAAGCGCAAGGTGCCCGATGCGGCGCTGTTCGTGGGCAGCGGCAAGGCCGACGAAATCCGCATGCTCGCCCAGATGCACGGTGCCCAGGAAGTGCTGTTCGACCAGGCCCTGAGCCCGGCCCAGCAGCGCAATCTGGAGCGCCATCTGCAGATGCCGGTCAACGACCGCACCCTGTTGATCCTGGAGATCTTCGCCCAGCGCGCCCGCAGCCATGAAGGCAAGCTGCAGGTGGAGCTGGCGCGCCTGCAATACGTGGCCACGCGCCTCGTGCGCCGCTGGACCCACCTGGAGCGCCAGATGGGCGGCATCGGCGGGCGCGGCGGCCCTGGTGAAAAGCAGATCGAGCTGGATCGCCGCATGATCGACGAATCGATCAAGCGCACCAAGGAACGGCTGCTGAAGGTCAAGAAGCAACGCGCCACGCAGCGCCGCCGGCGCGAGCGCCATGGCATCTTCAACATCTCGCTGGTCGGCTACACCAATGCCGGCAAATCCACGCTGTTCAACGCGCTGGTGAAGGCGCGGGCCTATGCGGCCGACCAGTTGTTCGCCACGCTGGACACGACCACGCGCCAGCTGTATTTGAACGAGGCCCGGCAATCGGTGTCCCTGTCGGACACCGTGGGCTTCATCCGCGATCTGCCGCACGGGCTGGTCGATGCATTCCAGGCCACGTTGCAGGAGGCGATCGATGCCGATCTTCTGCTGCATGTGGTTGACGCCTCCAATCCGAATTTCCCGGAACAAATCCAACAAGTCCAGAAAGTTCTGAAGGAAATCGGTGCCCAGGAGGTGCCTCTGGTACTGGTTTTCAACAAGCTCGATGCCGTCGATGAAGAGCGGCTTCCAGCGCAGTTGCAGGACCAGTACGAGCTTGACGGGCTACCTGTTTCACGGGTGTTTGTCAGCGCCCGCTCCGGTGAGGGGCTGCCGCAGCTGCGGCAGCTGCTGGCCGACCACGCACTGCGCGCAGAAGCGGAATACGCCGAAGCGCATGGTGGTGAAGAGCGGGGCGAAGGGGAGGTGGATGGCGCGATGCCCCCTGGGCAGGACGCCGAATACTAGGGGCTAGCGCCCTGATTGGGCAAAATGCCGATTGGGTCCCTGTCTTTACCGAAGAAACCGAGACTTCTCGCATGAATCTTTCACAACGCGCCCATCGCTGGGCGATGCTGCCGCAGCGCCTTCGCGGGATGTTCAACCTGAATGATCCGCGCTGGGGACGTGGCGACGACAAGAACGACGATGCCTCGTGCCCCGATGCCGACCGTCCCGCTGCGCCGCCGCCTGCGGAACCCGCACGCGACAACCGCGACAGCCGTGACAACCGTCCCTCCTCGGGTGGGGGTGGCCAGCCGCCGGATCTGGACGAGCTGTGGCGTGACCTCAACCGCAAGCTTTCGGGCCTGTTCGGCGGCAAGCCGGGCGGTGGCCGCGGGCAGCCGCCCGTGCGCAATGGCGGTGGCAGCCAGCCGCCGGACATGCGCAGTGCCGGCATGGGCGTGGGCCTGATTGCCGGCATTGCCTTCATCATCTGGATGGGCACGGGCATCTTCATCGTCCAGGAAGGCCAGCAGGCCGTCATCACCCAGTTCGGCAAGTACAAGAGCACGGTGGGTGCCGGCATCAACTGGCGCCTGCCGTACCCGATCCAGCGCCATGAACTGGTGTTCGTGACGCAGATCCGCTCGGCCGACGTGGGGCGCGACACCATCATCAAGAGCACGGGCCTGCGCGAGTCGGCCATGCTCACCGAGGACGAGAACATCGTCGAGATCAAGTTCGCCGTCCAGTACCGTCTGAGTGACGCGCGTGCCTGGCTGTTCGAGAGCAAGAACCCGTCCGAGGCCGTGGTCCAGGCCGCCGAGACCGCCGTGCGCGAAGTCGTCGGCAAGATGAAGATGGACACGGCGCTGGCCGAGGAGCGAGACCAGATCGCGCCGCGCGTGCGCGACCTGATGCAGACCATCCTGGACCGCTACAAGGTGGGCGTGGAAGTCGTGGGCATCAACCTGCAGCAAGGCGGCGTGCGTCCGCCCGAGCAGGTGCAGGCCGCCTTCGACGACGTGCTGCGTGCCGGCCAGGAGCGCGAGCGCGCCAAGAACGAGGCCCAGGCCTATGCCAACGACGTGGTGCCCCGCGCAGCCGGCTCGGCGGCACGTCTGCTGGAAGAGGCCAATGGCTACAAGGCCCGCATCGTGGCCCAGGCCCAGGGTGATGCGCAGCGCTTCAGCTCGGTGTTCACCGAGTACCAGAAGGCGCCCCAGGTCACACGCGACCGCATGTATCTGGAAACCATGCAGCAGATCTACGGCAACGTGACCAAGGTGCTGGTGGAATCGCGCCAGGGCTCCAACCTGCTGTACGTGCCGCTGGACAAGATCATGCAAGGCGTGAGCGGCAATGTGCCGGCAGCCGATGGCTCGGCTGCCCCCAGCACCCAGGCGCCTGCGCCTGCCGCCATTCCCGGCCTTTCGAACGATGCGCGCAGCCGCGACAGCAGTCGCAGCCGTGACCGCGAAGCACGCTGAGGAGCAGCCCAAGTGAACCGAGTTGGATTTTTCATCACCAGCATTCTTCTGGCGCTGGCGCTGCTCAGCTCCATGCTGTTCGTCGTCGATCAGCGCCAGTTCGGCGTGGTCTATGCCCTGGGTCAGATCAAGGAAGTGATCACCGAGCCGGGCCTGAACATCAAGATGCCGCCGCCGTTCCAGAACGTGCGCTACATCGACAAGCGCCTGCTCACACTGGACAGCACCGACACCGAGCCCATGCTCACTGCCGAAAAGCAGCGCGTGGTCATCGACTGGTACGTGCGCTGGCGCATCTCCGATCCGTCGGAGTACATCCGCAACGTGGGCCTGGATGAGTCGGCCGGTGCCATGCAGCTCAACCGCGTGGTGCGCAACGCCTTCCAGGAGGAAATCAACCGCCGCACCGTGCGCGAGCTTCTGTCCAGCAAGCGCGACGCGCTGATGAACGACGTCAAGCGCGAAGTGCTGGAGACCGTGCGCGGCGCCAAGCCCTGGGGCGTGGACGTGGTCGATGTGCGCATCACGCGCGTGGACTATGCCGAGACCATCACGGAATCGGTCTATCGCCGCATGGAGGCCGAACGCAAGCGCGTGGCCAACGAGCTGCGCTCCACCGGCGCCGCCGAAGGCGAGAAGATCCGCGCCGAGGCCGATCGCCAGCGCGAGATCACCATCGCCAACGCCTACCGCGATGCCCAGAAGCTCAAGGGCGAGGGCGATGCGGAAGCCGCCCGCACCTATGCCGACGCCTTTGGCAAGGACCCGCAGTTCGCGCAGTTCTACCGCAGCCTGGAGGCCTATAAGTCCAGCTTTGCCAAGAAGAGCGACGTGCTTGTGCTCGATCCTTCGCAGACCGACTTCTTCAAGGCCTACCGCAACGGCGGCAGCTCTGGAAAGTAAGAACGCCTGAGCGGCAACGCCGCCCGGCCCATGCACGGCGCCCCTGTTGGGGCGCCGTTTTTTCTTGCGCTGCCGCTGGCGCCCGCACACCGAATCGATTCGGAATACCGAACGCTCCTCGTGGGCCTTGGGACACCCCCAATTTGGGCTGGCCCGCAACAGCCGGTAGAATCACGTTTTTAACAGCCTCCCCCTTTTTCCATGTCTGCTTGGGTCCTGCCGGATCACATCGCCGATGTCTTGCCTTCCGAGGCCCGGCACATCGAAGAATTGCGTCGAGGCCTGCTCGATACCGCACGTGGCTATGGCTATGAACTGGTCATGCCGCCCATGCTGGAATACCTCGAATCCCTGCTCACCGGCACAGGGGAGGCGCTGGACCTGCAGACCTGCAAGCTCATCGACCAGCTGACGGGCCGCACCATGGGCCTGCGTGCCGATACCACGCAGCAGGTGGCTCGCATCGACGCCCATCTGCTCAACCGCAAGGGCCTCACGCGCCTGTGCTACTGCGGCCCCGTCGTCCATGCCCGCCCTGATCGTCCCCGCGCCACGCGCGAGCCGCTGCAGTTCGGTGCCGAAATCTACGGCCACCAGGGCATGGAAGCCGACCTGGAGGCACTGCACCTGGCGCTGGACTGCCTGCGCAGCGCAGGCGTCACCGACATCAACGTCGATCTGGCCGATGTGCGCATCGTGCGCAGCCTGCTGGCTGGCGTGATGGTGGACATGCAGGTGCTGCGCGGCGTGCATGCCGCGCTGGCCGCCAAGGATGCGAGCGAACTCGAGCGCCTCACCCAGGACTTCCCCATCGCCTCGCGCGAAGGCCTGATGGCCTTGCTGCAGCTGTACGGCGGCATCGAGGTGCTGGACCGCGCCGAGAAGCTGCTGGCGCGCACGGCAGGCGTGCAGCCTCTGCTGGACCAGCTGCGCTGGCTTGCCCAGCGCCTGGAAGGCGTGAACGTGAGCTTTGATCTGGCCGATCTGCGCGGCTATGCCTACTACAGCGGCACGCGCTTCGCCATCTATGTTCCGGGTGCCAGCGACGCGCTGGTGCGCGGCGGCCGTTATGACGAGGTGGGCGCGGTCTTCGGCCGCAACCGGCCCGCCGCCGGCTTCAGCCTGGACATCAAGCAGCTCGTGGCCGTTGTGCCCGAGCGCCCGCTCAAGGCTGCCATCCGTGCGCCCTGGGGCGACGATCCCCAGGTGGCAGCCGCCATCGCGGCATTGCGCCGGCAGGGCGAGACCGTGGTCTGCGTGCTGCCAGGCCATGAAAGCGAAGTGGACGAGTTCCACTGCGACCGTGAGCTCGTGCAGGTTGCCGGGCAGTGGGCCGTGCAAGCCATCTGACGCATTTGTCAATTTCTTCGGATTTCATCGGATTTGAATATGAAAGCTACCAAAGGTCGCAACGTGGTCGTGGTCGGCACCCAGTGGGGTGACGAAGGCAAGGGCAAGCTGGTGGACTGGCTGACCGAAAGCGCCCAGGGCGTGGTCCGCTTCCAGGGTGGCCACAATGCGGGCCACACGCTGGTCATCAATGGTGTGAAGACCGCGCTGCACCTGATTCCCAGCGGCATCATGCGCCCCGGCGTGAAGTGCTATATCGGCAACGGCGTGGTGCTGTCGGCCGCCAAGCTGTTCGAGGAAATCGAAGGCCTGGAGAAGGCCGGCGTGCAAGTGCGCGACCGCCTGCGCGTGTCCGAAGCCTGCCCGCTGATCCTGCCCTTCCACTCGGCGCTGGACGTGGCGCGCGAAGCGGCGCGCGAGCAGGGCGGCACCGAGAAGATCGGCACCACCGGCCGTGGCATCGGCCCCGCCTACGAAGACAAGATTGCCCGCCGCGCACTGCGCGTGCAGGACCTCAAGTACCCCGAGCGCTTCGCCACCAAGCTGCGCGAACTGCTGGCCCTGCACAACCACATCCTGGTCAACGTGCTGGGTTCGAAGAACTTCACCTTCGGTGACGCGCTCAAGCCGTACATCAAGGATGGCGAAGTGCAATTCGACGCGGTGTACGAAGAGGCCATGCGCCATGCCGAGCAGCTTTTGCCCATGATGGCCGATGTCTCCCGCGAGCTGAACGCCGCGCACGCCGAAGGCGCCAACCTGCTGTTCGAAGGCGCGCAGGGCACGCTGCTGGATGTGGACCACGGCACCTATCCCTATGTCACCTCGTCCAACTGCGTCGCCGGCAATGCGGCTGCAGGCTCGGGCGTGGGCCCCGGCATGCTGCACTACATCCTGGGCATCACCAAGGCCTACTGCACCCGCGTGGGCGGCGGTCCTTTCCCCACCGAACTGGATTGGGAAAAGGAAGGCACGCCGGGCTGGCACATGAGCACCGTGGGCGCCGAAAAGGGCGTGACCACCGGCCGCTCGCGCCGCTGCGGCTGGTTTGACGCCGCGCTGCTCAAGCGCAGCGCCCAGGTCAACGGCCTGTCGGGCCTGTGCATCACCAAGCTCGACGTGCTCGACGGCCTGCAGGAACTGCTGCTGTGCGTGGGCTACGAGCTGGACGGCGAAAAGATCGACCTGCTGCCCATGGGCGCCGACGAGATCGCCCGCTGCAAGCCCATCTATGAGTCCATCCCCGGCTGGACCGATTCCACCGTGGGCGTGACCGACTACGACAAGCTGCCGGCCAATGCCCGCCGCTATCTGGAGCGCATCGAGGAAGTGACGGGCGTGCCCATCGCCATGGTTTCGACCAGCCCCGACCGGGATCACACCATCCTGATGCAAAACCCCTACGCCGCCCAGTGAACCACTGGCGGCTGAACCCCAAGATTGAACCAGGAGCCATTCCATGCTGACGGAAGACGGTCAACACCTGTATGTGAGCTACGACGAATACCACGGACTGATCGAAAAGCTCGCGATCAAAGTGCACCAGTCCGGCTGGGAATTCGACACCATTCTCTGCCTGGCCCGTGGCGGCCTGCGTCCCGGTGACATGCTCAGCCGCATCTTCGACAAGCCGCTGGCCATCATGTCCACCAGCTCCTACCGCGCCGAAGCCGGCACGGTGCAGGGCCATCTGGACATCGCGCGCTTCATCACCACGCCCAAGGGCGAGATTGCCGGTCGCGTGCTGCTGGTCGATGACCTGGCCGATTCGGGCCACACGCTGAATGCCGTGATCGCCATGCTCAAGACCAACTATCCGCCGATCACCGAGCTGCGCAGCGCCGTGATCTGGACCAAGGGCCTGTCCGCGTTCACGCCCGACTACTCGGTGGACTACCTGCCGACCAACCCCTGGATCCACCAGCCTTTCGAGCACTACGACACGCTGCGTCCCGAAAAGCTCATGGAAAAGTGGAAGATCTGAGAGCCGTTGCGCTTTCAAGGTCCTTGCCTGCAAAGGGAGCCAGCCGGCTCCCTTTGTCGTTGTGGCCTGCGTTTTCATGCGTTGTCGTCATGCCTTGATGCAAGTCATGGGTTGGCGCGCTTGTCGCGATATCTCGGGCCAACGTCGCGTAAATGTCGGTTTTTTGCACAGCTTTAAAAGCCGATGCCCTAGAGCGTCCGAGGGCTGAATGGCGCGGCTACACTGCGCAGATTCTCAGAAGGTGGTGCTTTGTGAAACGTCTTTCCGTCGGGCGCTTGGGCGCGGCTGTGGCTTTGGTTGTGGGCGGCGGTGCGCTGGCCTGGCTGGCCGTGGCGTCCCTGCCCGGATCCAAATCGGCCCGTGCGGCCTCAGCCACGCCTGCAGCCGCCCAGGCGCAGGCTGCATCGGCTCAGGCCGCTGCCGTTCCCGCCGCGCCTTCCGTGCCTGCGGCCTCTGCTGCCTCGGTAGCGCCAGTTGCGCCTGTTGCGCGTGTCACGCCGCCGCCGCAGACCCAGGGCCCCACGCCCATCTTCGTGCTCAACTCGCTCGATGCCAACATCAGCATCGTGGACCCGGTCACCTGGCAGGAGACGGCCCGCATTCCCACGGGCAAGGAGCCGCACCACCTCTACCTCACGCCTGACGAGAAATCGCTGGTCGTGGCCAATGCGCTGGGCGATACTCTGACCCTGGTCGATCCGCGCACGGGCGAGGTGCAGCGCGTGATCCGCGACATCATCGACCCCTATCACCTGCGCTTCAGCCCGGACATGAAGTGGTTCGTCACGGCGGCCAACCGCCTCAACCACATCGACATCTACCGCTGGGATGGCCAGAACCCGCAGTTGGTCAAGCGCGTGCCCACGGGCAAGACGCCCAGCCATCTCTGGATCGATGCCAGGAGCACGACCATCTATTCCACCATGCAGGACAGCGATGCCCTGGTGGCCATCGACATCGCCACGCAGACCATCAAGGCCCGCGTGCCCACCGGCCCCATGCCGGCCGATCTCTATGGCAGCCCGGACGGCACCAAGCTGTTCATCGGCCTGACCGGCAGCGATGGCGTGGAAGTGTTCGACATCACCGGCCCCGAGCCGCGCAGCGTGGCCCGCATCAAGACAGCCGCTGGCGCCCACGCCATGCGTGCCGCCGGCGATGGCCGCCACCTGTATGTGAGCAACCGCGTGGCCAACACCATCAGCAAGATCGACATGCAGACCAACCAGGTCGTGGCCAGCTACCCGGCCCCGGGAGGCCCGGACTGCATGGACGTTTCCGCCGACGGCCGCTACCTGCTGGTCAGCTCGCGCTGGGCGCGCAAGCTGTCGGTGATCGACACCGTCGAAAAGAAGGTGGTCCAGCAGGTCAAGGTCGGCAAGTCGCCCCACGGTGTCTGGACACTGGCCCACGCGCAGCGCTGATGGACCGCAGACTCTTTGCGCAATCGCTGGCTGGCGCCGCCGCCTTCAGCCTGCTGCGCCCCTCGATGGCCGCAGGGCAGGGCACGGGCTGCGCCAAGACCGTGTACCTGACGTTCGACACGGGCCACATGGGCATTGCCGACCTGGTGGCCGAGGTGCTCAAGCGCCATGGCGTGCCAGTGACCTTCTTTGCCGCCAACGAGCGCACGCAGCAAGGCGACGGCAGCCTGGGCGAGACCTGGGCGCCCTGGTGGCGCGCACGCGCCGCCGAAGGCCATGAGTTCGCCTCGCACACCTACGACCACATGTACTGGCGCGGTGATCTGCGTGCCTCGAAGAACGGTCCGGTCACGGGCTTTCGCGTGCGCCCCTCGGCCGGGCCACGCGCCAACGAGAACTTCACGGTCGATGCGGCAGGCTATTGCGACGAGATCCGCAGGGCTGCACAGCGGCTGCAGCAGATCACCGGGCGCAAGCCCCTGCCGCTGTTCCGTGCGCCCGGCGGCAAGACCTCGCCCGCGCTGCTGGACGCCGCGCGGCAGGGCGGCTACATGCATGTGGGCTGGTCCAGCGCAGGCTTTCTGGGCGACGAGCTGCCCAGCGACCGCTACCCGAATGCGCAGCTGCTGGCCCAGGCGCTCAAGAACATCCGCAGCGGCGACATCCTGCTGGCCCATCTGGGCATCTGGTCACGCAAGGACCCCTGGGCACCGGCCGTGCTGGAACCTTTGATCACGGGCCTGCTCAAGCAGGGGTTCTGTTTCCGCACGCTGCGGGAGCATCCCGACTATCGGGATTGGATAGCAAAATTCGCATGACGTCCGCGCGCGCAGCGCGGCGGGCGATGGGAGCGTGGTGTGGACTGGTGGATTCAGTGGTTCGGTAATGCGCAGCAGCGCCTGTTCGAGGGCGTTGTCCAGCCTGTGCTCTTTTGGCTGGGACAGGCCAGCCTGCTGGAGGATGCCTACGACGCCACAGGCTGGCTGCTGGTGGGCCTGCTGCAGATCTTCATCATGGTGGCCGTGATCGCGCCGCTGCAGTACTGGCGGCCCGTCGAGCCCGTTACCGACCGGCGCGCCATCCATGTGGACATCATCTATACCGTGGTGCACCGGCTGGGCCTGTTCAGGCTGGCGCTGTTCTTCACGCTGGACCCGCTGTGGGACGAGCTCATGGGCCGCCTGCATGTCTGGGGCCTGCCGAGCTTTCACCTGGACGGTGTCTGGCCCGGCGTGACCGATCTGGCCTGGGTCAGCCTGATCATCTACCTGCTGGCCTTCGACTTCCTCGACTACTGGATACACCGGGGCCAGCACAGCATCGGCTGGTGGTGGAAGCTGCATGCGCTGCACCACTCGCAACGCCAGATGACGGTCTGGAGCGACAACCGCAATCACCTGCTCGACGATGTGATCCGCGACACCATCATCGTGCTCGTGGCCCAGCTCATCGGCGTGGCTCCAGGCCAGTTCGTGGCCATCGTGGCCTTCACCCAGCTCAGCGAGAGCTTCCAGCATGCCAACCTGCGCGTCTGGTTCGGCACCATCGGCGAGCGGCTGTGGATCAGCCCGCGCTTTCACCGCCGCCACCACGCCATCGGCATTGGCCACGAGCCCATGGCGCCCGTGCGCAACAAGAAGGCGCATGGCAACAACTTCGGCGTGCTCCTGCCCTGGTGGGACATGCTGTTCGGCACCGCCAATTTCGAGCTGCGCTTCGATCCCACCGGCGTGCGCGACCAGGTCCAGCCCAATGCCCAGGGCCAGCTGCGCGACTACGGCCAGGGCTTTTGGGCCCAGCAATGGCGTGGGTTCCTAAGGTTGATGGGTCGCGCTTGAGGCTGGGCTCGGGGTATGCTTGCCGGCATGGGCTTGCTACTCGATTCCTTCTGGCGTGCGACGGCGTATTGCCTGCATAAGCGGGTGATTGCATGGTCGCTGTTTCCCCTGCTCTTCATGGCCATCACGGCCTGGCTGCTGGGTTACTTCTTCTGGGCCGATGCCGTGGTCTGGACGGAAGGAGTCCTGCAGGGCGTGGGCTGGCTGCACACGGTCTGGTCCTGGATGGGCGTGCAATCGCTGCCCGAGCTGGTGGCGCCGGTGCTGGTCGTTCTCTCGGTCACGCCGGTGCTGGTCGTGGTCTCGCTGCTGCTGGTGGCGCTGTTCATGACGCCGGCCCTGGTCGAGCTGGTGGCGCAACGGCGCTTTCCGGCACTCGAGCGCAGGCAGGGTGCCACCCTGATCGGCAGCCTGCTGTGGTCGGCCGGCTCCTCGCTGATCGCCCTGATCGCGTTGCTGGTATCGGTTCCATTGTGGTTCGTGCCTCCCCTGGTGGTGGTGATCCCCCCGCTGATCTGGGGCTGGCTGACCTACCGCGTCATGGCCTTCGACGCGCTGTCTGCCCACGCCAGCAAGCCAGAACGCCGCAGCCTGTTCCTGCGCCACCGCCTGGCGCTGATGCTCATGGGCGTGGTCTGTGGCTACCTGGGGGCGGCTCCGGCCATTGTCTGGGCCTCGGGCGTGGTCTTCGTTGCAGCCTTCTGGATACTGATTCCGGTGGCCATCTGGATCTATGCGCTGATCTTCGCCTTCTCCTCGCTGTGGTTTGCCCATTTCTGCCTGGCGGCGCTGCAGCGCATGCGCGAGGAGGAGCCGGCGCTGCCCGAAGCACCCATCATTCCCTACGCTCCCGACGCGCCGCAAGGCGCCGGCACAGCCCCTGTTCCCCCCACCCCGCAAGAAAAGACCACATGACCCTTCAAGTTGGCGCACTCATCATCGGAGACGAAATCCTGTCGGGCAAGCGTGCCGACAAGCACCTTCCCAAGCTGATCGAGCTGCTGGGCGCGCGTGGCCTGTCCCTGGCCCATGCCGAGTACGTGGGTGACGATAGGGCACGCATCACCGACGCCCTGCGCCGCGCCTTCGCATCGCAGGCCGTGCTCTTCAGCTTTGGCGGGATAGGCGCCACGCCCGACGACCACACGCGCCAATGCGCGGCCGAGGCCCTGGGCGTGCCGCTGGCCCTGCACCCGGAAGCCGTGGCCCTGATCCGCGAACGCATGCGCGATGTGGCCACCGAGGAAGGCAAGCCCTACGAGCCCCAGCGGGCCGACAACCTGCACCGGCTGCAGATGGGCAACTTCCCCGAAGGCGCGCGCATCATCCCCAACGTCTACAACAAGATCCCGGGCTTTTCCTGTTCGGGCGCCAGCGGCACGGTGCACTTCGTGCCCGGCTTCCCGGTCATGGCCTGGCCCATGGTCGAGTGGGTGCTTGAGCAGCGCTATGCCAAGCATTTCCACAGCACGGTGCAGCGGGAGCATTCGGTCATCGTCTACGGCGGCATGGAAGCCACGCTGACGCCGCTGATGGTGGCCATAGAGCGCGACCACCCGGGCGTCAAGGTGTTCAGCCTGCCCAGCGTGGATGATTCCAAGCACGGCCGGCACATAGAACTTGGTGTCAAGGGCGAAGCTGGTGCCGTCACCAAGGCCTGGCCCACGCTGCTGGAAGGTCTGCACTCATTTGGTGCAAGTCTTGGCCCTGAATTGGTGCGCAATATCTGATTTGCGGCCCTTCATCCAAATCTGCACCGATTTGGTGAGTGGTCACTCGGGCCGGGCCAAGCTGCAATGTCATCCACAACGCCCACGCAAGGCGGCAGAATCACGGGGCTGGCGCGCCAAGCAGGTGCCAGTCTGCGGGCATGCACTCAATGGATGCAGCCTGGCACGCAAACTGCTTAATAGTATTTATCTTTTTTGATCAGCCAGATTGGCAGGAGAGATCTGATGGCAAAGACCGTTGCAGACGTGTTGAACATGGTGAAGGAGAACGAGGTCAAATTCGTGGACCTTCGTTTTACGGACACCCGTGGCAAGGAGCAGCACGTCACGGTGCCGGTGTCGCACTTCGACGAAGACAAGTTCACCTCGGGCCACGCCTTCGACGGCTCGTCGGTGGCAGGCTGGAAGGGCATTGAAGCATCGGACATGCAACTGATGCCCGATCCCGCCACCGCGAACATCGACCCCTTCTTTGAAGAGACCACGCTGTTCCTGCAGTGCGATGTGATCGAACCCGGCGATGGCAAGGCCTACGACCGCGATCCCCGCTCGGTGGCCAAGCGTGCCGAAGCCTATCTGAAGGCCTCGGGCCTGGGCGATACCGCCTACTTCGGTCCCGAACCTGAATTCTTCATCTTCGACGGCGTGCGCTGGAACACCGAACCCGGCAGCACCTTCTACGAAATCGAAGAGTACGAAGCCCCCTGGAATTCCGGCGCCAAGTTCGAGTCCGGCAACCGCGGCCACCGTCCGCGCAACAAGGGCGGCTACTTCCCCGTGCCGCCCGTGGACAGCACCCAGGACCTGCGCGCTGAGATGGTGCTGCTGCTCGAGCAGCTGGGCATTCCCGTCGAAGTGTTCCACCACGAAGTGGCGGGCGCCGGCCAGAACGAGATCGGCACCAAGTTCTCGACCCTGGTGGAGCGCGCCGACTGGACACAGGTCATGAAGTACGTGATCTGGAACGTGGCCAACACCTACGGCAAGACCGCCACCTTCATGCCCAAGCCCTATCCGGGCGACAACGGCTCCGGCATGCACGTGCACCAGTCCGTCTGGAAGGATGGCAAGAACCTGTTCGCAGGTGACGGCTATGCCGGCCTGTCCGACTTCGCGCTGTACTACATCGGCGGCATCATCAAGCACGCCCGTGCCCTGAACGCCATCACCAACCCCGGCACCAACAGCTACAAGCGCCTGGTGCCCGGCTTCGAGGCTCCGGTCAAGCTGGCCTACTCGGCCAAGAACCGCTCGGCATCGATCCGCATCCCCTACGTGGCCAATCCCAAGGGCCGCCGCGTCGAGGCACGCTTCCCCGATCCGCTGATGAACCCCTACCTGGGCTTCTCGGCCCTGCTGATGGCAGGTCTGGACGGCGTGGAAAACAAGATCCATCCCGGCGAAGCCGCGACCAAGGATCTGTACCACCTGCCCCCGGAAGAGGACAAGCTGGTGCCCACGGTCTGCCACAGCCTGGACCAGGCCCTGGAAGCACTGGACGCAGACCGTTCGTTCCTGACCAAGGGCGGCGTGTTCTCGGACAGCATGCTCGATGCCTACATCGAGCTGAAGATGGGCGAAGTGACCCGTTACCGTCAGGCCGTGCACCCGGTCGAGTACGACATGTACTTCTCGCTGTAAGGCGGGTCGGCAAAAAGGCGGCGCAAGCCGCCTTTTTTGCTTTCGGCCAGGACCTGGGTATGCTGGGCGCGGAACCAAAAGGGGTTGTCCCGCTCAAGAAATGACGTCCAGCCCGGAAGATGGAGCGATACTTGCCCGGACAAGCCGGGCCCTTCCGATCTGGCTACCCGAGGGAATGGAATGAAGAAACTGTTTGTGTCGCTGCTGCTGCCGCTGCTGTCGGCAGGAGCCTGGTCCCAGGACGTGATCTACCGCTGCGGCAACGAGTACACCAACAACGTCAGCCAGGCCAAGGCCAAGGACTGCAAGCCGGTGGACGGCGGGCATGTGACGGTGATCCATGGCGGCAGCAAGCCGGCGGCCTCGGGCGGCGGCCAGGCGCCGCGCACCTCCGCCGCTCCTGCGGCAGGATCGCCCGCTCCGGCCAAGGTCAACAGCAGCGCCCAGAAGGCCCGCGACTCCGATGCGCGGACCATCCTCGAAAGCGAGCTGGCCCGCGCCCAGGAGAAGCTGACACAGCTGCGTCAGGAGTACAACGATGGCAATCCCCAGCGCACCGCATTGGAGTTGCGCAATCCCCAGGGCTATCTGGAACGTGTCGAGCAGCTCAAGAGCAGCATCTCGCGGCAGGAAGGCGATGTCGCCGGCATCCGCCGCGAACTGGATCGACTTCCCAAGAACTGACGGGCCCGAGCGGCCCATGCGAGCCCGGCCATGATCCAGGACGACCGGCCGGCGCCCCCGGCCTCCTATCAGGCGCTTGATCTGCTGTGCACGCTGATGACCGTGCTCGACGAGCAAGGCGCCGTGCTTTTCGCCAACGCGGCCCTTGAGAACGCACTGGGCCTGTCGCGCCGCATGCTCGAAGGCAGCGAGCTGGCAGCCTGCTTCACCGAGCCGGCCTTGCTGGACAAGGCCTTGCGCGGCGCCCAGGACAACGACTTCGCCGCCCTGCGCTTCGAGGCCAGCCTGCACCGCGTGGGGGGCGATGCGCTTCCTGTGCACGTCACGGTTTCCCTGGCCGAGCGGCCCGGCCATGTGCTGGTGGAGTTCTGGCCGCTGGAGCAGCAGGCACGCCAGGACCGCGAGGAGCGTTTGCGCGAGCAGGCCCAGGCGCACAAGGAGCTGATCCGCAACCTGGCCCACGAGATCAAGAACCCGCTGGGCGGCATCCGTGGCGCGGCCCAGCTGCTGCAGATGGATCTGGACGCGCCCGAGCTGCGCGAGTACACCGAAGTCATCATCCACGAGGCCGACCGTCTGCAGGCGCTGGTCGACCGGCTGCTGGCGCCGCACCGCCATCCGCACGAGGTCGGTGACGTCAACATCCACGAAGTCTGCGAGCGCGTGCGTTCGCTGGTGTTGGTCGAGCATCCTGCAGGGCTGACCATTACGCGCGACTACGACATCTCCATTCCCGAGTTCCGGGGCGACAGCGCACAGCTGATCCAGGCCGTGCTCAACATCGTCCAGAACGCGGCGCAGGCCTTGCACGAACGCATCGCTGCCGGCGATGCCGAGATCATTTTGAGAACCCGTGTGGCGCGCCAGGTAACTTTTGGTCGCCAACGCTACCGGTTGGCATTGGAATTGCATGTGATCGACAACGGGCCAGGCGTTCCCGATGCCATCAAGGAGCGGATCTTCTATCCGCTGGTATCGGGAAGGGATGGCGGTTCGGGACTGGGGCTGACGCTGGCGCAGACCTTCGTGCAGCGCCACCAGGGGCTGATCGAATGTGAAAGCCAGCCGGGCCGCACGGATTTCCGCATCCTCATTCCCCTGCCTTGAGGCCCACGGAAGTCAACACTGCAACAAGGGAAGGAAGCACCACCAATGAAACCGATCTGGATCGTGGATGATGACCCTTCCATCCGCTTCGTGCTGGAAAAGGCACTGGGCCGGGAAGGCTGGGCAACGCGCAGCTTCGTTCAGGCGCGCGACGTGCTCACGGCACTGTCCGATGTCGATGCCAGCGACCCGGCGCGCCAGCCACCACAGGTGCTGGTCAGCGATATCCGCATGCCCGGCGGCTCCGGCCTGGAACTGCTCGAGCAGATCCGCGCCCAGCAGCCCGGCCTGCCCGTCATCATCATGACCGCGTACTCCGACCTGGACAGTGCCGTCTCGGCCTTCCAGCGCGGAGCCTTCGAGTACCTGCCCAAACCCTTCGACCTGCCCAAGGCGGTGGAGCTCATCCGCCGCGCCGTCGAGGAAAGCCTGCGCGAGGACGTGGCCGAGGCACAGGCCCCGCTGCAGGCCGAGATGCTGGGCCAGGCGCCTGCCATGCAGGATGTGTTCCGCGCCATCGGCCGGCTCAGCCAGAGCCAGGTCACGGTGCTGGTCACGGGCGAGTCGGGCTCGGGCAAGGAACTGGTGGCGCGCGCGCTGCACAAGCACTCGCCCGTGGCGGGCGGCCCCTTCGTGGCCATCAACACCGCCGCCATCCCCAAGGACCTGCTGGAGTCCGAACTGTTCGGCCACGAGCGCGGCGCCTTCACGGGCGCCCAGACGCAACGGCGCGGCCGCTTCGAGCAGGCCGAGGGCGGCACGCTCTTTCTCGATGAAATCGGCGACATGCCTTTCGACCTGCAGACGCGCCTGCTGCGTGTGCTGTCGGACGGGCATTTCTACCGCGTGGGCGGCCACCAGGCCGTCAAGGCACATGTGCGCGTCATCGCCGCCACCCACCAGGACCTGGAGCAGCGCGTGCGCAACGGCGCCTTCCGCGAGGATCTGTTCCACCGCCTCAACGTCATCCGCCTGCGCCTGCCCGCGCTGCGCGAGCGCAACGAAGACGTGCCCATGCTGGCACGCCACTTCCTGCAGCAAAGCGCGCGGCAGCTGGGCGTGGAGCCCAAGCGCATGGGGGTCGATGCCATGCAGCGGCTGCAGTCGTTCGCCTTTCCCGGCAACGTGCGCCAGCTGGAGAACATCTGCCACTGGCTGACCGTCATGGCGCCAGCCCAGGTCATCTCGGTCAAGGACCTGCCTCCCGAGGTGCTGGGCGAGGCCGCGCCACCCGTGGGCGGCGGCAGTGCCGGCGTGCCCGCACCGGTGGTGCTGTCGCATGCGCCGGCCGTGGCGGAAGAGGGAGTGGGCCGCATCGCCATGCCAGCCCCGTCGCTGGCCCAGCCGCATGACGGGGGGCTGGCCACGTCCGACCTGGACTGGGTGCATCTGCTGGGGCAGCAGGCGCGCCAGCTGCTGGAGCACACCCAGGCCCAGGGGCATGGCGAGGTCTGGGACCAGCTGTCCCGCCGCTTCGAGGCGCAGTTGATCCGCTCGGCCCTGGCCGTCACCCACGGCCGCCGGGTCGAGGCCGCCCAGCGCCTGGGCATAGGCCGCAACACCATCACCCGCAAGCTGCAGGAGCTGGGCATGGACGAGGACGCCTTCGAGTAAGGCAAGCCGGCGGGCGGCCGGGCCCTTGCCTTGGCAAGGGTCCGGCTCCTACAGGCCGGCGCCCGGGGTGCTGACGGGCCGTACCGCCCGGGCTTGGGACAATGGAGTCCTCTTCGCTGGAACGGCCTACGTCCCGACCTATCGTGCCCACAGTCCTCTCCAACCTCTGGCAAAAGGCCAAACCCGCCCGCCCGGGCGTGATGTACCCATCGACACCGCGCAAGCTCGGCGAGCCGGTCGATGCGTACTGGCATGACCGCTATTTCCTGGAGCCGTACTTCGTGCCGGGGCGCGGCTACGACCAATACCGGCCCGCCTATGCACTGGGCTGGAAGGCTTCCCTGTCGCCGGAACACGCGCAGCAGGATTTCGAGTCCGCAGAAGCCCGACTGGAAGAACGCTGGGAGCAGGAACGGGGCGGCAGCCTGCTGCACTGGAACCAGGTGCGTGAGGCCGTGGAGGCCTCCTGGCTGCAGGCGCGCCGGCGCACGCCCGCACAGCCTGCGGCTTCCACGCTGGAACTGCAGACCACGGCGCTGCTCAATGCCGTGCTGGCCCTGGGTCGCCAGGCCCATGTCCGGTTGGGCGAATGCATGGATCCCATGCCCCAGGGACTGATAGGCCAGGTACTGGCGCGCCACTTCAATGCCAGCCAGGTCTTGGTCGATGACCTGGAACGCGCCATCGACGCCAACGGCGGCGTGGTGCTGCCCGTGCGCGACAGCCGTGCCGCACTGCGTCGCAACGCCTTCTGGGACGGGCTGCTGGGCAGGGAAGAGGGCGCGGACTACGTGCTGGACCAGGCCGAGTCCTGCCAGCAGCAATGGCTCAGCGCCTATGAGGCCGCCGAGCAGGCACGCCTGCCCAGGGCGCTCAGCGAGATTCTCCACCGCCAGTCCCTGATGCTGCGCGGCCATATCGAGGCCATCCACTGGCTGCGCCGCTACATGCTGTAGCGCAAGTCCGAAAACCTAGCCCAATGTCACGACGACCGGCGCATGGTCGCTGGGCTGAGGGTTCTTGCGCGGCGCGCGGTCCACGATGCAGGCGGTGACGCTGGGACGCAAGGCCTCGCTGACCAGGATATGGTCAATGCGCAGGCCCCGGTTCTTCTGGAAACCCAGCATCCGGTAGTCCCACCACGAATAGCTTTTCTCGGGCTGGTCGAACATGCGGAAGGCATCGGTCAGGCCCAGCTGCAGCAGCGCCTGGAAATGCGTGCGCTCTTCCACCGTGTGGTGGATCGTGTCCTTCAGGCCGATGGGATCGTAGGAGTCGCGGTCCTCGGGGGCCACGTTGAAGTCGCCCACCAGCACCAGGCGCGGATGGGCTGCCATCTCGCTTTTCACCCAGTCCTGCAGCGCCTGCAGCCAGCGCATCTTGTAGGCGAACTTGTCGGTGCCCGGCGCCTGTCCATTGACGAAGTAGCCGTTGATCAGGCGCACCGGGCCGCCTTCGGCATCGAGGGTGGCGGCAATGATGCGGGCCTGCTCGTCATCCAGGCCCGGGATATTGCGCACCACGTCGTGCACCGGCGTGCGCGTCAGCCAGGCCACGCCGTTGTAGGTCTTCTGTCCATGGCTGACCGCGTGGTAGCCGGCCTCCTGCAGCGCCTGCAGCGGAAACTTGTCGTCGGTGAGCTTGAGCTCCTGCAGCGCCAGCGCATCGACAGGGTTGGCCTGCAGCCAGGCCAGCACCTGCGGCAGGCGCACGGACAGGGAATTGACGTTCCAGGTGGCGATTTTCATTTGAAGAATGGTCCTTTGATTTGATTGTCGCATCACGGGTGGCAAGGCTACGATCCCGATGCTGATCTGCCTGGAGGAGCTTTTGGGAGGGCACATCAGAACCGTCACACTCCATCGACAAGACTATTCAAGATGATGAACTGGCTCTCACAAGCCGCGCCCTGGCTGGCGCTGCTGGGCGCGATTCCCTTGCTGTATGCGCTCTCGCTGCTGCTGGCCACTTTGAACTGCATGCGCCTGCGCCTGCGTGCTGCGCCCATGGCCGTGGTGGAGCGCCAGGCACTGGAGCCCGAATCACGGGCGGTGCTGGATGCCATGCGGCCGGAGTTGCAAGCCTTGGGCTTCACCTGGTGTGCCAGCCTGCAGGGCACGCATCCGCAGGCCATGGATCCCGACCTTCCTCTGGAGGTGGACTTGTTCGTCCATGCCGACGGGCGGGCCTGGGCGATGGTCCAGGCCGAACAGGCGGGAAGCGCCAGGCATGGCCGCACCGTGGGCTCCGTGACCTGGCTCACATTCTTTGCCGACGGGCGCAATTGGATGGGCTTCAATGGCCTGCCTCAGACAAGCCTGCCTGCGCCGCCCGGCTGGACCTACCTGGACGATGCCCAGCCCGATACCGCATCGGCCTGGGCCGCCTACGCCGAGCGCCTGTCCGGCGACCGGGCTCCCGTGGTCCAGGGCCTTGACCAGGCGGTACAGCGCCTGGATGAGTGGGGCCGGAGCCAAGTCCCTGCACTGGTGGCCCAGGGCCGTGCGCTGCCTGCCGGGCCCGGGTTCTGGCGGCTCAGCTGGCGCGAGTCGCTGCGGCTGGCCTGGCGTGCCTTGCGCCAGGTGCGCAAGGAAGACAGGGCGGTGCCCGCCAGCCCATCTGCCGGTGCATGCCTTCATGGGCCGCAGGTCCGGCAAGTGTCCGAGGCGCTGCGCTTTCGCTACCAGAAAGCCGTGCAGCGCGGGCTGGGCATGGCGCACAAGCGCCACCGCAGTTTCTGGATCACGGCGGCGCTGTTCCTGGCAGCGGGCGCCGTGCTGTTTTCATGGGACATGGCGTGGATGCTTCTGGTGGTGATCGCCGTGCATGAAGGAGGGCATTGGCTGGCCATGCGCTGGGCGGGCTACCAGCGGCAATCCGTCTTCTTCATTCCTGGCCTGGGCGGCATGGCCACCGGAGAAAAGGCGGATGCCACGCCGCTGCAAAAAGTGGGCGTCTATCTGGCCGGTCCCATGCCTGGGCTGTTGCTGGCTGTGGGAGCGCTGGCTGCCGTAGGCTGGGGCCTGCTCCCGCAGCCACCCGCCTGGACCATGCAATTGCTGCTGCTGACCCTGGTCGTCAACGCATTCAACCTGTTGCCCCTCACGCCTTTGGATGGCGGCCGCGTGGTGGAGAGCCTGCTGTTCGCTCGCCTGCCCGCAATGCGGCTGGTGTTTGCACTGGCGGGCATGGCCGCGCTGGGTGGGCTGGCCTGGTTCAGCCGGGACCCCCTGATCTCCATCCTCACCGGCGTGCTGCTGATGGGGCTGCCGTGGCAATGGCGTGTGATGCAACTGGAGCGGGCCGTGCATCGCACCCTGCACACGCTTCCTCAACAGGAGGCATGCCAGGCCCCGGTCAGCGAGGCCGATGCCGTACACCGCGCATTCGGCGTGCTGCAGCAACCCGCTTTTGCGCGCTGGCCCTTTGTCCGGCGCGCGGCCGCTGCAGGCGCACTGCTGCCCTCCTTGCAATCGCGTGCGCCCGGTTGGGCCGAAGGCGCAGCGGGCCTGGCAATCTACCTGGCCTGCCTGCTGCTGCCGGTGGCCATGGTCATGGGCATTCATCAAGCTGCGCCGCAGGGGCGGCAGGTTCTTGCTGCGCTGTGGGATGTGGAGCTGTCTGCCCGCCGTGATTACGTACCGGAGCAGCACCTGGCCGCGATCGAGGCCCGCCTGGCCCAGGCCGACCAACTGCCCCCGTCTGCCCAAGAGCAACGGGTGGAGATCTACCTGGAAGCCGCCGGGGAACTGCAACTCATGGACGACCATCCTCTGGCCGAGGCGCGCGCCAAAGCACTTTACCAATCGGCCTGGGCGATGACGCAGTCCCGGGCACAGAGTGATCTGCAGCGTGCCCTTGCATTGAAAGGCATGGCCGACACGGCGGATACCGCCGAGCAGGCAGCGAATTTGCGCCAGCGACTGGTGGCCGACCTGCAGGACGTGCCAGGCCCTGCACGCCGGGTGCTGGCCAGCGTGCAGGAAGTTCTTGCGTTCTGGGGACCGCCTGATCAGACCGTGGCGCAAAGGCTTGATCGGATGGTGCAAGCCGTGGAGATCCGCCGCGCCGACGCCGATGCGCCGGACGATTTCCTGCTGCTGCACGCGCGCATCAAGCTCGCCCGGTTGCTGGATGCCAGCGGCCACCCAGAAGCGGCGCAAGCCCAGTTGCAGGCCAATGTGATCGCGCTCCAGGCCGCGCTTCAGGCAGCGCCGCAAGCTGCACATGCCGTGACTGCGGATTCGGCTCAGCGCCGTGAATGGAAAATCTTCTCATTGATGCAGGCCGAAACCCTGCATGCTCGGTTCATGGCCGAGCACGGCCAGACTGGCGCTGCCGTGGCACTGGCCCGCCAAAGCGTGGAGCGCACCCCGCCGAAGAAGGCCGGCCACTACGCCTCCCAGGACAGCTGGATCGCCTGGCTCTGGATTGCCATAGGCATGGGTGATGCCGCCGAAGTGCGCCAGGCCCTGGCGCAACAGCTGCCTGCACCCCGTGCATATGCCGAAATCGGAATCGCCCAGGCCCGGCTGGCCGCCGCGCAACTGCTGAACGACGATGCCCTGCGCCTGCAGGCACTGGCCGCGCTGCAGCCGCTGTCCCAGGCGCGCCACGTTGCGCTTTGCAGGCGCCCGCGCGTGGCGCGCGACCTTCATAGCGACTGGCAAAACCTGGAGCGCAGGCTCCAGCACGAGTCTGCGCAGGCCGCAGGACTGTGCCCCTGATAGGTATCGTCGGGGAGGGCGCGCGCATGCCGGCAGCGCAGGGCCAGCTATCCGCAGGCCCTGATGAAACCCAACCGAAAGAGAGAGCGCCGGGCCCTGCCCGCAGCATACGCAAATGCTTGATCTACTCGTCATTCACGCCACGCTGCCCGATGGCCGCCAGGACATGTCCATCGCCTGCCTCGCCACGACCTTCATGGCACCGGGCAGACCTTGAATCAGATTGATCTGATTTCATCTCGGATGAAAGGTGCCTATGATTGAAAATTTACCAAGGAAATGCGGCCTTGGAATTTTTTATTATCCGGAGGTATTCAGGATGCATATATTCATAGGTGCTTTTTGCAGGATAAACAAGGCTGTCACGATATTTATTTTGGCAATGATGGCCACCTCCGCATGGTCCGCATGCGCAATTAAAGATACAAGTGATGGGTCAGGCTATTACAAGTATGTGTTCAGTAATTTCAATCCTCCAGAATTCAATCCCAATGTGGCCAAGAACACGGTGATTTACTCAAAAACCGCTATAGCGGTAATGAGTAATGGGGTTGGCGCTAGATTGATGAATTGTAATCCAATGGTCACGGGCTATATTGTAGGTAAATCTACACCAGTCAATAATATATACCCGACGACAGTCGAAGGTATTGGAATCAGGGTTTCGAATATGTATGGTGCTGCGCCTGTAAGTACTTCGCAGCATTCCGATCACCCCGGATCTTTTGCATATCAGTTTTCCGATGTCAAAGTTGAGTTGATCAAGACCGCAGATGGCGATATCACTGCAGGTGGCGTGCTGGACAGCGATTTCATGTACGAACGCGCGACTGATGCATTTGGCCAGCTTCTCGCTCAATACAGCTTTTCCTCGCCTGTCGTCCTCCGGCCCAGGGTGCCCACCTGTACCCCACAGGCGCCGGAGCCCGTGCGCATGGCCCAGACTGTCACTCAAAAACTCACCTCAATCGGCTCAACCGGTGCTCCCCGCTCCTTCCTCATCTCGTTGTTGTGCAAGGGCGGCATTCCAGGTTCGTTGACCAACGCCTATGTCACCCTGACGGATGTGGCAAATCCTGGAAATATCGGGAATGTTTTGACCCTGTCGAAAACCTCGGTGGCAAAAGGTGTGGGTGTGCAGATCCGCAAGGATGACCAGATACTGGGCTTTGGCCCGGACTCCAATGCCGCCGGCAACAGGAATCAATGGTTTGCAGGGTCTGTTGCCTACGGGCAGGAGCGGTTGGATATCCCGCTGACGGCGCGCTATGTCAAGACCGAAGAGAAAGTGACCATAGGCAGTGCCAATGCGGCGGCGACCTTCACCATCAGCTACCAGTAGTTCCCCCTGATCCCTTGCGCTTTCGGTCTGACCGCTGGCAGGCCATTCAGCGTGGTCAGGCAAGTCTGCGGGTGTGCGGCCATGCCCGCAGAATACGCAGATGCTTGATCTACTCGTCATTCACGCCACGCTGCCCGACGGCCGCCAGGACATGTCCATCGCCGTGCAGGGCGGGCGCATCGTCGAGGTCGCGGCGGGCCTTTCAGCGCCTGCCCACCAGGTGGTCGATGCACAGCACCAGCTGGTGTCGCCTCCCTTCGTCGATCCGCATTTCCACATGGATGCCACGCTGAGCCACGGCCTGCCGCGCGTCAACCGCAGCGGCACGCTGCTGGAGGGCATAGCGCTGTGGGGCGAGCTCAAGCCGCTGCTCACGGCCGAGGCGCTGATCTCGCGCGCGCTGGAGTATTGCGACTGGGCGGCGGCCAAGGGGCTGCAGGCCATCCGCAGCCATGTGGATACCAGCGATGCCCGCCTGCTGGCCGTCGATGCGTTGCTGGAGGTCAAGCGCCAGGTGGCTCCCTATATCGACCTGCAGCTGGTGGCGTTTCCGCAGGACGGCGTGCTGCGCTCGCCCGGCGGCGTCGCCAACCTGCGGCGGGCGCTGGACAAAGGCGTGGACGTGGTGGGTGGCATTCCCCACTTCGAGCGCACCATGGCCGAGGGTGCCGACAGCGTCAGGCTGCTGTGCGAGCTGGCGGCCGAGCGCGGCCTGCTGGTGGACATGCACTGCGACGAGTCCGACGACCCGCTGTCGCGCCACATCGAAACCCTGGCCTTCGAGGCGCAGCGCCTGGGCCTGCAGGGCCGCGTCACGGGCTCGCACTGCACCTCCATGCACAGCATGGACAACTACTACGTGAGCAAGCTGCTGCCGCTGATCGCCGAAAGCGGCGTGGCCGTGATTGCCAATCCGCTGATCAACATCACGCTGCAGGGCCGCCAGGACAGCTATCCCAAGCGCCGCGGCATGACGCGCGTGCCCGAGCTGCTGGCCGCAGGCGTCAACGTGGCCTTCGGCCATGACTGCGTGATGGACCCGTGGTACGGCATGGGCTCGGGCGACATGCTGGAGGTCGCCCACATGGGCCTGCATGTGGCGCAGATGACCGGCCAGGACGGCATGCGCGACTGCTTCGACGCCGTGACCACGCGCGCGGCGCGTGTGATGCACCTTGACTGCTATGGCATCGAGGCCGGCTGCGATGCCAGCTTCGTGCTGCTGCAGGCGCGCGATGCGGCCGAGGCGATACGGCTGCGCGCCACGCGCCTGAAGGTGTTCCGCAAGGGCCGGTTGCTGGCCGAGGCGCCTGCTGCAACGGCTGCGCTGCATCTGCCGGGCCGCCCGGCAAGAATCGACTGGCGGCGCTGAACCGGCGCCGGCCTCAGGCGCCGGCCAGGCTGGCCTCACGCACGATGGTCTGCAGGGCCACCAGGTCCCTGACCACCAGGCCCTGGGCTTCCACGCGAATGCAGGCGTCGCGCTCCATGCGCTTGAGCTCCTGGTTCACGCGCTGGCGCGAGGCGCCCAGCAACTGGGCCAGCTCCTCCTGCACCAGTTGCAGGCCTATGCGCAGCTCGCGCGGGTCGTCCAGCACCTGTGTGCCGTAGCTGCGCGACAGGTGCAGCAGCTGCTTGGCCAGGCGTGCGCGCAGGGGCAGGGTGTTGAGGTCTTCCACCAGCCCGTAGGTCTGGCGTATGCGGTGGGCCTGCAGGCGCAGCAGGGCGTCGTAGAACTCCACATGCGTGGCCAGGATGGCGTGGAAGCTCTCCTTGTCCACGCACAGCAGCGTGATGTCGCCGTGGGCATAGGCATCGCGCGTGCGCGGCTCGTCAAGAAAGGTGGACATGGCGCCGAACCAGGCGCCCGGCTCCACATAGGCCAGCGTGGTCTGCCGACCCGACAGGCTGGTCGAGCTCATGCGCACGGCGCCCTGCGCACAGGCATACCACCTGTGCGGCACATCGCCGCGTGCATAGATCAGTGCCCCGTCCTTGAGCCGCCGGACCGTGGTCTGGCGCAGGATGTCATGGCGCAGCGAGGGCGAAAGGCTGCAGAACCACTGGCCGGAATTGATGGCCTCGCGCTCGGCGGGGGTGAGCATGGGCTCGTGGGTACTCGTTTGCAAACCGCTTGTCTCCAATCGGCCGCAATTTTAGGGCGTGCGGGCCTGCGGATAGGCGTGCAATTGCTCGCGCAGCAACTGCACGAAGCAGTCAGCCCTTTCGGTGGGCGCGTATTGGGGCGGCAGGGCCAGCACCACCTCCACCGCGCAGGCTGGAAGCAGTGGCAGCACACGCAGGTCGCGCGCGAACACCGAGGCCACGTAGGGGTTGACCACGCCCAGCCCCAGTCCCTGTGCAGCCAGGCTGCAGATGGTGGAGGAGTAGGTGGTCTCCATGGTGGAGCCGGCTTCTATGCCCTGCTCCTGCATGGTGCTGCGCAGTTGCAGGTAGATGTCGTCATCGGCGTTGAGCGTCAGCAGCAGCTGGCCCTGCAGATCGCGCACATGCAGCCGCGTGCGCGTGGCCAGCGCATGGTCCGGGTGCATGACGCAGACGGCGCGGCTGCGGTGCAGCACGGTGGCGTCCAGCTCAGGCGTGCTCAGCGCCATGGTGCTGACCACCAGGTCGAAGTGGCCATGCAGCAGGCCCTCACGCAAGGGCGTGGAGCCCAGGGTCTGCAGGCTGATGTGGGTGCCCGGGTAGCGCTGTGCAAAGCTGCGCACCACGGCCGGGATCACGCTCAGGCCCAGGGCCGGCGTGCAGCCTATGCGCAGCGTGCCGGCGCCGGACTGGCGCAGTGCGGCCAGGTCGCGCTCTATGCGTTCGCGCCCCAGGAAATGCTGCTGCACGGTGGCGAACAGTTCCACGGCCTCGGCCGTGGGGCGCAGCCGGCCCTTGTGCATGTCGAACAGCTTGAGCCCTGCGGCCGCCTGCATCTGGGCCAGCAGCCGGCTGACCGAAGGCTGCGTGGTGTGCAGCAGCCGCGCGGCGGCCGTGGTGGTGCCGGTCTGCATGACGGCGCGGAAGGCCTCGATCTCTCGGGAGCTCAGGGGTCTGGACATGGCGGTTCGGTCCTGCTCGGGGTGGCTGGCAATGTATATCTTTTCTGTATAGAGGCCACGGAAAAATGCATTTTTCCAAAGATGCCCCGCTTTCTACACTGGCCTCATTGCATCGTTTGCCCAGGCGCGGCAGCGCCATCGAAAGGATTCCATGATCAAGACAAGCGCAGGCCGCAAAGCCGCCATGCTCGCTGCGGCCATCTCCGCCTCGTTGGCTGGCACGGCACCAGTCGCCGCCATCGCGCAGGATGGCTTTCCCCAGCCGGGGCGCCAGCTGCGCATCATCGTGCCGTTCACTGCAGGCGGCAGCTCTGACGTGCAGGCACGCATGCTGGCCGACCGCCTGAGCCGGCTCTGGGGCCAGCCGGTGGTGGTGGAAAACAAGCCCGGCGCGGGCGGTCATCTGGGAGGCCGATATGTGGCCGATCAGCCGGCCGACGGCTACACGCTGATGGTGGGCTCCATCGGCCTGCATGCCGCCTATGGCGTATACAGCAAGCTGGCCTATGACCCCGCAAAGGATCTGCGCGTGGTGACCGTGCTGGCCGAGATGCCGCATGTGGTGGTGGCCACGCCCAGCCTTGCCGCCAGCAACCTGGCCGAGCTGACGGCGCTGGCCAAAAAGGCGCCTGGCACGGTCAACTTCGGCTCGGCCGGCGTGGGCTCGTCGGTGCACATGATGGGTGAGCTGTACAAGCTGCAGGCGGGCGCGCCCATCGTGCACGTGCCTTATCGCGGCAGCTCGGCCGCGATCAACGACCTGCTGGGCGGCCAGATCCAGCTCATGTTCGAGAACCCGCCCACGGTGCTGTCGCACATACGCGGCGGCAAGCTCAAGGCGCTGGCCGTCACGGGCAGCCAGCGACTGCCGGCCCTGCCGGACGTGCCCACGGCGGCCGAGTCCGGGCTCAAGGACTTTGTGGCCACCTCCTGGACCACTGTGGCCGTCTCCTCCAAGGTGCCCGAGGCCATCGTCAAAAAGCTCAATGACGACATCCGAAAGGTCGTGGCCACACCCGAGTTCCGCAAGGGCCTGCAAGAGCAGGGCATGAGCGCCGTCGCCAACAGCCTGCCTGAGGCGCAATCCTTCGTTGCCCGCGAAAAGCAGCGCTGGGACCGCGTGATCGCCGAAGGCCACATCTCCGCCCAATGAAACGCTCCATGACTTCGAAAACCCCCGCATCCTTCGTCCCCTGCCGCCGCCTGGGCGATGGCCGCCAGCACCACTTTTTCGGCTACTACAACAAGTCCAGCTGGGACCGCAGCAATCGCCTGGTGCTGGCGCAGCAAACGCCGTGGATGGACCAGTACCTCACGCCCCAGGCGCGGGCGTCCATCGGCTACTTCGATACCGAAAACGGCGACCGCTTCCACGCCGTGGGCGAGACCGGCGCCTGGAACTGGCAGATGGGCAGCCAACTGCAGTGGCTTGACGGGCTGGCGGGCCGCCAGCTGATCCACAACGACAGGACGGCAGATTCCGGGGGGCGCTATCCGGGGTTCGGCTCCGTGGTCATCGATGTGGACAGCGGCGAGCGGCGCACCCTGCCCATGCCTGTGTATGTGGTGGCGCCCAGCAGTGCCTGGGCGCTGTGCGTGGACTACCGGCGCCTTTACATCACGCACGAAACCATTGGCTACAGCGAAGAGGGTGGTCCTTTCGCGTTGCCCTTGGCGCCCGAGGACGACGGCATCTGGCGCATGGAGGTCGCGACGGGCGAGGCAAGGCTGCTGGCCAGCTATGCGCGCCTCAAGGCATTTCATCACCGCACATCGATGGACAAGGCCATCCACTGGGTCAGCCATATCGAGGTCAACCCGTCTTCCTCGCGCATTCTTTTCCTGCACCGCTGGACCGAACGCGTCAAGGACGAAACCTGCTTTCTGCACCGCCTCATCACCATGGCGCCTGATGGGTCCGACATGCGCCTGCTCGAATGCTCGGACCATCCGCTGCCCCAGCTGGCCGACGACTTCGACCCGATGGCCGTGGGCACGTTCGACTACGAAAAGTCCGAATACCAGATCTCGCATCCGCTATGGCAGGACGACAGCCACATCATTGTGTGGGGCCCGCATGCCGGGGAGATCCACTATCACCTCTATGACGATGTGGACGGCGGTGACGTGCAGGTGGTGGGCGCAGGCGTGCTGGTGGAGAACGGCCACATGAGCTTCTCGCCCGTGGACACGCGCTGGCTGCTCAGCGACACCTATCCCGACGACCGAACGCACGAGCGCTTCCTTTTCCTGTACGACATGCACACGGGCGAGCGCCACGACCTGGGCAGCTTCTACGCCTCGCCCGATCTCAGCAAGGAAAACCGCTGCGACCTGCACCCGCGCTGGAGCCGTGACGGGCGCCAGGTCTGCATCGACTCCGTGCACGAGCACCAGCGGCAGATGTATGTGCTGGATGTGTCGGGGATCGTGGAGGCTTGACTCGGGTAGTCGGGGGCGCGTGAGCAGCCCCGGCTACAGCGTACGACTCAGCGCGGCTTGCGCATTCGCGTGCGGCGTCCGGCCAGGGCTGCGACGCCCAGCATCAGCGCTGCCAGCGTCCACTGGCCCCATTGCGAAAGCGTGGGAATGGCCGCGGGGCTGCCGCCGGCAGCGGCGGCCAGCACGGCCACGCCACCCGGGTCACTGATGAAGGCGTTCACATCCAGGTCGTCATCGCCGTTCCTGCCGTCCTCAATCGTCAGCGTCACGCTGTTGTCGCTGGCGTTGAACTGCGCGCCGGTGAAGTGATACCAGTGCGGCGTTGCGTTGTCGGACGTGGGGCCGTACTTCCAGTACTGTGCATTGCGGGGCAGATTGTTCGGGAACGTGAGCTTGATGCTCACCGTGGATCCCGGCGCACCGTTGTGGACAGCGAAATCGAACAGGCCCAGCGGGAACTGAAGATTGGCAGGCGGTGCGTCGGCAGGTGACCTGATGTGCCCCTGCAGCGGGATGAAGCCCGCAGTCTGCGCCGGGCCTGTTCCCATGGGTGTGAAGACCCATGGGCTTCCCGCAGCAATCTCTGCTGAGACCGTCGTTCCGCCCACGGTACCGGTGATGGTGCTCAGAGAGTGGGGGGGCAGGGTGATCGTGAAGGTCTGGTTCACGGGCGTTGCCGCGGCGTACTCGGCATCGCCGGCCTGGCTGGCCTGCAGCGTGCAATCTCCCGTGCGCATCAGCCGCAGCGAGGTGCCCGTGACCACACAGGTCTGAGGAGTGAGGCTGCTGAAGCTGATCGGCAGGTTGGAGTTGGTTGCGGCGGCGTTTGCCAGCGACAGGGCCTGGGGGCTCAGATAACGCAGGGACGAGAAATCGAAGGTGATGTTCTGGATTGCCTTGCCGACTGCAATCTGTACCGAGCCGGTGGCCTGTGCATGGTTGGCATCGGCCGCCTTGGTCGCCGTCACCGTGCAGCTGCCTACGGCCGTGCCGGTGACGGTGTTGCCGAACAGCGTGCAGTTGCCAGCGCCTGCCGTCAGCGCCAGCGTGAGCACACCGCTGCCGCTGCCGCCAGTGACGGTGACCGTGCTGGAGTCGCCTTTGGGAATGCTGGCGGGTGATGCCACCACGGACAGGGCCACCTGGCTTGCCTGTGACACCGTCACCGAAGTGCTGGCCGTGGCCTCTTCATGGTCGGCATCCGCTGCCTTGGTGGCCGTGACCGTACAGGTTCCGACACCCAGGCCGGTGAGCGTGGAGCCCGCGATGCTGCAGGGGCCCGCGACGCTCAAGCCGATGGCGCCGGTGCCCGAGCCGCCCGTGGTGCTCAGTTGCGAAATGCCGCCAAAGCTGATGGCTGCAGGACTGGCCTGCACCGACAGTGCTGTCTGTCCAGCCTTGGCCACGATGACGGTGGTGCTGGCGCTGATGGCCTGGTGGTTGATGTCGCCAGCCTTGGTGGCCGTGATGGTGCAACTGCCGGCGCCAATGGCACTCAACTGGTTGCCCGTCACCGCGCAGAACTGGGCACCACCCGTCACGGCGTAGGTGACGGCGCCGCTGCCCGAACCCCCAGTGGTCGCCAGGGTTGCCGTGGCGCCGAAGGTCAGGGTCGAAGGCGTGGACTGCACGCTCAGGGTGACCTGGGCTGCAGGGGTCACGGTCACCACGGTGGTGGCCAGCGTGTCCTGGTAGTTGGCATCGCCCAGCTTGGTGGCGGTCACTGTGCAGGAGCCCGTGCCTTCCGCAGTGAGCGTGTTGCCGTTGACGGAGCAAAAGGCGGCTCCATCCGTGATGGAAAAGCCCACGGCGCCGGACCCTGCGCCGCCACTGGTTGACAGCGCGGCCGTGCTGAAGGCCGCCAGCGTGCTGGGTGTTGCCGTCGCCGTCAGCGCAGGCTGCTGGGCCTTGATCACCGAGATGTCCACGGTGGTCGTGGCGGCCAGGTAGCTGGCGTCTCCCGCCTTGGTCGCCGTCACGGTGCAATCGCCCACAGCCGTGGCTGTGACCGTGTTGCCTGTCAGGGTGCAATAGGCCGCGCCTGCAGTTACGGCGTAGCTGATGGCGCCTGCGCCAGAGCCGCCGTTGGCGCTCAGCGTGGTGGTGCCGGCATAGGGCAGGGTCTGCAGTGCTGCACTTGCCGTCAGTGCAGCCTGCGGGCTCTTGTCATTGGTCAGCGAGAACGAGGTGCTGGCCGCCCCTGCCTGCGCCGTCACGGTATAGCTGCCGGCGAACAGGTTGGCTGTGGCACTCAGCGATGCGATGCCCTGGTCGTTGGTCGTGACCGAGGTTCTTGTGGCAAAGGTGGTGGATGGCCCCGATGCGGCAGGCGCATTGAAGTCCACCATGATGCCGGCAAGCGGCTGGTCGTCGATGTCGGTGACCTTGACCGACAACGGCGTGGCAAAAGGCTGCTGGATGCGGGTGGACTGTTGAGAGCCAGTGAGCACCGCCATGGCCGCAGGTGGGCCGAAAGGATCGATGCGAAATACCAGACCATTCGAAAGGCTCTCGTTTGCGCTGAGGGCGCTGTTCGCAGGGTTGGTCAGGCCGTTGGTGCCCGATGTGGTGGTGGCGCCGCCCACGGAAAGAAGGGTCCTGCCCTGCACATTGGTTGCGGCCAGGCTGCGCATGGCCTCGTTTTCCGAGGTGCCCAGGAACCCTGCATAGTTCCAGTTGTTCGGATCGCTGGTTGCGATGCTGACCAGGAAGCCGTCCTGCTTGCCTCCTGGAGTGGTGGACAGGCCGCTTTGTGCCTTGACGGGAAAGCCTGCGCCATTGCTGGTGCTGCCCGTGGCGAACCACTGCACGCCGTCGCCGGCCAGCCCTTCCACGCTGTCGTAGCCATTGCCACCCAGGTAGGTGGCGTCCAGCACCTGGTCTCCTGATGCATTCAGACGCAGCACAAAGCCGTCCATGCCGGTGCTGCGCGCGGTCTGCGGCCCTAGGCCCTTGCGCAGTCCGCCGTTGTCGGCAGGAAAGTTGTCTGACCCGGTCTCCCCGCCCACGAGCAGTGAGCCGTCATACATCAGGTTCAGTGCCAGTGCACGGTCCGCACCGGCCCCCGAGCCTGTCAGCAGCGTGAAGTAGTCGAAGGCGCTGCCGTCGGCCCGGATCTTGGCGACGAAGCCGTCTGATCCATCGATGGCGCGCGAATTGATTTGTGTCCTGAGGCCCGTGGCGCCCGGCAGTCCCGAGACAGAGTCGGTAGCGCCTGCCACATAGGCCGCGCCGGTGCTGTCCACGGCAATGGCATATCCGATGTCGGCACCGCCGTCGCCGCCGATGTATCCGGCGTACTCCAGCCCGCTGCCTGAAGCGTCGATGCGGGCCACGAAGGCATCCCGCATTTCTGACTGCGCAGGGCCGGAGCCGTGGTTGAGCTGCGGCCCGTTCACGGCAGGAAAGCCTTTGCCTTCCGTGAATCCGGTCACATAGACCCGGCCAAGGGTGTCCAGAGCCAGGGCATTGGCCTGATCGTCACCCGTTCCACCAATCAGGCCCGAATACAGAATGCCGGCACCGTCTGGTGCCAGGCGCATGACGAAGGCATCCCTATCCGTCGTGCTCTTGCTGCGCCGAAAGCGTTGGTTGGCATCTGTGCCAAGCAGGGGGAAGCCGGTGGATTCCGTGCTGCCCGCCAGGTGGATGCGGTTTTGTATGTCCACGGCCAGGCCGTTGCAGGCGTCGTCTTCCGATCCGCCCACATAAGTGACGCTCATGGGGACACCCTTGGGATCGAATCTGACGACGAAGGCATCCTCGCCACCTTTGCTGCTGCCCGCGTTGGGCAGGTCGGACGATTGCGTCACGCCACAGGCGTAGGTGTTGCCGTCGCTGTCTCGCGCCACGGCGTTGACCTGGTCGGCCGAGTTGCCTCCGACCAGGCCCGAGTAGCCGGTCCAGGCCGGATCGATGACCAGCGGCAGGCCTTTGTCATGGCTGCCCAGCTCAAAGCCCACGCGCCAGGTGGTGGCGTCCACCTGCTCCAGCCGATAGCGGGCGGGCACGTCCACGCGGCCATTGCCCCGGGGTTGGTAGACCAGCGGTGCATCGTCGGTGAAAAGGTCGTTGCCTATGCTCCACTGCAGCGCTCCCGTGGGCAGGATGCGTGCATCCGTCGCACCTTCCACGCGCAGCCAGACCTGTGCGGCATCGGCACCAGGAGCCAGTTCAAACTGGTACTTCAGACCGCCGGGCTCGCCCTGGAAAACGGCATCAATGCCGGGCCAGACACTGCGGTAGCCCAAGGCACCGAAGCTGCGCAGGCCCGTGCGCCATTGCGCGGCTTCGCCGACCAGCCAGTGGTAGAGCGTGGGCGAAGGGTGCAGGCCCTGCGGGGCCGACATCGATGCGTTCTCGAAGCTGTAGCGCAGGCGCGAATCCGGGCGCAGGCTCAGGCTCCGGGCCACGCCGGATGCGGCCACCGACCGGCCTTGCACGCCGTTGATCTGGCCGGGCAGGTCGATGCTCATGCCTTGCGCATCGAAACTGATGCGCTTGCCTGCGGCCATGGCGCGAAAGCCGGCACCGGGTATCTCTATGAAGCGGTTGTCCCTGCCGGAGAATTCGCGTTGGACCAGGGGATCGGCCTGGACCCCCGTGATCAGGGCCAACATGGTCAGGGCCGCAATGGAACTGCGCATAGGTGTACTCAGCTCCGTGCGGGGAAGATGCCCTGCAAGGCGATGATGGAGTTCATGACCAGGTAGGGCGGAAGATTGTTGTGTGGCTGGCTGCCGCCCGCAGGTTGAGGGGGAGCCATGGTGACCGCAGAGGTGTTGGAGGCTGGCGCGATGTAGGGGCGCGTCGGTGCGGTGCCCAGGACGGCGCCTGCCGGGCTTGCTACAGCGGGATCCGCAGGCGTGCCCGCTCGGGCCAGATGGCTGTGGACGGGAATTTCCGATGCCTGCAGCGTCACGGTTTCAACACCGCCGGATTCGCCCAGATCGCGCAGTGACAGTCCAGGTCCTTGGCCCGGGTGCATGGGCATGCGGCCCTGCAAGTCGGGAAGCGCGAAGTTGGACTTGCCATCTCCACCATATGCCGTTCCCAGCAGGGAAAACAGCGCCGTGTTCTGAGAAAGCGGTATGAGCTGACCATTGCAAAAGGCCCAGCCCTTGGGTGCGAAGTTGAACCCGCCAAGGCGGATTTCGGCGACGAAGGGATCGGACATGGTCTTCAGGTCGGAGAAGGAAAGAGGCCTTGCATGGCCATGCAAAAGCTCAGTGCCAGATAGGGCGGCATATTGAGGTGTGGCTGGCTGCCGCCCACATTGGCCAACAGGGCGGGCATGGTCGTATTGCCGCTTTGCGCATAGTGGCCGCGCGCCGCTGCAGGCAGGTTGCCGTTGCCCGATGTCGCCTGGCCCGTGGTGCCGGAAGCGGCCATGGCGTGGCTGTGCTGCGGTATCTCTGGCAGGGTCAGGGTGTGGGTTTGCTCGCCTGCTCTCTCTCCCAGCGTATGGCCGGCTCCCATGTGCATGGGCATGCGGCCGCGCAGGTCGGGCAGTGCAAAGTTGGTCTGCCCGTCGCCACCGTAGGTGGTGCCCAGCAGCGAGAACAGTGCCTGGTTCTGGTTGATGGGCAGCAACTGCCCATTGCAAAGAGCCCAGCCTTTGGGGGCGAAGTTGAAGGAGAAGACGCGAACCTCTCCGAGAAAGGGGGTAGACATCAGGTGGGGGAGGGATAGATGCCGAACAGCGAGATGATGAAGTTCACGCAAAGGAAGGGCGGCATATTGGTATGCGGCTGCGACCCTCCTACCGAACTCACCATCGATGCAGCCATGGGCGTGGCGGGGACGCCGTTCACAAAGGCCTTGTGATCCCTGTGCTTGGCAAACACTGCGTCGGCGGGCGAGGCCAGAAAGCCTGTGCCCGAGGACGCGGGAACGCCGTGCGTGTGGGCTGGAATCTGATTGACGGTCAGCGTGACGTCTTCGACTCCAGCGGCCTGAGCCAGCGGGAATCCGTTGCCTGCGTGCAGGGGGATGCGGCCACGCATGTCTGGCAGGGCGAAGGTGCTTTGGCCATCACCGCCGTATGTCGTGCCGATCAGAGTGAAAAGGGTTTCGTATTCCGAGATGGGCATTTGCTGCCCTTCGCAGAACATCCAGCCTGCCGGCGCGAAGTTGCCGGCAAACATGCGGATTTCCCCAACAAAGGGTTGAGCCATGACAGGGTGGGGTTAGTAAACGTTAATAATTGCAAAATAGTTTAGTATGGCAACCTGTTTCGCAGCAAAAATATTTTGCTTCTGTTGCTTGGGCAGGAAGGGCCACGATGAAGACAGGACGCCGTGCTTTCATGCAGGTTGCAGGGGCCTTTCCCGCTGCAGCGGCCGTTTCCGGGATTCCAGTGATCGCCTGTGCGGCTGGCATGGAGTTGCGCCGCAGCCACTTTCAGCCGCTGCTGGGCCATAGCTTCTCGATAGCAGGAGAAGTTTCCGAGTTACGTTTGGTTTCGTTGGCGGCGCTGCCGCACACACTGCATGGCGACCGCTCTTTCAGCGCACTGTTCGAGTTGTCCCGCCCTGGCGCGTTGCTGCAGGACACCTGGGAAATCTCTCATCCGGCTCTGGGAAGCCACGCCGTCTTCCTGAGCCCCAGCGACGCGCGAGGCGGTCTGCTGGAAGCCGTGTTCAACCGCGGCTGAGCGCCGCGGTCCTGCGCATGCGCAGGTAGATGCCTTCCTGGTCCTGCTCGACAAAGCCCAGGCGCTTATACAGGCGCCGGGCTGGATTGTTGGCTTCCACGAACAGCTGCATGTCGCGCCCTTCTTGATCTGCCCAGCCGGCCAGCCATTGCATGAGGGCCGTGCCCAGTCCCTGGCCTTGAACAGCGGCGTCGAGCGAGATGTCCATCACTCCCAACGGCCCGGGTGCGAGATTGAGGTAGAGCCGGCCTATAGGCAGACCTGCCCTCTCGATCACGAAAAACGCGCCGTGTGCGTAGTGCTTGCGGTAGTGCTGGTCCTGCAAAGCGAACTGCGAATCGCAGAAGGCATGCTTTTCGGCTTCGCTCCAGGGCACGGGCGCCAGTTCGGCAGCGCGTACCTGGCGGTACAGGGCGCGGAGAAAAGCGTAGTCGGCTTCTTCGGCCAGGCGCAGCCGCACATCCTCCAGATACAGCGGCGGCAGCTCGGGCACGAACGGCTCAGACGGCATGGGAAAAGCAGGCCTCGTAATCGACATGGCCTGCCGACTGCGCAATGGGCGTGATGAAGATGGCGTAGTCACCGAGCTGCGCATGGCGCACGCGGTAAGTGCGCTGCGGCAGCTGCGGCTGGCGCGGACCGCGAAACACCAGGGAGAACTGCAGCATGCCGGGCGTGTCGGCCGATGTCTGCGTTGCGCTGAGCACTTGCATGTCGATGCCGATGGTGTGCTCGCCTTCGCGCATGAAGAAGCTCATGGTCTGCTGGGCCAGGGGCTGGGCGTCGTTCCAGGACAGGACTCTGGCATACAGCGCGTCGTCCAGTTCGACGTTGGACGGGGACAAAGAGGTTGCGGACATGGGCGGCAGTCTGATCGGTGGGGCTGGCAGGCACAGAGCGGCAGCATAGCCCATGCACAGGCGGCGGTTTCCTTCTGCTGAGACCTCAACTGCCTCAACCCCCCCAGCGCAGCACCAGCGGATCGAGCCGCCGCGCAATGTCCAGCAGCTGGCGGCGCACCTCGGGGTGCATGGGCGGCCAGGGCGCGCGCGGCGCGTCGCAGGCGATCACGCCGCCGGCCTTCATCAGCGCCTTGGCGGCCAGGAAGCCGGCCTGGCGGTTTTCGTGGTTGATCAGGGGCAGCCAGCGCTGGTAGAGGGTGAATGCGGTGTCGGGGTCGCCGTTTCTGTGGGCTTCGATGATGGGGCGTATGCCGTCGGCAAAGCCGCCGCCCGTCATCGATCCCGTCGCGCCGGCCTGCAGGTCGGCCAGCAGGGTGATGGCTTCCTCTCCATCCCAGGGGCCTTCGATGGCCTCGCCGCCCAGGGCGATGAGTTCGCGCAGCTTGCCGGCGGCGCCTGCGGTTTCCATCTTGAAGTAGCAGACCTGCTCGATCTCGCGGGCCATGCGCGCGAGGAAGGCGGGGGACAGCGGCGTGCCTGCGGCGGGCGCGTCCTGCACCATGATGGGAATGGCGATGGCATCGGACACGGCCTGGAAGAAGCCCTGGATCTGGGCCTCGCCGAAGCGGAAGGTGGCGCCGTGGTAGGGCGGCATGACCATCACCATGGCCGCGCCCATGTCCTGCGCGCGGCGGCTTCGCTCGGTGCACACGCGCGATGAGGTGTGCGTGGTGGTGACGATCACGGGAACGCGGCCCGCCACATGCTCCAGCGCCGTGCGCGTGAGGACCTCGCGCTCGTCATCGGCCAGCAGGAACTGCTCGGAGAAGTTGGCCAGGATGCACAGGCCATCCACGCCCGAGTCGATCATGAAATCCAGGCAGCGCTTCTGGCTGGCCAGGTCCAGCGTGCCGTCCTCGTGGAAGGTGGTGGGGACCACGGGGAAGATGCCGCTGTAGCGCGGCCGAGAAATTCCGGGCATGGCGTGCTCCCTCATTCGACGATGCGGAACTGGTCCAGGTACTCGGTCTTGAGCGTGAGGCCCAGGCCCGGCACATCGTCCCTGAGCTGCAGGAAGCCGTTCTCGGCCACGGGCTCGCCGTCGAAGATGTACCAGAACAGCTCGTTGCCCACCTCCACGTCGAAGATGGGGAAGTACTCGGCCATGGGCGAGGCCAGCGTGCTCATGGTCAGGTGGTAGTTGTGCATCTGGCCCGCATGCGGGATCACGGGCACGCTGAACGCCTCGCACAGCGCATTGATCTTGTGCGCCGCCGTGATGCCGCCCACGCGGTTGGTGTCGTACTGCACGACGCTGACGGCCTTTTTGTCCAGCAGCTGCTTGAAGCCGTAGAGGCTGAACTCGTGCTCGCCGCCCGAGATCGGAATGCTGGTGAGCCGGCTGAGTTCGGCATAGCCGTCGATGTCGTCGGCGATCACGGGCTCCTCCAGCCAGCGCGGCTCGAACTTCTCCAGCTTGGGGAGCATGCGCCTGGCGTACTCCAGGTTCCAGCCCATGTAGCACTCCAGCATCAGGTCGCAGTCGTAGCCTATGACCTCGCGCACGGCCTCGACCGAGCGCAGGTTCTCGCGCACGCCTTCCTGCAGATGGGCCGGACCGTAGCCGAAGCGCATCTTGAATGCCTTGAAGCCCTGGTCCAGGAATTTTTGCGCCTCTTCCTGCATGGCCTTGAGGTCGGTGCGGTAGAGCTTGCTGTAGTAGCAGGGAATCCTTTCCTTGGTGCGCCCGCCCAGCAGCTTGAACACAGGCTTGTTCACGCTCTTGCCCAGGATGTCCCAGATGGCCAGGTCCACGGCCGAGATGGCGGCCATGGTCACGCCCTTGCGGCCCCAGGCGTGTGTGGCGCGGTACATGCGCTGCCACAGGTATTCGTAGTCCCAGGGGTCCTGGCCGATGACCAGGGGCGCCAGGTACTCGTCGATGATGGCCTTGGCGATGCGCGGCGCCAGCGCCACGTTGCCCAGGCCGACGATGCCGTCGTCGGTCTCGATCTCCACCACCGTCCAGGAATGGAAGCGGAAGGTGGACATGGTCTCCTGCGGCGCATAGAGCAGGTCCATGGCGTTGGAGCAGAAGTTGCCCTGGGGCGGCACGGTCTTGCCTTGCCATTCGTAGACGCGGGCGCGGACGGATTTGATTTTCATGATGGTGATGGCGAGGGAGTGAAGTCAGTCAGCACAGGCGCGCGGCGCCCATGCGGCAGGCGATCAGGAAGGCCTGCCAGGTGGCCTCCACGCTGGCCCGGCCCTGGCCCGCGATGTCATAGGCCGTGCCGTGGGCCGGCGTGGTGATGGGGATCGGCAGGCCGCCCTGCACGGTCACGCCGCGCGAGAAGCCCAGCAGCTTGATGGCGATCTGGCCCTGGTCGTGGTACATGGTCACGATGGCCTGGTACTCGCCGGCCTGGGCCTTCAGGAAGATGGTGTCGGCCGGGAAGGGGCCGTGGAACGGGTCGGGCGTGGGCCAGTCGCGGGCCTGCAGCGCGCGCACGGCCGGCGCGATGATGTCGATCTCCTCGCGCCCGCAGGTGCCGCCGTCGCCGTTGTGCGGGTTGAAGCCCGCAATCGCCACCTTGGGGGCCGCCATGCCGCTGGCCAGCAGCGCGCGGTAGATCAGCTCGGCCGCCTGCGCGATGCGCTCCTGGCTCAGATAGCCGGCCACGTCCCTGAGCGGCACATGGGACGAAATGCGCGAGGTCCACAGATCGCCCAGCGTGTTGAATTCGCAGAAATAGCCGCTCACACCCAGGTACTCGGCAAAGTGGTGCAGCTCGTCCTCATGGCGCAGGCCGCCCAGCTTCATGGCCTGCTTGTTGAGCGGCGCAAAGCAGATGGCGTCGATCTGGCCGGCCTGGGCCGCGTCCATGCACCGGTCCAGCACCTGCAGCACCGAGCGCCCGCCTGCGGCTTCGGCACGGCCTGGGTGCACGGCATCGGCGGCCACCGTGTCCAGGGCCAGGAAGGCGGGCAGGGCGGTATCGGTGCGGCCACGTGCATGGGCCATGCTGGCGATGGGTGTGGTGGCCACCTGCAGGCCCGCGATGCGCTGGCCCTGCTGCCACAGCCAGGGGTCGCCGGCCAGCACGATGTTGGCCTTTTGCATGGCCTCGGGCCGCGCCAGCAGGCGTGCGATCAGTTCGGCGCCTATGCCGGCGGGATCGCCCAGGGTCAGGGCGACGACGGGAAGTTCGGATGCGGGCATGTGCGGCTCAGTCGATCTTGATGTGGTTCTTGCGGATGATTTCGCCAAAGCGCTGGTACTCGGCGTTGTGCAAGGCGATGAACTCCGCCTGGCCCATGGGCTGCAGCTCGGCGCCCACGGCCTCCAGGCGCGTGCGCGTCTCGGGCAGGGCCAGCACCTTGTTGACCTCGTCGTGCACCCGGGCCTGCACGGCGCGGGGTGTGGCCGCTGGCATGTAGATGCCGTACCAGGCACCTATCTCCACGCCGGGCAGGCCGGCCTCGGCCAGCGTGGGCACCTGGGGCAGTTGGGCGTTGCGCCGGGCCGATGTCACGCCCAGGGCGCGCAGCTTGCCGGCCTTGATCTGGCCGATCACCGAAGGCATGGTGTCGAAGCTCATCTGCACCTGGCCGCTGACCAGGTCCACCAGGGCGGCGGCGCTGCCCTTGTAGGGCACGTGGGTCAGTTCAATGCCGGCCGCGTCCTTGAACATCTCGGCCGCGATGTGCTGGGTGCTGCCCGTGCCGCTGCTGGCGAAGTTGATCCTGCCGGGCTCCTTGCGGGCCAGGGCGACCAGTTCCTGCACCGAGTTGGCGGGCAGATTGTTGCCCACCACCAGCACATTGGGCACTGCGCCCACATAGGCCACCGGCACCAGGTCGCGGTTGCTGTCGTAGCCCAGCTTGAGCAGGTGCGGGGCAATGGCATGGGCCGTGACCACTCCCATCACCATGGTGTGCCCGTCCGTGGACTTGGCCGTCATGTCCACGGCCAGGGTGTTGGAGACGCCGGGGCGGTTTTCCACGATCACCGGCTGGCGCAGCAGCGGCGCCAGCCGGTCGGCCACGGCGCGGGCCATGGCGTCGGTGCCGCCGCCCGGGGCCGAGCCCACAAGCATGCGCACAGGCCGCGTGGGCCAGTCCGGTGGGGTTTGGGCCAGGGCGATGGCGGGCAGCAGGGCAGCTGCGGCCAGCAGCAGGGGGCGGCGTTGCATGTCTTGTCTCCGGTGCTTTTGTTGTGGACCCATGCTAGGCAGATGATTGATTGCCGTAAACTGAAAGTTGCTGATGAATCAATAACCTTGGGTAATCAATTCGCGGGATATTCCTATGGGCTCCATCGACCGCAGGGACAGCACGCCGCAACTGCTCAACCGCCTGCGCATGCGGCAGGTGGCGCTGATGCTGGCCATCGACCAGAAGAGCACGCTGCGCGGCGCCGCAGCCGAGCTGGGACTGAGCCAGCCGGCCGCCACCAAGATGCTGCATGAGCTGGAAAGCGCGCTGGGCCTGCCCCTGTTCGACCGCGTGGGGCGCGGCCTGCAGCTGAACGCGGCGGGCGAGCGCGTGACGGGCTACTTCCGCCACCTGCGCGGCGGCATGGAGGCGCTGAACCGCGAGCTGCAGGAACTGCGCGAGGGCAGCGCGGGGCGGCTGGCCGTGGGCAGCATCATGGCGGCCTCGCCGGGGCGGCTGACACAGGCGCTGCTGGCGCTCAAGCGCCAGTGGCCGCTGCTGTCCATCGAGGTGGCCGTGGACACCAGCGACCGGCTGCTGGCGCAGTTGCAGGACGGCGTGCTGGAGGTGGTGGTGGGCCGGCAGACCGGGCAGGCCGATCCCGCCCATCTGTTCCGCACCATAGATGACGAGGCCCTGTCCATCATCGTGGGCTGCGGCCACCCGCTGGCGCGTGCCCGCAGCGTGGGCTTTGCGCAGCTGCAGGCCCATGGCTGGGTGCTGCAGCCGCCCGGCAGTCCCATGCGCGCACTGATCGACCAGGAATTCCAGGCCCACGGCCTGCCGCTGCCGCGCGGCCTGATCGAGACGGGCTCCATCCTCACCACCATGAACCTGGTGCGCAACTCCGACCTGATCGCCGTGATTCCGCAGGCCGTGGCCCGGGACAGCGCCGCGCACGGCATGGTCCGCATCCTGCCCTATCGCATGCGCCGCAACCTGCAGGCCTACGGCAGCCTGGTGCGCCGCGACCGGCCGCTGAGCCAGGCGGCCGCCAGCTTTCTGGCGCTGCTGCATGGGCAGGAGCCGCCGCCGGCATCCGCGCCCTAGCCGATGTACCGCGCCAGATGCGGGCTGACCCGCTTGCAGTAGCTCTTGCAGACGCGGCGCAGCACCTGGGCGGTGTCGGTGACGCCGGGCGACGGGCTCTTGGGGTACCAGGTGGTGATGCGAAAGGAAGGCGGCGTGGGCAGCTCCAGCTCCACCAGCTCCCCGCTTTCGAGCTGCGGCGCCACCAGCATGCCGTGCATGATGGCGACGCCCAGGCCCTCGCGCACCAGCGAGACCAGGGCCGCGAGCGAGGGCGATCCCGAGATGCGCAGGTCGCTGGAGACCATGCCGCTTTGCACGGCCAGCTGCTGTGCCATGGCCACGGCCTGCTCGTAGGGGCCGGTGCCGCGCATCTGGGTCAGCAATTGCTTGCCCAGCGCCTTGTGCAGTCCATCCTTCCTGGGTACCAGGCCCCGCCTGGCAATCCAGTGCACGGGCACCTCCAGCAGGTTCTCGACCACGGCGAACTGGGGGTCCACGCCGCTGCCGGTGCGCACGATCAGGTCCAGGTCGCGCCGCATCATCTGCTCCGACAGGTGGGTGCTCAGATCGACGGTCAGGTCCAGCTCGATGTGCGGCAGGCTGGTGCCCATCGCCTTGACGAATTCGGGCAGGAAGGTGTGTACCGCCGTCTCCAGCACGCCGACCCGCAGGCGGCAGCCGATGGCGTCGTCGGACCTGGCGGCACGCTCCAGGGTGCGTGTGGCTTCGATGACGGCTTCCGCATGCCGCAGCAAGCGGGCGCCGGCATCGGTGATCTGCAGCGTCTTGCGGTCCCAGTGGAACAGGGTCACGCCCAGGTCCGACTCCAGCCCGCGTATGCGCATGGAGACGGCACCGGGGCTGGCGTGGACCAGTTCGGCCACGCGGCGCACGCTGCCGATGCGTGCCAGCAGCACGAAGGTTTCCAGAAAGCGGATGTTCATGGGTGTCTGCGCGGGCTGCGGTGGCTGTTCAGTTTTTCTGGGAGAGGCTGCGCACAATTCCTGAGTGGACCGGTGGCCTGCTGCTTTTTACATTGGGAGGCATCTCCACTCAATAGAGGCTCACCCATGACGCACTGGACCCATCCGACCGAGTTCCGACAGGAGGTGCGCGCCGGCCGCTTTCGCGGGCAGACGGCAGGGCAGTGCCCCGGCTACACCCAGGGCAACCTGGCGATATTGCCGCGCGAGTGCAGCGAGGAGTTCCTGCGCTTTGCTCGCCTCAACCCCAAGTCCTGCCCGCTGATCGGCGTGACCGAGCCCGGCAGCAGCCGCGTGCCCGAACTGGGCGATATCGATCTGAAGACCGACCTGCCCTCGTACTGGGTGTTTCGCGATGGTCACAGGGCCGAGCAGGTGAATGACCTCACGGATTTGTGGCGCGACGACCTGGTGGGCTTCGTCATCGGCTGCTCCTACTCCTTCGAGGATGCGCTGCGCGAGGCGGGCGTGCCGGTGCGCCACATCGATGAAGGCCGGGGCGCGCCCATGTTCATCTCCAGTATTCCCAACGGCCGGGCCGGCCGCTTCGGCGGCAGCATGGTGGTCAGCATGCGGCCCATGACGGCGGCCCACGCCATCCGCGCCATCCAGGTCACTTCGCGCTTTCCCAGCGTGCATGGGGCGCCCGTGCACCTGGGCGATCCCGCGCAGATAGGCATTGCCGACATCGACAGGCCGGACTTCGGCGAGCCCATGGCGCTCAGGCCGGGAGAGATTCCCGTGTTCTGGGCCTGCGGCGTGACGCCCCAGCAGGCCATACGCTCGGCGGCCCTGCCATTCGCCATCACGCACGAGCCGGGCCACATGCTGGTGACGGAGTTGCGCAACAGCCATCTGGCCGCGTTCTGACGGCCTGCCTGCCTGGCTTGGGGCCCGCTTCGGCGGGCCTTTTTCTTTGCGTCGCTGGCCGGCAAGGGGCCGCTCCTGTTCAGTTTTCGTGAACAGAGGGGGCGAAAACTTCTCGATGGACGCGGTCCAGGGGCACTTTTAGATTGGACGCCAGTGGTGGGCACCGGCGGAGGGCCGTGCTCCAGGCCACGGTTTTCCTGACTTCAACTTCGAGACAAACGGGTTCCGACACCATGCAAGAACGCTCCATTCCCCATGACAGGCGCTGGCAATTCTGGATAGACCGTGGCGGTACGTTCACCGATGTGGTGGGCAAGCGGCCCGATGGCAGCCTGGTCACGCACAAGCTGCTGTCGGAGAACCCCGAGCAGTACCGGGACGCGGCCGTGGCCGGCATCCGCCACCTGCTGGGGCTGGCGCCGGGCGAGCCGGTCCCCGCCGATCAGGTGGAGTGCGTGAAGATGGGCACCACGGTGGCCACCAATGCGCTGCTGGAGCGCAAGGGCGAGCCCACGCTGCTGGTGACCACGCGGGGCTTTCGCGATGCGCTGCGCATCGCCTACCAGAACCGTCCGCGCCTGTTCGACCGCCATATCCAGTTGCCCGAACTGCTCTACAGCGAGGTGGTCGAGGCCGTGGAACGTGTGGATGCCCATGGGAAGGTGCTGCGCGAGCTGGACGGGCTGCACCTGCACACGGCGTTGGCCGCAGCCCATGCGCGCGGCTTGCGCAGCGTGGCCATCGTCTTCATGCATGGCTACCGCCATACGCGGCATGAGCAGATGGCGGCGCGCATTGCGCGGCAGTTGGGTTTCACGCAGGTCAGCACTTCGCACGAGACCAGTCCGCTGATGAAGTTCGTGAGCCGGGGCGATACCACGGTGGTCGATGCCTACCTGTCTCCCATCCTGCGCCGCTATGTGCAGCAGGTGGCTGCAGAGATGCCGGGAGTGCGGCTGTTCTTCATGCAGTCTTGCGGAGGGCTGTCCGACGCGGGCAGTTTTCAGGGCAAGGACGCCATCCTGAGCGGGCCGGCCGGAGGCATCGTGGGCATGGCGCGCACGGCGGGCCTGGCCGGGCACGACAGGGTCATCGGTTTCGACATGGGTGGCACATCCACCGACGTCAGCCACTATGCAGGCGCCTTCGAGCGCGAGTTCGAGACCCAGGTGGCCGGCGTGCGCATGCGCGCGCCGATGATGAGCATCCACACCGTGGCCGCCGGCGGCGGCTCGGTGCTGGCCTATGACGGCTCGCGCTTTCGCGTGGGACCCGAGAGCGCGGGTGCCCATCCCGGCCCGGCGAGCTATCGCCGCGGCGGCCCCCTGGCCGTGACCGATGCGAACGTGATGGTCGGCAAGGTCCAGCCGCGCTACTTTCCCAGCGTGTTCGGGCCTGCCGCCAACGAGCGACTGGACGGCGAGGCCGTGCGTGCCCGCTTCGAGGAACTGGCGCGGCAGACGGGGCGCACTCCCGAGGACGTGGCCGAGGGTTTCATCCGCATCGCCGTGCAGCAGATGGCCAACGCCATCAAGAAGATCAGCGTGGCGCGCGGCTATGACGTCACGCGCTATACGCTGCAGTGCTTCGGCGGCGCGGGCGGCCAGCATGCCTGCCTGGTGGCCGATGCGCTGGGCATGTCCCGCGTGTTCGTGCATCCGCTGGCCGGCGTGCTCAGCGCCTATGGCATGGGCCTGGCGGACCAGACCGTGATCCGCGAGCAGGCCATGGAGCTGGCGCTGACTGCCGAGGCCCTGCCGCTGATCGCCGAATGCCTGGATGCGCTGGGCACGGGTGCGCAGGCGGAGCTGGAGCGCCGGCAGGTCGGCGCAGGCCCTGTGCAGGTGCGGCACAACGTGCATGTGCGCTACGAGGGCTCCGATTCCGCCTTGGTCGTGCCCTTTGGCTCCCTGCCGGGCATTCAGTCGGCTTTCGAGTCGGCCTACCGCCAGCGTTTCGCCTTTCTGATGGCGGGCAAGGGGCTGGTGGTGGAAGCCGTGTCGGTCGAAGCCGTGATTGCGGGCGATGCGCCCGGCGAGCCGCTGCAGCCGGAGCATCCGCCGCGCGAGCATCCGCGCCGCGAAACCGTGCGCATGTACTCCGGCGGCGCCTGGCATGGCGCGGCCCTGGTGGTGCGCGAGGACCTGCGGCCCGGCGACGTCATTGCCGGCCCGGCCATCATCGCCGAGCGCAACGCCACCACCGTGATCGAGCCTGGCTGGTCGGCCAGGCTCACCGGGCTGGATCACCTGGTGCTGGACCGGGTGGTGCCGCGCAAGGTCGAGTACGCGGCCGGCACGACGGTGGACCCTGTGCTGCTGGAGGTCTTCAACAACCTGTTCATGAACATCGCCGAGCAGATGGGCCTGCAGCTGCAGAACACCGCCTATTCGGTGAACATCAAGGAGCGGCTGGATTTCAGCTGCGCGCTGTTCGATGCCCGGGGCCATCTCATCGCCAACGCGCCGCACATGCCTGTGCACCTGGGCTCCATGGGCGAAAGCATCCAGACGGTGATCCGCAGGAACGCCGGGCGCATGGCCCAGGGCGATGTCTACGTGCTCAACGACCCCTACCAGGGTGGCACCCATCTGCCGGACATCACCGTCATCACGCCGGTCCATATCGCCGGCGAGGCATCTCCGACCTTCTACGTCGGCAGCCGGGGCCACCATGCCGATGTGGGCGGCATCACGCCGGGCTCCATGCCGCCGTTTTCCACGCGCATCGAGGAAGAGGGCGTGCAGATCGACAACTTCAAGCTGGTCGATCGCGGCGTGCTGCGCGCCCAGGAGATGGTCGAGCTGCTGCAAAGCGGCGAGTACCCAAGCCGCAACCCGCAGCAGAACCTGGCCGACCTGAAGGCCCAGATCGCGGCCAATGAAAAAGGCGTGCAGGAGCTGCACAAGATGGTGGCGCAGTTCGGCCTGCCCGTGGTGCAGGCCTACATGGGCCATGTGCAGGACAACGCAGAGGAGTCGGTGCGCCGCGTCATCACGCGGCTCAGGGACGGGCAGTTCACGCTGGAGCTGGACAACGGCGCGCAGATCCGCGTGGCCGTCACCGTCGATACGGCCGAGCGCAGTGCCGTCATCGATTTCTCGGGCACCAGCGTCCAGCAGACCAACAACTTCAATGCGCCGCGCGCCGTGTGCATGGCGGCCGTGCTCTATGTGTTCCGCACGCTGGTGGACGACGACATCCCGCTCAACGCGGGCTGCCTCAAGCCTTTGAAAGTCATCATCCCCCAAGGCTGCATGCTCAACCCCAACCCGCCCGCTTCGGTGGTCGCGGGCAATGTGGAGACCTCCACCTGCATCACCAACGCGCTGTTCGGCGCGCTGGGCGTGATGGCGGGCAGCCAGCCCACCATGAACAACTTCACCTTCGGCAATGCGCACCACCAGTACTACGAAACCATTGCCGGCGGCAGCGGCGCGGGCGCGGTGCTGGACGCCGAGGGCCGGGTGGAGCGCGGCTTCAACGGCACCAGCGTCGTCCAGACGCACATGACCAATTCGCGCCTGACCGATCCGGAGGTGCTGGAGTTCCGCTTCCCCGTGATGCTGGACAGCTATGAGATCCGCGACGGCTCGGGCGGCGGCGGGCGCTGGCACGGCGGCAACGGCGGCGTGCGGCGCGTGCGCTTCCTGGAGCCCATGACGGCCAGCATCCTGTCCAACGGGCGCCTGAATCCGGCCTTCGGCATGGCAGGTGGCCAGCCGGGGCAGCCGGGCATCAACCGTGTGCTGCGTGCCGATGGCCAGGTCGAGGAACTGGACCACATCGGCGCCGTGCACATGCAGCCGGGCGACATCTTCGAAGTCTGCACGCCGGGGGGCGGCGGCTACGGAACGGCGGCCTGACACGCCGCCAGCAGGGGGCATGGCGCGGGCGGGGGAGGGCCGCCCGGCCAGGCCCGGATCACAACCGATGGAGTGCCATTGAATGCAAGACGCTTCGCGCAGCCGAAGTGCAAGGAGACAACAAATGACAAGCCTTGACAACGCAAGGACCCTGGCCGCCGAGCAGCCCCGGGGCCACTGGCTGGGCCAGCTCGAGCCCAAGGAAAAGCGGGCGCTGACGGCCTCGTTCGGCGGCTATGCCGTGGACGCCTTCGACTACTACACGCTGCCCCTGGTCACCCCCATCCTGCTGTCGCTGTGGGGCATGAGCAAGACCGAGGTCGGCCTGATCGGCACCTCGACTCTGGTGGCCTCGGCCATCGGCGGATGGATGGCCGGCATCCTGGCGGACCGCTACGGGCGCGTGCGTGTGCTGCAGTGGACCATCCTCGTATTCGCTCTTTTCACCTTCGCCTGCGGCCTGGCGCAGACACCGGGCCAACTGCTGCTGGCCCGCACGCTGCAGGGCCTGGGCTTTGGCGGCGAGTGGGCCGTGGGCTCGGTGCTGATCGCCGAGACCATACGGCCGGCCTTCAGGGGCAAGGCGGTGGGCCTGGTGCAAAGCAGCTGGTCCATAGGCTGGGGCGCGGCCGTGCTGGTGTCCATGGCGCTGTTCTCGTTTCTGCCGCCCGAGATCTCATGGCGGGCCATGTTCCTGCTGGGCCTGCTGCCGGCCCTGCTGATCCTGTACATACGCCGCACCGTCAAGGACCCCGAGGTCTACCTGAAGACCCGCGCCGCCGTGGGCCGGGGCGAGCGCAGCGGGCACTTCCTGGACATCTTCAAGGGCGGCATGCTCAAGACCACGGTGCTGGCCAGCCTGATGTTCACCGGCATGCAGGGCGGCTACTACGCCATTGCCGTGTGGCTGCCCACCTTCCTGAAGAACGAGCGCCACCTGACGGTGCTGGGCTCGGGCGGCTACCAGTTCATGTTCATCTTCGGCGCCTTTGCAGGCTACCTGTGCGGTGCCTACGCCTCCGACCGGCTGGGCCGGCGCCTGGCCTTCACGCTGTTCGCCATCGGCGCCGGCAGCCTGGCCTATGCCTATACGCTGCTGCCCATCACCGATGCCTGGATGCTGGTGCTGGGCTTTCCGCTGGGCTTTTTCATGTCGGGCATCTTCAGCGGCGCCGGAGCCTTCCTGGCCGAGCTGTTCCCTAACGAACTGCGAGGCTCCGGCCAGGGCTTTTGCTACAACTTCGGCCGCGGCATCGGGGCCACCTTCCCCGCGCTGGTGGGTGTGTTCAGCGACCGGCTGGGACTGTCGCTGGGCACGGCCATCGGCATCTGCGCCACGGCCGGCTACGTGATGGTGGTGATGTTCGCCATGTGCCTGCCGGAGACGCGAGGCCGGGACCTGGCCGCGCAGTGAAGCGCTGGCCAGACCGGCCACGGCACGCTCAGTAGCTGCCCATGTAGTCGCGCTTGCCGACCTCGACACCGTTGTGGCGCAACAGGGCATAGGCGGTGGTCACATGGAAGAAGAACTGCGGCAGGCCGTAGTGCAGCAGGTAGGCGCTGGCGGTCAGCGTCTTTTCCTTGGGCGTGCCGGGGCGCAGCACGATCTCGCGGGACTCGCTTTGCGCGAACTGCTCGGGTGCGAACGAGCCCACATGGTCCAGCGCCTTGGCGATCAGCGCCTGCAGTTCGGCAAAGCTGGTCTGCGTGTCGGGCCACGAAGGTACCTCGGCGCCGGCCAGGCGCGAGGCGATGCCCTTGGCGAAGTCCGCAGCAATCTGCACCTGGCGCACCAGCGGGAACATGTCGGGGAACAGGCGGGCCTGCAGCAGGGCGTCGGGATCGATGTTCTTCTGCGCGGCGTGTTCCTCGGCCTTTTTGAGCACGTCGGACAGGGCCTTCAGCATCTGCTGCAGGACGGGAATGGAGGCGGTGTACAGGGGGCTGGTCATTGCGGGCTCGCTAAGGATTGTGAAGGGCTGGCAATCGCATGCACCTGCATCCGTCGCCAGCCGGCACAGGCTAACAGCAACTGCTTTCACTTGCCGCCTGCGCTAGCATGCGCGCCATGCAAATCCCTGAAGCCGCTCCCTCGTTCGCGGGCCTTGGCCAGGCCGGATTCGGCGCCGCCATCTTCGACATGGACGGCCTGCTCATAGACTCCGAGCCCTTCTGGAAGCGTGCCGAGCGCGAGTCCTTTGCCGAGGTCGGCATCGACATCACGGCCGAGATGTCCCGCGTGACGGCGCCCATGACCACGGCGCAGGTTGCCGCGCACTGGTATGCCCACCGGCCCTGGCAGAGGCCCAGCCAGCGCGAGCTGGAGAGCCGCGTGGTCGCGCGCGTGGCGGCCCTGGTCAGCGCGCATGGACAGGCCCTGCCCGGCGTGCGCGAAACACTGAGCGCCTGCCGCGCCCTGGGCTGGCGCGTGGCGCTGGCTTCGAACTCTCCTTTGTCTTTGTGCCACCACACCCTGGATGCGCTGGGCCTGCGGCCGGCGTTCGACGCCATCGTCTCGGCCGAGCAGGTGGTGCGCGGCAAGCCCGCGCCCGACATCTATTACTTCGCGGCGCAACGCCTGGGCGTGCCGGCCGGGCGCTGCCTGGTGTTCGAGGACTCGGTCTCGGGAACACATGCGGCGCGGCAGGCCGGCATGACCGTCATCGCCGTGCCGTCCGAGGACCAGTGCTTCGACGGGGCGCAGCCTGCGCCAAACTGGGTGGTGCCCACGCTGGTGGCGCTGCATGGGGCAGCGGGCCGGTAAGGCATCCGCAGCACCCGCATCGCATGGCGCGTGTCGGCCGCAAGGGTGTTGATGAGAACCATTCTCAGTACAATCGCCGCCCGTGCCGTTCTTCTTCGTCCTGTCCGTTTCCCATGCTGGCGTGCCTGCCTGCGTCCTGACCGCTGTGCCGGGAGCCTGCCCGTGAGCGCGCGCGTGCCAGGCGCGGACGATGATGCCGCCCCCTCGCTGCTGGCCCGCGTGTATGCGCGCTGGCACCAGCCTCTGCGCCGCCTGCTGGGCCGGCAGATGCGCAACCGCGAGGATGCCGAGGATGCGGTGCAGGAGGTCTTCGTGCGCTATGCGGCCTCGGGCAAGGCCCTGCCGCCCGAGGAGCAGGAGCCCTATCTGCGCGTGATCGCCCGCCATGTCTCGCACGATGCCTGGCGCCGCTCGGCGGGCGCGCCGGGGCGCGAATCGGTCTCGCTGGATGAACACATGGAACTGGCGCAGCAACTGCCGGCCGGCGAGGGGTCGGACCCCCTTCAGGCGGCGCACCACCGCGAGCGCCTGTGCCGGCTGGAGCAGGCCATGGCCGAGCTGCCCGAGCGTCGCCGCGAGGCCTTCGTGCTGCACAGCATCGACGGGCTCACGCAGACCGAGGTGGCGCAGCGCATGGGCATTTCGCGCCGCATGGTGCACAACCATGTGACGCTGGCCATGGCCTATTGCGAGCTGCGCGTGCAGTACGGCAGCGCCGAAGACATGCGCCTGATGCAGGGCCTGCTGGCGCAGGCCGCGACGGACGGGGAGGGCCGGGAATGACGCTGACCCCGCAACGCCTGCAACTGCACGCCCGCGCCGCCGACTACTTCGCCCGCCGCCGTGAAGCCGACTGGACCGGCGCCGACGAGCGCGAACTCGACGCCTGGCTGGCCGCCGACCCGCAGCACCGCAGCATCTTCGAGAGCCTGGGGCGCACGGTGCTGGACCTGCAGCAGTTGCCCAGGCCGGTGCTGGCCTGCGACGCGGCTGCTGCGCCGCAAGCCAGGGCGAGCGGGCCGCGTGCGCAGACACAGGCCCACTTGCCCGCGCCGGCACGTCAGCGCACACGCCGCGGCCTGATGCCGGCGTTGCTGTCGGTGGCTCTGGTCACGACGCTGGCCCTGGGCGGCGGCTGGTATGCCTGGGACAACCACGCAAGCCATGTGATCGAGATGTCCACCGGCCCCGGCGAGGTGCGCGAGGCCGAACTGCCCGATGGCACGCGGGTCACGCTGAATTTTTCCTCCAGGCTGCAGGTGCGCTACTACCCGCGCCGCCGCGAGACGGTGCTGGACCAGGGCGAGGCCTTCTTCCAGGTCGCCGCCGACCGCTCGCGGCCCTTCACCGTGGACAGCGGCGCCAGCCAGGTCCGCGTGGTGGGCACGGCCTTCAATGTGCGCGCCGGGCCGCCCGCGCTGGTGGTGAAGGTGCTGGAGGGCAAGGTGGAACTGCGTCCCGACCGCCATGCGGCGGACGGCAGGCGCCTGCTGCTGGGCGCGGGTGCCGGCATGTCCGTCGATGCCCGCGACGGCACGCAGCATCCGCTGGCGGCCGGCGCGGACACGGTGGGCGACTGGCGCAGCGGCCAGATGGTGTTCCAGCAGGCAACGCTGGCCGAGGTCGCCGCCGATCTGTCGCGCTACCTGGGCCAGCCCGTACGGGTGGATGGCGATGCGCGGCTGGCCGCGCTGTCCGTGTCCGGCGTGGCGCTGACCGGCAAGCCCGAGGTGTTTCTGCGCTCGCTGCCGCACTTGTTGCCGGTGCGTGTGCAGGGCGATGCGCAAGGCGGCTGGCGGATCTCGGCGAACTGAGTGCTCTTTCTCTTCTTTTTGTAAATAAATGTAAATTACCCGTTTTCCTGGTTTCGCCACATTCCCACTTTGGCGCGAAGGCGGGTTTTACCTTCATGGAGAGCGGGCTTTCTCGCCTCCATGGTTGCCAGCCAGGCCGCTGCCCAGTGCACAGCTCAGCCAACAACCGCGACGGCCGCGCACGCGCGTGGCGGGTGGACGCTCAACTGTCTGCCTGCCACCCACCGCGCACACCGCGACAGCGGGCAATGGACACAGTGCAGCAGGAGCAGGGATGCAAGCAGGAAAAGAACACGGCAGCGCCGCCATGGGCGCGGGCATTTGGGGAGGAGAGTTTCAGCACAGTGGCAGGCCATGGCGGCGGGCAAGGATGCCGTCGCTGGTGGCCGCAGCCCTGGTTGCGCTGGCGCAGCCTGCGGTGCAGGCGCAGCAGCCATCGTCCGTGCAGGCGGGGCAGGCAGGGGAGCTGGCCTTCAGCATCGCGCCCCAGCCGCTGGCCGGCGCGCTGCGCCAGTTCACGCAGCAGGCCCAGCACCAGGTGCTGTTCGATCCGCAGATCGTTGCAGGCCGCACTTCGCCGGCCTTGCAGGGCCGCTTCACGCCGCGCCAGGCGCTGGACCGGCTGCTGGCCGGCACGGGCGTGACCGTGATCGACGCCGTACCGGGCGCCTACACGCTGAAGGCGCCGCTCAGGGAGCCGTCGCCGGCAGCCGATGCTGCGCTGGGCACGGTGCTGGTCACGGCCCAGGCACACGCTGGCGATACCACGGAGGGTTCGGGCTCCTATGCGGCCTCGCGCGTGTCGCTGGGCAAGGGGCAGAGCGTGCGCGAGACGCCGCAGTCCATCTCCGTGGTCACACGCCAGCGCATTGAGGACCAGGGCTTGGTCTCCGTGGGCGACGTGATGCAGCAGACCACGGGCGTGACGGTGGACTACGCGGGCTCGGGCGGCCTGGGCGGCACGGCCAACAGCTTCTACGCGCGGGGCTTCCAGATCAGCAATGTCCAGATCGACGGAGCGGCGGTGGACGCCTTCAGCCAGGGCACCTTCGACCCCAACATGGCCATGTACGACAGCGTGCAGGTGATCCGCGGCGCGGACGGCCTGTACAGCGGCAATGGCGAGCCCGGCGGCTCCATCAACCTGGTGAGAAAGCGCCCCACGGCACAGCCGCAGGTGCTGGCCTCGGCCTCGGTGGGCAGCTGGAACCAGCGCCGTGCAGAACTTGATGTGGCGGGCCCCCTGGCTGCCGATGGCCGGGTGCGCGGCCGCGCCGTGCTGGCGCACAGCGACCGCGAGTTCTTCTATGACTACGCCGATGCGCGCAACACCTTGCTCTACGGCATCGTGGAAGCCGATCTCACGCCTGCGACCAAGCTGACCCTGGGCGGCAGCTACGACAAGTCGGCCAGCCTGCCTTGGCGCGGTGGCCTGCCGCGCGCGGCCAATGGCGACGATCTGCACCTGCCGCGCCATACGGCACTCATGGCGGGCTGGGGCCATTACGACAGGACCAACAAGGAGCTGTTTGCCCAGCTGGAACAGAAGCTGGAGGGCGACTGGCGAGTCCGCGCCCATGCCAACTATGTCAAGGTGGACAGCGACAGCCGGTTGGCCGACGTCACCGGCGCGGTCGATCCGACGACGGGCCTGGGAGCCACGCTCAACGGCTTCTCCAACGACTTCTATTCCACCAAGAAGGCGCTGGATGCCAACGTCAGCGGAACGTTCTCCCTGCTGGGGCGCAGGCACCGGCTGCTGCTGGGCGCGGACTGGGCCAAGATCCGTGACACGCAGGACACCTTTCTGTCCGAGGTGGACATGCCGGGGGGCATCAACGTGTTCGGCTTCGACCCGGGCGCCATTCCCCTGCCCAGCTTCGTCTGGAAGACGCGCAGCTTCGCGGGCTATGGCGCCACGCAGAAGGGCCTGTACGGCCGGCTCAACCTGAGCCTGACGGACCGCCTGACCGCCATCGTCGGCGCGCGCCGCGCCAGCTATGCAACGCAGACACCCTGGCTGCGCTTCGACCAGGCCGGCAATCTCACCAGCCGCATCGTGTCGTCCAATAGCGAGAGCGGTATCTTCACGCCCTATGGCGGCCTGGTCTACGACATTGACGACCGCTGGACGGCCTACGGCAGCGTCGCCGAGATCCACAAGTCCCAGGCCGACAAGCTGGGTGGGCCCTTGCCAGGCACGCCGCTGGACCCCATCAAGGGCCGCAATTTCGAGCTGGGCGCCAAGGGCGAGTTCAACGAGGGCCGGCTGATGGCCTCCATGGCCCTGTACCGCATAGAGCGCAATGGCGAGGCCGTGGCCGATCCCTCCTACCCCAACACCGACATCGGGGACGCGGGCCTGAACTGCTGCTGGCTGAGCAAGGGCAAGGTGGTCAGCCAGGGCGTGGAAGGCGAGATCTCGGGCGAGCTGGCGCGCGGCTGGCAGCTGTTTGCCGGCTACACCTTCAACCGCAACCACAACAAGACGCCGGGCATCGAAGGCATCTACCACTCCGTCACGCCCAAGCATCTGTTCAAGCTGTGGAGCACCTACCGCCTGCCGGGCGAGCTGTCGCAATGGACGATTGGCGGCGGCGCCAATATCCAGAGCGCGCATTTCGTCAGCGGCTCGGCCAATGCCTTCAATCCTGACACGGGCAAGTTCGACGGCGCGGCCGTGCCCTTCAAGTTCAGCCAGGGCGGCTATGCCGTGTGGAATGCCAGCGTGCAGTACCGCATCAACCGCAACTGGCAGGCCGTGCTCAACCTGAACAACCTGTTCGACAAGGTCTACTACCGCACAGTGGGCACCAGCGGCGGCAACAACTGGTATGGCGAGCCACGCAATGTGATGCTGACGCTGCGCGGAACGTTCTGAGGCACCCCTGAGCGGCTGCGCCGCTTCCCCCTCTCTTCGGAGGGGGGCGGACACCCTCTGGGCGTGGCGCCCAACGCCAGCAACCTGCTGGACAGGCGCTGCTACGTGCCTTCGTTCAACACGGTGTCGGGCAACAACTGCTACGGCGCACCGCGCTCGCTGCTGCTGACGCTAAGCGCCGCGTATCTGGCGCGTGCTATGCGGCAGCGGCCGCCGCAACGCCGAACTCCTCGCTGTCCGCCTGGGCACCGTCGTCGAACACCAGGCGGCGCTCAGGCCAGCGCATGGCGGCAAGCTTGAAGCGCTGCTGCGGGTCCTCGCCCGCCAGGCGGGCATTCCAGCGGCCACCGACCGAGTAGTCCACGCAGAACACATTGCCGCGCCGGCCATGCCAGGACAGCGGACCGGTCTGGCCGAACAGGTTCTCGGCCTGGGCGCCGTGGAAGGACGGGCCGCCGCGATTCAGGCGCCGCCAGTAGTGGCCCACGACCACGGCCTGGGCATCCTCGTATTCGTTCCACCAGGCCACGCGCTCGACGAAGCGCCACTTGCCACCCGCGTAGAAGGGATTGCGGCATTCGCGCTCCACGCCCGAGGTCAGCACCTTCAGCGGATTGACCATGGCCTTGGCCAGTTCGCTTTCGCTGTGTGCGGGCAGGAAGGGCGGCAGCCAGTTGCGGTCTTCCAGGTCGTGCGGCCATTGCCGGCGCTCGGCGCGCATGCGCTCGGCCACCTTGTTGACCTGGGCCTGCTGGGCGGCCACGGCCTCGAAGTGGTCATAGGCGCTGCGCGCGCTGCCCGGTGGCAGCTCGCGCGCCATGGCGATCTGCTGCGGGCGCCAGGCCGCATGGACCACGCGCAGGTCCTCGCGCTCCATGGCGATCGGCAGGCGTTCCAGCAGGGCCAGGGTGTCGGGGATATCGCACAGCGGCATGCGTGCGAACGGGGCGTACTTGGGTGTGTCGGAGGCCACGCGGCTGTCGAAGAACCAGCCGGAGCCGTCCTTGGCATCCTCGCGCAGCAGGTTGATTTCGTGGTTGCCGAGCACGGCCAGCGCATGGCCCGACTCCAGCATGGGCACCACGCGGGCCAGCACGCCCGGGCTGTCTGGACCCCGGTCGCAGAAGTCGCCCACGAAGACCAGACGCCTGCCCTGGGGATGGCGGCCCAGCGCGTCGTAGCCCAGATGCCCCAGCAGATGCTCCAGCGCTTCGGCTTCGCCATGGATGTCGCCGACGATGTCGAGCGGACCGGGGGGCAGGGGCTGGACGAGGCTCATGGCGGAAAGATGCAAAAGACGGCGCAGGCTTGGAAAACCGACATTATTTGCACAGACCCGCCGTGCCCGCCAGCCCCGTTTGCGACAGGACCGTGTCAGCGCCGTTGCAGGCGCACAAAGCTGTAGGGCAGGCCATTGGCTGCCACATGGCGGCTGCGCGAGACTTCCTGCCACTCGGGGCCCGGCGTGGGTGCGAAGGCGTCGCCTTCGTAGTCGCGTTCGATTTCAGTCACCTCGATGCTGTCGGCCAGCGGCAGGGCCTGGGCGTAGATCTGGGCACCGCCCATGACCCACACGTCGGCGGATGCCTGGCGGCCCAGCGCCAGGGCCTGCTCCAGGCTGGTGGCATGCAGCACGCCGGGGGCGGCTGGCTCGGGTGCCCAGTCCGCCTGGCGCGTGACCACGATGTTGGTGCGCCCGGGCAGCGGCCTGAAGCGGGCCGGCAGCGAGTCCCAGGTCTTGCGGCCCATGACCACGGCCGAGCCCTGGGTCAATTGCTTGAAGTGCGCCAGGTCCTCGGGCAGGTGCCAGGGCATGGCATTGTCCTTGCCGATGACGCCGTTGGCGGCGCGTGCGTAGATGAGATGGATGGCCATCGGGCGGGTCTTTCTGCTGCCTCAGACGGCCACGGGGGCCTTGATGGGCTCGTGGTGCTGGTAGCCGACGACCTCGAAGTCCTCGTACTCGTAGCCGAAGATGGAGTCGGGCCGGCGCTTGATCTGCAGCGTCGGGTAGGCGAAGGGCTGGCGCGCCAGCTGGGTCTCGACCTGGGTGAAGTGGTTGTTGTAGATGTGGCAGTCGCCACCGGTCCAGACGAAGTCGCCCACCTCCAGGTCGCATTGCTGGGCCAGCATGTGGGTCAGCAGCGCGTAGCTGGCGATGTTGAAGGGAACGCCCAGGAAGATGTCCGCGCTGCGCTGGTACAGCTGGCAGCTGAGCTTGCCGTCGGCCACGTAGAACTGGAAGAAGGCGTGGCAGGGCATGAGCGCCATCTGCGGCAGGTCGGCCACGTTCCAGGCGCTGACGATGATGCGGCGGCTGTCCGGGTTGCTCTTGAGCTGCTTGACCACTTCGGCGATCTGGTCGATGTGGCCGCCGTCCGGCGTCGGCCAGTTGCGCCATTGCACGCCATAGACCGGGCCCAGGTCGCCGTCCTCACGGGCCCATTCGTCCCAGATGGTGCAGCCGCGCTCCTGCAGCCAGCGCACATTGCTGTCGCCGCGCAGGAACCACAGCAGTTCCAGGATGATGGACTTGAGGTGCACCTTCTTGGTGGTGACCAGCGGAAAGCCTTCGGACAGGTCGAAGCGCATCTGGTGGCCGAACACGCTGCGCGTGCCCGTGCCGGTACGGTCGGTCTTGGACACGCCGTGCTCGTACACATGGCGCATGAAATCTTCGTACTGGGAGCGGGCTGGGCGGGGCGCAGGAGTCGTGTTCATCTTCCGGATTATCCCTTGATGAATACGGCGCCTTGTCCGACGGTATCCATGCCCCTTGAAACAAGGTCTTGCGCCCCGGGTGCGAAAATGCCCGCAGACTGGTGCCGGTGCATTGCCCAGGCTTTCGCACCGGCGTCACCGCTTTTTTCGCATCCGCTTTGACAAGGAGCTTGCGCATGTCTTCCATGCTCTCCCCCTGGCAGGCCGCCGTTGCATTGGGTGTCGCCATGCTGGCGCTGACAGCCTGCGATCCGCGTTCTCCCTCCGTCCCGACTCCCAAGGCCGCGCAGTCCGTCGCACTCGATGTGGCTGCGCCAGCTCCGGAATTGGTGCTGGCGTTTCCCGCGCGCACGCGCATGCCCTCCACCGCCAAGGCGGGGGAGCCCGGCCTGGACAGCCTGGCCGAGTACGTGGGCAAGTATCCCTACGACGGCACCAACTACCTGGAGCAGGGTGTGCTGGCCGACCGGCTCAAGGCGCTGCTGGGCACCAGCTACCCGACCCTGCTGAGCAATATGCGTACCGTGGGCCCGCTGACCAAGGAAGGAGATGTCTGGAGCATCGTCGGCCTGCGCCCGCACCAGGGCGGCGAGGAAATGGGCGCCATCGTGATCGATCCCGCCCGCAATGCCCTGCGCGTGTGGCTGCTCACCGGCGGCAAACAGTCCGACTTCTCCGATGCGGCCGGCGCCGATATCGCCTGGCCCGAACAGGTCAACAAGACGATGGCCAATATCGAGGCCAAACCGGTTTCCTGACAAGGCAGGCACGGGCCGCTCCTGGCTCAGGACGGCGCGTGCAAACCCGGCGCTGCCCCAGAAGGGGCGGCGTTGCGCTCAGGAGGCTTGCCTTGGCAGGATGCAGCCCGGGTTCATCAGTCCCTGCGGGTCCAGCGCCTGCTTGATGGCGCGCATCATGCCCAGCGCCACGGGGGACTGGTACTTCTGCAGCTTGTCCACCTTGAGCGCACCCACGCCGTGCTCGGCCGAGAACGAGCCGCCGAATTCGGCCACGGCTTCATAGACGAGGTGGTTGACCAGGTGCTCTCGCTCGTTGAGGAAGGCCTTGGCGTCACCGCCCTCGGGCGCCTGCACGTTGTAGTGCAGGTTGCCGTCGCCCAGGTGGCCGAAGTTGACCAGGCGCACGCCAGGGATCTCGCGCTGCAGCACGGCATCGGTGTGCTCGACGAAGGCGGGGATGCGCGATGCGGCGATGGAGATGTCGTGCTTGATGTTCAGGCCTTCCTCGGCCTGGGCCAGCGGAATGCTTTCGCGGATGTGCCACAGCTCATGGGCCTGCGACAGGCTTTCGGCCACCACGGCGTCGAGCACGCAGCCGTCCTCGAAGGCCAGCTCCAGCAGCGCCTCGAAACGCTCGCGCGCATGCTGCTCGGACTCGCTGTCCGAATTCTCGACCAGCACGTAGTAGGGCGGCGCGCCGATCAGCCCGGCAAAGGGCACGCGCAGCTGGGGCATGTGCTTGATCACCAGCGACAGAGCGAACTGGCCCATGACCTCGAAGCCCGTCAGGCCCGCGCCCAGGTACTGGTGCGCCATGCCCAGCAGGCGCACGGCCGCTTCCATGGAGGGCACGGCGGCGAAGGCCGTGAGCTGGGCCGCAGGCTGGGGGAACAGCTTCATGGTGGCGGCGGTGATGATGCCCAGCGTGCCTTCGCTGCCGATGAACAGGTCGCGCAGGTCGTAGCCGGTGTTGTCCTTGCGCAGGCCCTTGAGGCCGTCCCAGATCTCGCCCTGCGGGGTGACCACTTCCAGGCCCAGGCACAGTTCGCGCGTGTTGCCGTAGCGCACCACCTGGGTGCCGCCCGCGTTCGTGCCCAGGTTGCCGCCAATGGTGCAGCTGCCTTCGGCGGCCAGCGACAGCGGGAACAGCAGGCCCTCTTTCTCGGCAAGCTCCTGCAGGCTTTGCAGGATGCAGCCGGCCTCGACGGTGAAGCTCAGGTTGTCGCGGTCGATGTGGCGCACGGCATTCATGCGCGTGAGGCTGAGCACGACCTGCGTGCCGCTGTCGTCCGGCGTGGAGCCCACCGACAGGCCGGTGTTTCCGCCCTGCGGGATGATGCTGGTGCCTGCGGCCGCGCATTCGCGCACCACGGCGGCCACCTCGGCCGTGCTGGCCGGGCGTACCACGGCCAGGGACTTGCCGCGCACGCGGCGGCGCCAATCCTGTTCGTAGGCCACAAGGTCGCCCTCGGTGAGGACATGGGCTTCGCCGACGATCTGGCGCAGGCGTTCAAGCAGTGCAGTCATGTTGCAACTTCTTTCAAAGACGTGAAGGCATGAAAACGGGGGGCTCAGCCGCCGGCCGCCTGGGCCGCGCGGCGCGCGCTGCGCTGGCGCCAGCGCACATGCAGGGCGCAGGCGGTGAACAGCATCAGGCACAGGAAAACTTCGAGCAGCGCCAGCCAGCGCCCGGGCGCGGGGTCGCTCCAGGCGCGCACCACGCCCTCGGTGAAATAGATCCACACCAGCAGGCTGACCCAGCGGTAGGTATACATGCGGTGCTTGAGCAGGCCGATCAGCGGAATCGCCAGCGGCAGGGCCTTGAGCACAAGCCAGGAGCCCCCGGGCCGCATGGGCGCCAGCCACAGTTCCCAGGCCAGGCTCAGCACTATCAGGCCCATGAGGCTGGAGACCGCCAGCCAGCGGGTGGCGGCGACATCGGCGCCGGGGCGAGAAATGGAATCAGTCATCGGGGTGGCATCATATCGGCCATGGTCTTGACCTTTGAACATGTGATTGCTTGGATGGCCGCGCCCGCTGCAGACATGCGCCTTGCGGCGGAGATGGGGCGATGAGCGGCGGCCCCGAAAAGGAGCCCGTCGATGGCCTGGAGGATGGCTCCCTGGCGCTGCCCGTTCCTGCCCGGGAGCGCGGCCTGTCCCTGGCCGAGCCGCCCGAGCCTGCGGTGCCGAGATCGTGGCGCGAACGCTGGCGCTGCTTTCCATGGCGCAATACCGCACACACGCTGCGCGAACGCTTTCGCGAGGACCGGCTGGGCGTGACCGCCAGCAGCCTGACCTTCACCACGGTGCTGGCCCTGGTGCCGTTCTTCACGGTGGCGCTGGCGCTGTTCACGGCCTTTCCCATCTTCTCCCGCGTGCAGATCGTGCTGGAGCGCTGGCTGATCGACAGCCTGATCCCCGAGACCATCGCGCGCCAGGTGCTGGGCTATCTGACGCAGTTCGCCTCCAAGGCCAGCCAGCTGGGCATGGCCGGTTTTTCCATTCTGGTGATCACGGCGGTCGCGCTGATCCTCACCATTGACCGCACGCTCAACAACATCTGGCGCGTGCGCCAGTTGCGGCCGCTGGGCCAGCGCGTGCTGATCTACTGGGCGGCGATCACGCTGGGCCCCCTGGTGCTGGGCCTGAGCCTGGTGCTGTCGTCCTATGTGATGTCGGCCTCGCGCGGGCTGGTCAATGCGCTGCCCGAAGGCTTGCGCTTCATCTTCGATTCCATCGAGTACCTGGCGCTGGCCGCTGGCATGGCGGGCCTGTACCACTACGTGCCCAACACGGCGGTGCGCTGGCGCCATGCCTGGGTGGGCGGCCTGTTCGTGGCCACCTGCATGGAGCTGGCGAAGAAGGCGCTGGGCCTGTACCTGGCCTCGGTGCCTACCTATTCGGTCATCTACGGCACCTTCGCCACGCTGCCCATCCTGCTGATCTGGATCTACATGGCCTGGGTCATCGTGCTGCTGGGCGCCGTGGTCACGGCCTACCTGCCCATCGTGATGGCGGGCGTGCAGCGCATGCCGGGCCAGCAGGGCTGGCAGTTCGAGATGGCCGTGGAGATCCTGCAGTACCTCGCACAGGAGCGCGAGTCGCCCGCCAAGGGCTTGTACGCCAGTGATCTGGCGCGGCGCCTGCGTGTGGACTGGCAGCAGATCGATCCGGTGCTGCAGGCGCTGTCGGTGCTGGACTGGGTGGGCACGGTGCAGGCCCCCGGCACTGTGGCGGCCAGCGAAGGCCCCGAGCCCCGCTACATGCTGCTGGTGGAGCCCCATCGCACGCCGCTGCAGCCGCTGGTGCAGCGTCTGCTGCTGGCGCCGTCGCCGGCCGTGCAGCCGCTGTGGGATCGCACGGGGCTGGCAGGCATGACGCTGGCCGATCTGCTGGAGCAAAGGCCGCAGGCTCCGGTCTAGAGCGGGATGCGGCCCGTCAGGATGTCGCGCCACATCACCCAGTCGCCGCGAAAGCTGTAGAGCGGGCGCTTGAAGCTGGCGGGCCGGTTCTTCTCGAAGCCGAAATGCCCTATCCAGGCAAAGCCGTAGCCAAACAGCAGGCCGCCCAGCAGGAACCAGAAATTGCCGGTCAGGAACAGCGCGAACAGGCACAGCAGCGCCAGCGTGGAGCCCACGAAGTGCAGGCGCCGGCAGGTGCGGTTGCTGTGCTCCTGCAGGTAGAACGGATAGAACTCGGCAAAGCTCTTGAACTGGCGCGGGTCCACGGCAGCCTGTGCGGCGCCGGGCAGGGGAGCGGAAGCGTGTGACATGGCAGGCCTTCGCAAGCATGGGGTAGGGTCAACTTATACGCTGCTGCCTTGCCGCTCACCATCGGAGGAACCCGCGCGCCCAGATTCGCAAAAGCTGCCCCGAGAGAGACAAAAGCTGCCGCATTCCGCCCTGCGCGTCGCCACGGTGTCGCCCTCTGGCGGCATGCGGGCGCATGATGTCTGCCGGGCCGGCGCTGACCGGCATGGAGTTTTTCGATGCCTTCCTCCTGCATGACCGACATCCCCGCATCCCTGAGCGAAACCCGCATTTCCACGCCCCAGGGCAGCATCTACGTCAGGCGCTGGCAGGCGCCGGCGGCCGGCGAAGAGTCCCTGGCCCGCGCGCCCATCGTGCTGCTGCACGACTCGCTGGGTTCGGTGGCGCTGTGGCGTGATTTCCCGCAGCAACTGGCCGAGGCCACGCGCCGCGATGTGCTGGCCTACGACCGGCTGGGCTTTGGCCAGTCCGACCCCTATCCGGGCACGCTGGGGCCGGGCTTTGTGGCCCGGGAGGCAGAGACCGTGTTTCCGGCAGTGCACCAGGGGCTGGGCCTTGGGGATTTCATCGTGCTGGGCCACAGCGTGGGCGGCGGCATGGCCGCCATGGTGGCGGCCCGATACGGCGCGCAGTGCAAGGCGGTGGTCACGGAGTCCGCCCAGGCCTTCGTGGAAGATCGCACCTTGCAGGGCATTCGTGCGGCCCAACAGGATTTCGCCCGGCCCGGCCAGCTGGCGCGCCTGGAGAAATACCACGGCGACAAGGCCGCCTGGGTGCTGTCTGCCTGGGTCGATACCTGGCTGTCGCAGCCGTTTGCCGACTACCGGCTGGACGAGGCGCTGGAGCGCGTGCGCTGCCCGGTGCTGGCCATCCACGGCGAGCATGACGAGTTCGGCTCCCTGGTCCACCCCGAGCGCATCCGCGACCGGGCGCGCGGCCCTGTGGAGGTGGAGATCGTGGCCGGTGGCGGCCACGTCCCCCACCGCGAACAGCCCGAGCGCATCGCCCAGCGCATCGCCCGTTTCCTGGCACGGGTCTGATCCCGGGTGGGCTTCATGGGCCGGCCTGGGCGGACGCCGAGAGCTCCGGCGGAAACAGCTTCTTCTTGATCACGGCGTGCACGCCCCAGTTGCCGTCCACCACCTGCGTCACGGCGAAGTCCACGGCCACGGAGATCAGCGATACGGCCTCGTCCTCGTCCAGCCCGTGGGCCAGCATCAGATAGCGCCTTGCCTTGTGGAAGGCGTCACGCATGGCGCCTTCCAGCGATGACTTGCGATAGACCTGGGACTGCGCCTGGCTGCCCAGTTCGGCCAGGTGGTCGGTGAAGCTGAAGCCCTGTATCACCCACTCGGAGCCGGTCTCCAGGAAAGGGTGGTCCAGCTCTGCAAGGAAGCGGTTGTCCAGCGCGGCGCGCTTGTGCACCCGCAGCTCGAAGCTGCCGGTCAGCGAGCATTCGATGGCCGTGCCGCACAGTTCCGAGTCGCCTTGGGATGCATGAGGGTCTCCCACCGAAAACAGTGCGCCTGGCACCGATACGGGCAGGAAGAGGGTGGCTCCCTTGCCCGCGCGCCAATTGTCCAGGTTGCCGCCGAAGTAGCTCGGCGGTATGGAGTCGATCAGGCCGGCCTCTCGCGGTGCCACGGCCAGCATGCCGAAATGCGGACGCAGCGGCACGCGTGCCTTGTCCAGCACACCAAAGCGCCGGGTGATGCTGGCGGGGTCCACGGGCACGCCCGGGTAGTCGATGGTCGGATGGACCACGCCGAAGGGGTCGGTCTGCGGCGTCCAGCGGTAGTTGTAGACGGCGCGGGCCGTGGGCTCCTCGGGCAGTGCGTGGTCGATTTCGTAGATGGTGACCACTTCGCGCTGGCGGGGCTCCGTGATCTGGTCGCGGTAGTGAAAGCCCCACCAGGCGGCGGCGTTGCTGCCGAAGACACGGCCGTGGTGGGCGGGGCTGCAGCTGGGGCGTGGCTGCACGTCGAGGATGCGTATCTCCAGCAGGTCGCCAGGTTCGGCCTCATGCACATAGACGGGGCCGGTGCAGATGTGCACGCCGAAGCCCTCGCCTGCGCCGCGGCCGTAGATCGAGGCATCCATCGGGCCCGCGCCGCGCCGGTCCACGGCCTTCTGGGCTGCGGTCCAGTGGAACACGCTTTCGGCGCCCGGATCGCCTTCGATCATGCGTTCCCAGTCGTCCGAGGCATGCTGGGTCAGCGTCTCCATGGTCACCACGTCACCCGAGCGCACCGAAAGCACGGGCTTGAGTGAACGGCTCAGGTAGCCCCAGTGCACGGTCTTGTCGGAGACCGGAAGGTAGTAGTGCTGGGGCGACGCACCACCATTGTCTGCGTGCGCCGAGCGCTTGGGCACAAGGGCCAGCGCCTGGGCGTAGCGTGCATGGTCGCGCAGCAGGGCCTGGAACGGGCTGTGTGCCAGGCGCGCTGCGGCCGGTTCTGCACCCTGCGCAGCGCTCTCGGCGGGCGAGGGGCGTCCGCGCTGGCCGGGCGGCGCATCCTGCACGCGCGCCGGACTGGCGCGATAGGCCTTGGGGGACAGGCCATAGCGGGCCGTGAAGGCACGGCTGAAGTTGGCGGCATCGCCAAAGCCCCAGCGAAAGCACAGCTCGGCAATGGAGCAATGCTGCAGCGAGCGGTTGCTCAGGTCCATGCGGCAGCGCTCCAGCCGGCGTTCGCGCAGGTAGGTGCTGAAGCTGGTGGCCGCTCCCTTGAACAGCTTTTGCAGATAGCGCGTGGACAGCCCCTCGGCTTCGGCGATGGCATCGATGGACAGCTCGGCATCGCCCAGCCGGGTTTCGATGGCGCGGCAGATGCGGCGCAGATGGCCAAGCTGCACGGCGCTGGGCGGCTCGGTCGCCTCGGCCTGCTCCTGGTCGGGATTGCCGGCGCGCGGTGTCAGGCAGGTGACCAGCATGTCGGTGAGCGTGGCCTCCACCGACAGCAGATCGTCCTGTGCCAGTGTGTCGATCTGCTCTGCCAGTGAGGCCGCCATTGCCATGCACATGGCCCCCACACCGCCTGTCCCGCCGATGTGCCTGGCCTCGGGCGGGCACGAGCGCAGAAGGCGGAGCAGAAAGCTCGAGGACTCCAGCCGCGCAAGCAGCAGGCGGCCGTCGCCGGGCAACTGCAGCTGCCAGTCCCGGTCTGACTCCAGCAGCAGCGCGGAGCCGGCCTTGAGCGGGAACGCGGCGTCCTCGACCACCGCATCGGCGCTGCCTTGCAGCAAGGCGCACAGCAGCAGGCCCGGGCCGCGCGGCCGCTTGGCCACGGCCCGCAGCGTCAGTGGCGAGGTGGCCAGCGTAATGAATACCGATCCCAGTGGCGAGCTGCGCAGCGCCAGGTGGGTGGCCGGTGGCGTGGGCGCTTCGCCATGGATGTCTGCCCTGGACAGCGCCTCATTGAGCGCAGCCTGCCGCAAGGCATCGGGAAATGCGTGGGTGGAAAAGCGTCTTGGATCGTCGTGCATCAGGGGCGAACTATGAACTGCCGCGTACTGCCTGTCCAAGCCCGGCGCACCGGATGGCAGCCGCGACAAGTTTTTGTGCGCGCAGGAACAACCGGCCTGGACATGCTCGCCTGGACACTGGCGCTGCCGGCACCGATCCACAACAGCAGGAGTATTTTCGATGACCATCCCCCACCAAGAACATATCTGCGGCCCGGGCTGCCAGCACGGTGCTTCGCCAGCCGATGAGACGCTGATCCGCGAGGAATTCCAGGTTGCACGCCGTTCCTTCCTGCGCGACGCCATGGTGGTCGGTGGCGGCGCGGTCTCGGCCGGCGCCATCAGCGGTGCGATGGCACCGTCCCGGGCCTTTGCCCAGGGCGCGCCCGGCGCCCGGGCCGGCCAGGGCATGGCCAGCCACTACTACATTCCCGCCTCTGCCAGTACCGTGCTCTGGGGCTACTTCAGCAGATCGGCCAAGCCGGTGGTCGAAGTCGAATCGGGTGACTACGTGACCATGGAGACGCTGACCCACCACGCCAATGACGATGCCGAACGCATGGTCCGGGGCGACCCGGGCGCCGAGAGCGTGTTCCACTGGGACAGCCAGCGCAAGAACGTCGATCGCCGGGGTGCCGGTCCCATGGATGCCAAGAACGGCGCAGGTGGGGGCCAGGGCGTGCACATCTGCACGGGGCCGGTACGCATCAAGGGCGCCCAGCCCGGCGATGTGCTGGAAGTACGCATCATTGATGTGGTGCCGCGCCCCTCGGGCAACCCGCAGTTCAAGGGCCGGACCTTCGGCAGCAATGCGGCGGCGAACTGGGGCTTTCACTATGGCGACACGCTCACCGAGCCCCGAAAGCGCGAGGTGGTCACCATCTACGAGGTGGATGCGACCGGCGAGCGCAACTGGGCCCGCGCCGTCTACAACTACCGCTGGACGCCGCAGACCGACCCCTTCGGCGTGGTCCACCCGACCATCGACTATCCGGGCGTGCCCGTGGACCACCGCACGATCAGCAAGAACGAAAACGTGCTGCGCAATATCCGCGTTCCCGTGCGCCCGCATTTCGGCACCATCGGCGTGGCGCCGGCCGAGGTGGAGATGGCCAGCTCCATTCCGCCCAACCACACGGGCGGCAACATCGACAACTGGCGCATCGGCAAGGGGGCGACCATGTATTTCCCCGTGGCCGTGCCAGGGGCCAACTTCACCGTGGGCGATCCGCATGCCTCGCAGGGGGACTCCGAGCTGTGCGGCACGGCCATCGAGTGCTCGCTGACCGGCACCTTCCAGTTGATCCTGCACAAGAAGGCGGACCTGCCTGGAACGCCGCTGGCCGAACTGGCCTATCCGCTGCTCGAAACCCAGGACGAATGGCTGCTGCACGGCTTCAGCTACGCCAACTACCTGGCGGAGCTGGGGCCGGATGCGCAAAACCAGATCTTCAAGAAGTCTTCCGTGGACCTGGCTCTGCGCGACGCCTATCACAAGATGCGCCACTTCCTCATGACCACCCAGGGGCTGGGAGAGGACGAGGCCATCTCGCTGATGTCGATCGCCGTGGACTTCGGCATCACCCAGGTGGTGGATGGCAACTGGGGCGTGCACGCGCTCGTGAAAAAGAGCATCTTCCCCGCGCGCGGGGCGTGAGTGCGTGAGTGAGTGCGTGCCTGCCCTGCGGGCAGGACCCGGCCGGTCTCAGCGCGCCAGGAAATCCCGGATGGCGAACAGCGTCTGGTCGGGCGCCTCGGTCATCTGGTTGTGGCCGCTGGGCAGGTGCACGATGCTGACCTGGCGCTGCGCGCCCCGGGCCGCCTCGATCAGGCCCTTGGCGGCCTTGGGCGGCGTCATCTGGTCCTGCTCGCCCAGGGCGAACAGGACCGGGCATTGCAGCGCCGCCATGGCCGCCTCGCCGCCCGCGTAGCTGTCGCAGGCCTTGAAGCCGGTGTGCAGCAGGTTGGTGCGGTCATTGCTGGCCAGCACGCGCCGGCCCAGCGCCATGCCGGCGCCGAACACCCAGCTGCCTGCGCCGCTGGGTGGCGCCAGCGTGGCGCGCGAGAACACATTGACCATGCGGATGGCCTGCTCTGGCGTGCTGAGCGCGGAGTCCAGCAGGGCGGGCGAGACCTTCATCGGGTAGGCCGTGCCCACCAGCACCAGGTGGCTGACGCGCGCGCCCAGCCGCGCGGCCGCTTCCATGGCGATCAGGCTGCCCCAGCTGTGGCCGACCAGCGCGGCCTTCTCGATGCCTGCCGCATCCATGAGCTGGCCGATGAAATCCGCCGCCGCCTCCACGCTGGCCGGCGCATCGCCTGCGCTGCGGCAGTGGCCCGGCAGGTCTATGGCCAGCACGTTCCAGCCGTGGTTGGCCAGGTAACGGCTTTGCAGTGCCCAGACGCTGTGGTCGCACAGCACGCCGTGGATGAGGATGGCCGTCGGCTGTGCGGGATTGAAGGCCTTGCCGCCGGTATAGGCGTAGATGGCGTGGCCGTGAACATCGATCTTCATTGTTGGTGTCTCCCTTGCCGATTCACGCGGCCTTCTCGGCCGCCTTGAGGGCGCGCTTGAGGTCGTCGATCAGGTCGTCTGCGTCTTCCAGCCCGATGGACAGGCGGATCGTGCCCTGGCCGATGCCGGCCTGGGCCAGCGCCTCGTCGCTCATGCGGAAGTGCGTGGTGCTGGCAGGGTGGATGACCAGGCTGCGGCAGTCGCCCACGTTGGCCAGGTGGCTGAAGACCTTGAGCGTCTCGATGAACTTGCGGCCCTGGTTGCGGTTGCCCTTGATGTCGAAGCTGAACACCGAGCCTGCGCCGCGCGGCAGCAGCTTCTTGGCGAGTTGGTGCGAGGGATGGGTATCGAGCAGCGGGTGGCCCACGCGGCCCACCAGCGGATGGCTGGCCAGGAATTGCACCACCTTCTCGGTGTTGCGGATATGGCGCTCCATGCGCAGCGGCAGCGTCTCTATGCCCTGCAGGATCAGCCAGGCCGTGTGCGGGCTCATGCAGGCGCCGAAGTCGCGCAGGCCTTCGCGGCGTGCGCGCAGAAGGAAGGCGCCAGTGCTGCTTTCCTCGCTGAACACCATGTTGTGGAAGCCGTCGTAGGGCTCGGTCAGCTCCGGGAAGCGTCCCGACTTTTCCCAGTCGAAGCTGCCGCCATCCACCACGATGCCCCCGACCACGGTGCCGTGGCCCGACAGGAACTTGGTGGCCGAGTGGTAGACGATGTCCGCGCCATGCTCCAACGGCTTCATCAGCCAGGGCGAGGTCAGCGTGGAGTCCACCAGCAGCGGCACGCCGGCCTCATGCGCGATGGCGCTGATGGTGGGGATGTCCAGCACATCCAGGCCCGGGTTGCCCACCGTCTCGCCGAAGAACAGCTTGGTGTTGGGGCGCACCGCGGCGCGCCAGCCGTCGATGTCGCCGGGCTTGACGAAGGTGGTTTCTATGCCGAAGCGCGCCAGCGTGTAGTGCAGCAGGTTCTGCGAGCCGCCGTACAGCGCCGTGCTGGCCACGATGTGGCTGCCCGCGCCCATGAGCGTGGCCACCGACAGGTGCAGCGCCGCCTGGCCGCTGGCCACGGCGATGGCGCCCACGCCGCCTTCCAGGGCCGAGACGCGCTGCTCCAGCACAGCATTCGTGGGATTGGAGATGCGGCTGTAGACGTGGCCTGGGCGCTCCAGGTTGAACAGCGAGGCCGCATGGTCGCTGGACTCGAACACGAACGAGGTCGTGAGGTGGATGGGCGTCGCGCGCGCACCGGTGGCGGGGTCGGGCTGTGCGCCCGCGTGCAGCGCCAGAGTGTCAAAGCCGGGATCCGAGTAGCCGGGCATTCCTGTCTCCATGGTTGTCAAGGCAAGCGGGCATTGTGGGCTATATTTCCCGGCAGACATGGGCTTGCCGCAACCACGGCGACACAGACAATCTTGGAGATACGGCATGAAAGTAAGTGACATCCTGCGCGTCAAGGGCAACACCCTCTACACGGTGTCGCCGGACGAAAGCCTGGCCAGCGCGGTGCAGGTGATGTCCGAGCGCGATATCGGCTCCCTCGTGGTCATGGAGCACGGCGACGTGGTCGGCATGCTGACCTTCCGCGAAGTGATCCAGGGCTTTGTCAAGCACGGCGGCGTGGGCGAGACGCTGGTGCGCTCGGCCATGGACGACGCTCCCATGACCTGCACCATGGAAACCGACATGGACGAGGTGCGCCGCATGATGCTGGACCGCCATGCGCGCTACATGCCGGTGATGGACAAGCGCATGCTGATGGGCGTGATCAGCCTGTACGACGTGGCCAAGGCCGTGGTGGACAGCCAGAACTTCGAGAACCGCATGCTCAAGGCCTATATCCGCGACTGGCCCGAAGGCGAGCGCCAGGGCGCGGACTGATCATCCGGTCGCGGCAAGACCGTCCCTGCCCATGCAGCAAGGCCTGCGACCGCAGAACGCGGCGCAGGCCTTGGTTTTTTTACGGCCGGGCGCAAGCCCGTTCAATGCACGCTGCTGCGCCGGGGCTTGAGCAATGCGCTGGGCGGCACGGCATAGGCCTGCCTGAAGACGCGGCTGAAGTGCGAGAAACTGGTGAAGCCGCAGGCCATCGCCACATCGGTCACGCGCCGCGCATTGTCGGCCTGCAGCAGCAGGTGGGCCTGGGCCAGGCGCTCGTTCCAGAGCCAGCGGCTGGGAGTCAGTCCCTCGGTGGCGAACAGGCGCGCCAGGCTGCGCAGCGACATGCCCAGGCCCTGGGCCACCTGCAGCGGCTTGAGCTCGGGGTCATCCAGCCGGGCCCGCATGTACTGCTTGGCCTGGGCAAGCCGGTTGCGGGTTCTGAAATCATCGGGCCTGGCTGAGACCAGCAGCATGGTCATCAGGGTGGGGTGAAGATTCTGGTCACCGGCATCCTGTTGAAGGATGGGTGAGGGCGGTGGAGTGCTGCTCGCAGGATCGCTGCGATCCTGGCGTTGCGTTGAGCCGGAAGAGGTCTGCATTTCACGAATCTCCCGCAAGTTGCGGCTGGTGCCTGAGGGATGGTCCGCAGGCGGTTGAAGAACAATGTTCTGTAATTCTAGCTATCAATATTTGTAATTTGATAGTTTTATTGTTTCTTTGCAGGAGATGGCTGCCTGCGCAATGCACCGCTGCAGCGGGAGCGGCGCCTGGGGGCGACCCGGGCATAATCATCGGCCTATGAGCGGCAACACCTTCGGAACCCTATTCACTGTCACCAACTTCGGCGAATCGCATGGCCCGGCCATCGGCTGCGTCATCGACGGTTGCCCGCCTGGCATGGCACTGAGCGAGGCGGACATCCAGCACGACCTGGACCGCCGCCGCCCCGGCACCAGCAAGTTCGTGACGCAGCGCAACGAGCCGGACGCGGTGGAAATCCTCTCGGGCGTCTACGAAGGCCGTACCACGGGCACGCCGATCGCTTTGCTGATCCGCAATACCGACCAGCGCAGCAAGGACTACTCCAACATTGCGCAAAGCTTTCGTCCCGGCCATGCCGACTACGCCTACTTCCAGAAGTACGGCATCCGTGATCCGCGCGGCGGCGGCCGCTCCTCCGCACGGCTGACGGCGCCCACGGTGGCGGCCGGCGCCGTGGCCAAGAAGTGGCTCAAGGAAAAATTCGGCACCGAGTTCCGCGCCTGCATGACCCAGGTGGGCGAGCTGTCGCTGCCCTTCGAGAGCTGGGAGCATGTGCGCAACAATCCCTTCTTTGCGCCGGTGGCCGATGTGTCCCGCTACGAGGAATACATGGATGCGCTGCGCAAGTCGGGCGACTCCTGCGGCGCCGCGCTGCGCGTGCAGGCCAGTGGCATGCCGGTGGGCCTGGGCCAGCCGCTGTATGACCGCCTCGATGCCGACGTCGCCTACGCCATGATGGGCCTGAACGCCGTCAAGGCCGTGGAGATCGGCGCGGGCTTCGACAGCGTGGTCCAGCGCGGCACCACGCACGGCGACTCGCTGAGTCCTGAAGGTTTTCGCAGCAACAACGCCGGTGGCATCGTGGGCGGCATCAGCACGGGCCAGGATCTGGAGGTGCGCATCGCCATCAAGCCCACCAGTTCCATCATCACGCCGCGCGAGTCCATCGACACCCAGGGCCAGAGCACCGAAGTCATCACCAAGGGTCGCCATGACCCCTGCGTGGGCATCCGCGCCGCGCCCATCGCCGAAGCGTTGCTGGCCCTGGTGGTGATGGACCACGCCCTGCGCCACCGCGCCCAGTGCGGCGACGTCGATTCAGGCCTGGCGCCGATTCCTGCCGCGGCGCCCTGAAAGCGCTGCCAGGACGCCAAAGAGAAAGCCGCCCAAGGGCGGCTTTCTTGTGTCCTGCCGGCCTGATCAGCCGGGATTGCGGACTTCATCCATGACGTTCTTGAAGTCGTCCACGTCCTCGAAGCTGCGGTAGACGCTGGCGTAGCGGATGTAGCCGACCTTGTCGAGCAGCTTGAGCTCGCGCATCACCATCTCGCCCAGGCGGCTGGAGAGCACTTCGCGCTCGCCCAGGTTGCGCAGCCGTTCCTCGATGCGCTCGATGGCGGCATCGATCTGCTCCGTGCTCACGGGACGCTTGCGCAGCGCAATCTTGAACGAACCCAGCAGCTTGGCGCGCTCGTACTCGATGCGCCGCCCGTCCTTCTTGACGATGGCGGGGAAGCTGACCTCGGGCCGCTCATAGGTGGTGAAGCGCTTGTCGCAGCCGCCGCATTGGCGGCGGCGGCGGATGAAGCCCCCATCCTCGGCCTCACGGGTCTCCACGACCTGGGTGTCCGGGTGGCTGCAGAACGGGCACTTCATGGCAGGCCTCTATGCGCTCAAATCAGGCGCCGTAGACCGGGAAGCGGGCCGTCAGCTCGGCCACCTGGGCGCGCACGCGAGCCAGGTTGGCTTCGTCGCTGGGGTTCTCCAGCACGTCGGCCAGCAGGTTGGCCGTCAGGCGGGCTTCCTCTTCCTTGAAGCCGCGCGTGGTCATGGCGGGCGTGCCCACGCGGATGCCGCTGGTCACCATCGGCTTTTCGGGGTCGTTGGGGATGGAGTTCTTGTTGATCGTCATGTGGGCGGCACCCAGTGCGGCTTCTGCCGCCTTGCCGGTAATGCCCTTGGCGCGCAGGTCCACCAGCATGACGTGGCTTTCCGTGCGGCCGGAGACGATGCGCAGGCCGCGGGCCGTCAGCGTTTCGGCGACGACCTTGGCATTCTTCACGACCTGCTCCTGGTAGGCCTTGAACTCGGGAGACAGTGCTTCCTTGAAGGCCACGGCCTTGCCGGCGATGACGTGCATGAGCGGGCCGCCTTGCAGGCCGGGGAAGATGGCGCTGTTGATGGCCTTCTCATGCTCGGCCTTCATCAGGATCACGCCGCCGCGCGGGCCGCGCAGGCTCTTGTGCGTGGTGGTGGTGACCACGTCGGCGTGGGGCACGGGGTTGGGGTACACGCCCGCGGCGATCAGGCCGGCGTAGTGGGCCATGTCCACCCAGAAGATGGCGCCGACTTCCTTTGCGATCTTGGCGAAGCGCTCGAAGTCGATGGCCAGGGCGTAGGCCGATGCGCCGGCCACGATGATGCGGGGCTTGTGCTCGCGCGCCAGCGCTTCCATCTTGTCGTAGTCGATGGCTTCTTCGGCGTTCAGGCCGTAGGAGACCACGTTGAACCACTTGCCCGACATGTTCAGCGGCATGCCGTGCGTCAGGTGGCCGCCTTCGGCCAGGCTCATGCCCATGATGGTGTCGCCGGGCTTGGCAAAGGCCATGAGCACGGCCTGGTTGGCCTGGGAGCCGGAGTTGGGCTGAACGTTGGCGGCCTCGGCGCCGAACAGCTTCTTGACGCGGTCGATGGCAAGCTGCTCGACCACATCGACGTTCTCGCAGCCGCCGTAGTAGCGCTTGCCTGGATAGCCTTCTGCGTACTTGTTGGTGAGCTGGGAGCCCTGGGCTTCCATCACGGCGGGCGAGCAGTAGTTCTCGCTGGCGATCAGCTCGATATGTTCTTGTTGACGCAGGTTCTCGGCCTGGATGGCGGCAAAGACTTCGGCGTCGACCTTCTCGACGGTATTGGTGCGTTGAAACATGGCAGTCCTGTGAACTTGAAATTCCCTTGAGGCCAAGGGCTGCCCAGGCGAACGGCGGAACACTCCAGATCCCGCGTGCGCATGGAGGCTGGGCGGTACGCTCCCCGGTGGTTCACAGAAGGTGGTTCTTTTCAGGCCTTCTGCTGGTTTCCACGTCAGCGGCAGCGGTGCGTGAAGCGGCTGCGCCTATCGCCAGTTGCGTACCCCGCTAGTGTAGCTGAGCTGATGGAGCCGAAGACAGGCGAGGGGCGTTGGCGAAGCCGCCTGCCTGGCAGATCAGCGGGTGCAGGCAGGCATGAAAAAAGCTGGCCTTAGCCAGCTTCGTGCGCCATGTCGGTGGTTCCGGTTACAGCGCCGGCTCCTGTGTCTGCAGGGCCACCTGTTCGGTGCGCGCGGACATGCTGCTCGAGCTGACCGGCACTGCCGGGGTGCCAGCGGACGCAGCCGAGGCCGCAGGTCCGGCTGCCTCGGCCGTGGATGTGGCCGGCTTGGTGGCTGCGATCTGGACGGCCTGCTTGGGCTGCTCGATCTTGGCGGTCATCAGCGGCACGGCACGCAGGCCGGCGGCCATGCGCAGGCGCTGGTGCTCGGCCAGCACCTTGGCGGCATAGCCGCCGTCGGTGGGCAGGTTGGCCGCGCCCACGTAGTAGCGCAGGCCACCTTCGATGGAGCCGGCGCGCTCAATGCACTCCTTGAGCACGCGCACGCCCACGCGCAGATTGCTGACGGGGTCGAACGCGGCGTTCTGGCCGCCGAAGTTCTCGTACTTGTCGGTATGCACCGTGGTCATCACCTGCATCAGGCCCTGCGCGCCGACAGCACTTTGCGCGAACGGATTGAAGCTGGACTCGATGGCCATGATGGCCAGGATCAGCGTCGGGTCCAGGCGGTTGACCTTGCCCAGGTCGTAGGCCTCGCTGACCAGTGCCGCGATGGGCTCGGGCGCCACGCGGTACTTCTTGCTGAGCCAGAAGGCCACGGCCGCCTGATCCTTGGGCAGGTTCTTCGGGTTGGTCGCCGTCGCGCGGTCGCTGGCCGCGAGTTCGACGGGCGCACCCAGCTCGGCCATCTGGCGAGCGGTCAGCCAGGAGCGCAGCTGGCTCTCTCCGGCATCGCGCAGGTCGGGACGGGCGAACAAGGTAATGGCCAGGAAGGCCACAGCCAGGCCCAGAAGGGCGAAGCTGTTGTGGATGATGGCAAGAAAACCGTTGGCCACATCGATGGCGAACGTTCGCGCGGCGGCGAAAAATTTTCCTGACGCTGGCATAGCTTTTTCCTTTCTAGGGGCACCAACCCGAAACGGCCTTCGCCGAAGCGAAGGCCGGTGAGGCTGACACCCTGGATTGGGTGCTGCGGATCCGGGAGGCTGGCGCTTGGTGCACCATTGCGTTGTAGGCCTGCGGGATCTGCTCAGTCGTGAGGCAGCAGAAACAAAAAACGCTCTATTCGAGCGCTGGCGGATTCTAGGAGTTCACCAAATACACGGTCAACACTATGAAGTGCGTTTGTTAGATCGATGAATAATAACAAACCATGGATGCAAACACAGTTTCTGAGTGTTTGAGAGCAGGTTGCGTGCTACCGATGTGGGGCGCTTGCGGCGGTTGTACAGGGCTTCATGAAATTGCAATGAAATGCAAAAGCACTGGCAGGCCTGGCCTGCATCCTTCTATATTGGAGGCGACTGCTCCTGCAGTCGTCTCGCCAAGGTGGAAGACGGGTAAAAGTGGTGTTCGATGGTTCGGGCACAGTCGTTCAAGTCTTCTTCCGCGGCCTTCCTGGAAGCAATCTCTTGCTTCCGAGCAGCAAGGACCATCCTCTCCTTGACTGCGGAAAACGGCCAGGACTTGTGCCTGCCGTAAAGCCCGGAAGCCGGTTCAAGGCTTCCGGGCTTTGTCGTTCCAGGGTGACTGCAACGTCAAGAAATGTGCGGTGATGCGGGTTGAGGTCTTGCTGCCAGCCCAATTTCTGATGCAATGCAGCCACCGCTGCGTCCTCTGTCCAGGATGGCGCCGTATTAGTTATTAGAGCCCCATGCAATTTCTCTTCAAGCACCGCTGGCTGCGCAGGCTGGCCATCGCCTTTGCAGCGTTTCTTTTGCTGTGGCTGCTGCTGTGGGCGCTGGTGCCCGTTGTCGCCAAAAGCCAGCTGGAAAAGCAGGCATCGGTCAAGCTGGGTCGCCAGGTCCATGTGGGGGCAGTGGAGTTCCGGCCCTGGTCGCTGGAGCTGACCCTGCGTGATCTGCGCATTGCCAAAAGCCAGCCGGCGGGCGCAGGGCAGGCAGAACCCGCGCCGTCGTCGCCACAGCTGCAGGTCGACCGCATCTATGTGAATGCCAGTATCCAGTCCCTCTTCAGGCTGGCACCTGTCCTGGATGCCATCGAAGTCGATGCGCCGGTGCTGCGCCTCACGCAGCAGAGCCTGGGGCACTTCGATGTGGATGATGTGCTGGCCCGGTTGGCCGAGCCCAGCGATACGCCGCCGGCCAAGCCCTTGGGCTTTGCGCTGTACAACATTGCGCTGCGCGACGGCCGCGTGCAATTGCAGGACGATGTCCAGCAGCGTGAGCACATGCTGGATCAGCTGCAGCTGAAGCTGCCGTTCATCAGCAATCTGGAGTCCAAGCGCGAGATCAAGGTGCTGCCGCACCTGTCCTTCGCACTCAACGGCAGCCGCTTTGAATCCAGTGCCCAGAGCACGCCTTTCACCGACCAGCGCCAGACGGCCGTCGATCTGAGCTGGCAGGGCGTGGACCTGACGCCTTACCTGGGCTATGTGCCCGCCAATGCTCCCGTCAAGCCGCGCTCCGGCGTGCTGGATACCAATCTGCACATCTCCTTTGAGCAGGCCGAGCAGGCCGTGGTGCGGATCACCGGCGAGGTCAGCCTGTCCGGTGCCGAGTTGCTTGACCGCGATGAGGCGCCCCTGCTGCGTTTCGAGCGCCTGGCGGCCGTGCTCAAGAACGTGCAGCCCCTGCAGTCGGTGGTGGAGCTGGAGTCCGTGCAGTGGAGCGCTCCAGAGATTTTCGCGGCCCGTGATGCGCAAGGCCGCATCAACTGGATGGCGATGGGCAGTCGCTCTGCCTCCGATTCCAGGCCGGCAGTGGAAAAGCCTGCCTCCGATGCGCCTCAGCCCTGGAAGGTGAGCCTGGACAGGCTGGCCATTGCCGATGCCACGGTGCATTGGCGCGATGCGTCGCCCGGCGCAGGCCAGTCGGGTGCGGCGCTTCAGGCGCGCCAGCTGTCATTGGAAGTGCGCGATGTCCGCTGGCCGCTGGAGCAGCCTTTGCAATTTGATGCCGGCATGCAGGTGCAGTCTGCAGCGGCAGGAGAGGGCGCAAAACCCGCCGAACTGAGGCTGAGCGGCGCCATGACCGACAGGCAGGGGCAACTGGCCGTCTCCGCGCGCCAGTTGCCTCTGCAACTGGCGGCGCCGTATCTGTCTGCCCATCTCAAGCCGGAGCTGACCGGCCTGCTGAGCACCGACGCCGGCCTGGGCTGGAGCGGCTCCGCCATGGTGGTGCAGGTGGCCGAGCTGGGCGTGGAGCAGTTGAGCCTCAAGGACAAGGCCGCGCCGGTCGACATCGCGCGCCTGCAGCTGGAGCAGGTACAGGTCAATCTGGCCAGCCAGCAGGTTTCCGTGGGGCGCCTGGCGCTGCAAAAGCCGCAGCTGGGCGTGTCGCGCGACGCCCAGAGCCGGTGGATGTATGAGCAATGGCTGCCACCCGCAACCTCGGCACCTGCGACGCCGGACCCCGCCAAGGACAAGCCCAGGCCCTGGGGTCTGAGGCTGCAGGCCGTGGAAGTGGACGGTGGCGCCGTTGCGCTGCGTGACGAAGCGCCCGTGCGCAACGCCGATTCGGCGCGCACCGTGTCCCTGGATCTGAGTTCGCTGCGCCTGCGCCTGGGCGCCATCGAGCCGCTGGCGGCCAAGTCCGCTCCCACGCCGCTGGAGCTGTCCGCCCAGGTCGGCTCGGGCCGGCGCGTCCAGGCAGGATCGCTGAGCCTGCGCGGCGATCTGGGACTGGCGCCACTGTCGCTTCAGGGCAGGCTGCAGGCGCGCAGCCTGCCGCTGCACGCGCTGGAGCCCTACTTTGCCGACATGCTCAATGTGGAGCTGGTGCGCGCCGATGGCAATTTCCTGGGTCAGCTGCGCTTTGCCAGCCAGCCTGCCGGCCCCGAGCTGATGGTGCAGGGCGATGTCGAACTGGTGGATCTGCGCATGCGTTCCGCGCTGGCCTCGCCCGTGCAAGCCGGGGGTGAGGCTGCGGGGCAGGGCGCACCCAGCACGGCCGCAGGCGCCGTGGCAGCCGTGCTCAGCGAATCCACGGCCGACCGGGCCAAGGCTCGATCGGCTGCCTTGGGCCTGGGCCTGCGCGATGAACTCGTCGCCTGGAAAACCTTGGCCGTGCGTGGCCTGGACCTGCAGATGCAGCCCGCCCAGCCGCTGCGCCTGAGCGTGCGCGAGACGGCGCTCAGCGACTTCTTCGCACGCGTGATCGTGCAGCGCAATGGCCGCATCAATCTGCAGGACATCGTCAAGTCGGCCCAGTCTCAGCAGTCACTGGAGCAAAACACCGCGCCGGCTGCGGATGGCGCGGCGGCTCCTGCCGAGCCGGTCTCGCCGAAGGCCGCTTCCGGGCCTGCACCGGTCATCAAGATCGGCCCTATCGTGCTGACGGGCGGCAAGGTGCAGTTCTCCGACTACTTCATCCAGCCCAACTACTCGGCTGACCTCAGCGAGCTGGCCGGCCGCCTGAGCGCCTTCTCGTCCGAACAGCCGGCCGGGGAGCAGGGGCCGCAACTGGCGGATGTGGAGCTGCGCGGCCGCGCCCAGGGCACGGCTTCGCTGGAGATTACCGGGCAGGTCAATCCGCTGGCCAAGCCGCTGGCCCTGGACATACGCGCCCAGATGCGCGATCTGGAGCTGCCGCCGCTGTCGCCGTACTCCATCAAGTACGCGGGCCATGGCATCGAGCGCGGCAAGCTCAGCATGGATGTCAGCTACAAGATCGAGCCCGATGGCCAGCTCACGGCGCGCAACAAGCTGGTGCTGCACCAGCTCACCTTCGGCGAAGCCGTCGAAGGTGCGCCGGCCTCGCTGCCCGTGCGCCTGGCCGTGGCATTGCTGGCCGACCGCAACGGCGTCATCGACCTGGACCTGCCGGTCAGCGGCTCGCTCAACGACCCGCAATTCAGGTTGGCGCCAGTCATCTTCAAGATCATCGGCAACCTGATCATGAAGGCCGTCACCTCGCCGTTCTCGCTGCTGTCGGGCGCATTTGGCGGCAGCGGTGAGTCGGGCGTGGTGGCCTTTGCGCCGGGCCGATCCCAGATCGATGCCAAGGCCCGCGAAAGCCTGGGCAAGGTGGTCGCCTCCCTCAAGGAGCGCCCGGCCCTCAGGCTCACCGTGATCGGCGAGGCGCGCGAGGCCCAGGACAAGGAGGCCTGGAAGCAGGCCGAACTCGATCGCCTGTTGCTGGCCCAGAAGCGCCGCCAGGTGCTGCGCGAGGGCAAATCGGCAGAATCGGTGACCGAGTTGTCTGCTGCCGAAGTGCCGGCTTTGACCAAGGCGCTTTACAGCCGTGCCGACTTTGCCAAGCCGCGCAATGTCATCGGCATGGCCAAGGACTTGCCCACCGACCAGATGCGCAGCCTGCTGCTGGAGCAGATCACCGTGCCCGACGATGCCATGCGCGAGCTGGCGCTGGCGCGCGGCGTGGCCGTTCGCGACTATCTGGCGCAGCAGCAGTTGCCGCTCGAGCGCCTGTTTCTCGGGGCCCCGAAACTGGATTCCGACGACCAGGAATGGAGCCCGCGCGCCCAGCTCAGCCTGTCCGCACAGTAGCCCGGTTTTGGCTCCGCTTCAAATAACGGCGAGAATATGGTTTTCCCGGCCCGGCTAGCATGCCTGCATGCAGCCCGGCCGGCCGCGTCTGGCGGCCCGCGGCAGCCAGGCATTCAACGATTGATTCATGTCTTCTCTTTCCCCCCGCAGCACCATGTCCGATGCACCTGAAGTGAGCCCTGCTTCTGCCAAGAATCCTGAACAACACCCCTTGGATGTGCTCACGGGCGGTGCCTTCTCCGCCGAAACCTCGGGTGATCGCGCCTCGCGCATCCGCGACTGGCTGGCAACCCAGCCTTCGGTCGAGCAATTGCAGGACGTCCTCAAGGAGCTGAGCGCGCGCGACAAGAGCGCGGCCCGCGCCGTGCGTGAGCGTCTGGATGAAATCCGCCGCACCAAGGACCAGGAAAAGATCGCAGTGGAATGGGCTGAAAAGGCCCAGGCACTGCTGGTCGCATCGCCCTTCAATGCCGCCGACGCCATCGCCTGGCAGCGCGACGCCGCCAAGGCAGGCGCCCCGCTGTCGCGTGAGCCGCTGTCGCAGTACAAGGCCCAACTGGCCGAGCGCGTCAAGGCCATCGAGGAACTGCAGCATCGCGTGCAGGTCCAGCGCGAAGTGGCTGTCTTGCTGGCCCAGCGCATCGAAGTCCTGTCCACCAAGCCATGGCGCGACGCCCAGGCTGTGCTCGACAACCTGCGCGCCGACGTGGCCCGCTGGCAGGAGCAGGCCGGCGAGCTCACCGGCGATGCCAACTGGGCCAGCGTGGATGGACGCTTCCCGCCCCAGTTGGAAGCCGCCAGCGCACAGCTGATCCTTGTCTGGGATGCCTTCCAGTCTGCCCTTGCGCTGACCGAGGCCGCCGCAGCGGACGAAGCAGCCCCGCTGCCCACCGTGCCCGTGTGGGCCGATGAACTGCGTGTGGCGCGTGGCCTGCCTCCCGAGGCAGCGGCCGCCGAGCCGTCCAAGCCAGCGCCTGCCGGCCGCAGCGCAGCGCAGCCCAAGGCCAAGACGTCGCCTGAGCAGGTGGCTGCCGCCAGCGCTGCCCTGACCCAGGCGCTGGAACAGCTCCAGGCCGAGACGGCTGCTGGCGAAAGCAAGGCTGGCTCCGCTGCCGTGCAAGCCGTGCGTGCCGCCATCAAGGCCCATGGTCGTCTGGTGGACGACGCACTGGTCACCAAGGTGCACGAGGCCCTCTTGGCAGCAGGCGAAGCCGAAGGCTGGCCGCGCCAGAACGCAGACAAGCTGCGTGAGGAGCTGGTTGCCAAGGCGGAAGCTCTGCTGAACCGTCCTGAAGGCCAGGCGCTGGGCGGTCGCAAGATCCAGGAATCCCTGCGCAGCCTGCGTGAGCAGTGGAAGCTGGCCGACCAGGGCAGCGCGGCCAACCACGCTCTCTGGAAGAAGTTTGACGAAGCCTGCAACGCGGCCCACAAGGTGGTCGAGTCCTGGCACGACAAGCTGCGCACGGAAACCACCCAGTCCAAGGCACAGCGCCTGGCGCTGATCGAAGAGATCAAGGCCTGGGCAGCGCAGCAGGCCGCCAGCGAAGATCTCAAGGGTGCGGCCCGCGCATTGCGCCAGTTCGCTGAACGCTGGCGCGAGAGCGGTCATATCGGTGAAAAACTGTTTGCCGAGCTGCAGCCCCAGTTCAAGCAGGCCATGGCCCTGGCCGAGGCTCCGCTGCATGCTGCGCAAAAGGCCAGCCTGCAGCGCCGCCACGCCATGATCGACGAGGCCACGGCGCTGGGCGCCGCACCCAGCCTGCGCATCGATGCCGTCAAGGCACTGCAGCAGCGCTGGCAGGCCGAGGCACAGGCCGTGCCGCTGGATCGCAAGCACGAGCAAAAGCTGTGGGACGCCTTCCGCAAGCCCCTGGACGAGGCTTTCAACCGCAAGGGCAGCGAGCGTGGTTCCCGGGCCGCAGCCGTGCAGCTCAGCGACCACGACCGCCGCGTACTGGAGGCTTCGCAGGCCGTGGAAGCTGCCAACACATCGGGTGACGTGCAGCAAATCCGCGCTGCGGTGGAGGCTCTGGAGCAGGCGCTGCGCGGCCGTGCCGATGCCTCCGTCAACGCTGCCCAGCCGGAACAGGCGCCAGTGGCTGCGGCCGGCTCGGAAGAATCGCAAGCGAAGCCGGCGCCGGTGCGCCCCGTGGTTGCCGTGCGCGGGGATGATCGTCCCGGCATGAAGAAGGAAGAGGGTGGTGCGCGCGCTGCCCGTCCTGGCGACCGCCGCGACGGTGGCCGTGGCCGCGATGGAAGGGACGGACGCGACAACCGTGACAATGGCCGCTTTGGCCGCGAACCGCGTGAAGAGCGCGGTCCGCGCCTGGCCGATCCGGCCTTCCGTGCCCAGCGTGAAGCCATGGAGCATGCGCAGGACGCTCTGCGCAAGCTCGCGGCCCAGGCCCATGGCGAAGCGCTGACCCAGCTGATGGCAGCCTGGGAATCGCGTGACGCTACGCAGATTCCGGCGGCCCAGCAGCTCGGCGGTCGCGTGTCTGCGCAAGTGCGCAGCGCCTGGTCGCAGGCACTGGCCCAGGCGCCCAAGGGTGATGCGGGTGAAGCCCTGCTGCGCCTTGAAATGGCTGCCGACGTGCCCACGCCTGCAGAGCATCTGAGCGCCCGCCGTGCCCTGCAGCTGCAACTGCTGACGCGCCGCAACGATCCGGCCCCGCAGGAAACCTGGGGTAGCGATGCCGCGCGGGTGCTGGCATCGGCACGCGATGACGCCACCGCACGCCGCCTGCAGAACGTGCTCAAGCAACTGCTGCGCAAGTGACGGGGTGGGGTTGATACCTTCATCGTCAAGAAAGGGAGCCGTCGGCTCCCTTTTTTTTGGCCCTGCCGATACCTGATGGTGCTTGGGATGGAGGCACCCAAG